>JBJTQF010000219.1:0-34822 GCA_046075485.1 Myxococcota bacterium | reverse complement strand
TCCGTTCTGGATCGACAAGCTCTCTCCGATCCAGATTGCGACCTTCGATCTGGTGGAGTATCGCCGGGTCCGGGCCGAGTTTACCACGGACGAGTGGCTTGACCTGATCATCCGAAGCATGGGCTATGAGCCGGGTGAGATGTCGCGACGGCTGAAGTTCCTCTTTCTGGTGCGACTGATTCCCTTGACGGAGCGTAACTTCAACTTGGTGGAGCTGGGTCCACGCGGCACGGGCAAGAGTTATGTGGTGCAGGAGGTCTCACCTTATTCTGCGCTGCTGACGGGTGGAACATCGGTCGCCAACCTCTTTGGTCATATGACGGGTCGTCAAAAGGGCATGGTGCAGATCTGGGATATGGTCGGATTTGATGAGGTCGCCGACCTTCAGAAAATGCCCAAGGAGGTCATCACGATGATGAAGACCTTCTGTGAGTCCGGCACTTTCCAGCGGGGCCAGGAGGCGGTCTCGGGTGATGCGAGCATTGCGATGTTCGGCAATACAAACCAGCCGATTGATGTCATGGTCAAGACGGGTCATCTGTTTGCGCCCATGCCGGACATCATTCGTGATGATATGGCCTTCATCGACCGTATGCATTTTTATCTCCCTGGCTGGGAGATTCCGAAGATGCGGAATGAGTTCTTTACGGAGCACTATGGTTTTGTGGTGGACTATCTGGCGGAAGCGCTGCGGGAGCTGCGAAAGCACAACTTTACGGAGCTCATCGACCGGCATTTTTCGCTGGGGTCGCACTTAAATGCGCGGGACCGCAAGGCGGTGCGTAAGACGGTCTCGGGCCTGATGAAGATTCTGTATCCGCATGGGGAGGTGACGCAGGAGGAGCTGGCGGAGCTGCTGGAGCTGGCGCTCGAAGGACGGCGGCGGGTGAAGGAGCAGCTCAAGAAGATGGGCTCTTTTGAGTATTATCATACTTCTTTTAGTTATACGCTGAAGGAGACGGGTGAAGAGAAGTTTGTGGGGGTGCCAGAGCAGGGAGGGCGGGATCTCATCTCAACGGATCCGCTGGCACCGGGGACAGTCTATACGGCGGGGGTGACGTCGGATGGGACGGTGGGACTCTACCGGCTGGAGGTGTCGGTCTCTGGAGGCACGGGTAAGCTGAAGCTGGCGGGTGGGGTGGCAGGGCTGATGAAGGAGTCTGTGCAGCGGGCCTTCAGCTTCCTGCATACGAAGAAGACGGAGCTGGGCATCGCTCGGGAGCTGGACGTCTCGGACATTCACGTCGAGGTGATGGATCTGCTGGCAAATCGGGTGGAAGCGGAGCTGGGGGTGGCTTTTTTTGTCGCGAGTTATTCAGCCTTACGAAAAACGCCGGTGAGTCCGGCACTGTTGATCCTGGGAGACCTGAGTGTGCAGGGAAACATCAAGCCGCTGCGTTCGCTCACCGAGCCGTTGCAGGTGGCTCGAGACAACGGGGCAAAACGTGCGCTGATTCCCATCGAGAACAAGCGGAACTTCCTGGACGTGAGCGCCGACATCATGGAGCACGTGGATCCGATCTTCTTCAGCGACCCGAAGACGGCTGCTGCCAAAGTGCTGGGGCTGGTGTAGAGCACAAAGTTATTCCCTGCGGAGAGCTGGTTGGGTAGATCAGTCGTCATGTGTCCCATGCCTCCGTTGGCAGCGACGAGTGGCCGTCCGGGTACTCCCTATCCCCCGTCGCCGCATCCCCCGTCCCCCGTCGCCCATCCCCCATCCCCCTGTCCGCTGCCGGTGCGTCGATTGACGGGTGTTGGAGGGCATGCTAATGTTCCCTGCCCTCGAATAGAATCGTCTTCGTCGCATCGTCTGAACGGGAGACACAAGATGCCTCAAGCCGAGCTCCGCCTGAGACCGGACTTGCCCTTTCAAATGCCGAGCCTTCGTATACCTCACGGTGCCCCACGGTGAAAGGATCCTGCCACATGCCCACACGAACATTTCAGGATAAAGTGTACGTCATCACCGGTGCCAGCTCCGGGATTGGAGAAGCCCTTGCCCGAGACCTGGTGACACGCGGTGCTCATGTGGTGCTCGCCGCGCGCCGTATCGAACGACTCGATGCCCTCGCCGAAGCCCTCCGCAGCTCCGGACGCCAGGTGCATCGCGTGCCCACCGACGTCACCGACGATGCCCAGTGCAAGCGGCTCATCGACGAGACCTTGAGCACCTTCCAGCGCATCGACGGCCTGATCCTCAACGCGGGCATCTCCACAAACGCACCGGTTCAGAATCTTCAAGTGGAGGTCGTCAAACGTGTCATGGAGGTGGACTACCTCGGCGCTGTCCAGCCTTTCCTGCACGCACTGCCTGCATTGATGGCCTCCCGTGGTCAGGTGATTGTCATCTCCAGCTTGGCCGGGAAAAAAGGACTCTCCACCCGAGCCGCCTATAGTGGTGCGAAGTTCGCCCTCCACGGCTTTTTTGATGCCGCCCGCAGCGACCTCTCCGACACCGGCGTACACGTCATGCTCGCCTGCCCCGGTTATGTCGAGAGCGAAGTCCGCTCCAAGCTGCTCAAAGGAGATGGCACCGAACAAGGATTTGACGACCAAGCCGGACGCACCATGCAGAGCGCCCCCGATTGCGCACGAGACATCCTCGACGCCGCCGCCCGCGAGACCCGCGAGCTGATCATGGGAGGACTCGGCCCCAAGCTCTTGACCTTTGTGCAAGCCCTCGCCCCCGGCCTGGCCGATACCCTCGCCGAGCGAGAGTCTGGACGTAAGACCCCCAAAGCCTCACCGTAAGAGGCCCGTCCAAAACAACCCCCTTCTCCCGAGAGGTGCTCCGTGACTCCAGCCTCGCCTGTGCCCACTCGAGCCGCCCTCGTGCGCCTGCTCTGGCGTTGTATGGCCCTCAGCCTCTGGGTCTTTGTCATCGACAGCAGCCTCTCCCATTTGTTTCTGGCCCTGAGTGTGGATACCCGCACCGCCTTCACCCTCGGCCTGTGGATCAAAGCCTTGTGGCTTGGTTTGGCCTTCGGTGGCCTGAGTGGGCTGCTCGCCTGCCTCATCGCCTGGCCCCTGCTCCACCTGAGCGGATGGAACCGCTGGATGTTGCGCTTGCCTGCCTGGAGTCTGGGACTCCTCTTGGCTGCGGGCCTCTTTGGACCTCGTCTGCCCATCCTGGGAGAGCTCGAAGGAACCCTGCTCCTGCTCCTGCTGATGGTGGCCTGTGTCGTGGCGCTCGAGCGTGGAGCCGCTTGGTACTTTCGCTGGCTCGAGACACCGGCTCCGACCTCCTCCTCGCGCCTTCCGCCGAGCTTGGCTGAACAGCGCATGACCCTGTTTTTACGAGGACTCTCCTGGAGCCTGCTCCTGCTCTGCCTGCTGCTGCCCAAGCTCAATGCGCATCTGCTGCCCGGCTCCCCTCTCTCTGCGCGAAACGCTCCGGTGAATATGCTGCTGGGAGTGGGGGGCCTGCTTCTGGGCCTGCTGCTCTCGGTGGGTGTCGAGCGCCTCAGCCGTCTCCGCGCGCGCGTGTGGATGCACGAAGGCCAGCCTCGTCTGTCCAGCCTCGACCGGCGCCTGTTGCAGAGCCTGGGGTTTGGTTATGCAGCGAGCGTGATCTGGGTGGCTTCTTTTCCGCCGGGGGTGAGTGTGATATCGCCTCCTGAGCAGCCGCGTGCAGCCGTACCGATGCCACCGGACTTACTGCTGGTGGTGGTGGATACCCTGCGCGCCGACCGGCTGGGCTTTTACGGGAGCCAAAATCCCACCCCACAGCTCGACCAGCTCGCCCGGGAGAGCTTGGTGTTTGAGCAGCAGCAGAGTGCTTCTCCCTGGACCCTTCCGGCGATGGCCAGCTTGTTCACGGGACGTTCGCCCTCGGCGCATGGTGCGGTGGTGGTGACGGCGCAGGATGGAGCCGCTCGCCGGGCCATGTTGGGGGTCTTGCCGGTGCGCGAAGGGCTGACCACCCTCGGGCTGGAGCTGCAACGGCATGGTTATCGTACCGGATTGATTGGCACCAACCCTTGTTTGGATCGCTCCTTGGGCCTGGGGCGAGGCATTGAGTATCATGCCCTCCTGCTGCGGAGTGGTTTACACTATTCCGTGATGGGGTTGTGGCTGGAGCCGTGGGGGCTTCGTCCGCTGGACCCGGCGGATACCACCCTGTCGGCGGCGGAGCTCGTGCCGCACTTCGAGCGGTTTTTTGAGCAAGCCGATGACCGTCCTTCTGCTTTGATCGCCCATCTGATGGATCCGCACTGGCCCTATCATCCGCCCGAGCGAGCCTCGAAGGAGGAGCGGGAGCGGCTGCAACAGAGTCTCGTGGGGTGGTCGGCGGCCTACGACGGGGAGGTGCAGCGGGTGGATGAGGCGCTGGGGGGTCTGCTGGAGCGTCTTCGGCGAAAGGGCTGGCTGGATCGGAGCGTGCTGGCCTTGACCTCCGATCATGGGGAAGCCTTTGGCGAACACGGCACCTGGTACAAGCCTGAGCAGAGACCTGCTGGAGTGGATGTATACGAGCAGCGTCAGTCCTTGCATGGCCATAGCCTCTTTCAGGAGCTGCTGCATGTGCCCTTGCTGGTGCGAGGTCCGGGGATTGAGCCGGGACGGTATGCGGCGGTGAGCCGAGGGGTGGATGTCATGCCCACCTTGTTGGATGCACTGGGCCTGCCCATCCCGGCGGGGCTGGAGGGTATTTCCCTGCTGAATCGGAATCCGCAGCCATCACCCGAAGGAGGCTCGGCGGGAGGAGCAGCGGCAGGGTCGAGCTCGCCCCTTTCGCCTCCGGCGTTGTCGGAGTCCGTCTTATTGGGTGAAGAGCGTAAGGCATGGCGGGAGGGCCCGTGGAAGTTGCTCATCGCCCCGTGGCGTGGCGGGTTGGGGCCGGTGCGGCTCTATCAGCTCGAGCGTGATCCGCTGGAGCTTCAAGAGTGGAGTGTGTTGGAGCCGGAGCGGGTGCAGCGCATGCGGGCGGCCATGCTGGAGCAGGTTCAGCAGCTTGAGGCGGGGGCTGGTTCGGCGCGCACCCTGGACCCGGAGACCCTGGAGAAGCTGCGAGCCCTGGGTTATGTTCAAGATGAACCATCACATCATCCCTGAGGAGCTCAAGATGTTTTATCAAGTGGTGCAGCGTGTGAAGCGGCGGCTGCCTTCTCCGGTGCTGGAGCGGTTTCGAGCGTGGGGAGTGTCTCGGCTTTTGGGGCGGCTCTATCGTGACGACGAGGTGGAGCTGGCATATCAGCGAGCGTTTGCTCAGGCGCTCCAGCAGCTCCCGCGCTGGGAGGAGGGGCTGAGCACCTACTGGCATCAACATCGATGTCTGGAGGCGCTGTTGAAGCTCACCCCGCTGGACGAGAGCAGCCGGGTGCTCGACGTGGGCTGTGGGCTGACCTCCGTGCTGAGGCTCTTGCCGGGTGAGCGGGTGGGGCTGGATCCCTTGGCCGATGAGTATGCTCGTTTGTTGCCCTATCCGCCGGGGGTGAAGCTGGTGCGGGGCAGTGGAGAGCGACTTCCATTTGAGGCGTCCTCATTTGACCTGGTATGTTGCAGCAACGCGCTGGATCACATGCACGCGCCGCAGCAGGTGGTGGCGGAGCTGGCGCGGGTCTTACGTCCGGGGGGCTGGCTCTGGCTCACGGTGGAGATCTTCGAGGCCGAGTACGTGCGAGGGCCTGCGCATCCCCATGCGCTCACCCAGGAGCAGGTGCTGGCGCTCCTGCGTGGGACGTTTGAGCCCAAGCTGGTGGAGGTGCGGCCCTGGTTGGGGCTCCGTCAGTATCTGGTGGAGGGGGTGCGTGTGGGAGCTCGACGCGAGCTGATCATCGGGGCGCTCCGTGCCGGGTGAGGGCGCTGAGGCCGAGCTCATGGCCATAACCTTTCCAGTGGGATGTGCTAGCGTATCAGTCGGTACTGTTGGGTGCCCTCGTTGGGCACGTTGAAGACCAAGTCCCAAGTGCCGGTGCGGGTGTCCTCGTAGGCTTGCCAGAAGTCGTTGCCTTCCACCGACTGATCCACCGTGACCCAGCCGGAGCTGTCGAGCTGCTGGAGCTGCCAGCCATCGGGACGCGCCAGACCTTGAACGACGATGGGCACATATCCCAGACCTCCCGTCAGGAGAAACTCTGTCGCCACCTTCCCGACTGCTGCCGTGAGCTGAACCGGCCAGCGACCAGTCACTTCCCCTCGGAGGGCATCCACCTCAATGTGGTTCTCCCGCGCCAGCGTGAGCATAAGCCCGGCATCCTCAAAATCTGCCGGAGGGCTGGCCAACAGGTAGGCGCTGTCTCCATAGTAGGCGCTCTGTACCGACGGAGCGATGATGTATTCCACCGTGGCATCCAGCGTGGTGCCAGCAGGTATGCGCAGGTCATTGGCATTGTAGGGAACCCCCAGCTCGAAGGCCATCTGAGAGTAGTTGTTGTACGTGCGCACGATGTTGATGCTCGGGGTGGTGAGCACCGCACCCGAGCCCTCCGGAGGGGTCAGCCGATACGACCGGATGATGTAGCCAATATTCGCCAGATACTCCGGCAGATTGCCGCTGGTGATGGCGTTGTCGTAGAGGTACACCCAAGGGCTCTCCCCCTCCAGTGCGATGCCTCGGTCGGCTGGAGAAGCGTATCCAGTTGTCTTATGGTCTGTCACCAACATATCGGAGCTGACACCGTCAGCATTTCCATACGCATAATGCTGAAAGCCGTTGTCCCCATACCGATCCGCTGCCACCTGGAAGAACGCCAGCCGACGATAACGAACCTCCGACAAGAAGCGATAATGGAGCGTGTGATAGACGCGGACCAAGTCGTTGGTCCGGCCCATCCAGACCGTGAGGGTCGCCTCAATGGCCCCATCGGTGGAGATGCCCGCATACGTCACCCGGGTGAGGTTGGGCCCGGTATAGGCATAGTGAGTGCGCATCCGTGCCAGCCGCTGATTGACCCCCGCCGAGTCCTGATACACAAGGTAGCTGGCACCTCCCACGTTGCCCGTCCAGTTCCATTTGCTACCAGCATTGACCAAAAACGGTCGAGCGTCATCGATCATCGAGCGGCGCAACGTCAAGTCCGGGTCGTATGTGACCGACTCTCCCCAAGCTCCCATTGCGCTCTCATCCCATTGCTGGTTCGAGCCCCAACCCACGAGACAGAGCTGAGCATGTGAAGCCGCATACGTCTCCCCCCAGCTCGAGTGAGGAAGGGTGAACTCCAGCGCATGAATTCCCGGTGGCACCGTCAAGAGCGTATAAAAGTGGAACCAGTATGGCTTCTCATGCCAGTTTTTGGAGATCTGCACCGGAATTCCCACCGGCTCACCGGCGAGATCCCGAAAGAGTGGACTGCTGGCGGTGATCGAGTAGGAGGCATTGGGGCCTCCATCCAGCGCAAGTGGGAGCTGTACCGGCTGAGCAGTGTCGTTTCGCAGCTCCAATCGGTGCCGATTGTAAAAAGTATGGGTGCTCGGCTTGGTATAGTCCGGATAAGAAGTGCCACCGATGGCCGTCATGTCCTTCAGGTCTACCCGGTAGACCCCGCGTGTGGGCTCCCATGTTGCGGACATCATCGCGGTGTTATCAGTCCCATCTCGGCGGAGCTGCACATAACGCACCCCCACATCTTGTCCCGGATGGAGCCACGTCTCCAGCGCATCCGCTCCGACGGCGGTGGATGGTAAGGCCACCACCGGCAGCGCCAGCTTGTTGCCTGCCGACACCGTGGCCGTGAGCTCAAACCTCAGACTGCCATCCGTGCCCACCGTCAGCTTCGACGTACCCGCGACCGTGTTGGGCACAAAAAAGGTCCAGCCGGAGCCCTCCACATCCGTGAGCTGCATGCCGGTGGCCCCTACCAGCGAGGTGCGCAGAGGCCAGTGCGCCAGCGCCGCACCACTGAGCTCCAGCACCACCGTCAGCGGGCCGGTCGTGCCGGTGAGACGGGTGGTCTCATGCTGCAACACAAAGTGCTCCGGCATGGATGAAAGGTCAATACGCCCTTGAAGCTCGGTGTTGTTCGTATAACTCACCTCTGGAATGCGGATGTGCTGCATGAAGCGGCCACCGTCGATGAGCTGCGAGGGATTGGCACAGTCGTTGTTGGTCCCACAAAAGGTCCGAGCGTCGGTCGAGACCCCATCCACCACCACGGCATAACGAACGTTCATGGCCGGGAGCTGATCAACTTGACTGTTTGGTGCCAGCAATGCGGTCTGAATATCCGGTGCATCCGAGAGCAGCCCCATGTGAGGGAGGGTGCCTTTGGTGACATCCAGCGCCAGACCGTAATAGCCGGTCAGGAAAGAGCGCACCGAAGAATTGACCCCCGGTGTTGACCACGGCTGCCAGTTGCTCGGCCAGTAGGTGAAGCCATAGTCGCGAGGACCAAGCCAACTGTCTCCTGGCTCCACCTCGGGAATGAGCGTAGGTGTGGGCTCGGGCGTGGGCGTAGGTGTAGGCGTAGGCGTAGGTGTAGGCGTGGGCGTGGGCGTAGGCGTGGGCGTAGGTGTGGGCGTAGGCGTAGGCGTAAAGGGCGACGGTGTCGAGGAGACCTCCGGTGTCAGGCTGGGGGAGGGGTCCACCGGAGGCGTGAGTGGCGTCGGTGAGGGCTGCTGTGTCGCGGTAGGGGGAGGGCTGCTGGGTGTCGCCGTGGGTGACGGGGAGCTCTCCAGGGTCGGAGCGGGTGTCTGGCTCAGGGTGGGAGCCGCTGAGCCGGTGGGGCTCCCTGGTGTTTCGCTCCCCGGTGTTTCGCTGAGGGGTGTGGGGCTGAGGGGTGTGGTCGGCAGCTCGATGGAGCCTCCTCCCGAGGAGCAGGCGCTGAGCAGTCCGAGCAGCAGGCTCCCGCGTAGCCATCGTCGTGGAGGTGTGCTCATATGAGCGGAAGTGTGCGGGTGATATTGCAAAAAGTGTGGTCTGGCCATGAGGGGTGCCATCCCTTTAAAGTTCTGAGGTTGATGAACGTTTGTTTGAAACTCCGAGCCAAGACGGGAGCGAGGCTGTCGCGAGCACGTCCGATTTTGTCCAGTATGACAGGGTGATTCCCTCAAACCTATCAAATGAGGGTGTGAATTTCCAGTTATAAAGGTTTTCTCTGAGGGCTGGGGGCGTTCTGATTCGTCAGGGAGCAGTGGGGGTCAAGGACATCACCAGGCCCAGGGTGAGCCGCACATCGGTGGGCACGACCCCTTCGGGGACCACGGAGTCATGGGTGGTCAGCAGGGACGTCCTGAGCGCAACGTGAGAGGTCATGCGGAAATCCAGACCGACATCCGCCATATACCGCAGATCTTGCCACATCGTGGGATTGATCATGAAGTTTGCCACATAGCGTAATGACACCGGTGAGCCCTTCATCCGATACCAGCCGTTGCTGACCACGACGGCGCGGGGAACCGTGCGTGTGGGGCCCTTCTCTCCGAGGGTGAGGAGCTCGACGGGATAGCGGGTATGCTCGAGCAGGCCGACAAGTCCCAGTCGAAACAGCAGCTCGGGCCGTCTCACCGGGGCAACACCCAGCCCAAAACCTCCGTTGAGCCGAAGCTCCAGCTTATGGATCTGAGAGGACTCGACGCGCGCAAAACCTTGAGCGTAGAGCTGCGGATGAACATAATAAAAAGGGATGTCGGTCGCGCTGAGATCCTGCCCGATGCGGACAAAATCAGCACTGGGGTTGGGCTTCATCCACATCGAGAGGCCGGTGAGGATCAGGTCATTGCCCAACTTCGCCGTGGAGTAGCTCAGATGTGCTCGGCCCAAGAGCTGGAGCTGGTTGAGATTCCCCGTGAGCAGGGTGCCCGTCGCCGCAAGCTCGCCGCGCCAGGGCTGATCGCCTCGATCCTGAGCCTCCACCGGGAGAGGGGAGACCAGACAAAACAAAAATGTCCAAAATAGCCACATCCGTTGATATTGCATCTGATGCTCCCCGAGCTCTGAAGGGATGGCGTGCGCGCGGCAGGCTGCGCGGGTCAGTTTACATCTTCTGAGAAGGGAAAGCCATCTGAAAACCGAAGCCCTCCTTCGGATAGACGAGGCAGATGACTCACGCCGCACCACCGGCGGCGATATCGCTCTTCGGAGGGGTCGATCTTCGGCGACGGGCGGGATTTCAACAAGAGTTGATTGTCGGAGCGTTTCAAAGCGTCGTAAGATAGCCTCTCACAAAACACGAAGCCATTCACACGAGGACACTGAACATGGCAGGACAAGACAACCGAGGGTGGTCAGGAGAGCGTGAGCTGGAGTGGAAACCGATCCCGGACGTCTACGACTCGGGGGAGGGACACGGAGCACCACCGCCTCCACCCCGTCGTTCTTGGATGGATAAAGTGCGGGAAAAGCTGAGCCGTGGATGGGACTTCCTTCCGAGTACGTGGGCATGGCTGGTGTTTGTATTGTGGGTGGGGCTGGCGCTGCTGAACATTCATGTGGGGGGAGCCTTTCTGACGGGGGTGCTCGAGACCGGGTTTCAGGTGTGGCTGGTGATGGTCTTGCTGACGGTGGGGGTGCCTCTCTTGGTGGCGCCTCGTTTTGACGCCAGTCCCATCGGCTGGGGTGTTTTTTTTAATGTGTTGGGGGTGTTGAGCAGTGTGCTCCTGGTGAGGTATACGGGCGAAGCACTGTCGGCGCATGGTAAGTGGCAAGTCAACTGGCTGGAACAGAGTGGACGAAAGGGGCTGGAGCTGAAGGTCGCGCGGGGGGTGGCGAGTACCGCAGGCTGGGGATATGGGATGATCTCGCCGGAGCTGCTGGATGGGGTGTTGAAGCCCCTGGATCCACGGGCTGCTCAAGCCCCACGTTTGGCGCCTGAGCCGGACTTGGCGACGCCCTTCCCGCAGCTTTCGGGGGAGGAACTTCGGACGCAGGCACGCTTGCTGGGTGAGTACGTGCGTGCGGATCGCATTCGTTATGGGCTCGAGCCTCTGCGGGTGCAGGACACTTTATTGGGGCTGGCGCAACGTCGGGCGGAGCAGGCGCTGAAGGCCAACCAGGAAGCGGGAGCCGCTCCGCTGGGTGAGCAGGGGCTGGAGGAGGTGCGGGTGATGGCGCCTCCCTCTAAGAAGCTGGGCAAGCTGCTGATGGATGTGATGCAACACACGCCGCCGGTGAGGGATGTGATCCGCTCAGCGGACTCAGACCTGAGTGGATATGGCGTCGGCATTGCCTGCGAAGACAAGCAATGTTATGGTGTGGTGGTGATGAAGAGGTGAGGGAGTATATGTGTGTTAAAGATACATGTTATCCTGTTCTTTGTGCCGCCCTCACCACCCGAAAAGACGACTGCACAAAGAGGCTCCACCTCACTTTGTGGCACTCAAAAAGCGACATGGGCGCAAAGCAAAACCTGCGGAAACCAATAAAAGAGAGACCAAATGGAACGCAGACATTTTTTACAGTGAAGTCTCTTGGGATTTAGCACACTTGCCGGAATTACTCTGGAAGAAAAAGCGGAAGCGGCGCCCCAGCCTCTGTGCCCACCGGAGCCACGCGCTCCCCTCACTCAAGGGCTGCCGCCGAATGGGGCACCGCTCGAAGAGGAGACCCTCCAGCACCTGTCAGCGCTCCTCACCAAGCTGGAACAGAGCCCACGCCTGGAGGAGCCGTCGCGCGCCGTGGGCGCATGGGACTTGCACACCTGTGACGCCCTCTGGAAAGGCTGTCTGAGTGTCTTTGCGCTCCATACGATGGCCCCTCCGTTGGGCACCGAGGTGGAGTGGTCTCCGGCAACGCAGGAGACGCTCCAGGGCGTCGCGCCGGAGCTCGGACTGCACCTCGTCCAGCAGCTTGAGGCGCTGAATCACCTGACCCCCGAGACCCTGACGCAGGTTCACCAAGCGGTGCGCGCGGACGCCCGGATCAAACAAGCGGTCTTCTCACAGCTTGAGCCCTGGCTGGCGGCTCTCCCCGGCTCGAACAGACGGAAACGGCGGCTGCTCAGACTCTGTCGGAGGAGCTGGCAGCAGCTTGAGCAGGAAGAGCCGACTGCGTTACACGCTCATATTCTCGCGATGCGCTCCCGGCTCTTGAGGGTGACGGAGCAGGTTCAGGCGTCCCTCACCGGCTCGCTCCAGGAGCGCTGGCAGGAGACGCTGAGCCAGCTTCGAGCGCGTCCGGCAGTCCAGCGTCTCTCACGTCAGCTTCAGGGGCTGCTGGGTCCGGCGATGCAATCCGTGTCGGTCTACGATAATATGTATGATTACCAGGGTGAGAACTCTCTCGGCAATCGAGTGGTTCAGGTGCTCGCCATTGGGGGAGGGGTGCTGCTGGTGTTGGCACTGGTGGCGGTGTCATTCCCCCACTTCGGAATCCTGGCGGGGGTGGCACCCGGCCTCTTCCTCATGCTGGTGCTGCTGGTCGGCACGCTGGTTGCACTGCTGGCAATGGCGGTGGTGGTGATGGCCAAACAGCTTGCGTAAGGGGGGCCCGAAGGATTCCTTCAGTAAAAGGGCTGAAAACGGACGTCCGGTCCAAAGGCTTTCCGAAGCCGTTCGATAAAGGGCTGACTCCCCGCAAGCCAGAGAGCAGGCCAGTATTTCTTTTTGATGTGTTTCGAGATTACCTGACCGTGAGAGGAGCGCGCACACACCACAGACATATCACTGAAGGGCAACATTTCCAGGCCATGTTGAGGCAGGATACAGAAGGCTATGCAGGCACAAGCTCTGCCTCGGAGTAGCGCCGAGATGAACGCTTTCCGAGGAACTCCACAAAATAGATGGGTGCCATTTCTTTGAAGTGCCATGTCACATCAGCAACAACACCAGCTTTATCTTTTGTGGCAACTGGCTGCCCGACCTCAAAGAGGGGCGCAGTGACCGGCTTCAGTATGTCAGGACTCACTCGGTAAGTGTTGGTGCCATACCGAACAATGCGCCACATTCCCTCTACGCCGACGTACTGAAAGACCTTTCCTGCTGGACGAAGTGCAGCGAATGTTACCAGATCAGCGTCAAAGACAAGGTGGTTTCCATGCTCTGGAAACCAATTACACACACCAAAAGACTTTGCAGAAATAGAACTCATGAGTTTCCTCCTGATGAATATGGCAAGTAGCCTTCAAATTTCCGGTGGAAGACGCTGGGTGGTAATTTTCCGAAAGCACTCGTCTGGAAGTCGGGTGAGGCGAGGCAAGGTCCAGCCCAAAGCATAGGGGAATGAAAGAAGCTATGCAAGCAATATGTGTTCTCTCGATGAGTTAAGAGATAGTCAGTTCTAACTCATGGAGTTGAAAATAGCGTAACACGCTGATTGAAATGACGGTTTCACACGTCTCTATCGGAAGGAAAGTATGCAGAAGGCTGTGATGAGGGGAGGCCATCATCCCCCACGGGCCGGGGTGGGGGCGTTCATGGCTTTCAACCCCTTACGAAGTGATTTCTCACCTCTGAGTTGGGTGCAGGGATGAGGGAGGAGCGTTTCACCTCGGTGGCCCCTTCAGCGAGGGGGCCCCTTCAGCGAGGTGGACCCTGAATACCCGGCAGGCTGTAGTCACACACACCCTCCGGGAAGATCTTGCTCAGCAGGATCAGCTCCTCTTGGGTAAAGCTCAAGGTGCCGTAGGTGCCATCCGTGAGCGCCGTGTCCAGCGGCTTGAGCTGGCACTTAAACACATCGCCCGCGATGTTTTCACCCGCCACCATGCGCGATGAGGACTTGATCTGATACTTCTCCGTGCAGGCTCCTCGCGCTTGTGTGTCCAGAATTCCACCCCACACGCCCTCACCCTGCGCCAAGACGGTCCCGTCGTCGTTGTAACAACGATCCTGGAAGTCCGTGGCAGGGCCCGAACCCGTCAGCTTCTCGTCGAGCAGCTTCAGCGCATCCATGATGCGTGAGACCTCATCCGGGTCGTTGGGACTGTAGAACCAGATCACTTGATTGCTGGCATCCCCGTCGAAGTTTAACATGCGCTGCCGCGAGGCAAACGACTGCCGCGAGTTGTGCATGTCGAGCCGGTCCTCGAGATATGGCCGCAGGTCGATCAGCGGGATATTAATGTCTCCCACAAACACATGACCCGACTCAAACGCCGCTTTGATGGCACTGAGATCCCCCTCTCGACGAGGCGCAGGCTCTCCCGCTCGGCAGGTGATGGCATCACGCTCCAGGTTGTTGGCATCAAAAGGATCGTTGACGGGATCCCACATCACGTAATTTTCTTGCTCCGTCCACGAGCCCGCACAACTGTTAATCTCCAAAAACTCGGAGGTGGAGATGTCACCATTGACCAGCGCCGAGAGCCCATACTGCACCCCCACGTTGTCCCACGGATTGGGCGCAAAGCCTCGCGCATCGGTCCCGTAGACGTTCTCCAGGTCGTTGAAGTGCGTCCACTTGATGCCCGCCACCACCGGCGACGGATAACGATACGTCGCCAACGCCTCCAGATAATCAGGAATGGTAAACTGAGGATTCAGCACCAGCGGCTCCCCAAAAAACCACCCCTCGATGCACTCCGACGAGCCCATCGAACCAAAGACCGAGTTCTCGACGGTGTCGGAAGCGTTCATGCCCTCGATCAGCGGGCGCTGGCTCCAAGTGGCCCAGCGAGAGCTCGGATCGGCGGTGACTTCCTCCAGGAAATACTGCTCCAGGATGTTACAGTCTCCCACCGGTATCGTCTGTGTCACCATGTCCGGGTACGAGTAGAGCGGAATTCCCGCGTCGAGCACCGGATCGTCGTCTCGTCGCTGCTGATTCTGCCCAAACATATATTGCTGAACGCCTCCCCCAGAGCCTCCAATCCCCACCGTATACAGCGGATCGCCGTAGGTGGCCTTCAAGTGCTCTTTCACCATGAAGGCGGTCTCTTCGGCCAGGTTCATGTTGTAATGAACACCCGTCTCGTTGCCAGTGGAGGTGGCAATGGCATATCCCTCCTCAAAGACTCGCTTAAAGGCGCGGTTCTCGAGCCCCCAGACGCCTCCAATCCACGCCGCAAATCCCTGATAATGACCGATGCCCACTCCTCCACGCAGGTAATACACCAGCTTCTGATTCCAGGCGTCGTTGTTGAGACCCTTCGGCGTGTCCAGCGTCTCCTCGTAAGGCGCGAGCATGGCAATGGTATAGATGAAACGGTTTAAGGTGCCGGTCTCCACCCGCACGATAAAAGGCTCGGTCTGGCCCTTCACCGTGATGCTGTCCAGGTCGGAGGGCAGGCTGTCTCGGCTCTCCAGACGCTTAAACTTCTGCTCCGTGGCGCTGAAGTAAAAATAGTCCACCCGGGTGGCCAAGCTACAGTTGGCGCTGTATCCCAGCGGCTGCGCTTTCGTATTGGGCACCCCATCCACCTCGGGGAAGACCGCATTGCCCGTACCCTCCAGGTTGGCGATCAGCGGCTGGCCGAGATTTGACTCCACGGTGGTGCAGATGAAGGGGTATTGGTGAGGCCCCGTCCAAAGTGGCCCCACCGGTCCCAGCTCGCCGATCCAGAAAGAATAGTCCGACGAGATGGTCGGTGGCACATAGGGGGGAGGCGTCGGAGTTCCCGGCTGTGCGGTCGGGGTGATCGGTACACTCGTGGGTGTGACCGGAAGTGGAGTGGGGCTCTCCGCCGTAGGGCTGCTGATGGGAGTCGGGCTGAGCTCCTCGTCGGCACCACTACAGGCCGAGAGCAGCAGACCTCCCATGATGATCAGGCTGGACCATCCATGAATTTCACGAGGCGGTGTTAGAGGGCGTTTGGGCTTCATCTCCCAGTCCTTTCTGGAGGCTAAATCGGTTCTCACGGGGTCTGAGGCGCTGCGGATATAGTGTGGCCTCGGCCATGTCTGCCATGAAATTCAGACGCGACATAATATGCAGCATTTTGACCTCGCATCAAGATCAATAGGGTCGGTGTGTGAGTGGTCCGAGTTTCTGAAGCCTCCTGCCACACGTTTGCCTCGAAAAATGATTAAAAAAGTCAAAAGATTGCTTAACATATGATACGTAGGCATCGTTATACATGCAGCATCTCTGCGACATATACATGCCAAAATCAATGGAATGCCATCAATGACAATTTGAAGTCTTTTAAAGACAAGACTAACGCGCATGAAGTCCGAGAAAAAAAGGAGACCCGCCCATGTCCGTCTTTCTCAAATGGCCCCTCACGTGGAGCCTGATCAGTGTCAGCACCGCCCTCTTGATCAGCGGCTGTGGCCCCTATGGTTCTGCCTCAGAGCAGAGCCCCGTCTTTTACGGACAGGTGGAAAATATCCTGCAAGACAAGTGTGTGAGCTGCCACTTTACCGGTGGTCTGGCCCCTTTCCCCCTCGAGACCCTCGAGCAGGTGCGCACGATGGCGTCGGTGGTGGCCGACTCGGTGAAGTCCGGGCGTATGCCCCCCTGGCCTCCTGCGCAAGATTGTTGGCCGCTGGCAGCTCCGCGCGCGCTCTCGCAGGAGCAAAAGACCCTGCTGCTGGAGTGGCTGGAAGGAGATCAGGCCCCCGGCTCCGAAGCCAACCACCGCCCACTGCCCGAGGAAGACGTCAACCCCTTGGGGGAGCCTCAAAAACGGGTGCAGATGGAGGTGCCTTTTGTGCCTTCCACGGTGGAGGACGAGTATCGTTGTTTTATTATGGATCCTCAGCTCGAGGAGGATATCTTCCTGACTGCCACCTACGTGGAGCCCGGAAACGACGCCATTGTGCATCACGTCGTGCTCTTTGAAGATCCCACCGGGGCTTCTCTGGCCCTGGACGCCGAAGACGAACGTGCCGGTTATGAGTGTGAAGGCAGCGCAGGTGAAGACATGATCAACCTCGGCAACTGGGTGCCGGGAGACGGTCCCGATGTGTTGCCTGCCGGAACGGGCCTCCGCTTGCACGCAGGCTCCAAGCTGGTGATGCAGGTTCACTATCACGCCCGTGGCACAGAGCAGACCGATCAGACCTCGGTGGGCCTGTATCTCAGCGACGATGAGACCTTGCTGCCAGCAGACTATATCCGGGTGGGCAATCGGAACTTCACCATTCCAGCAGGCTCTCAATATTATGTGGTGACGGCGGAGTTCCGCTTTCCCTCGGATGGCTGGGTATGGGGGGCCGGTGGCCATATGCATCTGCTCGGCCAGGAAATTTTCGTGGAGTATGAGCCCGAAAATGAGCCCACCCAATGTATGCTCCACATCCCCGACTGGGATTTTGGCTGGCAAGGCAACTACTTCTTTGAAAAGGCCATCCCCGTCAGCTTCGGAGAGCGCATGCGGGTGACCTGCCGCTTCGACAACTCCGACCAAAACCCCGACAACCCCCATGTGCCCCCGCGTGATGTCTCTTGGGGCGAGAGCTCCTTCGATGAAATGTGTGTCAGCGGCATCTATTATGTCGCCAACCCCGAAACTCGCCAGGGATACTGAGCACTAAAACTGGGCAGCGAAAGAAACGGGCGCGCACCCACCCGCACCCACGCGCACCCGCACCCACGCGCACCTGAGCCGTCCGCCCCGACCCCGGCGCACCCGAGCCGTCCGCCCCCACCCTGCCCGTGGGGGAGGGTTAAGACTCGTACATGATAAGCGCAACCAGTTAGCCTCCACCCCAGAATTGGGGGGGAGGTTGGAGGGGGGGCGGGTCGGGGGCGGAGGGTCTGGTCGAGTCAGGGTAGTAGGGGACCGAGAATGGGAGCTGGACGGGAGCAGCCACCTTGTAAAGGGTTGAAAGTCATGGATGCCGGACTGATCACCTTCGGGGGAAGGACGAAAATTCGAGACTTCGGCCTTTTACGACAGCCTCCTCTTACCTCAAGGGATGGGGTGAGCCTCAGCGATTATCCCCATCTTGGTCTGGGCAGGCCGCTTGTCGAGCGGCGGGCACGATGCCCTCGAGGTAGAAGATCACATCGTCGAAGTCTTGGTCTGCGCCGCAGCTCAGTGAGGTATCTTCCCAGGCCAGCACCGCTTGAGGCTTGGAGCCTTTACCTTGCCGTCCTTTTTGGCTGTAATAAGACAGTACCTGATCGTAACCACCTGGATTGAGACTCGACACCGTGTAGATGACCTCCGCATACCCTTTCTGCGCATCGGCGAGTTTGCCATTCTGCACCAAGAAAAACACCACCGCCTGACCCTGAGGCACCGTGATGGAGAACGAGGTGCCTTTCATCCCGCTTGTCAGATACTGCTGACTACAGCTTGTTGAAGCCGTCCCCGTATTAAACATCAAATTCGAGGAGGTCGCAGCCTTGAGTGCCTCCTTCGTGGAGGCTTCCAAGCGAGTGGGATCCACGATCAGATAGCCGATGTCTGAGTTCCAGCATGCCTCCCGGAAGGTATACTCCCCCTTGAGTGTGACCGAGCCGCTGCTGCCGGGGATGCCCCACAGCTCCGTGCCCAGCGACTCCACCGCATCCGGGAAGTCCTTTTCTTGTGAAATCAGACATTCATAGAGATCCTTGTCACCCGGTGCTTTGTTTGTGGGTGTATAGACCCCTCGTTGTGCCACCGACTGAGACGCCAGCCCTTGAGGTTGGCTGTAGTCGGGCAACGAGACCCCCTTGACCCACACCTCGCGGGTGATCGCCCCCAGCCCTTCGGCATCCAGCGCCGAGACCCACAGCCGCTGCGAGCCCGCCACAATCGGAATCGGAATGGAGAAAAACCCGTCCGGCGAGGTCATACCGGCCTCACTCACCCCCAGCAGCTCATTTTCGACCAGCACCTGACCCATGTGGACCAGGCTCTCCTCGGGGACACCTTCTACCACCAGCGAGGGATCCTCGAGCACACTGTAGCTGCCTCCGGTGATCGTGGCGATGCTGTGAAGGGTTGTCAGCCGTGACGTCGCTTGAGGCATGCCCACCGCAAACGTAAAGGCTTGAATGGATGCCGCTGCCAGCCCATCCGCCGCCGTCAGCGAGGCTTGGACATCCCCTTTTTCCTGAGACGTACCGGGGGCAACCGGCAGTGTGGGGATGCCATCCGACAAGAACACCAGCGCCTTGAGGGTCTCCAGCTCCGTCTCGCCGTTGGTGTTGCTGTCCTGGAGCACCAGCGGGGTGTTGAGGAAGGCTTGACGCGCTGCATCCATACCTGCCTGATAGTGTGTTGCAGCAGTCGATGTGCCGATCACCTCGGGGCCTTCTTCTCGCAGACGGGCGAGC
Source organism: Myxococcota bacterium (assembly GCA_046075485.1). Lineage (GTDB taxonomy): Bacteria > Myxococcota_A > UBA796 > JAJRTE01 > JBJTQF01 > JBJTQF01. Next base: position 15,795 of record JBJTQF010000219.1, on the reverse strand, counting down.
GCCGCTTTCACCCCCGCATAGTCGTTGCTGAAGGAGGTGGCAGTGCCGGCTTCTGTCGCAAACGCCAGCACTGAAACTCTGGTCACACTGGAGTTGAGCGCATCCACCAAACGCTCCGCCGCTTGAAGCTCCAGCTCAAAGATGGTGAGACTGGTGGGATCGTTGGGATCAAAGGCTCGACTGGTGGAGCCGGATCGGTCAATCAAGATCAACAAGTCGGTGCGAACGTTGGAGCGTTCGACATAACTCACCACCCCCTCGACCTCGAGGGTACGGCGACAGCTTGTATCCAGCGCCCACTCCGAACCCGGGAGCGGTGCCGTCACCTCCATGTACTGCGGTCCTGCGCTCGACTTGAGCTGCTGAGCCGAGACCTGTGAGATGCTCCGATCTTGTGTGTTGCGTTCGCTCCGAAGCAGTGCTGTCAGCGGCTCTTTGCCCGATGCGCTCACCGCAAGCTGGACCTGAGACTCAAACCCAAACGGGCTCTCGATGCGATAATTTCCAGCGGCATCGGTGAGGGCTTCTGCTTCCACCCCATCGGCGCTCACCCGCGCACCGGCCACCGGCTGGCCTTGCTCATCTAAGATCTGTCCTTGGAGCACATACGACGCGAGAGGTTCGTTCGGCTGCTCCACATCGGGCTGACAGGCCACCAGCAGCAGGCTCGAAACAGCCAGCACCTGCGGGAGCAAAATACGAGCATGACGCGCAAACATGAGGAACCTCCGTACGAGCGGGTAACACAAAACATAAAAGAGAATGCAAGACGTCGAGTTTGGAGAGTGCCACCGGGGTGGGGCATAAAAAGCAGCGCACCGGACCTTCCTCGTGGCTCTGGCAGGCTGTTGGAGACAACCCGTGAGCCCGTTTTGAGCCTCCCCTGCTCCCGTGCGTTTGTTATCAAAATCGGCATCTCTGGCAAATGCTTCAGTATCAAAATCAAATTAAATCATATTCTTAATGAGGATAATTTCTGAATTGACAGGATTTGTATGAAGAAAAATTTAGATAGGATGCAAAGGACTTGAGCGCGGTTCACATGCACGCCACGGGTGTCTCAAGCCGACACTTGCCTGCTTCTCCTGCATCTTGCAGATTGCCCATGCCGCACCGCTCATCCGATGCTATCCTGAAGCCCTCAGCCATTGAGGGAGGTATTATGACCCGCTTCACGTCGTTTAAGAGGGATCGATGGACCCTGGGCCGTCATCTCTTCGGAGCCTGTCTATTCTTAAGCTGTGCCAACCTTCAGGCAGCAGAAGTGACCCTGCCGTCGTACCCATTCTGGACCAACCCCACCTTTCGGGTGAGCCAGGTGACACTCGACGAGGCCGCCGGTGCTTATTGTGCCGCCGAAGGCCCTCAAGCCGATCCCCTCGACTTTTTTTATGGCACCCTGGCCCTCGAGACGATGGATGCCCTCTGCCAGCCCGCCCTCAGCGATGTGGAGCGGGATAAGCTCTTGGGATCGTTGTATATTTCGGGGTACTTTGGCGGTATTTGGCTCCGCGACGCGCTCCAGGATACCAGCCCACGCATGCTGGAGCAGCTCCGCCAGCGGCTGCGGTCTACGGCGTTGAGCACACCACCAGTCTCGAAGCACACGCAAGCGCGCTATGGCAGCCCGTCGGAGTTTGTGATCTTTCAGGCGCTGGCCTCCACCGTGGCAGGACAGCGTCGGAGCGCAGAGCAGGGGACAGACTCCGATGTGATTGTGGATAACTATCAGTCGATCCCGGATCTGCTCTATCTGTATGGGTATAACCTGGGTTATATCCAAGTGCTTTATGCCAACCCACCGGTGGGGGTGGAGCTTCCCCCCGATGCACTGCTGTGTGGAGACTACCTGCTGGATTGTTATAGTCCAGAGATCGAGCTGGATGTGCTGGATGTGTATGCCTCCGCGCTGGAGAAGCTGCAAGCGCCTCCCAACACGGCCTGGGAGACGATGGCCGAGCAGGTGGTGGTCTATGGCGAGAGCAGCGTGCAGTCGGGGATCGAGACATGGGAGTCGATCTTAGCAGACAGCACGATCTCGAGTGCTGCATTTTTGCCCCTGATCGACCTGAGTGTGGGATATCTGCTGGTGTCGGATGCAGCGGTTTTGGGGGCGATGACCGCGTGGGCGGAAAGTCAGGCCACCGAAGGACGCTGTGCCCTTCAGCTCCAGGCGGGTTTAACACTCTGGTCGGGGGCGTATTTTATGGGCTTGGCCTCGGATGATCCGCTGGGTACGGCTCCGAGCTTGAGCTGCTCACCCTGAGCGGACGGGAGAACGGTAGAGATGAACACGACGATCTTTTATTACCTCGGGATTGCGCTGGGGATGGGAGCGGCAGGGGTTCTGGGGGGGCTGGCCTTGATCTTCTTGGGCCGGAGGCTGAAGAAGCCGGTCCTTCAGACTCCCGATGCGCTCCGCAACGGTGGGGTGGGGCTCTTGGTGCTGGGAGGGGTGATCACGGGCTTGGCGCTGATGCTGGGGGGCGCAAATCCCTCCGCTCGAGCGGGGTTTTTTGTGGGCGTGCCCTTGATCTTGTCGGGGATCACGCTGGTGGTGGTGGGCTTGTTTGAGGGGCTCAACACCCCTGAAGAAGAAGCCCGCATCAAAGGAGGCGGACAGTGATCATCTCGTTAAAGGTCTCTGATATAAAGAGTTTTAAACAGGCGGAACTCTACCTAGACCGAATGACCTTACTGGTGGGGGCCAATGCCTCGGGCAAGAGCAACCTGCTGGAGGGCATCCACCTCCTGGCGTGGCTGGCGCAGGGAAGCCGACTGAATGACCAGGATGTGGATCCGTCAAAAGGGGCCCTCAGCCCTCATGGGACACTTCTGGAGCTCGTGCGGAGAGGTCAAACCACGCTGGGGGTGGGCGCCATTGTTCTTCAGGATGATCTATGGGCCTATTTCTGCGAGCTCAGAGTCGTAAAGTCCGAGCAGCATGCGGAGGGGACGTTTCTCGTGAGTTTTGAGTGTCTTGGGCATTCAACGTCCCTCCAGCCGGTGTTCCTTTTTCGCTCTGACCCCCTCAGTACCGCACTCCAGTGTGATATTACGTTCGAGGGCGTTGAAAAGGGCCGCAAAATGCCACGGGTGACTTGCTCCCGCGAGCAGACCATCTTGACCCAGCTCAGCACGCCGAGCCTCTTTCCGGCGGGACTCACCCGTAAACAGATCCCCCCCCTCATGGAGAAGGTGAGAAGTTACCTCACCCGCATCTTTTTCCTGGACCCCATCCCGTCTAAGATGCGGAATTATAACCAGCTCAACGACCAGCGCCTGGCACCGAGCGGTTATAACCTCTCGAGTGTGCTCTATCGGCTCTGTCAAACCCCCGATGTGAAGGCCGGGTTGCTTGAGTTTATCCGCACCTTGCCAGAGCAGAACATTCAGTCGATTGATTTTCTGTTGGGGTCGCAAAACGATGTGATCGTTGCTTTGACCGAGACCTTCGGAGGTGTCGCTCAGCAATTCGACGCGGGCATGCTCTCCGACGGCATGCTGAGGATCTTGGCGATGGCGGCGGCGCTCTACTCGGTGCCAGCCGGTTCCTTGGTGGTGATGGAGGAGCTGGACAACGGCATTCATCCCAGCCGTGCGCAGCATCTGTTGGCCCAGATGCTGGCGGTGGCAGAAGAACGAGATATCCAAGTGCTGCTCACCACACATAGTCCCGCCTTGATGGATGCCCTGCCAGAAGAAGCCGTCCCCTTCACTTCGTTCTGTTATCGAGACCCGCAGAGTGGGGAGAGTAAGCTGGTGCGACTCACCGAGCTCGAGGACTATGACCGGCTGATGCTTCAAGGCAGCTTGGGACAGCTCGTCACCCGAGGGAGCTTGGATCGTAAGGTCAAAAATCCCTCCAAAACTTAGAAAAGTGCCGAACAACGCGATGCGTGGTTAAAAGTGTGCCCGAAGGGGCGAATCATGAATCGCCCTTCTCATGCAAGCGGGAGTGGGCGCGAAGCCATTGAGCTCATGATCCTCTCCCAGCATTGGGAGAAGGTGGCGTTCCACGCCGGACACGCAGCGGCGACTGAGGGCTTTGAGGCCCCCCCATTGCAACGCTCTTTCTGGTGGCTTGTATTGGAACGCGGAGACATCGAGCGCGGAGACATCGAGTGCAGTGGGCTTCTCATCCCTCCCTTGAGCGACGAGAAGCCTTTAAAAACAGGTTCTTGACTCAGCGGAGCCAGATCGAAGTGGCACCATTCACCGTCCCGGACCAAGGCATCGTTGCCGAGGGCTCCCAGTTATAGTATTGAGCATCCACCCACCAGTGATGGCTGATATTGGGCCAACTGTTGCAGGAATACTGAGTGGTAAACAGTCCATACGCAAAGGTGCTATACGTACCCCCCAGAGACCTATCCCAGACCCCTGCCGTAGACTCCGCACTGGTGGGATTGCAGTTGGTGCTCGAGACCGTCGTCTTGGAGCCACTGGTACTGCCCACACAAGGATAGGTAGAGCCCGCAGGCTTCAGACGTCGCGCCGAGACCGCTTGACATGTCCCATTATTCGACGTCGGCTTAAAGTCCACAATCGCGGCATTTGGAATGTAAAAGGAGATGGTGTCCGTCGTATCCGCCATCGACCCCGAGAAGTTGATGGTCGGATGATACGCCAGTGACAGCTCCGTGGCATATTTTACGAGCGAAAGAGCCCCCTTCGACGCCTTGCCTGAGCGAATGCTGGGGTTAAAGTTTCCGACATCATAGTCCATTCGAGGAAAACCATTGCTGTTGTCTCCGGCGTATGCAACCAGCGTCCAGCCTCCGCCATCCGTGGTCATGTCGCAGTAGGTCTGATACGGCAACGTGCTGCCTCCCGTTCCATCCGGGTCGATGGTATAAACACCATCGGCGCTGCTGGGCAAGCTGCGCTTCAAGTCCTTACACGAAGCGAAATAGACACCATCATCAATGGCACCATCACAGTCATCATCGATGCCGTTGGCCGTCTCCGTGATGCCGGGATTGATCTTGTCATTGGTATCTCGACAGTCGGTCTTGTCGGACACATACCCACTCGGACGTGTACACGCCTGAAGTGAGCTGTTGGGATCCCCATAACCATCTCCGTCGGCATCTTTGTAGTAGGTGTTGAGCACTCCATCGTCCACCGTACCATCACAGTCATCGTCTGAGCCATTGCAGGTCTCAGTGGCATTTGGATATGCTGCATTACTCGTGTCATTGCAGTCGAGGCTGTTGGTCACATACCCACTCGGCTGCGTACACGCGCGTACACTCGCGGAAGCGGCACCAAATCCATCTCCATCCGCATCCGCATAATAGAGCGTACCGGCGCCGTCGTCCTTGACTCCATCGCAGTCATCGTCCAAGCCGTTGCAGAACTCCGTGGCCCCCGGATAGATGGTCACATTGTTGTCGGCGCAGTCGGTCTTGTCGGACACATACCCACTCGGCGCACTGCATGCTTGCGTGCTGGCGTTGGGATTGCCATAACCATCCTCATCCAGATCTCGATAATAGGTGCTCTTGACTCCCTCATCTGTCTGAGCATCACAGTCATCGTCCTTGCTGTTGCAAGTTTCGGTTGCATTTGGGTTTATGGCTGCGTTTGTGTCGTCACAGTCCAGCTTGTTGGACACATAACCCGCCTGCGGATTGCAGTTCTGGAGCACCTTGCTGGGATCTCCATAACCATCTCCGTCCGCATCTTGATAGTACGTAGAAGTCACCGACTCATCGACCTGCTGATTGCAGTTGTCGTCCACACCATTACAACGCTCCGCAGCACCGGGGTTGATGCTATCATTGGTGTCTTTGCAGTCGGTGTTGTCCGAGACATACCCTTCAGGCGCACTGCATGCCTGTGTGGTGCGGTTGATGTTGCCATATCCATCGAGATCCGCATCTTGATAGTAGGTGTTTTTGACCCCCTCATCCGTGGAGCCATTGCAGTTGTTATCCAGCCCGTCACAGAGCTCCGCAGCCCCTTGATAGACCGTCGGCGCTCCATCATTGCAGTCCGTGCTGTTGCTCACTTGGCCGGGTTGAGCCGCACACCCTAAGCTCGATGCATTGGCATTGCCCTGGCCATCTCCATCCGCATCTTGATAGTAGGTCTTTTGAACCCCTTCGTCTACCTGCGCGTCACAGTCATTGTCTAGGGTGTCGCAGAGCTCACTGGCATTCGGATACACACTGGCCTTCTGATCGTTACAGTCTCCGGTGCCGGAGACATAGCCGCTGGGCGCTACACAGGCATCCACCACATCGCTGGAAGTGCCGATGCCATCTCCATCCGCATCACGATAGAAAGTGCTCAACACACCTTCATCGATGCGGCCATCACAGTTTTGGTCCTTGCCGTCACAGAGCTCTGTTTTGCCGGGGGTGACACTGGCATCGGCATCGTTGCAGTCTCCCCCTTGTTTCACCTGCTGAGCGCTGGGTGTACAGGTCTGGCTCAGCGTCTGATCATTGCCAAATCCATCTCTATCTTGATCCAGATAGTATGACTGAAGACCATCCTCATCGATGAGATCGTCACAGTCGTTGTCCACTCCATCACAGACATCGGCGGCACTGGGGTAGATGTTGGGATTCGAATCGTCACAGTCTCCCGCAGACGGCACCGTTCCTGCTGGCGCTGCACAGGCCATCACTTCTCCGGCCTCGTCTCCAAAGCTGTCGAGATCCTCGTCGGGATAGTAGGGCTGGAGGGGCAGCTCTTCGTCGATCTCTTCGTCACAGTTGTTGTCCTGCTCGTCGCAGAGCTCGAGGTTGCCCGGAAAATTGGCCGGGTCGAGGTCATCACAGTCTGCTTCGGCGAGCACCCCGTCGCCGTCATCGTCCACCGGCAGGAGCGGGGTGGGGGTGGCCACCTCCGGAGTAGGGGTCTCGAGTGTGGGTGTGGGCGTCCCGAGCGTGGGCGTAGGCGTCGCGAGTGTGGGTGTGGGCGTCGCGAGCGTGGGTGTGGGCGTCGCGAGTGTGGGCGTAGGGGAGTCCTCAATCGGCGAGGGGTCAGGTGGTGTGGTCTCCAGAGGTGGTTGATCAGAACCACAGGCGCTGAGGGTCAGCAGGGTGAGGATTGCACCCAGGTGCTGGGCGCTTGGCATTCGCATCCGCTTCATAACAGTCTCCGCAAGAGATAACGCGCAGGAATGTGGATCGCACGGCGAAGCAGCCGTCGGCCACACATGTCTGGTACTGTACTCTGATTCCTGCGTGATCGAAATCGGTTTCAGGAAGCGTGCGGGGGCGAGCATCAAAAGACAGGGCAGGAGCAGAAGACATGGCAGGAGCAGAAGACATGGCAGGGCAGGTTTAAGGTCTCGAGGCAGGTGCAGCAGGTACAGCAGCTTCCACGGATGCCGGAGTCGGTCCACTCTCGGGAGGCAGCGCCTTCAAAATGGCTTCCACCAACGGCTGAGGCTGATACTTCAGCTTGGAGGGCGTCAGCCCCATCCGTACCACCACCAGCCCTCGGGAGGGCATGATCGACACGGTCTGACCATCGTGGCCACGCATCAAAAAGAGGTCATCCGGCAACACAAACTTGAGATTTGGGTTCTGGCCTTCCGGCGTCTGTCCTTGAGGGCCCCAGCGCCAGACCTGACCCTGTCCATATTCTCCTTTGGAGGCGGCGGAAGGGGTCGCCATCCACTGCACATAATCCTCGGGCAAGAGCTGTTCGCCATTCCAGCGCCCCCCTTGAGCCAGCAGCCAGCCCAGTCGAGCCCAGTCTTGCCCCGTCGCATACAGATACGAGGAGCCCACAAACGTGCCACGCGCATCGGTCTCCAGCACCGCACTGCGTAAGCCCAGCGGCCCAAAGAGCGCCTGGCGTGGATACTCCAACGCACTGCCTCCCAGCCGATCTTGCCACAGGCGCGTCAACAGCACCGAGGTGCCGCTGGAGTAGTTAAACACCGATCCCACCGGATGATCCAGCGCCTGAGCGGCCACAAACTGAGCCATATCCGGCTCCAAATACAACATGCGCGTGACGTCGGAGACATCCCCATATTCTTCATTGAAGTGCAGGCCACTGTCCATCGAGAGTAAGCTGCTCAGCGGGATCTTCTCGCGCCCGTCCGAGGGCGTGCGGGGTGAGAGCAGCTCCGTCTGGTCGAGGGAGAGACGTCCCTCCTGAATCAGCCGCCCGATCAGCATGGCGATGACGGTTTTGGTCATCGACCAGCCGAGCAAGGGGGTCTTGACGCTAAAGCCCTCGCCATATCGTTCGGCGATGAGCGTTCCCTGATGCACCACCAACACCGCCCGCATGCCCGGTCCCGTCAGTGCATCCTGCTCGAGCAGCGCCTGAACTGCCGGATTTGGAGCCAGCCCTTCTCCCTCGGGCCACGGCTGCTCGGACGTGCGGTTGTCCGGCGGGTTGGGGGGGAGCTGAAGCCCCTTCACCAGCGCCAGGCTCTGATCCGGCACGGTGGTACAGCCCACACCCGGACGCCAGACGGCGAGCCCTCCCCCAATAAAACCGAGTAAATTGGCGTGGACCTCTCCTGCTTCGCGGTCTACCCTCACACGGATGGCCTTTAAGATCGGATGCCCCGGTGCCTGCACGTCGATGCGTAAGATCTCTTCGGGATCTCGACCGGCGATGAAGGTATTAGAACAAACGATCTTGGCCGCATACTGAGAGCCCACCCGCAACAGATCCGGGGGAGAAGCCCACAAGGCCACGCTCACCCCCACCAGAAATACCCCCGTCACAATCCCCAGCCCCGCCCACAAGCCCACACTCCGACGCATGCACGCCTCCTCGTTCTGCGCTCCGGCATGGGTGCCGGAGTTCCTTCACACGCCCAGACGCGCGTGAGGACTGATGTTTAGCATAGCAGCTTGTCTTCAGGACGTTTCAGAAATCTGGGGGAGGCGCTCAACCCACTCACTGAACCACAGTAAAACCCGCTTCGTAACGCAGGGCTCCATCCGCCGGAGCGGTCACCACGATAGGATAGACCCCCGGCTCCGCGTAGGCATCCAGGTTGAGCAAGACTTCCAAGTGCTCCTTGTCGATGACCGTCACCGTCTGCACCGAGATGTCTTCCGTGCCCTCAAACACGACGGATGTGCCCACGGTGAAGGTGGTCTTGAGCCCGGTGATCTCCAAGATGACCCCCTGATCGCCCGGACGCGCAAACTTGGGGTCGATGTCGAGAATGCCTCCGACACCCGTTCCCTGGGGAGGAGGGGTGTCGGACACGACATAAGGAGGAAGTCCAAAGTTGTCACAGCCTCCCAGGAGCAGCAGGCACAGCAAGAAGAGAGGCAGGAAGAGCAGCAGGCGCATGGATCCAACTCCGCAAGAACACGAGCGCAAGAACACGAGCTCCAGCCGGATCAACGCTTGCGGAGCGGCGAGGTCACCAGCTCCCACAAGGTGGCGTTGAGCTGGCTGACCTGCTCCCCCACCACCGGCACACCGGCCAAGATGCGGTTGAAGGCTTTGAGCGGCACTTCGATGTCGTTGAGCACCAAGCTGAGCCGGTCGGTCGGCAACGACTGCTGACGGGCCTTTTCGGCCTCGGCGTTGTCAGCGGCGGCCTGTTCAGCAGCGGCTTTATCGGCAGCGGCTTTATCGGCAGCGGCTTTATCGGCAGCAGCTTTATCGGCGGCGGCTTTATCGGCGGCAGCCTGTTCAGCAGCAGCTTTATCGGCAGCAGCTTTATCGGCGGCAGCCTGTTCAGCAGCAGCTTTATCGGCAGCGGCTTTATCGGCGGCGGCTTTATCGGCAGCAGCTTTGTCGGCAGCGGCTTTTTCAGCAGCGGCTTTTTCAGCAGCGGCTTTATCGGCGGCGGCTTTATCGGCGGCGGCCTGTTCAGCAGCAGCTTTATCGGCGGCAGCTTTATCGGCAGCGGCTTTGTCGGCAGCGGCTTTGTCGGCAGCGGCCTGTTCAGCAGCGGCCTGTTCAGCAGCGGCTTTATCGGCAGCGGCCTGTTCAGCGGCGGCTTTATCGGCAGCGGCCTGTTCAGCAGCGGCTTTATCGGCAGCGGCCTGTTCAGCAGCGGCTTTATCGGCAGCGGCCTGTTCAGCAGCAATTTCAGCAAGGGCTTGGGCGGAGGCAGCACGACGTTGTGCAGCCTTTTCGGAGCGAGCGGCTCGGGCTTTCTCCAGCCAAACACGCCGACGGTTCAGGAGATCTTCTTTCTCCGCTGATCGTAATGCTTTCACTTCAGAGTCCACCACATTTTTACCGGAAGCGGCTTTATCGGCGGCGGCTTTATCGGAAGCGGCTTTATCGGCAGCGGCTTTTTCGGCAGCGGCTTTTTCGGCAGCGGCTTTATCGGCAGCGGCTTTATCGGCGGCGGCTTTATCGGCGGCGGCTTTATCGGCGGCGGCCTGCTCTGGCATCACAGGTGCCGAGGGTGCGAGGGTGCCTGCTTTTTTCGCAGCAGCTCGCTCATGGTTGAGCTCTGTCTGCATCTCCAGAAGCTGAGCGAGGCGTTGAGCGTTCGCGCGTCCCTGTGCGTACAGGCGCACGTGAGGGGTTCCATCTTCTTCTTCACCCGCAACTTCGACGCCTGCCGTGGCCGGACGAGGCTGCTTCCAGAGGGGTTCTTCCAGCGTATCTTCGGCCACAAAGGCCAGCTCTTCTCGTCCGTTGCCGAGTGCCATGCTGCGCCGCCAGGTGATCACCGCCGGATTCCAGGGCACATCCAGATGGACCAGCAGCGAAATCCCGGTCAAAACCTCCGGCATCGGCATATCGCTGTTCACCAACACTTGAATCTGAGGATCTTGCTTCCAACGCTCGAACAGCTCTTCCCGTTTTTTGCTGGTGACACGTCGATGCAAGCGCAGATGTTTGATGTGCAGCCGGTCCAGCAGTGCGGAGACCTGCGAGGTCATCTTCTCCCACCGCGAGAAGATCACCATACGCCGTCCAGCCGCCAAATCCAGCCGCAGCAGCTCTTTGAGCTCATCGAGCTTGCTGGAGTCCTTGAGCTTTTCGTGATAGAGAGCCAACGATGCGGTGGTCAAGCGGGCTTGGTGGAACGTCTCTTCGGTGTTGCGGCTCTCCAGCCCGTTGGGGTTGGCTTTTTCCAGCCCGGCAAACACATTTTTCATCAGCCGGTCGTATTGAGTGCGCTGATTTTTGCTCAGCGGGACCAAACGCACCTCGGTGATCTCCGGCTGAGGCTCTCCCATCGCACTGAGGGGACGCGCCAAGAGCACATGGGTGAGACGTGTCTCCAGCTCTTTGCTGTTGATGTTCACCGGATTAGAACGCTCACTGCGGTCGAGATAGCGGCTTTCCCACTGCGGACGAGGCCCGGCCAGCAGGGGATACATCAAGCTCACCAGCGCGTAGAGCCCTTCGGGATCGATCTTCGGATCGGCGTGGGTCAATACAAAGAGCTGGGCAGGCTGGAGCCGTCGCACTGTATCCAAGACCCGATTGCCGGGAGACCAATGCCGACTGGCCTCATCCAAGATCAGCAGTCCTGGCTTCAGCGCGTCGAGCTCTGCCCGCTGTCGGAAGGCAGATTCTTCGTCGAGCAACACATAGAGCGGCTTGGTGCCGGACTCCAGCTCCACCTCGTGGGTCACCAGTCCACTCAGCCGTTGCAGGGTCTCTCGCCAGAGATGATGGCGGGAGCTGGGACTGATGATCACCGTGTGCAGGCCCCCTTGTTGGCTCCTGAGAATCTCCGCTGCCGCCAACGTGGTCAGATGAGGCTCGAGCGCTCGAGCGTCGGCCAGCAGCACCCGCTGCCGGAAGGCCATATAAGCGGCCCCTTGAAGCTGAAGTGGGCTGAGCTGCGCGCGCAGTGGGCTCAGCTCGTTGCCTTTGAGCCAGCGTTCACGGGCTTCGTCTTGGTCCACAAAGCGGTCGGCCAGGGTTGCCAGCGCCTTCACGTCCGGGGCCACTTGAAGGTGGAGCCCAGAGCTCGCCACCATCTCGAGAATTACCGGTATCCGTTCCAAGACTGGCATCCAGCCGAGGCTGGCAATCTGCTCCAGCACTTTGGCCACGGGGCTTCCGACGGCTGGGTTTTGAGTGCCGGGTGTCAGCACACGCAGGTAAAGCCCTTGATCGTATGCCAGCTCGAGGCGGAGAACAGCGCGGGTGTCCATGTCATGCTCCTTTGCGATATCCGACCTTCCTGATGCGTATGGCGAGAGGATGTGCCACGACATTGCAGCAAGAGGGTGTTATGATGGCGCTCACTATATATAAGCTCACAGGAGATTGCTAGCAGATGTCATCATCCCGGGCCATCGAATTGTCATGGAAGCCATCACTTGAGGCGCAAGAGCCTGAAGTCGAAAGGCATTCATGTGGCGCACAAACAACGATGATCAAAGAGCTTTCCTTCGATGAAACACGCATGAAAAATGCCGTGCGAGAGTTCCTGTGTGCAGCCGGTCTTGATCCCACCGACCCGCAGCTTGTGGACACACCGGGCCGAGTCCTTCAAGCTTGGCGTGATGAGTTTCTCATGGGGTACGGTTTAAATCCGAAGACGGTGCTGGCAGAGCGTTTTCCAGACCCTTCCACCGGCCCCGTGGTTGTCTCCGGGCTACATTTTATCTCAGTCTGTCCTCATCACCTGCTGCCCTATCAGGGCGTGGCACACATCGCCTATGTGCCGAAGGGGGAGGTGGTGGGGTTAAGTCGGCTCTCCAAGCTCCTGGACTGTCTCGGGCGGCGTTTAATTCTCCAAGAAGCACTCACACAAGCCATCACCGAGAGTTTGATGGACGCACTCGGCACTTCAGGCGCGGCTTGTTTGATGGAGGCTCAGCACGGCTGTGTCAGCCTGCGAGGGGCTCGCCAAGAGCATGCTCAAGCGGTAACGGTCTCGTATCGAGGGGCTTTTGAGCAAGAGGAGTCCTTACGACTCTTCTTTTTAAGAGCAATTCCGCCGTGTCATGTTATAGGACATCGTGCCGAGCACTAATGGCGATGGGTATGCCGGAGGGCTTAACCAGTGCCTTCACCACCCCCCCCTCGGAGGTCAGAGGCATGAGGTGGAGTCATCCCTGAGCATGTATCATTCGGGAGACGGTCCATGTCAGCTTCCAGTGTGGATACGATGCAACGTTTGGTCATCCAGGATCCGTCTTTAGTGCTGCTGATGGGTGCCAGTGGGGCCGGAAAGTCAACCTTTGCCCGTGCTCACTTTCAGCCCACAGAGATCATCTCTTCTGATCACTGTCGAGCTTTGATCTCAGATGATGAAACAGACCAGAGTGTGACCTTGCAAGCCTTCTCGTTGGTACACTTTCTGGCAGACCAGCGGCTGACTGCTTATCGCTTGACCGTCATCGACGCCACCAGTGTCAGGCCGGAGGACCGTGCGTCGCTCATCGCCTTAGCCCGCAAACAGCATCTTAATGTGTATGGCATCGTGTTTGACCTCCCCGAGCCGGTGATGCTCGAGCGCCATGCGCTCCGCACGGATCGAAAGTTTGGGCCGGGTGTCATTCAGCGTCAACGCCAGCTCCTGCATGCGGGCATGGGAGGGCTCCAGCACGAAGGTTTTACCCAGCTCTATCTGCTGCGCTCCGAAGCAGAAGCCCAACACACGCAGGTGGTACGCGAGCGTTTGCCCCCCGATAGACGAGACGAACGAGGCCCCTTTGACATCATCGGTGATGTTCATGGCTGCTTTGAGGAGCTGTACAAATTATTGGGAGCACTGGGTTATCGTATTCAGCCTCAGCCTTCGGATGGACCAGGGTCTTCTCTTCACGTCACCCATCCAGAAGGGCGACGGGTGATCTTTTTAGGAGACATCATCGACCGAGGACCAGGCATCGTTCCCTGTCTTCAGCTGGTGATGGACATGGTGAAGACGGGGCGCGCCATCTGTCTGCTGGGTAACCACGAAGCAAAGCTCATCCGAAAGCTCGAAGGGCGAGACGTCAAGCTCAAGCACGGGCTGGAGCAGACGGTGGAGGCGCTTGCAAAGACCAGCGCTCACCTCCAAGCGGAACTGTACCACTTTTTGGAGAAGCTCCCCGCTCATGTCATGCTGGACGGAGGGCGGCTGGTGGTGGCCCATGCGGGCATCAAAGAGCACTATATCGGGCGGTTGGGGGAAAAAATACGCAGCTTTGCCCTCTTCGGAGATACCACGGGAGAGGTGGACAGTTATGGCCTGCCCGTGCGTAACGACTGGGCTCAAGGATATCAAGGCCGTGCGCTGGTGGTCTATGGCCACACGCCAACCTTAGACGTTCGATTTGTCAATAATACCGTCTGTATTGATACCGGATGTGTGTTCGGAGGTCAGCTCAGCGCGCTGCGTTATCCCGAGCGTGAGCTGGTCTCGGTGAGAGCGGCTCAGGTCTACTTCACCCCCCGGCGGCCTCTCGAAAACGCCACGCCTCGACCTGTGGCTCCCTGGCGGCTGACGCTGGAGGATACAGTACACAAGGAGCCGCTCCTGGTGCCCATGCTCAGCACGCCCTTGGTGCTGTCTCCGAGCGTGATGCAGCCCACGCTGGAGCTCTTGAGCCGCTTTTGTGTGGATCCCCGCTGGTTGATCACACTGCCTCCCACCATGTCGCCGCCGGATTGGTCGGCCCGTCCTGACTGGCTCGAGCGCCCGGAAGAAGCCTTTGCCTTTTATCAGGTGCAGAAGCTCGAGGAGGTCATCTGCCAGGAAAAACATCAGGGGCTTCGCTGCCTGATGGTGGTCTGTCAGCAACCAGAAGTCGCGGTGGAGCGTTTTGGGCTGGGCGCGCCGAGCTGGGGGCGGATGTTTTCTCGGCTGGGACGTCCCATCCTGAGCTCGCCAGAGCTGGAGCTGGAGACCCTCCGACGGCTCTCTCAAGGGCTGAAGGAGACGGGCATCTTTGAGACCCTGGGCAGCCCGTGGGTGCTGCTGGATGGGGAGCTGGTCAACTGGAAACGCCGACGTGAGCAGGTGTGGGCATCGACCTTGCCTCACACCCTCCAGGCAGGTCTGACGGGCATGGGGCGAGGACTGGAGCTGCTCGCTCAAGCACACGCGCGAGGGGTGCCGGTGGAGCGGCTGGAGCTCTCCTTACGCAATCGCCGACAGGCGCTGGAGTCGCTGGAGCGAACACTGATGCTTCGTTTTCCAGAGGGGCAGGAGGAGCGGGTGCAGCTTGCGCCCTTTCATCTGCTGGCGTCGGAGAACGCGGTCCACCTCGACAAAACCCATCTCTGGCACTTGGAGCAGCTCACCCAGTTGTGGCAGGCGCTGCCGGAGCTCTGTCGTCCCACGCGCTGGTGGCGGGTACGACTGGATGATACGCAGGCGCTGGAGGAAATCATCGAGTGGTGGGAGAAGGCTTCTGCATGGGGAGAAGGAGGCATGATTGTGAAGCCCATCTCATGCTTGCCAGAGGCGGAGCGTGGTCGCATGCAGCCCGCGCTGAAGGTGCGAGGTCGAGAGGCGCTGCGTGTCTCCTGTGGTCCTGAGTATACCCTCCCAGCCACCCTGGAGCGGCTCAAGCGTCGTCATCTGGGCGGACGGCGAGGGCTGGCGCTGCGGGAGCTGGCGCTCAGCGTGGAGGCGCTCCGGCGTTTTGCGCGGCGAGAACCCTTACGCCGGGTACACGAGGTGGTCTCGGCGCTGCTGGCGCTCAAGGCAGAGTCGCTCGATCCTCGCCTGTGAGGGGCTGGTGAACGGTGAGAGGCTGGGGAAGAATGGGGACTGAGCTGCCCCTGGAGCGTATTCTCTCGCGACCGCATGGTGCTGAAACGAATGTATCGGGGCGTAAGGGCGATTCATCGGAGCGACTTAGGCGGAGCAATGGGGGCTGTGAGTGGCCCATTGAGAGCGTAGCGAATCAGATAGAGTCGAGCGGTACA
>JBJTQF010000218.1:0-13338 GCA_046075485.1 Myxococcota bacterium | reverse complement strand
GCCCTGCACACCGGTCGGTGGGAGGCCACGCCATTCGAAGATTCCCTCTCCGCACTCTTCCACATGGTCTGCGAACAGTTCAGCTTCTACCTGGCTCCTCGGTGATGACGACCTGCCACACCGGCTGCGATGCCTCCATTTCTATCTGCCAAGATGTCTACGGGGGGGTGTACTAGTAGGGCCAATCTTTGTGTCCTGTGTTGACCGGTGGCTCGGGCGTCGAGCGGCGGCTGACGGCGCTCGTGGGGATTTTGTCGCAAGGCGATGTGTGGGTGCGGGGCCCGGAGCCGTGCCGCGCTGAGGCATGCTTCCTGTCGTGTTGTTCGTTAAGTCTGTTCCAGTGTTGGACGCAGTGTTATTCGCAGTGTTGGTCGCAGTGTTGGTCGCAGTGTTGGAGGCTGCTTGGGCTTCCGAGCTCCGCCTTCCACGTCCTGGCATCGAGAGAACGGGCATCTCACCCTGCGCATAGAATCGACTGCGCGCTTGAGACAGTTCTTCCGTTTCTGTTGAAGGTCTGGTTGGACGAACCACTGGAACTTCAGGTGCTTGAGGCCGCGTATGAGCTGCCGCTGACCTCCAGCTCTGTGCTGCGCTCGGTTTTATCACCGGTCGAGTAGCTACGGCTGCATCCGCTGCGCGTGCATCCGCTGCGCGTGCATCCACACGAGGGCGAGTGACCCAGGGCGACTGCTCGGGTGAAGGGGAAGGTATGGCCTGCCCTTCCGGTGCAGAGTGCTCCGAGGAACGGGGGTCGTCTACCATGCTTCCGCCTCCCACCGTTCTTGCTGGAACAGTCTCCAGCGTAACTCAAGGGCCACTTCCGCGAGATCATGACGATCCAGCTTGGTTTCTTGTGGTGTGCTCTCGGTGTTTGCCTCTTCTTGTAACATGTCATTTTCTCGAAGGAGGGCTTCGAGGGCTTTGAGTGCCGACCGTCGCTCTCCCGGCGATGCATGAGAGGGAATGTCTATGTCCAAGCTGGCTTTGGGGTTTCGACGTCGTAGCTTGATGAGCTCTTCCAAACGATCTCTGCGTGCTCCAGGGGTCAGGCTGTCCAGATGCTGATGGATGGCCACCAGCTCATCCAGGGTCACCAGCTTTTTGAGGCTGCGAATGCGCCGCTCCGCCTCCGGATCCTGAGTCAGATCCGCGTCGTGCAGGGCCTCGCGGAGCTCTGTCTCTTCTTCTGTGGGATTCACCACGGGCATATCTGTAAGTGGGTTTGTACTGAGCGAAGGTGTGACACGGGGTAAATTGGAGGTCGAGCCCGGAGCGGACGTGGAAATCGACGCATCAAGTGAGGGGCTCCCCGAGGATGACGCTGTCTGTGAGGCTCGACCGTTCTGTGCGTCTTGGGACGTAGCCCGTGTCCGATTCTGTTCCATTTCGATTGAAGTTTTAATTGCTTGAGCAGAATGTGTAGCGCGACGACCCGGTTGGGGTTCCCGTGCAGTGGGTGATGAAAAGAGCGGCTGCGTGGGTTGCGGGCGCGTAGAGGGATCCGGCAGCGAGCTCGCACGCGAGCGGGGCGCGGACGCTGATGCAACCAGGGGGGGCGGCACGACGAACTTACCGGGGGCGGTCTCTGTGATGCCAGAACTGTGCGAGGGCTGCTCTGAAGTGGGCGTGAGATGAGCCATGTGCATGAGCGAATCCAGCTCGTCCGGGGTTTGCGGGGGTAGCTCCGGTCCCTTGAGCACCACCACGGGCAGGCCGCCCGCATCTTCAGACCCCTCTTCTTGCTCAGAGTTCAGCTCTGGGGGCAGGGGCACCGGCTGAGTAGGTGAAGGGCCCCTTCCGCGAGTATCTAGCTGTGGCGCCTGGTTTGTTGCCTCCTCATGAGGTATCCAGAGCAGTCCTTTCACCCGCCAAGCACTGGAGGGCGGCGACGCTTCACCCATCCGGTCAGAGGGGAGCTTGAGCACATGAAAGTTGTGGGTTAGACTCGTCGATCTGTCTGGTGTGCGCTCCAGGGTGCGTTCTAGCGCGTCATGCGTGAGGCGTGCTGACGCCAGAGGAAGTGCGGCGGCTCCTTGCTCCGTCGTGCTGGAAGTGCTTATATCAGATACATTTTCTCCTGCTGAAGCAGTCGTTCCCATCGGTTGAGTCAGAGACTTCACCTCCGGCGGAGGAAGGCGCTGAGGCTCTTGGACGGGCACCGGCTTCGACCCCCACTCTGCATCGGGGGTCCGTTGCAGAGGTGTCGAGAGACTTCGGTCTCGACTCGAAGGCAGCTCCGGCATCGAGCGGGTGCGGGTCCGCTGCGTGCTCACGGGTGCGCGAAGGGGGTCCGGTGTGTCAAGGCTCAAGCCAAGCTGCGCGGCAAGCTGGCGAGCCAATTTTTCCCAATCAGGGCCGAGGGCAGGAGCCGAGGAAGGGGGAGAGGGCTCCGCCAGCACACTCGGAGGTGGCTGAAGCTCCGCCCGTGGCAGGTTCAGCGTGGGGACTTCAGGGGATGCGGTGGTCAGTGCAAGGGCCATCGGAGCTCGAAGAGTGCTCGTCAGGGGCTCGGAGCGGGTCGTCGGGGCTGCTGTCAGGGGACGGGGGAGTGCCTGGGGAGGCTCCAGCAGTGCATCGGTCCGTGCTTGTTGACGCTTACGCTGGATGGCTTCTAGCGTTGCAAGCTCTTGAGAAGGCAAGTCGATTTCTGATGAAAAAGATGTGTTAATGGCCACCATATTAAGAGGCTCGGTAAGTGGCTGAGCCACTGAGGTCGGCTGAACGGGAAGGAAGAGCACACCCTCAGCAGGGGTGAATCCGGTGGGGCTCAGCTCTGCGCCCGCCCCCGGCAAGCCAGAGACAGCCTCATCGGAGGACATCACCCGCCCTGGAAGCGTGGTCCTCGCATCCGCGCTTGGACGTGTAGACGCATCGGATGCAAGCGTGGACGAGGCGGTGATAAGTGCCTGTTTTTCAGACGGAATGATAGGAGCTGTCGCACGTACAGGCTTGAGTGGCGGCTGAGGCCCAGAAGGCAGGTCCGTGGAGAAGGCCAGGGGGAGCTCGGCAGACCGTGACGTTGCTTTCAGCTCGGAAGACAGCTCGGAAGACAGCTCGGATGTGATAGCGGCCAAGAGCGTGGTGACAGGTGCCCCCAGCGGCGGGGTCGAGCGCAGGGTCGGTTCCTTTAAGGGATCGACAAAGCTGGAGCGCTGGGGCAACGTCGGCGTGGCTGGACGCACAGATGACACGGACGAACGCGGCACATCCAGGCCCTCTGTTGAAGTCAAACTTGCGATATAGATATCAAGGCTGTTAAACGTTGGTAGTGTTGCTCGAAGAGAAGATGTCTCCAGCGGCAAACGTATGTCGGAGCCCTCCGCCTGCTTGGAGACGGCTGTTGATGCAGAGCGCCCATCCTCTAAGCTGGGGCGCTCAACAGAGGCGTTGGACGGTCTTGCCGTCACCGACGGACTCCGCTCGTGGGTCGCAACAAGTGGCACGGCCCACTCATCCAACTTGGGCACGGCCTCATGCTGCGTCGTTGGCAAGGGCTGGACGTGAGCCGCCGACGCTTCATCAGAAAGCTCTTCGAGCATGATGGGCAATGAGTCACTACGCTCTCGCTGACGGGCGCTGGCAACCGGCACAACGGGCGACCACGACGAACGATCCGGCTCCATGTCAACCAGCACCGTTTCAGAGAAGGTGGACTGATCAGCGCGGTTTGACAACCCTTGCCCTTCGTCTGGCACAAGCAACGGCTTCGCAGGGGGGCGGTGCGCCGATAGTCTCGCGGGCGGCTCACTGGCACGATGGGGCCGGGTAGACGACG
Source organism: Myxococcota bacterium (assembly GCA_046075485.1). Classification (GTDB taxonomy): domain Bacteria; phylum Myxococcota_A; class UBA796; order JAJRTE01; family JBJTQF01; genus JBJTQF01. The sequence continues at coordinate 9,563 of JBJTQF010000218.1, read as the reverse complement.
GCTCAAGCGGGAAGCTCGGCCTGTTTTCTATCAAAAGAAGGCCCGGGTCTGTCTCAACGGCGAGGGCCCGAGTCTTGGGCCGCTGCGTCAAGCTGGCATCTTGTGTGTGGGGAATAGAGGGCTGCTGGGTGCCCATCGAAGTGGCCCCCGTCTCTACCGTTTTGTGTATGCGGTCACTTGGCAGGGGCCGAGCCTCCCGAGCTGCCCTGCTGTTGAGTGGTTCAAGCACCGGCAGGCTGAAGTCCAGCGCATGCGTAGCCGCTGACACCCCGCTCTTCTGGGTCGGCGGCAAGGTCGGCGGCAGGGTCGGCGGCAAGGTCTGAGGAAGGGCAGGGTGCTCTGTGAAGGGCGGCTGCTGCGGGTCCGCAGCCGTCAGAGCTCGGGAGGATAAGGGGACGGCGGCACTCCGTGAGGATGGTGTCAGAGTCTCTGATGCCCTGACGTTCGGTTGTGGCAATAGTGTGGACGCCTCTTCTCGAAGGACATTCATAAAATCAGTAGGTTGAGACGGATCAGGCGAGGCTGAAGCGTTCAACAATACGCCATCTCGCAGGTTCCGCCGCAGCTTCCCCACATCCGCCGCTTCAAGTGTGTGAGGCAGCGGAGAAGGTAACGCGACCCAGCCCAGAATATCTCCGTGCAGCAGCTCGGTGGTGAGGGGACGGGTGGCGCTAAGCTGGCTTGGGGGCGGCTCCGTTCCGGTCTCCGTGGGAAGCTGACGCAGCTCTTCGAGCATGGATCGCACCCGACCGGGCCGACTGGGGATCAACACCGCTGCGAGCACACTTGAAGAGAGAACCAGGGGCCGCTGTTGCTCCTGCTCGATCCAATCGGAGACCAGCGGGGAAGTGACCGATGCCAGGGGCTGAGCAATGGAGCTGTCATCAGGACGAAACAACACGGGGCCAGTCTGCGGCTGGACCTGCGCAAAAGGAAATACAGAGGGGGCTTCCCGTGAAGGTGGAGGGATCAATCAAATGGCATTATCGCTGACTGTGAGGGGCTCAAGCTCCGGAAACAGCGCGTCTTGAAGGGGCAGAGGCTCCAGGCGTGAGACGTCCTGCCCACTCAGGGCATCCCGCGTCTCCTTCGCTTCTTGTTCTGCCTGCTCTTGGTTCATGCGCTCCCGTCTCCCGATGCGTCAACCACCGGCCATTTAGAGCAATCCGCCCACGTCTCCCGTCATGATGCTCTGGGCTGCGGAGACACCATCACTGACCCCACTGCTGCCCTCCGAGCTGCTCATAACAGATGCCATTCCGAGGGCGCTGTCCACCAGCATGTCTGCTGCCAATGCAATGTCGATGACCTTGAGCCCTTCATGAGCAATTTTAAGCTCTTCAACCGCTAAGTCGGTGGAGCCAGGCTTGAGAGTTGGACCGGTCCAACGCACAGGAAAGCCATTTTTGAAGCGCCAGAAACAGATCGGGACGCCGAGGTCATTTTGCATCACAATGACCCCATTCATGCGGAGCGGTGGCCCATCGTCCAGCATACTCTCGCGCCAACGTCTGAGCTGAATCCAGCCAGGTCCAAAGACCAATCCCCGAGAGAAGACGATGTTTTCACTCTCAACATGTTTGGGGAAGTAATGGTTACGACCGGCACCACCTTCCGCGTAGGTCTCCGTCTCCAGACGAAAGGCTAAGCCGGAGCACTCATGGAAGGCGAAATCAGGCACCGGTCCCAACAGAATAGAAAATGACCCGTGGTTGGAGGTGTCGGATTCAGCAAGAGCTGAGGACTAAACCGACGGGCCAGATTGGCCGCCGTGAGCGGCGATTGGGTGTTGGTTCGATTCGCACGGGCATCCAAGATCGTGCCCGCGAGACGCTGCTCCCGCGCGTCGATCACTCGCCCGATGACGGCCCGCGCTGCTCGACTGTCCAAGACCGTGTCATCAAAGCGGCGCTCGGTGATACGACGTCCCAACACTTCCCGCTCACTGCGACTGTCCAGCACGGTGTCACGAAAGAGCCAGCGAGAGACAGCTCGGCCCTTGACATCACGATTGCTGCGAGCGTCCATCACCGAGTCTTTCATGGAGCGCACGACGAAGGATTGCTCAAGCGGAGACTTGCGTGCATCCAGCAGAGAGCCACTTTGAGAGGCCCCCAGGTTTGCACCATAGAGATCCTGCTGCGAGGCATTAGATTGTTCGTCGCGCAACCACTCTTTGTCTTCCGATGATGCGGTCTTTTGCTCCATCTCCGCCGCCATCCTTTCGTCTTCTTCGTCATTCCAATCGACCAGGTCTTCACCGTCATCCTCGGCGGAAGGGGCAGCCATTTGAGGGGGCGAGGTGGCATTTGATGCGTCAGACGTGCTCGTCTCTTGAGGCTGGTCGTTTGAAGCAGCAGAGGTCGCAGAGGATGAAGATGGATCGGTGCCCTCCGCATCTGAGGTGCTCTCTTCATCGTGCTCGGCGGTTTTGTCCAGCTCAGCAGACAGATCGGCAAGCTGGGCGCTGCTGCGGTCATTTTGCGACGCGGTGCTCATGACGACCTCATCCCTTGACGGTGGAGACCCGAGGCATTTCCTCAGCGGCCACTCTCTCCATTGATCTTCTCATTGATTTGCGCAATCTGACGGACCCAGATGGCGCGCTCTCGATGTTCCATCTCCAGAATATCATCCACCGGCCAGTGGAAGTGATATGCGATGTAGGCTACCTCCTGGTAGAGACTGTCCAGGGGGTAGCCTATAATTCCCCCGCAGAGACAGCTCCCAGGTCCACTTGGAATGGACCTTTACAGTGAGGACACGCGACATCAAGGTTGGGTGTCCCTGTGCGATTGATCTGTTGGTAGAGTGTCTGAAGATACCGCAGATCTTCCGCAAAAAGATCTTCAATGATCTGTGGGGTGATGCTGGACACCCCTTCCAACTGAGTAATGACCCTTGATAAGAGCAAGACAATCAAATAGGAGCGGTTTCGGCTCACCCGTGCGTCTTGAAGGGGCAAGATCTCGTCTTTGGCGGTGGCCAAACGCATGACACCTCGCCGATGCACCGTTCCTTCCTTGTCGATGTAGCCGAGTGGCAAAACAAACTCAAATCCCGTTTTAAATGCCATCGGAGCTCCTGCTCATCAAAAGCGGTAGAGTAAGAGGAGGAGTATCCTATATCGCAGGGCAAAACACTCCTCGGGCATGTCACAGGGATGCACGCGGGTATGCAGGCGTCCCCACACATGCAAGCACGCGGGGGGACACCTCACAGACGTCATCCGTGGTGCTACTTGGAGCGTTCAATCCGCTCCGCCTGAATCTCAATCTCCTCGACGGAGATCTCGGTAGAGCCTGCTTCAAAGTCGGCCAAGTCCCACTTGGAGGGCCAACATTGGAAGCAGTTCCATTGATAGGCATCCTGCCCATTTTCATCTACCACGATGATGGAAAGCGAGCGGCGGTCGTCTTGTCCCATTGCGATGTTTTCCCACCACTGCTGGAGCAGATCGTTGTTGGCATAACCACGCTTCAAGACGATGGGATCGTACTTCACCGGACCAGGACGTTTGCGAGGCGTCTTCGACTGACCGGAGTAATATTCGATCACTTCGATGTTGATGGCGGGCAGCTTAACGCCCCGGAACTCGCCCAACACGTATCCTTCAATCTCGACACGAAAGAGGCCGGACCAGTTCGCATCATTTTTAAAAGCCATGAGAACCTCCTGAAGTCATCAGTGTCTTTAAGCCGTCTGTGCCTTCTGTCCAATGCGGAAGATCACAAACTCAGCGGGCTTGACCGGAGCAATACCTACCTCAATGTTGACTTGGCCCAAGTCCACCAGCTCTGGAGGATTGGTTTCCGCATCACACTTGACGTAAAATGCCTCATCGGGTGTCTGTCCAACCAGTGCTCCAGAGCGCCAGACCGTGAGCAGATATGAGCGCACATTACGCACGATGTTTTTCCACAGTACGAAGTCGTTTGGCTCAAATACACACCATTGAGTGCCTTCTTTGATGGACTGCTCAATGACCAGGAAGAGGCGGCGCACGTTGATATAACGCCACTCTGGATCACTGGAGATGGTCCGAGCACCCCAGACACGGATGCCACGGTCTCCCAGGTCTCGGATCACATTGATGCCTCTGGGATTGAGGAGCTCCTGCTCCCGGCTGGTGATATGATATCGAAGCGAGAGGGCTCCTCGAACCAGCTCATTGGCCGGGGCTTTGTGTGTACCCCGCTCCGCATCCACCCGCGCATACACGCCCGCGATGGCGCCAGACGGCGGCACATAGACGGACTTCTTGCTGCCTGGATCAAAGACTTGAATCCACGGGAAGTAATAGGCCCCATAGCTTGAGTCTCGCGGCTTATAGAGGCTCTCCAATGGTTCCCCCATCACCTCTGGACCATCGAGAATGGCAAAACGATCCTTGAGGGCTTCACAATGAGAGAGAAGTGCATCATGAATGGCAGGATCACTTTGACCGGGTGCAGCGATCAGCGAGATCTCTTTGATGGGAGAGAAGACGTGAAGTCCCGTGCGTTGGCCCGGACCCCGATCCTCACCGATGTACAGACCGGCTTTGGAGACGGGTTTGGCGGGTTCGGTTCGGGCCACCTTCTCCGCCTTTTTGTCCGACGTGGATTCAGGCACCACATTGGCGGTCGTGGGATCTCCATCAGGGCGTCCAATCAACGAGACAAAACAGAGACCTCCCCCGTTTGAGAACCACTGATATAGGCTATGGGCCAGAAAGGGGCTGTCGCCAAACGCTCCAAAGGTTCGCGTAAACTGGCTCCAATTGGCAACAGAGATGGCCTCATTGAGTGGCCCAAGACGGGACTCCCCGATAAAGGCTGCAATGTTTGAGCCGGCGGATTGAATGGGCTTATTACCGCTGGAGACTTCCTCCACATAGACGCCGGGTGCCTTGTAATCTGGCATGGGCAGTCCTCCCGTTTGACTTGCAGGTCAGTTGGTCATGACATCCGCTAAGGATGTCGCTAAAGTTCAGAGTCTAAGTGCGCTGAACTTGGCCTCGAAGGCTGCGTGTCGGTCGTGCTTCTCGGAGGATCTGCTCCGACCGCATCAAGCAGCGAATCAAACATGGCACGGAGAGGCGAGGAACGGTATGGCCCGCCTGGAAGAGTGCCACGAGCTGCTCTGAGGTGAGCCGAGTATCGGCTGCCAAGCTGATACGAAGGGCCGGATCCTGCCCCTGTTCGCTGGACTCCAGGCTGAGCGTGGGTTGCTCATCCAGGAGCTGATACAATCGGCCCACCAGCTTCAAATGCTCCTCCGACCGCGAAGTGGAGGGCACCAACAGAACATGTAATGTCAGCGGCAGAGGCGCTCGATAGAATCGATAGCGTTCCTCACCTTCCTCATCAGTGTATCGTTCCCGGGTGGTCTCGGGGCGAAGTCCCTGTTCGTTGAGGACGACCTGATGAGGAATCAGGTAGAGATGCGAAACATCGGCTTGCCATGATGCGCTGCGGGTAAAATCTGAGAGTGAGACCTGTGCGTCGGGAAAGTCTGGCTGAAGCGAGACCTCCAGCAGCTTCAGCAGCCGCAGGAGGGCACTGTATAGAATCTCATGTCCCATGTGCCGCTGCTGCTCCATCGGTTCACATCCTGCTGTTCGAGCGAGCCCCTGATGCTCTGAGAGGCTGCTGTTTTTGGCGCACGCTGGAATCAGCGTCTCGCGTACAGTTCCGCACTCACTTGATTTTATGAATGATCTTCAGCGTGTAAAAGAGAGTAACGCACGCGGCGTCACGTAGGTGTGACCAGTTTGCCCATGCTGAGGGCGCTCAGCCACACAGACGCTGCATCACCGCGTGCAGAATGGGTGGCGTCAAGAGCTGCTCTTGTAACGGCGTACTCCTATGTGATGGCGTCGATGGTGTCGAGCTAAAAGGGCGGAGAGGGTGTGGCGGAGAATGTGGCGGAGAATGTGGCGGAGAATGCGACGGAGCGTGCAGCGACACACAGGGTTGATTCAGTCCCGCGATGATTTCTTGAGCCAATTGAATGGGAGAGCGCCGCCGCTCGGGAACGTCCAAAAGATCCAGCTCCAGCGTCCAGGGTGTTGAACGAAGGCGCTGCAAGACCTCTTCGGGTGTGTACACACTGAGCTGGTGAGCAGCCAGCTCGAGCCACCAGGGTACGCCCGTCACGAGCTCAGAGATGGCCGTCAAGTCGGGCCACCACTCGGGGGGCACTGTAGAACGTCCGATGGCCCTTCGTCTGCGGTCCAGCAGGAGCTGAAGGGCTTCCGAGGGTGCTTCATGTGTCTCCCGCGCTCCGTTTTGAAAAGAGAGTCCGTGGAGGTGAAGCTGCGCCGCATGAGCGACGGATGCTCTCTGATAGGTGGTTAACAGAAGCAGTGCATGGCTGCACAGCTCCTCGAGCAGCGGGCGGGTACTGGGATCGGCCAGCAGGTGATCGGCATGATCCAGCACCACCAGGGTCTCAACTTCGGGGGGGTGGGCTCGACTGCTCAAGGTGCCTCGGCGCCGTGAACGCAGCAGCTCCAGCAGGTCTGGTAAGGCTTCCCGTCCGAGCTCAGACTCCAAGCCGATGTAAAAAATCCCCCTTTGGGAAATACCATCTCCATGTTCGGCAGCATGGATGGCCAACCTCGAGGTGCCAACCCCACGCGGCCCACTGAGCAGGATCATACGCACAGTCGGATTTCGGAAAAAGCTGTCGAGCTGGGTCAGCTCTGACGCCCGTCCAATAAATGGGGTGAGAGGGGGGAGCGGAAGCTGAAAGCGGGTGTTCGCTTGAGCGGGTTCCTTAAGGCGCCACTGCCAGATCTGATCAAAGAGCTCTTCAGTTTCCAGCTCAGGGGTGGTGCCCTGCTGCTCGGAGAGCTGCGTCTCGAGGTTTTCGTAGTGGCGGATGGCTGCGGCCCGTCGTCCATCAATGGCCAGGAGCGTCATCAGGCGGCGGTGGGCCGTTTCGAGTCCCGGCTCCAGCTCCGTCCAACGGCGTGCATAAAACTCTGCGTGTGTAAGCTCTCCCTGACGTTCAAAACGATTGATCAGATGTTGGATGCTGGCTAAAACCCGCTGATGAAACAGATTGCGCCAGCCCTGCTGCCATGCCATCGTCTCTGGCTCTTCGGGATTCCACTGGCTTAGCAGCTCCCCTTTATAGAGCGAGACCAGCTCCTGAAGGCGCTGAAGGCAGGCAGGACACCCTTCCAAGTGACGATGTTTGTGAAGCTGGCACTGCTTCCACAGACTCATAAACTCCACGGTGTCTATGCGGATGTGTTGGGGGGAGAGCAAACGCAGGTGAGAGCTCGTGACCTCCAGCAAGGGGAGCTCGGGCGAGAGCTGACGAAACAACCGTTGAAGTAGGAGTAAGGTTTGCCGAAGGTTGTGGCGTCCTTGTGTCACACTAAGCTGGGGCCATAACAGCTCCACCGCCCGCTGTCGGCTGAGTGGCTGCTCCGACTCAACGCCCAAAATCGCCAAGAGAGACTGAGTTTTGCGGGTATAAGAAGCGACAGGTTCTCCCTGTGCTGTGATCATTTTGAAGCTTCCCAAAAGAGAAATCGATAGCTGTGCTTGAGGTTTCACCGGAGCCTCCAGTCTTCTCAGATGCCATGCTGCTGTCAACAAGCGCGCCGCGTCAAGGGGACAACTTAAGGGGTAGCCGATGTTCCACCTGAACTCTCATCGGACCCGTTGCGAACGAAAGAACACGAAGCTGCTGGTGAGTGTGTAATCTCTCAAGGAGAGGGGACACATCCAGCTTTTCAGGTTCAAGGTCAAGCTGCACCAAGAGAGTGGGCTCCCGGCGGGCAGCGCGAGTGGTGAGCTCCGAGACTTCTGCTCGGGTGTTGAGGCTCTGCTCACGAGGCTCCGTGCGAGCCGGAAGATTCCACGAAGCGGCCCCCAACGGCAGGATCGACTCGAGCTGCTGAAGATACCGCTGAGGCGTTCGACCTGGATCCGCTTCCAGAATCAAGACTTGGCCACGCTGAGAGGCCCGAAGTCGCTCCAGAAGCACGGCAAGCCAGGGGTGAGCGTCGGTGTCACGAACATCGTAGAGGGTCAACAGGCGACAGTCAGGGAGCTGCAAGAGCGCCAGCGTATGATCCAGCAGCTCCTGGGCAGGTCCACGTAGAAATGGAGAAGAAGTGCCGATGAACGTGCTGTTTTGCGTGCTGTTTTGCGTCCAGTGGAGCGGACTTGCACGGGTAGCGTTGGCAAGAAGGCGAGCGGATCCAAGGCCCTCACGCGCAGGAGGGGGTGAGTTGGCGAGCAGTGGGGGCTGGGTGGCCAAGCGTAGATGGGGTTCACCGATGGGTGGATGCTCCGCTTCATTTTGGAAAAGACGGCTCACCAGGAGGCGGGTGGCAGGCTCTGGGTTTGTACCCACTTCTTGTTTGAGTCGGCGAAGCCAGCGGTCATAAAATCCCCGAGCGGTGAGGGAAGCGCCACGTCGAACTTGAAGCTCCAGAAAGAGGCGCACGGCCTGTTCGTCAAAGGGTTCAAGCTCCAGCAGACGCTCAAGATTGAGTTCTGCACTCTGACTATCTGAAATGCCGAGCTGATGCGTGATGAGCTGGTGAAGGGCTTGGAGCAGCTCTTGTCTGAGACTCTCTCGCGCGTGTTGCAGCCAGCGGGTCAGCTCTTCGCTGTAATCGACCTGGACATCCTCCAAAAGCTCGCCATGATAGAGGTTTAGGGCATGTCCAATGGCGTGCTGACAGGCATTGCAGAGGGGCCGACCGGACATGGTATGCTGCTCAACAGGCTGATGACCACAGTGCATGTGCCACTGTTGCAGGTGCTGGCGAAGATGAGCCAAATCCGTGGTGAGTCCCTGGCCGGCATAGAGGCAGAGGGACTGTCGGCCTGCTTGCAAGAGCGGGGAAAGGTCTACCATATCCAATACTTTGCGCAATCGGCTGAGGGTCTGGCGCATATCCTCGGTGGTGCTCTGTTGGGGCCAGAGTAGCTCCATGAGGGTGCCGCGCTCCTGTGGGGTGTTGAGGTGGTAAGCAAGAAAGGCGAGGAGGGTTTTGACGCGCTGGGTGCGGTAAGAACGAAAGGGGACACCTCGAAGGCGAGCTTCAAAGGGGCCCAAGAGCTTCAGCTCTAGGTGAACATGGCCTTCGACGGAGGAGGTGATGGAGGAGGCGTTGCTGCTGGGTTCTGAGGCGCGCGTGGACACACTCGACGCAGGGGAGTTGAGCTCAGGGGAGGTAGATTCTGTGTCAGCAGCCAGGAGCGCGCGACAGGTCTGATTCTGGAATCGATGCACAGGCAGCTCCTTTTCAGCAGGTTCACGTCAGCGTATTAATGACACAAATGTCGGCATCAGCTTAAAATTATGTTGTCTATAGGTCTTTGACGAATAATTTAATATTGTAATGTTATACAGCGCAATATTCCTCTTGATGAGACACTTTGCGCTTCTAAACAAAGTTGGTCACACTGGTGTGACGGGACGCCTCCTATGCTCCTGCAAAGCGCTGCTTGACGATGTTGCACACTGCGGTTTCGGTCAGTTCTTGCCGGGGAGGGCTTCTCGTGGACTGGAAGGGGCTATATCACCAGCTTCGTTGGAAAAGTCAGGAT
>JBJTQF010000217.1:0-7055 GCA_046075485.1 Myxococcota bacterium | reverse complement strand
GGGCTTGGGGATCATCCCGACCACCCCTGGCGCGCGTGCGCGTGATGGATCGTACTCATCGAAGGGTCCGACCAGCAACACCACCGGAATATTACGGGCTCGAGGCTCGAGGCGAAGGCGAGCGGCAAGCTCCTGGCCCCCCATCCGAGGCATGCTGATGTCGGCCAAGACGATGGCGGGGATGAGCGCCACCGCTTGGCGCAGGGCTTCTTCACCATTTTCAACACAGGTGACATGGATGCCCTCGGGCTCCAGACTGTCGGTGACAAGACGGTGAACGCTGGGGCTGTCATCGGCGAGAAGGAGATGGATGGCCATGATGTTCCTTTGTGAGTGTAAGGGGTTGAGCTGTATGGAGGGGGATAACATACGGCATGGCGGGTGTCAAGCATGACGGGACTGGCTGACCACACCTGTGCAGGCCCGGTGCATCGGCATGGGAGGCCGCTGGTCATTCTTCTCTTGACGAATTATTCATGTCTGCCATGATAGACTAAGCCGTCTGCTTGGAGGTCTTTATGTGCCTGCATTTGTTTGGAACGGACTACACCCTCTCGTCGTCAAAAACCGTGCGTGCGCGCGTGCGTAAGCGCCTGCGAGGGCAGTCTACCGTCGAGTTTATGTTGATGATCCCGGTGCTGATGTCGATCTACTTTTTTGTGCTCGAGATGGGTTTGTGGTTTACCACGATCCATTATGGGAACTACGCCGCCTTCAGTATTGCGCGGGCGCAGCAGGTTGGGTTCTCCAATCTGTATCCGAGTGTCAGCTCGCTCAACGACATCATCTTGACCGGAGCGGTGTGGACCAACAGCGCGGCCAAACCGGTGGGCCCCTCGAAGTATGCAGCCACGGGCATCTCGGTGGCCCTGACGGAGTTTGAAGAGAAAGTGCCCATGCCTTTTTTGCGGGACTTGCTCCCGAATATGCAGTTTGATACGAAAGTGTACCTCGGTTCGTTGGAGCTGAACTACGAATATAAAGCGGAGGGGCGCAGCTCGAGCCTTTACGACAACAACTATTGAGACGACGATTTAGACGACGACTGAGTCAACGACTGACTCCCGGGAGTGACCGAACCTGCCGACGACCTCTTGAGCCTGCCGACGTGGACCTGCGCTGAGCTTGAGTCCTCAAATTCCTTCGAGAGAAATCTCCCCCTCATGTGAGCGGAGCCCGAGAGTACCCGGCGATTTCAGCCGGAGCATGGGCATAGGTCTGCGCCAAGCGCGGAGCCGTGGGGTTGCATTCGTGTGAGTACACGACTGGAGCCCTCGCATCTCAAAACAAGAAGTTATGAGTCTCTCATTCTGAGCACTTGCCTTGAGCCAAAAGAGTCTGAAGGAGAGTGCGGTGCCGCCAGCAGAGACACGACCACTGGCATCGAGATCTTTTGGCGCTGCAAAGTGAGAGAAAATAGCGGTGTATAAGATATTTTGCTCTTGCATTGCTATGCGAAAAGACATAAGGTAGCAACATACCGTGTCAAAGCTGCTGCCAGAATCACGCCATTGCACACAAGAACAGCGGACGGTCTGGGCAGAGACGACATGACAAGCGGGATCTGGAAAGCGGAAGAGTTTCCGAGAGAGGGGCGACGGTCCCGTCATCGGAAGTGTCATGTCAAATAAGTGTGGTCAATCAGAAGCATCACGGATATAGTAAAGGCGAAGTTTAGGCGAAACATGCTCCTCATTTCGGGGCGTTGTTGTTGCCTGAAGCGCCTCTCCCGTTTCAGTTTTACCTCGGGATGTTCCCCGCTGCGGTTTTGTCTTCGTGAAGTCCTGCGGTGTGTAAGCGGTTTTATCTGTCATCGAGTGTCAGTGCCTGCGTGTTCATGATGCAGACTCCGCCCTGAGATTTGATGATGGCTCCCCCTGCGGCTGTGCTCCCCTGTTGTGCCTGCGCCTGTCGATGCGAGCTTCTGCGGTGAGGCGTGCGTGTCCACATCCCCAGCGTCGAGTGGCCTCTTATTCAGGTCACTCCCAGTTTGCCTTGTTTGTTTTCTCAGGCCCCAAGAGCCGAGGGGCTGCGACTCGACACGACCAGGAGGTATTGAGTATGGTTCGTATGAAGAGAAAACGTATGGTGGTTCGTCCCGACGACCTCATCTCCGACCGCGTGCGTGACCGCATGCGTGACAACCTGATGGGCCAGAAAAAGCTGGCCGAAAAGCTCGGGATCAGCGAGGGTTATCTCTCTCGTATCCTCAGCGGACATCGACCTTGGACCATTGAGCTGCTGCTCAAGACCTCCACCACCCTCAAAGTGCCTGTGGAGGAGCTGGATCCCAACTGCTTGGCCAATCTCAAGGAGGCCCTCTTGGGCATGGAGCTTCGGGGTGATGTGCCTCAGCTTCGCGCACTTTATACCTTCATCATGCACCTGCCCTCCATTCAAGTGGCAGAGGATCTGGACGCACTCACCCAGGTCGTGCGGGCTTTTGCCATGCGAGAAGCTCGGGCCAACTGAGCAGCTCGGGCCAATTGAGCAGCTCCCGTGTTGTGAGCACCGCCTGAGACCGGCTTGGGCGGTCTTAAGTCACCCCTTCCTTCTTTTGATGTCCAGCCTTGTCATGCTCACCTCAGCCTTCCCTTCCTGCTCTTTGCGGATCCGCTGTGGAGATCGCCTTCCCGCGCCGCTTTTGTGTGCAGTCCCCTACCTGTAGCGCCCATCCTACGTTATAGTAGGAAAACTGCTTCATACGGTGGGCCCATGCTGACGGCGCTTCTCAACTCTTTTCCATATCCGCTGGAGACCCTTCCTCAGCTTCGAGAAGCCATGCGCTCCGTGCGGGTGATGCTGGGCCAGCCTTCATTCCTGTTGAGTTGGGATCCAGAGGCTCCACATCCGCTCCCCACCCGCCAGCGGATGGAGCTGGTCTTGCTCTTGGCCCTGGTTCAGCTCATGCATACGGGCAACGGAGAGCTGGAATCTCGTGTCACCGCCTGCTTGCGCCTCTATCTGGAGGCGGATCGTGCCCCGACCCTGTCCATTCGCCTGGCCGAGCTGTTGCTCAAGAGCCGTCGTTGTATGGGTGCCACCGACGCCGAGACTTTCTGGTTGAGTGCCGCTTTTGCCCATGCCTTGCAGCCGGTGGTTTCAGAAGAGCTCTCGAGCACCGCGCTCAGTTATCTGTATTATGCGCCCTTTGCCCTGGATCCTTTTACCTGCCGACGGTTTGCCGATGCCGCGCTCGCGACACCCCGCGCACATCTGCCACGCTGGCCCTTGGAGCTGTGTGAAGCATTGCTCAAGCGTCCAGAAAATGCCGATCTCGGTGTGAGCTTATTAGAAGCGTTGTTGTGTGCGCTCCTCAAGTGCCGTACCCTGGAGCTGGTGGCCAAGCGGCTTCAAGATCCCCTCCCCTACCCTGCCCCGCTCCTGCGTGAAGTTTTGGTGATGCTCTCTCAGCACTATCATGCTGCCGAGACGGACACGGTGCCAGCCCGCGAAGTGCTGAGGGCATCCCTGTATTTGGTGGCGCATCCGGCGCCCTTGCGCCAGACCCTCGAGCAGCGCATCTTTGATCTTCCGTATGCGGAGCTGTACCGCATGGTGAACGAGCGGCTGCATCTTCCGGCAGAGCTGGATGCATTTTATGTACGCTGCGTGGAGGCCGAGCAGCTCGCGGTGGCGAGGCGGCTGGTGGAATGTGAGCTGGTGCGGCGGCTTCAGCCCTGGCGCGTGGGAGGCATTCACAGTCATATTCGGCGTGCTCTCATGAGGGTGATGGCGGGGGCGGATACGTATTATCCGCGTGTGCGAGTCCTGACGACCCGCTTGGCCATCTTGCACAGCCGGACCCGATTTTATACCGACGAAGCCCAACATCTGGCGCGGCGTGTGGTCACCTTGCCGCAGTATACCGGGGAGGGTTCGCCCTTAGCCGACGTTAAAGACGAGCTGGAAGACTACCTGGCGGGCTCCGATCCGAGGGTGTTGCTCAATCGGGAGCGTGCGCTCCTGCGCGAGCGGTGGGATGAGCTCTCTGAAGCCGAGCGGGAGCTGATGGAGGGCGTGGACGCCTGGATGACCCAGCGTTTTGATCCCGAGGTGGAGCTGTTGCGCTCCCCGCACGAAGAAGAGCCCGATCAGCTTCCGGGTTCGGTGGAGTGGATGGGCTCTGGAGGGGGTCTGGAGTGGATGATCGAGCGGCTCTTGTGGCGCACCTATCGAACCTATGCCCTCTCGCCGCGTGTGCAGCGCCTGCCTGCTCAGATCGAGGCGATTGTGGGAGTGCCGTGGCGTGAGCTGTCCCACGCCGATGCGGGTATCGTGAGTGCGCTGGCTCGGAGTTTTGCCTATTCTGACCGAACATTGGCCCTTGCCAATGGTGCGGTGGCGGGATTGGTAGGTGGCAAGCTGGGATTTACCATCGACATGGGGGGCATGTTTTTGCTCTCCGCGCGTGCGTGTGTGCGCATTGGCGCGTGTTTTGGGATTGCGCCGGGCTCACGGGAGGGCTTTCGGTTTTTGCTCGACGCCTTAACCTGGAGTGTCTCCACGCCCACAGCGGATGGGCTGGTGGCGACCTTGATGGATCAACGCTCGCGGCTGCTGCGAACGGTGACGATCAGCGGGGTGGTGTATGCCACGGGCACTGCGCGAAAGCTCCACCGCCTGCACCGACTGGGAGAGCGAGGACTGGCGGCAGACATATCACGCACGGCGCGGCTTTTGAGTGTGGGGATTCGGCGACGAGGTTGGGGGCGGCTCCTGCCCCTGGTGGGTGCGGTGTTGGCGGGAGGTGCGGACTATCTTTTTATGCGTGAGCTGACCGATGCGACCCTGCACTTGGCGGCGCGGCATTGGGTGCTTCAGCGGCATGGGCTCTTGAGCCAGACCGGACCTCAAGACGAGCCCGTTGAAGATGCCGACGACGACGAAGCTGAGACACCGTCTCCAGGTGCCAACCGGGAGGACTCCCCATGAAGCTGCGCACCCTTCAGGAGCCAATTCCGCTTCCACTGCCGGAGATGAGCTGTCCAGCGTGCCAGCGTCGTCGGATTCCCTACGTGCCGAGCTGTTTTTGTGGCCATATTTGGGAAGTGGAGCCCCTCCTCGAGCGGCGTCCATCGAGCCAGACCAAACAAGCGGGGGTGTTTCGTTTGGCGCACTGGTCGGATCTGCACTTGGGGAGTCGAGCCCCGGATGGGCTGCGGGTGGAGGTGCGGTTGCGGAGCTTGCTGGCCCTGCTCAGCGACTTGGGGGTGGATGCCCTCTTGATTTCGGGCGATCTCACCCGTTTTGGGGCCGTGGAGGAGCTGAGTCAAGCCCGTGCCCTGCTCGCCCGTGAGGGATTTGAAGGCGAGCGGCTGGTGGTGGTGCCCGGCAACCACGATATCCCTCGAGGGCAAGACGCCAGCAACTTTTGCCAAGTTTTTGATGTGGCGTTTCCAAACGTGCGCAAGCTGACGGAGGGCCTGTGGGTGCTCTCGTTAGACTCCAACCGGTTGGATCAGCGCATGCTGTTTGAGCGGCGCTGGGTTCCGGTGCGGGGGCGGGTGGGTCGAGAAGCCCTTCAGCAGCTTCAGGAGCGGGTGCCGCTGGTGGAAGGTGAGAGTCGCTTGTTGTTGCATCACCATCATCTGGCCCGCCTTTCTCCGGAATCTCGCTGGTATACCGTCGATGAGCGCACCTTTAAGGCCGACCAGCGCCTGATGGCCCCCCTGCTGGACAGTGACGAAGTGTTATCCTTTGCCCATGCGATGAAGATCACGGCGACCCTTCACGGACACAAACACTGGTATAGCCGGACTGGATATCGAGTGGGTGCCATTCCGGTCTTTAATGCGGGATCCTTGACCCGCATGATACGCCCTCAGTTTCGCTTGCTGGATTTTCGAGCGGGGCGCTGGGTGGGATTGCAGCGGGTGGAAGTGAGTCTCTGAGCTGACATCGGTGGCAATACGAATCAATTCCATATCAAGCCTGTAAATCTGCCAAATTTAAGACACTTTTTCGTGGGTCCAAGCGCGGAGGCATGTACTGCCCCTTGTGGCAAAAATGCTTGCCTTTTTCGACATAGTAGGTTAGCGATGCATGATAAAACCTTGATCATCCTTCGCTGGAGCCCGCTATGCACGTCCTCGAGGCTTCCTATTCTCTCGTTACGCCTTTGGCGTTTCACATGGCGCTGACCAGACGCGCCACCATCACCGCCACCCTGTTCCTGAGCAGCTTACGCACGTTCTGGCGGATGCTCGCTTGGACCGACCCTCGTTTTCAACGCAGCATTTTTTTGGTGGAAGAAGAGGAAATCCGCCTCTTCGGAGGCCGAGGCTTGGAGGAAGGGGTGGTCCATGTACATGTGGCTTCCACCTCCGGACAGGTGCTGCGTCCGGGAGAGACCTTTCGGCAGGTCGCGCTGGGAGGTGAAGGCGAAGGGCTGGCCTTTCTTGGCAATGGCATCTGGAACTTGAGCTTGCCAGACGCACAAGGCAACCGCTCGCTGCTGCTCAGCCGCAGCCTACTCTCGAGCCCAGGCCAGCTCGTGGTCACCTGCCTCACACAAGAAGCCCCGGATCCCCTCTTGGTGGATGCCCTGAAGCTCCTGGGCATGATCGGAGGATTGGGGGTGCGGATGCGCCGAGGTTTTGGCAGCCTCGCCCTTCAACAGCTCGTGCATCGTACCCCGGAGGGCCTCAAGCGAGAGCTCTTTGAAAAACCGACGCATCTCACGGCTTATGCCAGTCTGCTCCGGAAGCTCATGTTCCGGGGACATCGGAGTTTGCCGCCCATTCCGGCCCTCTCTCAGCATATCCGGGTGGTGATGCTGGCCCACGATACGCAGCCCATGCCCTTGCTGGAGAAGCTGGGCTCGCGTCTGGAACGTTTCCGCGACCGTCTGCGTTACGAACACGCTCAGGGACGGATGTTGGATTACCTGGATCCTCAGCCCTTCTTCCGCTTGACGGAGCGGCGACCCTGGCGACGGACCTACGGCTCGGCGACGGTGCGCGAGGCGGCCATGTTGGTCGAAGCACCCACCTCCGAGACCCCCCTACCCAGCCACGAGCTGACCCTGGAGACGCTGTGGCCTGGGACCGTCG
>JBJTQF010000216.1:0-1791 GCA_046075485.1 Myxococcota bacterium | reverse complement strand
CAACTACAATGATGCGCCCAAAGATGGTTCCGCTCGAACTGTTTGCGCTGGCTCCGGCCGGGTGCTGCGGGGCGGTTCCTGGATCAGCGATGCGTCGTACCTCCGGGGGGCCAACCGGGACTGGATCGGGCCCTCGAACCGGAACAACCGCGTGGGCTTTCGTGTCGTCTGGTCCGCTTCCCGTGGCGCGGCTCCGTAATGTGCCCTATACCCTATACTATATTACTGCGCCGTCGAGCGACAAGTCCCGGAACTGTGTCGCCAGACGACAAAATCCTGTACAGTCAAAATTATGCCGTTTTATGCAGGCAATCCCTCCTGAATTTATATATTGTGCCGTGAATATCAAGCCTTTTGACCGTCCAACCCACCCTGCACCGCTCAATCTGTAGTGACAAGATACGGCGACTTCGTCCACTGAGCGACAATCTTTGTCGATTGAGCGACATACTTTCGTCCACTGAGCGACAATCTTTGTCGATTGAGCGACACATCGAGCGACACGTCTTGTCCACTGAGCGACACATGGAAGGACGTTCGACGCCGTGGCTCCGCCCGACACCGGCCCGTGGGGGAGGTTGAAGACACGGCGTTACGTCTCATAAACTGGACTTTTGGTTAGCCTCCACCCCAGAATTGGGGGGTAGGTTGGAGGGGGGGGCGGTGGGTCTGAACCGCCGCGAGCCGCCATTTCACTGGCGCTCACTCCCCGCATCGCGTATACACTCCCCCATACGCGGGCGCGCCCGAGCCCGCAGATGAGGGAGACATCACATGGAACGATTCTTTAATACCACCGGTCCTTGTCGGGAAGAGTGGCACTATATGCTGCCCGCCACCACTCGCGTGGAATCAGTCAAGGAGCTCATTGAGCAGAAGCTCTACTTTGTCATCCATGCACCTCGTCAGGTAGGCAAAACCACCAGCATGATCGGACTGGCCAAAGAGCTCACGGCGTCCGGTGCTTATGCATCCGTGCTCTTGACCTGTGAACAGGGCGCGGTCTTTAAAGATGATGTGGACAAGGCCGAACAGGCCATCATCGCAGGATGGATAGATCAGGCGTATGAGCGACTTCCGGCCATGTTTTCTCCTCCCCGGTTTCTGCAGGACATCGTTGGCAATCGCATCCGCGCCTTTCTCAAACAATGGGCGGAAAGCTGTCCTCGTCCGCTCGTGCTCTTCATCGATGAGATAGATGCCCTCGAGAACGCTGCTTTGCTCACCATCTTGCGGCAGCTTCGCTCGGGATTTCCTTCTCGGCCTGCTTCTTTTCCTCATTCGGTCGCACTCATCGGCATGCGAGATGTCAGAGATTATAAAGTCGCTTCGGGTGGCTCTGAGCGCCTGCATACCGCCAGCCCCTTTAACGTCAAGGCTCGCTCGCTGACCTTACGCAACTTCTATCGCGAAGAAGTTTTTGAGCTCCTCCTTCAACATACGACCGAGACCGGTCAGCCCTTTGAACCCGAAGCACTTGACGCCGTCTGGAACCTCACCCGAGGCCAGCCCTGGCTCGTCAATGCCCTCGCAAACGTGATGACCGGAGAGCTCGTCAAAGCCCGTTCAACACGCATCACCCTTCAGGATGTCGAGCAGGCCAAGGAAATCCTCATCCAACGCCGAGATACTCACCTCGACTCACTCGCCGAGCGACTCCGCGAAGAGCGGGTCAAACGGATTCTTGTTCCCATGCTGGCGGGACACCACCTGCCAGAGCTGCCCTCCGACGACCGGCGTTATGTCATCGAGCTCGGACTCTTGGAGCGTGGTGATGGCGGGGGCCTCCAG
>JBJTQF010000215.1:0-1063 GCA_046075485.1 Myxococcota bacterium | reverse complement strand
ATGAATCCAGAAGTCTTGCGGATGGCGTATCAGCCGCCGCCTCGTCTCGATGTGATGCGATGTCAAGAGCCCTTTTGTGGAAGGCCCTTCCAACCCCGGCGGATGGGAGCCCGATACTGCTCGAGCACCTGTCGGAGTCGTGCCAGTCGGAACCGGAACCAGCCAGGGGAGGGAACTTCGGAGGAGGCGTCGAAACCCCACGCCGAGCTGCCCCTCAAGCGGGAGGAAATGCACCCACCTCGGCCCCACTTCATCCCCGTGAGGCTTGAAGGGCAGGAGGTCGTGGACCCCCCGACAAGGGCAACTGACGGGGGTTCCGGGCTCGAGCTTTTACTCCCCTCGGGAGCGATTCTCCGGCTCAGCGGCGCGCTCGAGACGCACTCCCTTCGCCCCCTTCTCCGCGCGCTCAAGGAGGAAGGGTTGTGGTGACATTTCCCACGTCTATCCCAGTACTTGTCTGCACTCATCCCATCAATCTGCACTGCTCATTCGATGGTCTGGCCAACGCCACGCGCAACCTGCTCGGCCAGGACCCACGCTCGGGCCAGCTCTACGTCTTTTTTAATCGCACACGCGACCAGGTGCGAGTCCTTTTCTGGGACACAAATGGATATGGGGTGCTGGGAAAGCGGCTCGAGCGGGGGCGGTTTCGGCGACCCTGGGACCGGGTGTGCGAGACGCAAAATGCCTATGCGCTCACCGCCGATGAGCTCGCGGAGCTGTTGAGTGGGCTTCCGATTTTCCAGACCCAGCGGGTGCCATCGAAGCCAGTTACCGGCCACTCAGGCGCACGTGTGTATTGCCCCTCAACCGAATGAAATGACGACCGTTTTTCGTTGTCATCTGCGCCGTTAACGGGTAGCATCTCCCCATGATGCTCACCCTTCCCATCCTCCAGAAAACCTCCCTTAGAAAGCTCGATCGGGCGGCCAAACCGCTCGAGTTCTTTGCCCGGGTCTATCAGGTCGAGCGATTGGCCGGGCGTCGAGGCGCGACGGGTCTGGAACGGGTGGCTTTGCGCGAGCAATATGCGCGACCCAACCTGATGGCACTGCTGCGCCAC
>JBJTQF010000214.1:0-32073 GCA_046075485.1 Myxococcota bacterium | reverse complement strand
CTGAGCCAGAAGCTCGAAGAATGTTTGAAGGAAGCGCGTGATGATCTTAACTGAACGGATCTCTTCAATGAGGAAAGAAAAGCGCATTCAAAAGCGGCTCACACAGACGTTCTCGTTGCTGGCGCTGTTGGCCGGCTGGTGGATGGTGTCTGCGGACGTACATGCACAGAGCGTTCCGGCACCCGCACCCGCCTCGGTGGCAGCACCTGCACCCTCCGCTCCGTTGGATGCAGCTCCCGCAGCAGCTCCTACTGCGGTGCCCTCAGCGGGTTCTACCGGCTCAAGAGCTGAGAGTATTGCCGATGAGATCTGGTGGACGGGCAGCGCATTGCCCTTGGATCCCGAAGCCGAGAAAAAGGCAATGCTGGAGCTTGAGCCACCGGCGCCACGCTCTTTTGCGGAGCTCTCCAATGTCTATTCGTATCACGTCAAGTTTGAAGAAGATCTCTTCATGCAGTCGGATCTGGTGCTGCCTGGCCTCTCCAGTGTGCAGACCGTGTCCTTCTCGAGACCGCGCCAATGGACCCTCCAGGAAGGCACAGAGCTCAGACTGGTGATCGAACACTCCAGCTCTCTGATCGCCGAGCGCAGCCACATGATTGTGTCGCTCAACGACGTGATACTGCGATCCATTCGCCTCGAGACTTTAAATGTGACCAACGGCGAAGTAGCCATTCCCTTGCCCTTGTATTTGATCAAAGACTATAACCGAATTAAGTTCCAAGTGCAGCAGGGCTACACCTACGATTGTGAAGATCCCTTTGATCCTGCGCTGTGGTCGAAGATCTCTCGTACCTCGCGGATCAACATGGTCTACAAATACAATCCCATCAAACCGGACTTGGCAGCGTGGCCGCTTCCGTTTTTTGATCGACAGGGATACGGTCACACCGTCTTTCGGTATGTGCTGCCGCAACGTCCCAGCTCTCAGACCCTTCAGGCGTTGGGATTGGTCGCCGGTGGCCTGGGCCAAGCCGTGAACTACGGTCGGGCTGCGGTGGCACGTCCCCTGACCAGCTTGGAAGAAGCGCGGGGTCATGCGGTGGTCGTGGGCACCGTTCAAGAAAATACCGAAGTGCAGCGGCTGGTGGGCAGTCGTGTGGGAGGATTGGGTGCCAATCAAGGGCTCTTAGCGGTCTTGCCAAATCCCAGCAATCCCACCTTCAGCGTCTTGGTGGTCAGCGGAGGAGGGCCCGACGGTGTGCTCGCGGCGGCTTCTGCCATCTCCAGCGCAGATCGTAACTTTATCTCCTCCGGTGATGTGGCCATCATCGAAGACATTCGTCCAGAAGCGCTGGCCATCAAGGGGGAGCGTCAGGGGTTTATCCCCCCTAAAACCTCGTTTACCCTCAAAGAGATGGGTTTCCAAGATATCACCGTGCGAGGCTTTTTTGCGGGACCGATCAAGATCGAGATGCGGACACTCCCGGACGCGCGTATGCATGAGCGCATGCAAAACCTTAAGCTCTATTACAGCTATGGGGCACAGCTCGATACCCGCTTGTCTACCCTCGAAGTGCGCTGGAATAACATCTCGATTCAATCGGTGGCCCTGGACAATCCAGAAGGAGAGACCCGCGCGGAGCTGAACATCAGCATCCCCCATGAGCTGATCTCTTCGTTTAACTCCGTTGAGTTTGTGTATCATCTCTTACCGCGTGGTTATGACCCATGTGCCACCAAGTTTGATCATCAGATCTGGGGAACCATCTTTGCAGATTCTGAGCTGGAGATGCCCCGCTACCAGCATGTGAAGATGCCTTCTCTGAATGCCCTTCAGTTTGGATATTTCCCCTATGGTGCTTACCAAGACCTGCAAGATACCTTACTCGTGGTGCCCGATGCACCCGACAACACGGACATGATCGCCGCCACCTCTGTGGCACTTGAGCTGGGACGCGGTAATCTAGGACGTCGGCTCTTGCTCCGCCTGATCCAAGCCAATGATGTGACCCCAGAGCTGCGGGCTTCGCGTCATATGATCGTGCTCCAAACGGGACGACAGAACAGCCTGCTGGAAGCTCTCAAAGAGCATCGGGTGCTCTCGGCGATGGTGGATGGCAAAGTGCTGAGAGACGACAAAGGCAGCCTGCTCCAGCTTCGCGATGTCAACACCTTGGGCATTCTTGAGCAGTTCATCTCCCCCTATGCGCCGGAGCGATTGGTCACGGTGTTGCAAGGACTCAATCCTCAGAACCTCAAACAAGCCTTGCGGATGATGCTCGACATTCGGGTGCTCTCTCAGCTCAAAGGAGACATCGCAGTGATGGGCTCCAGTCGCTCGATTGAGGCACGCCAGATCCGTGAGCAGGTGAGCTTTGGTGAAGTGCCCTTGTTTGTGCAAGCGCGCCAGCTCGGCAGGACGTATCCGTGGCTGATTGTGGCCACCTTGTTGGCCGCACTCTTCCTGCTCTACCTGGTTCTGCGGGTGATGTTGTCCTTCTATCGTCGCCGTCATCATGGTGGCTCAGACGATCCGGGTCCGGGAGCGGGGCCGGGAGCCGGACCCAGTGGAGGCGCTGGTTCAGCTCCGGGAGGTGCCGGTGGTGCGGGCGGAAGAAGTGATCATGCATCGGTCTCCTCAGAGCGAGTGGGCGCATCGGGAAGTGCTGCTCGGCCTCGTGCCGCAGTCGAAGCTCGAAAGCCTGAGCCTGCCAGCGCTGCACCCGTGGCGGCACCTGCACCCGTGGCGGCACCTGCACCTGTGGCACCCATCGCCGCACCTCCAGCTCCGGTGGTGGTGGCTTCTGCGCCCGTAGTCGCTTCTGCTCCGATGGTCGTGGCAACCGCTTCGCCGTCCGCAGCCTCCGATCCGGCTTCTGCGGTGGTTCGCCGCCCGGTTCCGGGGCCCGGAGCCGCTCAGATCCGTCGTGCCGAGGGCCGAACTGCTGGAGAATCGGAGGCTTCGGGGCGAGCGGGCGAAGGGGAGGGGGGTTTTCCTCCGGTGGTCTACACCGAAGCGGATGGCTCTATGACCCGTCGGGTGCTGCCACCGGCGGCGGGGCAGGATGCCATGACCCGTCGTCGGCCTCGCCCGACCCGTTCCGGCGAAGGTGGAGGCTGAGCGACCTTCCGAGGAGGGGAGGGGCTTTGGCACCTCCCACCTTTTTTGTCTCGTGGGTGCTTGGGAGGCCCTTGGCAGGCGCTGAATGGGGGAATCCCTCGTGAGGCGATGAGGCGTGTGCAGTCCCTGGTGATGGGATGAGGTCTTTACGGTCTGGGGATTTCCGACTGGAGCGCCAGCCCAAACCAAACCCAATTTTGCACATAGTAGTCGTTGGGTTCTCCCCAGCGGCCCTCTTTGTAGGTCGGCGCAATGCCTTTCTGGAAGAGTAAGTTGGCCTGCGTGCTGTCTTCCAGCGAAAGCGCGGGATAAAAGGCCCCATACATGCCGAGGGAGCGCCACGTTTCCCGAGGGACGCCGCTGACGGTGATGACTGCGGGCAGCTCCCGGCGGATGCGCCACCAGTCGCCGAGCCAGCCCATCTTGGTGAGCAGGGTGCGCGCGCGGCGGTCGTCGTCCCAGAGGGCGCTGGCGGCAAGGTTCCAGTAAACCCGGAAGGCTTCAAAGCCGAAGTCACTGAACTTCTGAGCGGGATCTGTTTGAACCCACAAGCGGCCTGTGGATTCTAGCCAACACCAGTCGGTGGGCAGGCCCACTTTGGAGCGGCAGGTCTCCAGCACCAGATAGCTGGTCTCGAGCACCTCATTCCAGTTGTGCTGAGGATCGGCTTGGCTGAATGCGCGCAGGGCAAAGGGCATCAGATACGATGGATTGAGCGGCAGTGGGCCATCGATGGGGCGCCAATCGCCTGCCAGGAGGTAGCGGCGGCCTGCCACTTCGGCGGTATCGTGGGCCCAGACATCGGCCAGCACTTCCAGCGCTTCAGTGTGATAGCGAGGCTCTTGAAAGCGCTGAGCGGCGAGCAGCAGAGCATAGGCCAGCAGCACATCGGCATCGCTGGCGGCATTTTTATCGAGAATGCCCCAGGTGTTATCTTCTTTGTGGCCCCACTTCCAGGCCAGGAGCTTATCCTGCCGGGTGCTGCCCCGAAGATTGCCTTGGCTCCACTGGTAGGTTCTGTCAAAGGTCTTGCGGTCGCGCATCCACACGGCCCGGAGCATGGCATAGGTCTGGCCTTCGGAGGTGGAATGCCCGCCGCCTTTGTGGTCGATGACCCGTCCATCCTCTTGGATGAAGTGGTGGACATACGCGGTCCAGCTCTCCGAGAGGAAGCTGGTGCTGTGGCGAATGGGAGGGGCGGGCTTCACCGGTCTTGGAGCCTCCTCAACGGGGGGAAGATGGGCATGGCTGGCGCATTGAATACCGCCGATCAGGCAGCCCAAGAGGCCCACCGATAGCAGGGTAATACTCAAAGGCCGCGAGATTTTCACCGGCTTTCCTTTCCGACGAAGTAAGGACACTGCAAAGATGTCTGTCGTGAATGCTCATGATTATGATGGTCCTGCGAAGCCGCGTCAATCGCCGTGCTCAGGCAGGACCGTGTCCGCTCGTGTCCGCTGGAGCCTGCTGGCGCTGAGTGTCGCGGAGCTCTTGTCCCACACATGGGCAACGCCGTGGCATCCCACGGCATCCGCTGGGGATCTGGATACATGCCGGACCTCCGACGCCTCCGCAGCCAACTCTCCAGCGGGGCAGGAGGGGCTCGTCGAGGCGGCTGCCAGCACCAGCGGAAACGCAGCGCCTGTTTCTTCCAGCGCCTCGGGGGTGGAGGGAAATTCCCCAGCCCTCTCCCCCTCTCCTGCGCGACTGAAGCGTATCGAGACCGCCCTGGCCAATGGTCAGGTCCAGTCCATTCTCAAGGAGCTGGTGACGTTGGCGGAGCAGTACCCGAACGACCTCGAAGTTCAGTTTTTGCTCCTGCGGGCGCGCCTGCGGGCGGGAGACAATCCGGGAGCGTTGAAGGCTGGAGCCCAAGCCCTCAAGCTCGATCCGGGCTGTGCGCCGGTGCTGCTGCTCTACGGGGAGGCGTTGGAAGCCAGTCGCCGCAACGACGAAGCCCTTCAGCTTTACCAAGAGGGGGTCAAACGTCAGCCGGATGCGTTGGCCCTTCGCTTGCGCCTCTCGGATCGCCTGATTGCCAAGAGTAAGCTGGAGGAGGCAGCGCCTCATCTGCAAGCGGCCCTGGATGCGCGTCCACAAGATCCGGCATTGCTGGCATCTTGGGCGGAGCTGCTGGCTTGGCGGGGCAAAGCCTCCGAAGCGGTGGATGCCTTTCAACGGACCCTCTCTTTGGATGCGCGGAGCTTAACCCTAGCACGGCGGCGTACTTATGCAGAGGCCCTTCGGCAAGTGGGGCGTCCTCAAGATGCGCTCGAGCAGCTCAACCTGGCCCTCAAGCAGACCCCGCGTGATCCCGCCCTGCTGCTCTCGCAAGGGCTGACCCTGGTGGAGCTTAAGCGCACCGAAGAGGGAATTGCTGCCCTGCGTACCTCCGTAAAACTCGATCCACGCTCTGCTTACGCCCAAGCCAGCTTAGCCCGAGCACTCACCGCCGCCGACCGACGAGCGGAGGGGCGTACCTATTATCTGAAAGCCATCAGCTTAACCCCGGACGATGACAACCTGCGTGTTGAGACCGCTCACGTGATCTCCGCGCTGCCCGAAGCTCGTGAAGAAGCGGTCGTGTTGCTCAAGCCCCTCGTGGAGCGTCCCTCGCCCAAAGCCGAGCATCTGCTGGCCCTGGCGGAGCTCTTGAGCTGGCAAGCGCCTCGCCGTCTGGAAGCCTTTGAGTGGCTGAATAAGGTCTTGGCGCAGGAGCCTCTCCCGCCCCGTACCTGGGAGATCTATCGGAATGTGGTGTTGTGGTCGCCTCCCTCGGCGGCCCTCGTGCCCTTTGCTCAGCGCGCGTTTGATCATCAACCCAACGACCTGGAGCTGCTCTTTCAGCTTGCCGCTTCACTCTCTTACCTACCGGCTCAGGCGCGAAACTCGGCGCAGCTCTTTGAACGTTTGTTGTTGGCCGATCCGACTCGAGGTGAGGCGCGAATTGCCTTGGGTGAGCTGCTCTTGACCCACGGTGCAGCCACCGGCTTAGACGCATCCCCGGAGCGTATTCGGCGTGAGCTGCTGACCGGTGCTCAGACCTTGCCGGAGCGACCCGATCTCCAGCTTCGTGCGGCGGAGGGCCTGCTCAAACTTCAGCAATTCGACGATGCCCGTGCTTGTTTCGAGCGCTGTCTGAACCGAACACCGGGAGACGTGCGCTGTCTGACGGGGCAAGTGACCTCTCTGGCCTCCGCCTCTCGTTAT
This sequence comes from Myxococcota bacterium, assembly GCA_046075485.1. Taxonomy (GTDB): domain Bacteria; phylum Myxococcota_A; class UBA796; order JAJRTE01; family JBJTQF01; genus JBJTQF01. Next base: position 25,799 of record JBJTQF010000214.1, on the reverse strand, counting down.
TCTGAGGCCCTGGTGACACTGGAAAAGGCCCTCACGCAGCTTCAAGGTCCGGTGCAACGTCAGAATCTGAGTGCCCAACGAAAGCAGCTCGAGCGAGCGGTCGCGCGGGCGAATGAGCAGGCCCTTGAGCAAGCGGGTAAACACGGCGAAGCCGAAGCCATCTGGCGCACCTTGTTGGAGCAGGATTCCAACGACATCGACGGGCAGGTGGTGATGGGAGGTCTGCTCAGTCGGCGGGGTGCTTTTGAGCAAGCCCTGGCCCGATTCCAGCGTGCCTTGAGCCTGAAGCCGGATTATCCTCCCGCACTGGACGGTCAGCTTGGCTCCTTGGTGGCCCTCAACCGTCCTGAAGAGGCCCTTCAAGTGCTCGAGCGGCGGCAGAAGCAGCCGGGAGCGCCTGATCTGAAAGAGCTGGAGCAGCGGCTGAGAGCACAGCTCAAGCTGAAAGAAGCGCAGAACATGCTTGCGGCGGGGCGTAAGACCTCTGCCCTGGCCTTGCTGGAGACCCTGTACAACCAGAATAGGCAGGATGTCGAGGTCGGCAACCTCTATGCGGGCCTGCTCATGGAAGAAAAGCGCTGGAAAGACGCCTCCGAAGTATATCGTCGTGTCGTCGAGAAGGATCCCAGCCAGCTCAATGCCCGTCGAGAGCTGGCCCGGGCCCTCTGGGAGCAAGGCGCTCAGCTTGAAGCACGAAATCTGCTGAAGGAGCTTATGCCTTCGCTGCCGCCTGCGGATCAATCAGGTGTGCGCTTGCAGCTCGCTTCTTGGGAGGCTTTTCTGGCAGAGCAAGCCAAAACCTCGGGAGACAACGCACGCGCCCTGGAGCACTATCGTCAAGCGTATGCACTCGCCCCTCAAGCGGGTTTTGTGATGCGGGGATTGGCCGGACTTTACTGGAGCAACGGACAGCTTGAGCTGGCATCTAAGTTTTACGCCATCGCTTCCGCGCGTGATCCCAAAGATGCCGAAGCCCTCCAGGGTGCCAGCGAGACCTTTTTATTACGGGGCATGCCCCAGGCCGTCGTCAAGCTGCTCGAGAGCAGTCCCCTCAGCCTGAGTCCCGAGCTGAAGCCCTTGCTCGAGCGTGCGCGCACGGAAGTGCTCTTGGTGGAGCTTGAGCGAGCCTGGAAACGGGGCGACCGCTCGTATGCCGAGAGCATGGCCCTGGAGCTGGAGACCCGCGTCCCTCGTCGGTCGGAGCCCTGGCTGAGGTTGGCCCGTTTGGCAAGCCTCGACAACGAAAACCTCCTGGCCATTCGTTGGTATTATCGGTGCCTGGAGCTGGAGCCGGATCGCCAAGAAGCACTGCTGGCGTTGGTGGCAGCCCTTCAAGCCAGCGGACGTTACGTGGAGAGTGGTGACATCATCCGACAGATGCGTCTGCTGGACGCTCGAGCCAATCGTGTGACCCCGGAGCTTGATCCCCTCGAAGCGGCGAGCTGGGCGGCACGCGCCGATCTCCTGGTCCGGCGGGGTCAGCGAGAGCAGGCCCTTGACGCCTATCGTCGGGCCCTCGAGCTGGGATTGGATGCCGGTTGGCTCCTGCGCAACGTGGCCCGGCTGTATGCCGACAACAACCAGCCGGAGCAGGCCCTGCGTTTTGTTGAGCTCTCGATGAAGACCGATGCCGACAGTCGAGAAGCCCATCGCAGTCGTGCTTCGATCCTGCTGGGGCTTCAGAGACCGGATGAAGCGGCCTCGAGTGTGGCCTATCTGACTCAGACCGGTGAGCTGACCCCGGGAGATATGACCCTCAAAGCCGAGCTGTACAAGCAGCAGGGCATGGTCAAAGAAGCCCTGGAGCTCTACCGCACCTTACGGGAGAGCTTGCCCAACGACGTGGGCATTTTGCGGGGACTGGTGGGGGTACTGTTGGCGACGGAGCTTCCCTGGGAAGCCCTCGAGCTGCTGAACAATGAGCTGGTGAGCCAGCCTCTCGATCCGGTATTGCTCAAAGCGACCGCTGCTGCATTGCGGGGGCTCTTTGCCTCCGACTTGGCGGTTCCGGTGCTGCGCAAGCTCCGAAAGCATTATCCCGGACAGGTGAGCGAAGACGAGCTCAACGACGCCATGTTCGGCACCTTACTGGAGCTTTCCGAAGCCGCCAAAGAGCGCAACGACCTGCGGCGTGCGCGCCAGTATCTGGACGAAGCTTTGCGGATGTCTCCGGGCTCATCGGATGTGCTCCGAGGACTGGCGGGTCTTGACGCACGCGAGCGAAAATTTGAGAGCGCGGGCAAACGTTTCCGTGAAGCCTTGCGGGGAGAGCCGGACGATCCCATTGCCATCTCGGGACGTGCGGCGGCCCTGGCAGCGGTGGGTTCCTATTATCCGGCCCTGGAGGTGTTGCAGGCGGGCTGGCGAGACACCCGCGCCCCTCGGGTGGGTCTGGAGTGGGTCCAGCTCCTGATGGATCGCGAGCGATACGTCGAAGCTGACCTGGTCTTGCGAGAAGTGGAAGCCGAGCTGGGGCTCAGCCCCAACGCCACCGAAGACGAAGTGGATGCCTTGTTGTTGGAAGATCGGGCCTCGACCCGGATGATCGAAGCCCTCCAGCGATTTGAGCAGATCTGGCCGAGGGTGGCCCGTAAACTTCCGGCAGGGCAGGTGGTCGCCAGTAAATCGTTGCCGGTCTTGCAGTGGCGTCCGTATCAAGCACCGACGCGCACGGAGCTGAAGACGCCCCCGCGCCTGAGCATCCTGGATCCCAGCTTGATGGGGAACACGGGTTTGCTCCTGCCCAGCTCGTTGTTGAGTGCGGGACCGGAGGGAAGTCAAAAATCAAGCAGCACAGGAAAACCCGAGCTGCCCGATCTGGCACCCGAGCTGCCGGTGCCACGAGGGTTTGCGGACTTGCAGCAGCTCGTCAACCCGAACACCTTGACCCTCTCCAACCGAGTGGATCTGTGGCAGGTGGATCGGATCCTGCGCGATATGCGCTCAACGCCCGTGCAGGCGCGCGAAGAGGACGTTGCCCTGTTGGCCCCCGAGCGCCGACCGGTGATCAACCCCTGGCAAGAGGAAATGCAGCGTGGAGAGGGTGAAGCCCCCCTGAGCTTGGCGGAAGACACCGACGATTACAGTGCATATCGGCCCTTGTTGACTCGAGGGCGGCCTGTGACCCGTTATATTCCGCCGATCTACGATCCGGTGGCGCAGACCGTGGCCCTACGCAAGCGGCTGGACACCTTCCGGGGCAATCGGCTCCAGCTTGGTGGATTTGTGATGGGGCGGAGTGGCTCGGCTGGCACCACCGCGATGTTTGCCGCCTTTGGAGATCTGCGCTTGGGACTCGAGCTGCCTGGACTGGCAGCCTTGACCCTCGAGCCCTACGTGCAGCCGGGCATGATCACCGACGGCGAGGATTTCCAAAACGGAACGATGGTCGGCGTGGGCTTCTCGAGCCGTCCGGGACGTTTCAGCTTGGCGGGGCAAGTGGGGACATCCCCGCTGGGTTTCCGCACCGGAGGACTGGTCAACTCGCGTCTGAGTGTGGACGTGGATGCATCCGACCTCCTGCGACTGAGTGCCGAAGGTGCCTTTGAGCCGGTGACCGACTCCCTCTTGAGCTGGGCGGGCAAAGTGACCGAAAAAGGGGTGACCTTTGGAGGCGTGACCCGCTCACGAGCAGGTGGGACGATCTCCTTGTTGCTGGATGGCCGCACCACCCTGATGTTGGGCGGAGACTTGGCTCGTTATCAGGGGACTCAGCTCCCGATCAACCTCTGGCGACAGGGGCGGGTGGGATTTTTGCATGACCTGACGGCGGAGGACACCAGCCGTCTTCAGCTTCGGGTGAAGACCACCGCCTTTGGTTTTGCGCAGCAGCTCGACGACTTTGAGCTGGGGCAGGGTGGATACTTTAGCCCGCTGCTCTTTTTGGTGGCAACGGGGGGTGGGTTCTATCGTTACGTGCAGGCGGAAGGTCGTATCCAGTATGGCATTGGGGTGGATGGAGGCGTTCAGTACGTGCAAGGTGAAGAGACCGACAGCCTCAAGCCTGGCCTGCGAGCGGTGCTGACGGCGGAGCTCGAAGGGCGCTACGTGTTGAGTCCGGGGCTGGAGCTGTCCGCGCGTTACGAGTTTGATAACGTGGGTGCCGAGTATCAACGAAATGTGTTGTGGTTAAATCTGTCCCGAAGATTTGGGCAGAATGGAAGAAGTGGAAGTCCTTGAGTAAGCTCTTGAGCATAGCAGGGAAATTGGCCTGCATGGTTGACCGCGCTGCTCTGGCATGATCCTGCTCTGGAGGAAATCGATTCATGAAGAACGCCACCCCTTCGCCTTCGAATATTTCACCGGCTCTGGTGCGAGAGAGTTTTCTGCGGACCTCGCAGCTCATGCAGCTTGGCCTGACCGTCGAGTTTTTGCAAGGACTGCAACAAGCGGTGGCGATGGGCAACGACACAGGTGCTCGAGCCCTCTATCGGATTGGGCGCTGTTGGGGGAAAGCCTTCTACGAACGGTTAGATCAGTTCATGCTGGAGCGATATCAGCAGCAGCTCAGCCAGCTTCCCATCGAGGAGCTTCAGCACCTGCTGGTCGAACATCTCGAAAGGCTGGGTTGGGGCCGCTGTCTGTTTGATTTAGAGGGGTTTGCAGAGCTCGGCCTGATGCTCGTCACCGTCTCGGGAGGACCGGCCAATCAGCTCCACGATGCGCTCTCCCCGGGGGTTGCGATGTTGCTGGCAGGCTTCTTTTCTGGTATCCTGACATCTGTGGCAGAAGTTCCCATCGAAGGATATGGGCTTTGCAGCGTTGAAGGTGCGATGGCGGTCACCCACATCGTCATGGCGCATGAGTCTCGGCTCGGCGCTGTGCGCACAGTGTGGGAGGAACGAGGGGGATTAAGCGAGCTGTTGAACCGCCTCCGTGCTTGAGTGAGCACCTCGTGGCGGCAGTGAGAGCGCGCTTGGGGAGGATGTATGGTGGTGCATGAAGGCAGTCAAGCAGAGTCCGGCGCGCTTGAGGAGCTGGTGAAGTATACCCCGCGTGTCGGCGACGTCGGCGCGCTGGTAGAACGTTACAGCATCTCAGAATTCACGTATCATACGTGGCGAAATCCCTTGCTCGACGCGAGATATCGCACGAGCAACACGGGTACTTCGGCCACACCCTTGAGTACGGAAGGTCGGGGTGAAGCTCCGATGCCCGTACTGGGTTCTCCTGTGTCTGCGCGAGTGCAGCGCGTGGTTCCGCCGTCTCAACAGGCGACGGCACCTGCAACACAGGACATTCGAGCTCCGTCCGCTCCTGTTTTGACCTCTTGGACTGCTGAGGTGGCTTCGCAGTCCTTCGTGCGCGAAACTTCGTCTGAGCAGCCGAGCATTCCAGCCGTGGTCCATGCACCGCTTCCCGCAGACCACGGTCACGCCGTTACAGAACGGGAGGACTCCATGAAGCCTGAGCAGACGTGGGCAACCCTTCAGCCCCCCACGCATCCTGTCCCGGTCCCCTTGATCCGCTGGACAGAGCCGGAGGATCTCATGAATCGCCCGCTTCCCATTCTGGCCTCTCTCCCGGATGTCTCGGGGTTGGTGCAGCAGCTCGCCCAGCGTCCTCGTCGGGTGATGGCGGCCCAAGTGCAGACCTTACATCCAGCGGAAGCGCAGGGGGTGGCATCCCTCAGCTCGTTGCTGAGTGATCCGCTGTCGGCCCGTCCGATCATGCTCACGCACCTACCCATCCGACCTGCTGGTGGAGGGACATCCCTCAACGGCCATCGGACGGCACCGGAGAGTCGTGCCTTGCGTCAAGCGGATGTGTCTCGGGGGAAAGAGGCCAGTGCAGGTCCGGTGGGAGATCCACGGATAGCCGCCCAGATCCCGCTCCCGGCTCCGCAGGACTTGCCCCATTCAATGGCAACTGCACAGGCGCGAGCCGCTGTGCCCTCGGCAGAAGCTCGCCAAAGTGCCGCTGAACGTCCGCCTTTCAGCTCAACCCTCTCGCTGAGCAGTGCGGTGGCCGCTCCGCCGATGGCAGCCGCTCCGCCGATGGGAGTCTCTGCAACACCAGCGTCAGCCATGCTCAACACCGGCGCGGCGGGAAATAGGGTGGCCTATTCCGCCGCTCAACCCGTGGCGTTGAGCAACACCTCCTCTTTGACCCCTCCTGCGCCTCCGACTGCGGCGGGTTCCACGGCAGCCCTCGCATCTGGTCCTGCTGGACGTTTGGCGGAGAGTGGTGCTGGCAATCATTCGTCCACGCACCTTTCAGAAGCGGGCCCTGCCGCTGCTTCTCCTGTCCATACCCCTGCGCCTGCACCCAGCGCGCGGGAGCTGCTTCGCCGCTTGGCACTCAAGGGAGGTTGATATGACCGATCCATTGGATGGCATCTTCACCATTGCGGGGCCGTCGGGAGGCGCGGGGCGTACCACCTTGACCCTCTCCCTGGGCACCTTGTTGGCCCAAGCAGGCTCTGAAGTGCTCTTGGTTGAGCTCGATCCCCGTGGGAGTTTGGCTTCCCTGGTCGATCAGCAGCCCGAAGGATTCCCGGGAGGCATTCTCGAAGCCCTCTCTGGCCAGAAAAAGGTCAGCGAGTGTGTGGTGAAGACGGTATATCCGGGCCTCTCCCTGTTGCCCTCCGAGATTCGTTCGTCGGCGGAGCAGCATCAGCTCGAGATGGCCCTGGCGGATTGGAAAGCCCTCCCGCGTCTGCTGAATCCGCTCCGCGAGTGGTATCACACCATCTTGGTTGATGTTCCGGCAGGGACGGACAGGTTGACCCGCTCGGCGCTCGGGGCTGCCGATGAAGTTTTGCTGGTGCTCCAGCCCGATCCGTTGGCGGTGCGAGCGCTTCCAGCCATGCTCGAGGCACTGGTGGAGGTCCGAAAGGTGCGTCTTCCTCAGCCGGAGCTGGCGGGCATTGTGCTCAACAAGGTCAACGTCCACCAGCCCTTTGTCAAACAGGTGCTGGAGACCCTCTACACTCGTTTTGCCCCGCTTGTGCTGGAGACCGCCATTCCGCAGGATACGTGGTTCATCGAAGCGGCGGCCCGCGCCATGCCTCTTCCCTATATGATGCCCGAAGCTCCCGGTAGTGTGGCCCTCAGCCGGCTGATGGCTGAGCTGCGGCAGCGTCTGCTCAACGGGGGTGCTTCAGCCCGGGTTGCCTAAGCCTCACCGGAATTTTGCCACAAAGTGTTCGCTCATGCCTCTATGCCGTTGGTGCCTCCCGCACCTTAAACAGTGCGGCCACCACCAGAAACAGCGCCAGCCCGATCAACAGCGACGCAGCGATGGCATTGGCCAGGGCCGTATCCATCCCGGTGGAGGTGGCCAGATTGGACAGCACCAGCCGTCCGAGAGCCCACAGCGTCAAGGTCAACACCACCAACATTGGCACCAGCGTAAAGGCGATACGTTTGCGCGCTTGATACAACCACACCGTGATGGTGAGCAGGCTGAGGGCCGCCAAGAGCTGGTTGGAGGCCCCAAACAGCGTCCAGAACTTGCTCCAAGAGCCTTCGGGGGCGGTGGCGATGAAAAACGCGGGTGGAACCACCGTTCCGAGGGTGCCCACCGCCATGCCCAGCTTATCCTTGAGCCCGGTCAGCTCCTGGATGATATAGCGTCCCAGCCGAGTGCTCACATCCAGCGTGTCAAATACGAAGGTCGAGAACGCCATCGCACCAAAGGTAATGGCAAATGCGCGATGTTCCTGCCCAATCAGCAAGGTCATAAACTCCCCGATGCCATTGCCATAGATCACCCCAGGCTTCAATCCTTTGGCCGCATCGGGTGTCAGCATCATGATCGTCACCAGGGCGATCAGGGCCACAAAACCCTCGGCGAGCATGGCCCCATACCCCACCGGGTGCAAGTGGCTCTCTCGGTCGAGCTGCTTGGAGGTTGTCCCGGAGCATACCAGCCCATGAAAGCCTGAGCAGGCACCACAGGCGATGGTCACAAACAAGAACGGAAACAGCGAACCCGTCATCCCTCCCACATCGAAGCTCTTGAAGGCGGGCTGGTGGATCTCATACCCGCCAAAAAAGACCCCAATCACCCCCAAAAACAGTGCAAAATAGAGCACAAAGCCGCCCAAATACCCACGAGGCTGGAGCAGAGACCACACCGGCAGCACCGACGCCACTCCACAATAGGCCAGGATCAGCAGTCCCCAGGTGCGATTGTCAAACAGCAGCCAGGTGGAGAAGTGGGTGGCGAGCCAAGCCGATCCCAGCGTCGCGGGCACAAAGATCACCGTAATCAGCCACAGCGGAGCCTTGAGATACCGCTCGACCACACCCGCCAGCACAGCGAGCCCCAGGTAGAGCAGGCTGGCCAGCGCCACCGCACCTCCGGCGTTAAACGTCACCCCTTGCCCTTCCAGCTCCTCGGAGCCCGAGACAAAACTGCCTGCCGTGATATCCGTAAAAGCCACAATCACATACACCAGCGCGATCCAGATGAAGGCCATCATGGCAAGCCCGGCGCGATTGCCCAAATGCTCCCGGGTGATCTCTGCCATCGAGCGCCCTTGATGGCGCACCGACGCCGTGAGACTGGCGAAGTCATGCACCGCACCGATCAGCACCACCCCCAGTCCGATCCAGATCAGGCAGGGCAACCAGCCAAAGGTCTGACACGCTAAGATCGGTCCAGCAATCGGCCCAGCCGCTGCAATGGCCGAAAAGTGCTGCGCAAACAGATAAAACGGCTTCGTGGGCACATAATCCACCCCGTCCTCGCGGGTGTGCGCAGGCGTGAGGCGGGTGTCATCGAGCTCAAACTGAGTGGCCACCCAGCGACCGTACAAAAAGTATCCACTGATTAGTGTAACGACAAATAAAAAGGCAAGCAGGCTCAAGCTCATGCGTTCTCCTGAAGAGGGGGGCGAGGGCTCTTTTAGCGTGGCATACGTGGTGCCATCGATCAAGGACAAAGCGCGGCTGCTGACAACCCATTCTGTATGGGCTACACTGAGCAAGAACCTGAATTTTTGCTGCGAGTGTGTGTATGGCTGACCGCCGACAATCCTCAGATCGAACCCGAGCGCCTTCCCCGGAGCTGGCGGAGCCGCGTCCGATAGCCCCTCAGCATGCGTTGCGGGTGGTGTTGATCTTTGCGGTCTTGATGGTGTTGGGCACCGTTGGGTATGTGGTCTTTGAAGACTATCCTCCCCTGGACGCATTTTACATGACCTTGATCACCGTCACCTCCATTGGGTATGGTGAAATCCATCCCCTGGATGAGTCGGGCCGGATTTTTACCTCCTTTTTGATCTTGGGAGGGGTCGGAAATGCGGCCTACGGCTTGGGCGTGACCGCTCAGTTTTTTGCGGAAGGTGGCTGGTTTGCCTTTCGCCGGAGGGTGCTGATGCAGAAGCGACTGGAGAACATGCGCGATCACACCATTGTCTGCGGGTTTGGTCGGCTGGGCTCGGCCATTGTGGACGGGCTGATCGAGGCCCATCATCCGGTGGTGGTGGTGGAGCGAGAAGCCCGTGTGCTGGAGCTTCAGGCGCAACATCCCGAGCTGCTGTATGTGATTGGCGATGCGATGGAGGATGCCACCTTGCTCCAGGCAGGCATCAAACGAGCGCACGCGTTGGTAGCAGCGTTGGATGATGATGCCTCAAACGTGTTTCTAACGCTGACGGCGCGTGTGCTCCACCCAAAGTTGATAATTCACGGGCGTGCCGATGATCCCAGTACCTTGATCAAGCTGAGGCGGGCAGGGGCGGATCATCAGTTCAGCCCGACGATGGTGGCGGGGCATCGGGTGGCGCGGCAGATCATTCGTCCGGCGGTGATGGATTTGGTGGAGCTGGCCACCCGCTCCGGCCAGATGGAGCTGGCCATCGAGGAATTCCCCATCGCCTCTCTGAAAGGCTGTGAAGGAAAGGTCTTGGGTGAGACCCCATTTTGGGGCCAGCAGGAGTTTATGGTGCTGGCCATTCGGATGTTGGATGGCACCCTTCGTTTTCCGCCCCGGAGTGACCATCGGCTCCAGCCCGGCGAACATCTGATTGTGATGGGCAAGTCCTCGGACCTGACCCGCCTGCCGAGCCGCACCTCCTGAGTCTGCACGCACTTCGTTTTTGCTATTGAAATCCCATCGTCAAGGCCACCGTGAGCGCCCCCTTGAGCAGTCCTCCACTGCCAGGCACAGGATTGTACCACCAGTGAGTTCCGGAATAATTCGCCCACAGCACACTCAAACGCCACGGCTGCCACTCCATCCAACCAAACTGATAGGTGATGTCGGGATCCCACGGCTGCTGCTGCCCTTCCAGCGGATAAAAATGGAAGTTGGCCATCGCAAACAGATGTTCTCCCCACACACCCCCTACGCTGAGCATCGGCACCACCTGATGCCAGCCTTCCCCTAAACGCTCCTCATCCACATAGACGTCATACAGAGGCACATACTGGACCCCCAGCACCGCCTGAGCTCGCAGCGGATGTATACGCCAAGTAGAGGGGGTCAACATCCGAAAAGAGAGTGTATTCACCCCTTTAAGGGGCCGTAGCCAGGGCTGGTTTTGGCCGATCTTCCAGGGGAAACGGTTGCTGGTATAACTCGCGTGGGTCAGCGAAGGCCAGAACGGACGCCAATCCTGCCAGCCCACTCGATACGAAAAATCGGGGGTCCAGCGCTCCCGCGCGTCCGGCATGGGATACCCGTAGAGCGTCAGCTCTGCACCAAGCTGTTTCCAGAGCTTCAGTCGCGTGGTCAAGCTGAGGGTGGGTTGAGTCCACACCCCTCGAGTCTCCACCTGGAGCGGCTCCAGAAAAGCGGGCAGGGGGGCGTGTCCAGCCAGGACAAAACTCAGCCGATCCGCCAACCAGGGGCGCGTGGATTCTTCTTCCTTCTCCGGGCTGGCGGGTGTTTTTCCCAAACCTCGAGTACCGGAAGGCGGCTGCCCAGGCGTGAGCCCTTCAACGGGTGTGGCGGAATTTGACAGTGCCTCTGGGGATAAATCTTGTGCGTGTGTGTGTGATGCGCATGAAAGCATCATCAAAATGCCAAAGATTGAACAGATGCGAGCAGATGGCATCAAATTCTGCACATTCTTCGGTCGTTTTTGCACACACAGCGACAAAAGACGCGACATAGGAACCTTTCCACGCGCAAGATTTTACGTCGGTTGCAAACGCCAACCGCTCGATTCTCAAGGTCCATTGTATCTGAGCACTTGTTTCAATGCAAACGATGCGAACTCCCTCTGCTGTTGAGGGTATGAAAATCGATGGATCCGAGGCTAAATATCGGCTATAAAAGCCAAAGTGTTGAAGAGGAGCTCCCATTTGATACACCTGGAATCGGGTCCGTCATCCCCTGAGGGGCAAGGTGGCAGCCTCTGGCAGACCACCATTCCTCACATCCATGCTGATGCGCGCACCCTCGAGCGCCTCGAGCCAGAGGCATGCGCACGCTTACGTCAGCTTGATGCCACAAGCTGGGGACGGCACCGCTACGCCTCTGAAGCAGAAGCCTCCCCTGCCTTACCTCACAGCTCTCATCCAGATCGCATCTTGGAATATCTCGAGCGTCTGCGCCAGCGCGGTCAGCCTTATCAGGAGCTGGCCCGTGTGCTCCTCTATGGTTTGGCGGCTGGATTTGGCGCGGCAGACCTCCACAACACGGAACGTCGGCTGGGCGTGCATCACCTGCCGCTCATGGTGCGACGTTTTGAACGCTGCCTGCAAGAAGCCCGCCAATGGGTGGGGCTGGATCCGCAGGTACTGCCCTTGCGCATGCCTCGAGCGGCCTTTGCCCGCCTCGGTCGCCGTGTCACCCAGATGTCGGCGTCTGGTGCCGAGCCCTCTCTGCTGGAGCGAGTGGCCTATCAACACGCGCTTCATCGCACCTACTTACACTTGCGGCAAGAGGCGGAATCCCTCACCGGTGCCCCAGAGGATGAGTCTTTCCAAGCCGTGCGACGTCCTGACGGCACCGAAAAAGATGCCTTCAAAGCCCATCTGTGGTACGAGCTCGCCGATGTGATCTTCTTAGGAGGCATTCACCGGTTGATGCGGGTGAGCCTGACCTCCCTGGCCGAAGCCTTCTGGACACGACAGCTCGGCGGATTACTCGAGCTCTATGTTCAAGGGCGCTGGTTGGGGGAAGGGCGCTCGCATCGCCGCCTGCGAGCTCTCCTCGATGCCCTGGTGACCGAAGAAGCCCGGGTCCGCTTTTTGAACCTGGGAGATCGCTTTTTTGCCTGCATCGAAGGCCACTTCCGCCAATCCGCTGAGCTGAGCACCGCCCCCTGGTCGGAGCTCGACGCCGAGCTCGACGCCCTCAAGCAGCACTGGGAGGTCCGCCCGCCTCTCGACCCCTGGACCCTGGGCACCTTCTGCCGCACCCATCGTCAGCAAGCGTGGCGTCAAGCCGAGGACTTTCTCGAGCAGGTGGCTCACGCCCGTCATGTTCGGCGAGCCACCCAGGGGATGGTGCCTTTTGCCTCCACCCGTGCGCGGGAAAAAGCTTGGTCTGCCCTGGTGTTACAGCTTCAGGCAGTGCAGAATTTGGCCCTCGACGAGAACAGGCCACTCGAGACCTTACTAAACGCAGGGGAGAAGCTCCGCCAAGTGCTCGAGCATGCGGCGGATGCGGCCCATCAAGCCCTCGAGTTTTTGCATTGGCCGGGGGATGGCGAGGATTACCGGACGCGACGGCAGCGAGCCACCGCCGAAGCCGACCGTTTTTCTTATCTGCTGGGCATGGGCGAGCGGCTGCTCTTGGCCTTAACCTTGTATGCAGAAGGGGATGCAGCGCAGCGTCCCAGCTTTCAGTCGCTGGTAGCAGAGCATGAAGCCTGTCTGTTTGTGGAAGAGTGGGTGGCCCATTTGGGGCCTCGCCTGGAGACGATCTTAGGGGGAACACTCCCACCGCTTAAGTTGTTGGGAAATCAACGTATTCTGGCGCTTGACTTGGCGGTGAGAGACATCGTCTCGCGTGCGCGTGCGCAGGGGGGTGCGCGAGAGCTTTGGGGCTGGATGCTCACGGGTGTCACGGATCGACTCCGGGAGCTGTTGCGGCGGCATGGGCTGGACTCACCCCTTCATCAGCGGCTGGATCAGCTTCTGGATCAAGGCCATTTCCACGAGGCGGAGCGGCTGATCACCTCTGCCTGTACGCCGGGGCAGGAGCCGACGGATCTGGATGCCTATGTGACGGTGGGGGTTCACATCTTCAACGCCGACACGCGGATCGTGCGCGAAAATTTGTTACATAATCAGCACTTAGACTGGCCAGAAGAGCGTCGTTGGCTGCTGATTGGCTCGTCGAGTGCGCAGCGTCAGATCGCCGAGCGGGAGCGGTTCTTGTGTCTGGAGGCGGGTGTTACCCATTATTTTCTGTCGGCGCGGCGGCATCAGAAGGCAGGCAACCAGAACCGGGTGATGCCCAATATTCCCGCTCATCCCGAGGGGCGAACCTATTACCTGACCTTGGACGACGACTACCTGAGTGGGCCTCAGACCTTGCAGCGGCTGGTCTCCTTGGCGGAGCGTCATCCAGAGTCTGCATTTGTCCAGCTTCCGCTTTATCTTTTTGGCAATCATCTGTTGGGGATCTCGCGGGCGCGCTTAGCGGATGCATCGGGCATGTGCGTGTGGGGCTCCTTGACCAGCTTGGGCATGCGAGACCTGCGTTTTTTCCCAGATGGTTTTGCCAATCGCCGCTCACTGGCCCTGCCATTTGGGACGTGTACCCTCTTTCGCCTGAGCCCTCAGCACTCGAGCTTTTTGAGCACCGGAGGGATGTACACAGACACAGTGTGTGAGGATTTTGCTCAAGGGCTGCTGGCCTTCTCCCTCAAGCATGTGCATCATCCACAGCCTCCGGTGGAGCGTTGGCAGGATGGCATCTTGCTCAACGAGATCTGGATCGAAGGGGATGGGGTGGAGCTGTTTGGCCGGATTCGGCAGCAGTCGCGGTGGTGTGAAGGCTCGGTTCGCAACGGCTGGGAGATCTGGCTGCCTTCCGTGTTACGTCAGCTTCGTCAGCGGTTTGGCCTGGAGCCGATGCCGGATGTGGAGCCCCCTTCATGGCCTCAGCTCTTTGGGGGCACCGTGATGGTGCTGGGTTATGGCCTGGAGCTGGCGGGCATTGTGCTCTTTATGGTGGGATTTCCCCTCACCAGCTTGATCGCCGAATATTCCGACACCCTCGGCCACACCCTGAAGTTTTGGGCGGGCTTGTGGAGCCTGCATCTGCTCTACTCCTATTATCTGGCGTGGAACTGTGGGCTCTCGTTGAGGGCCTTTTTGGATCAACACTACGTGCGCTTTTCCAGCGTGATGGGATTGGCGGAGGGCTTTTATCGTTCCTTGCGCTCCCCGGCCAATGGATGGGCGGCGTGTAAAGATGCGCGGGTGCAGATCAACGCTCGAGTGGGGGCGGTGTATCTGGGTGTGGCGGCGATCAACCTGCTGGGGGCGGTGGTGGGTGCCTATAAAGGCATGACCATCTATTATCTCTGCTTAATCTCGAGCTTGACGGCGTTATGGCAATTTCAGCTCCGGGGCGCTTGGCCGATCTGGTTTACCGACCGAGTGGCACATTTACCGCGTAAAGTGCCGCGTGCTTGGCTGGCTTGGCTCGCCTTCAAACGGGAGGGACAGCGGGAGGAGCATGCACAAGATCTCAGCCGTCCCATCCCGTGGGTGATGCCCATCACCTTCACCCTGATGATCTTGACCATCTTGGCGATGAGCGCCCGTTATGTCGAGCTGCTGCCTCGGATTCCGTCCTTGCTGTATCACCATCCGATCTTCTTGAGCTGGCTGTTGGCCTCCGACGTGGTGCAAGTGTTATCCACGGCGTGGATTTGGATGTTTGTGCTGGCGGGAGTGCGCAACCAGCCGCACTTCACCTATCCGGCCTTGGTGGAAGCGGGGAGGCGTCAAGAGCCACCCACCTCGATGCGAGCGCAGCTTCTGGCGCGGGCAGCTCGCCTGGCACCGCTGGGAAAAACCCTCGAATACCTGGGAGGATGGCGAGACAAGACCACCCGGCGGGATTTCTGGAGTGCTTCCGGGGCTTGGTTGGTGTTGGCCGTGCTCGCGCTGGTGCTGAGACTGCCCCATCTCGACATGAACGGCACCTTCATGGACGAGTCCTATTATATCGATGCGGGACGGCGTTTTCTGAGCGAGGGCATCAACTTGGGTGTGGCCCGGGTGATGTTTGGCTCCTACCTCTATCCGGTGATGACGGCGCTGGCGAGTTATGCCGGAGGGCTGGAGGGCTCCCGGCTGCTCTCTCAGCTCTTGGGAGTGCTGACCGCTTTGAGTGTGGCCCAAGTGGGGCATCGTGTGGGAGGCCATGCGCTGGGCATCCTCTCCGGGCTGTTGGTGGCTTGTGCCTATCAAGCGGTGTATATCAGCGCGCTGGCGACCTATGATGCGGCGAGTGTGGCGGGTGTGGCCTTTTCGTTGGGAGCATTTGCCACTGCGTTGTGGGGGCGAGGGGCTGTTGAGCTGTCGGAGCGCCAGCGGTTGACCTGGCTGGGTGTGTCGGGAGGGGCCTTGCTCCTGGGAGTGTTGGCCAAGTACGTGGCGCTGGTCTTTATTCCGGGCATGCTGGTGGCCGTGGGGGTGTTCACGCACATGGAGCGCACTCGGGAGGCAAACCCTACACAGGGAGAGGTGGCCCCGCGCTTAAGTCCGGTGTTGCTCCAGCGGCTGCTGGCATTTGGTGGACCCGTGCTGGGGGGGAGCCTCTTGTATGGGCTGAGTCATCTGCATGTGCTGGCGGCCTGGTGGGACTTCTCTCGCAGCTACACCACGCTGGTGAGCAACGATGCCCGCACCTTGACCGAGATCTACGTCGTGAAGGGCTGGAACGTGTTGCTGGCGCTGGGTTTGGCGGGGGTGGGGCTGCTGACGGCGCCTCGACTCTCCGCGTGGGTGCGGGTGGAAGCCTCGCGGCTGCGCTGGATCCTGACATTTCTGGCAGCGCAGGTGGTGATGTTTTACGCCTTTCATGTGGCCACGCGCGCGGACGTGAACTATCTCAAGCACATCAACTACGCCTTTCCGTTTCTGATGCCGCTGGTGGCGCTCGGCCTCCTGAACGGGGCGGAGCGGGTCTGGCATTTTTTCCAGTCTCACGGGTTATCACGAAGCATCAGCCGGTGGATGGGGGTGGTGGTGATGAGCATCCCCATCCTGTTGCTCGGTCTGCGTGAAGTGGACGTGTTGAAGGGGGCGCTGCATTGGTGGCCGGATCTGCGTCCATATGCGCTGGCCCTCGAGACGGGGATTCGTTCGACCGACCATCTCTTGGTGGACGACACGGGCATGATCTACTACACCTTACCGCATAAAGTGCAGGTGGACTCGCCCTTTTATGCAACGATAGGCAACCGTAGCGGAGAAGATGCGGTGGTGGAGGGGGTACGTCAGCAGCTCTACGACGTCATTGTGCTGGACGGAGGCATTACACCGGAAGGGGAGGCCCTTCACAAGCGGGTGGCGCCGCTCCTGTATCCGGCTGGATACGTGAGGGTATACGTCTCACCCGACAGTCCACCGATGGCGGGCATGTTTGTGGCACCTCGTCATCGCGCGCGTTTTGAGCAAGCGGGAGCGGTGGGCACCGCTTGGATGGAGGCATGGTATCAAGAAAACAAGAGCAGTCCGTAGAGGGCGCATGCTGATTTCCCCCTCCTCTCAAAATATCTTGGGAACATTTTTCGTCTGTTAAGGTCTGCTCCCTTGCAGATAAGATGGAAAGCGAGGGCGGACCCACCCCACGGACCTCCTTCGCCTGACCCGGCATACCAACGTTCGCCCAGCAAGCAGAGGGAGCTTCTATGTCAGCACCTGCTCACCCCCGAACTCTTGTCACTCCCATAACAATGCTGTCCAGCTTGACCCTTCTCTTGGGAGCTTGCCAGCGCCTGGAGGAAAACCCACAGCCTCCCCACGGTGGCATGGCCATCACCGACGGCGGCCAGACCGCTCCCGACACCCACACCGCCTCCCAGAGTGAAGGCCCTGGCGCCTGGAACCTCAACCCCACCCTCCAGAGCAACCGTGCCCAGCGAGTGGCCGCCGCCCGAGGCACTTCCGACGGAGGCCGTATCGACGCGGAGCTGCGCGCACGTCCCATCACCGAGTCCTCTGACCGTTCCCTCTCCCCCTTCTTTTTTGTGCAAAACGGAGACAGTGGCCTGGACCAGCTTCCCCTCAAAGCCAGCAGCGCCGACGTGGACGTGGTGGGGGTGATTGCCGACGTGCTTGTCACCCAGGTTTACAAAAATGAAGGCAAGCGGCCCATCGAAGCCCGCTACGTCTTTCCTGCCTCCACCCGCGCCGCTGTCTACGGCATGCGCATGACCATTGGTGAGCGTACCATCACCGCCGAAATCCAAGAAAAAGAGCAGGCCCGCGCCACCTACGAAGCCGCCCGCGCCGCTGGACAGAGCGCCTCCTTGCTCGAGCAGCAGCGCCCCAACGTCTTCGAGATGAACGTTGCCAACATTATGCCCGGCGACGAAATCAAAGTGGAGATGCGTTATACCGAGCTGATGATCCCCACCGACGGGATCTACGAGTTTGTGTATCCGACCGTGGTGGGCCCTCGTTATAGCAACCAAGCCGCCAGCGCCGCCCCGCCTCAAGACCAGTTTGTCGCCAACCCGTACACACACGCAGGCGAAAAGCCCCGCTATTCCTTCGATTTTACCGCCACCCTCTCCACCGGCATTCCGATCCAGGGTGTGGCCAGCCCTTCCCACAACATGACCGTACATTACGAAGGTGAGAACGCCGCCACCGTGGTGCTCGACGCCTCCGATCAGACCCGAGGCAACAAAGATCTCATCCTTCGCTACCGCCTCTCGGGAGGCCAGATTGAGACGGGCATGTTGCTCTACGAAGGCACCGACCGCCAGGGCAACGAAGATCATTATTTTTTGATGATGGCCCAGCCCCCCAAAGTGGTCAAACCGTCCTATATTCCGCCCCGCGAGTTCCTCTTTATTGTGGACATCAGCGGGTCCATGAGCGGCTTCCCCATCGCGACCTCCAAACAGCTCCTGCGTGACCTGATTGGAAACCTCAAACCCGACGAGCTGTTTAACGTCCTGCTCTTTGCAGGCAGCACCGCCGTGTATTCCGAGCGCAGTCTTCCGGCCAATCCAGAAAATATCGACCAAGCCATCCGGCTGATTGAGTCTCAGCGGGGCGGAGGTGGCACCGAGCTCTTGCCCGCCCTTCAGCGCGCCCTCAACATGCCACGCACTCAAGGGTATGCCCGCTCCGTCGTGGTGGCCACCGACGGTTACGTCGACGTGGAGCGTGAAGCCTACAAAGTGATCCGCGAGAACCTCGGCGACGCCAACTTTTTCACCTTTGGCATTGGCACCTCCGTCAACCGTTACCTGCTGGAAGGCATGGCCAAAGTGGGCATGGGAGAGACGGGCATCATCACCGACGGCAGCCGTGCGGTCGAAGAAGCCGCCAAGTTCCGCCAGTACATCGAAGCCCCCGTGCTCACCCAAGTGCGCGTGAAGACAGAGGGTTTTGACGCATTTGACGTGGAGCCGCGAGCCGTGCCCGATCTGCTGGCTCAGCGTCCTGTGTTGGTGTATGGCCGCTACAAAGGAAAAGCCCGTGGCAAGCTGGTATTGGAAGGATTGAGCGGAGAGGGGCCCTATCGCCAGGTTTTTGAGCTGGGCAAGCTCCAAGCCAAGCCGGAACATGCCGCCTTACGGTCTCTCTGGGCGCGCAACCGTATTGCCACCCTCCGCGATTATGGCGACCTCGAGCCGGGCCTGAACGTCAAAGAAGCCGTCACACAGCTTGGGCTCAATTATAACCTGCTGACCGATTATACCTCCTTTGTGGCCGTCGATTCAGCGGTGCGCAACAAGACGGGTGCTTCCGACAGCGTGCAGCAGCCCCTGCCGATGCCCGAAGGGGTCTCCGACGGAGCCGTGGGGGGAGTCCTCGGGAGCCGGGGAGACGTTCAAGAACACTACGGGCGTATGGTAGGATTTGGAGGGGGAGGCGTGGGGACGACGGGCGGCGGCCCGGGTAGTGGAGGTTATGGCTCCGCGACCCTCGGGGCATCGGCTCCCGCGCGTACCAGGGAAGAGCGTAAAATGGCCCCTCAAGCGGTTCGGGTCCAGGAGGCAGAAGCAGCCGCCGCCAGTGCCCCAGCCGCCAGTGCCTCTGCCTCCAGTGCCTCTGTGGATGCACCCGCTCCGGTGATGGCCGATAAATCCAACCTTCAAGTCTCGCCGAAAAAGGCAGACGAATTTGCCTCAAAAGGCAAAAACGAAGCAGGCCCCTTTGAACGAGTTCAGCGTGGCAAGATGACAGTCGTCAAAGGCAATCTCAAACCCGACGAGCTGCGGATATTGCAGGCCCGGACCCTCTCCTTGCTCAAACAGCGGCTGGTGAAGGCCGTGGCCGAAGATCCCTCCCTCCGAGGCAAGCTCACCGTGTTGATGACCCTCAGCCAAGATGGCAGTGTGAAGTCTGTTGTCGCGAGTGGAAGTGAGGGTTTAAAGTCCGCAAAAGTCCTGCTGGACAGCATTCCGGCCTTGCTCAAGTCCTTGAATGCCAACACTCCGGGGGTATCCGAAGGGGATGTGCTCAAGTTTGAGCTGGAGGTGCTCCCCTAAACCTTTTCCCTTAAACCTTTGAGGTTGAGCTTCCGACCCACCTGTGGCATCTTTCGCCCATGAAGACCCGACGCCCTTACTTCCGCCTCTACCTGCTTCTGGCCCTCACCTTCCTGGTTGGAGGGAATTCTCCTTCTGCTCATGCTTCTGTGGTGAGCCGTTTGGGGGCCATCTACCTTTATGATCCTTTAACCTTTGATGCGGGCACCCTTCAGCGGGGCCTCAACAGTCGTTTTCATGTCGGCTCGGCGAGCTGGGGCTTTGACCTGGGCCTGGACCTGCCTTTTTTCCACGACTTTTCCATGCGTTTGAGCCTGGAGCGGCTGGACCTCTTTGACGACACCCCGCAGCTCAACGGCAGCTTACGGGTGCGCCTGCCGCTGCTGGAGAACGCTCGTTATGGCAACCTGAGCAGCCATCAGCTTCAGCTTGTGTATCGTTATCCGACTGCACGACTGGAGGCCACCACCCCTCGACTGGAGCTGATGCTGGCCAGCTCACGCAGCATGTTGGGGCGATTTCGTGCCTGGAGCATCCATCAGCAGGGGGGGATTCTCCTGCGAGACCGGGAGCAAGCGGCATCCGATCTGGCCTTGACGCGGCTGGGCGTGGTGTGGCGGGGTGCGTTTTTGTATCAGCTTTATGTGCCCCCGCGCGGTGTGGGTGGAAAGTGGACGGTGACGTTTTCTGTTGTGGAGGCCACTTGGGAGCATTTTGGTGTTGCGTCTCATCGGGTGGGTGATGGGCTCTTGAGTGTGGCCCCGGTGACACCGACCGTTCATTTTTCACATCGGCGCGCGGTGTATTCTCTGGGGTTGGCACCTCAAGCCCGCCTGCGTTACGACCAAGCGGAGACCTCCCTGGGGTTGGGTGGCGTGGCCAACTTCTCGATCACCTATCGGACTTTCCTGGAGTAAAAATGCGCGTCCAGCCCAAGTCTACTCGGAAATTCTGGTCCAGCCTGCGTGTGGTGGTGGCTTTTTTCCTGCTGTGGGGGCTTTTTGGGCATCCTGCGCGTGCGCAGACCCGTATGCCGTTGCCTGCGGAAGCCTCCCTCGTGCCGGACAAATTATTGATTTTTGTGCATGGTTATCTGAGCAGTGCCTCTCCCATGCGGGCCTTTATGGATCAGTTTGCGCGTCAGGGGGTCTCGGCTCAGCTCTTGGGCGATCCGGGCGCGCCTGCGCAGCCTTATCACATCCATGCCTTTGATTATGGGCACTTTACCCGACCGGGCTCAGACATGAACCTCTCCCCGGAGGAGCTGGCGCGTGCCTTTGAGGAGTTTTACATCCAGCTTCCCGAGAGCTGTCCCATCTGTCGGCGGCGAGCTCAGCGTCCGGTGGAGGTGAGCTTAATTGCTCATAGTTTTGGGGGGGTCATTCTCCGTGAGTTTCTGGTCACTCGGATGGAGCAGGGGCGGGAGCGGTCCAGCTTAGAGGCCCAGGCTGCGACGGGGTTTCCGTGGCAAGTGCGGCGGGTGATCACCACCGGCTCCCCGTATTTTGGATCCACCAAGACTCGGTTGATGCAGGGGTTTTTGGGGGTCTTGGGCAATGGATTGATTCGCACGGCCTTGTTTGGCTTTATTCGTCCCGATGCGGCGGGGGTTTTTGGCAACACCATCGATGCGCAGGGGAGGGCCCTTCGGCTGGGCAGTCCCTACCTGTGGGATCTTCAGCAACGCTGGAAGTTGCTGCTGGAGCGTGAGGGGACTTCGACACTTCCGCCCTGGCTGGTCATCACCGCCGTGGGGACTGCTTCCCCTGCGCGCACGGGAGATGGCGTGGTACGTTTTTCAGCGGCAAATCTGTCTCCGCTTTTTCCGGGGGCTTCGATGGAGACCCTGGTGGTCAACCTCGAGCATCGCACGATGGTGCGGCTGACACGCGCGGGTTTGGCGCAGCGCGAGCAGGCTCAGATGGTGGCAGCGATCCAGCACTTCATCTTGACGGGGACATTGGCAAATGCTCCCGCAGGCTTGGCAAGACCTTATGCCTTGCTGAAAAATGAGCGGGAGACCCAGCTCCTCCCGTGGGAGCAGGTGCCACCTGAGCAGGAGCTCATCCCGCCCAAGCTCTATTTGCCGGTGCCGACGGCCTCTGATCCGATCCAGCAGGAAGATTTCCAGCAGCGAGTGGCACAGCTTCATGCCTTGATGTCGGTCGATGAAGGGGATGTCTGGCTCCGATTTTACGCGGGCCTGCCTTCCCACGAGCTGGGGCGAAAGCCTCCGGTGCTGGCTTTATCGCGTCCGCTCTCCTTTTTTCAGAACGGGGTGGAGCGGAGCCGAGACTGGACGGATCGGGTGGCGCGTGCGGAGCCCAACCTTGACGGCGAGTGGATCCCAACCGTTCAGTCCCTGGCACCGTTGCGCAGTCATCTGATCTCCATTCCCGATCTGCGTCCGACCGGTGCCTATCGCCTGTGGGTGCGCCTGGATCACGGGGTGGAGCTCAACGCCGAGGATGTCCATGTGGAGCTGGAGGGTGGAAGTTCTGCACTTGCCTGGCAGCGAGAAAATCCGATGGGGATTCCGTTGTGGCTTCGGCCTCAGCAGGTGAACCTGGTGCATGTTTATCTCAACATCCCCAAAATTCGGGCGGAGCATCCTCGGCTGAAGCGAGTGGAGGTGCGGGAGGTGGCGTTGGAGCCGGAGCAGCGGGGGCGGGTGAAGCGAAAGCCTCGGCTTTTTGTGCAGAACCGGATGGAATTGCAGCCAGAGCCGCTTGAGACGCCGTGATCAGGGCTTCGCGGCCCAACGAGCCATGCCTTCGATATTGGCGCGCACCACCTTAGAAGCGGCGACATCGGCACCGGCGGTCAGTGCTTTCCACTTGAGAAAGCCCACATCATCACGCACGGGAGCACTCGCGAGTGCATAACCCACCAACCCCGGCGCGGCCATCCAGGCCCCCAAATTATAGGCGGAGCGGGCGGCCACCTTATTTGAGAGGGCCATCGTCTCGGTCTCCAGCAGATACCAGTAGGCGACGCGGAAGCCATTGAGCTCCCCGTGATCCACCAGCACCAGCTCATGTTGGATCTCGGCCAACATGGGCACATTCACTTTCTGAAAAAACCGAACCGCTTTGGGAGCCTCGAAGCGTGCGTCTTTGACGGCGCGGCATTCGACGACATGTTCGACGTTGCCCACATATCGATCCACATCCATGACGCGGCGGATGAGCTTCTCGGGATCGACACCGGGAACGGCCAGCAGGCCCACCCCTTCATCGGTGGGGCGTCCTCCATACGGCCAGTGCTCGAACACAAATCCGCTGGTGGTCCGGGGAATCTTTTTATATACGCGGTCGAGGAACGCGAGAGCCTCCATGAAATAACCTCCTGAGATCCCTTCAAAGTGCTAAGCGTCACAGTTCGGACAGGACAGACCGGCCTGCCTACCGATTCCGAGCCTTTTTATACTCCCATCGTGGGCTCTGTGGCCAGCACAATCACCATCCGCACCCAGTGGGAAGGATCGGTGCAAAACTCAGTACGGAACTCGGGGGTCTCAGACCGCTCCACCCGAGTGGCCCTGCTTATTTTTGCGGGATTTTTTGGGAAACGCGCGGGCTGCCACCAGCTCGTAGCTGACCTGGAGCAACGTCGCCACCCTCGGGAGATCCTCCGCATGCTCAAAGCTGAACGTAATCCAGCCATACCGTCCCAGATAGGGAGCGCGGGCGATCTGGGGATGCTCGAGCAACTGCTCCAGCTCCGCAGGATTGGCCTTCACGAAGATGTGCCCTCGTGAGCTGGAGGTGCTGGCAAACATCTTCTCGCCCACCTTAAACACCACATCTCCCCAGGGGTGATCCTCCCAAGCATGGGGGAGTGCTAAGGCCAGTGCTCGCACCTCCCGACTGAGGGGATGGCGTTCCTCCGGCGGCGGAGGGGGTGGAAAAGTATGAGCTTTGACTTCTTTTTGCATGATAAAATGCCTCCTCCGAGCGTCTACCCTACCAGGACACCGGGCTGGTTGGAAGCGCCTGCTTTAAAATGTGGGATAGACTACACTTGGCAGCGCAATCATTCCTTATTATATATCTACCGGTCTTGGGTAACGTCTCAACTTTACCTCACTTCCCCCTTACGAAACGTGGAGAACTCAGACATGCAAGGTTTTGCCCAGGTGAATGTTCGGCTGCTGGTAGCCCTCTCGTTGAGCCTCTTCAGCCTCTCATGGATCCCGACGGTGGAGGCTCAAGGCACTGCACCCACATTGAAGGCAGGTGCCGATCCCAAAGCCATCGCCAAGTATCGCCACAACCAGATGGAGATCGTGGGCAAGCACAATAAAGCCCTCCGCCAGCTCGTCAATGGAGAAGTAGACGTGCCCGGTGAGCTGCTGCTGCATGCAGAAGCTCTCGCCGCACTCAGCAAGGACATCCCACGTCTTTTCCCGGCGGGCACAGGCCCCGATCAAAAGGTCAAGTCCGACTCCAAAGCCGCCATCTGGAAAGACTGGGATAAGTTTGTGGCCGAGTCCAACAAAGCCGCACAAGAGACCACCAAGCTGGTCGAGGTGGTCAAAGCCGGTGACATGAAAGCCATCGGGGAGCAGCTCAACGCGGTGGGCAAGTCCTGCGGAAGCTGTCATGACCTGTTCCGGGTGGAAGATTGAGCCCCCCACTGATGATGGACTTGGAGCTGAAGCGCCTGTGGCGTCCGATGGGGGCGCTGGCACGCCTTCGGTTCTGGGGTCCACTGGGTGGACTGGGAGGATTACTGGCGCTGCTCGGGCTGCTGTTTCTCGCTGATGATGACGTGGTGGAGCATACGGACGAACAGTCTCAGCCTGCCACCACTGCCCAGCTCGAGCGCGGAAAGTTGCTGGCCGGTCTCGGTTCTTGTGTGGCCTGTCACAGCAGCAGCGAAGAAGGCGCGGCACCTCTCGCCGGCGGCCATGCCATTGAGACCTCGTTTGGCACCTTCTACGGCTCCAACCTGACCCCTGATCCGGTGTTTGGCTTGGGAACCTGGTCTGAAGCCGATTTTTTTCGAGCCATGCGTTACGGTCGTGACCCTTCGGGGCGGCGTTATTATGCTGCTTTTCCGTATGCCGCTTTTACCGGCATGACCGATGAGGACTTACGCGCCTTATGGCTCTGGCTCAAGTCTCAGAAGCCCGTGCCAAAAGAGAACCTCCCGCATACCGTCAAGGGCATCTACGCCACTGAGCTGGCGCGGGCTTTTTGGCAATGGCGTTCTCTCGAGCCGGGTCCAATTCCTGTTGAGAAGGATAAGTCTCCTGCCTGGAACCTCGGGCGGTATCTGGCGGAGACAGCAGGGCACTGCGGAGAATGCCATACCCCGCGAGATGGCCTGGGCACCCTCGACGCCTCACGCGCATACGAGGGCACGCGCTACGAGCCTGAGCGCCGACGTGCGCCATCGTTGACTCCCGAGCGCCGCTCCGACTGGAGTGACTCCGACTGGGTCACGTTTTTTGAGACCGGAATGTCCAGTGATGGGGACGTGGTGGCAGGTCATATGCGGGAGATCGTCGAAGAAGGGACCGCTCGTTTATCCGCTGAAGAGCGTCAAGCCCTGGCTACCTATTTTGCGGAAGGCCCCAAACCTCGCTGAAAGTCAAAACCTCGCGGAGCCTCTCAACCTCGCGGAGCCTCTCACGCTTAACCACCTTGTTTCTGCATGTGATGATCCCGGCTGCGGGTGAGCCCTCGCAGCTCAGGAACCAGCCCGATGGCTTCTGGAAAATATGCCTGCCCTCGCTTGGGGTGGCGATGGTGATAGTGCCCCGTGACGTATTCCTCCAGCGCTGCATGTTCCAGATAACGCATACGGTGGTGGAAGGCTTGGGCCGCGTGGGAGTGTGCCGAGCGATAATCCGGGCAAGGAGGCTCGCAGGGATAACAGGCCACCACCGCCACAAACTGCTGGACCCCCAGTTGATGGATGTGGAAACACAGCCCACCCACCCGATGATCTGGCTCCGCCAAGCCGTCCAGCTCCTCATGCACATAAGGACGAGCCCCCGGCCACGACGATGCAGGGGGGAGTGGCCGGCGCTGATGGCCCTCGCCAGCATGGCTCTCCCCCGGCAAGGCTTCTGCACGTGGCTCCGAGAGGGTCGATTCTTCCGGAGCTCTCTCGGCGAGCAGGGCATCGAGCTGAGCCTGTTCGGAGCTGGCATCAGACTCCATTGAGTGTGCGACGGTCCCAGGCAACAGCG
>JBJTQF010000213.1:0-27736 GCA_046075485.1 Myxococcota bacterium | reverse complement strand
GGAGAGTGCAGAGAGGGCAGCGCCCTCTTTGCAAAAAAAGGGTGCAGCAAGCTGCACCCTTTCCGAAGCCTTTTTTTGAAAGGGCGTTGCCCTTTCAAACTATCCCAGCAGGGGCCAGCGGGCCCCTGCACCCCTTTTTGTGTGTTTTGTGTGTTTTGTGTGGATTGGTTTTACCGTGAAACGCTGATAACGTTCGTGGCGGAGAAAGTACACGTTATCCCCGCTGGAGGACACCCCATGTCCCTTGAGCTGATGCTCTGGCGCGAAGCCTGTCGTCGCATCGATCTCCAAGACTTTCTAATCCGTGCGCTTCCCTTACTGGTGGAGCAGCTCCCCATCCAGAGTCTTCTCATCCGTCGTCTGGAGCTGGCGACGGCGCGTCTGGAGACCTTAGCCTGGGAGGGTGCGGAGCTCAAAGACCTCTCGGTTCCTGCCCGTTCATCCCTCACGGTGGCGCAGCGGGACAGCTTGGTGCGATGGTGTGACGTGGGGCAGTGTGGGCGTGGTCCTGGCGGCGAAGTGCCGTTGCTCTCGCTCATGTTGCCGGAGGGCTTACGCGGGCAGTGGTTGGTGGGTCCATTGCTTCACGAGACGGGTCCATTGGGGGTGGTGTTGCTGCAAGCGCGACCGGGTGCGGTGTTGCAGCGGTTGCACGAGCAGCTTTTGCAAGCGGTCTTGGAGCCTTTTACCCTGGCCTTATACCTGGACCGGCAGTTTCACGAGCTGGCGCGCTTGCGGGAGGCGGCGGAAGCGGACTCACGGGCCGCGCTCTCGCGTCTGGGGCGAGGTGATATCGTGGAGCGGGTGGTGGGTGAAGAGGGGGGGCTTCGGGAGGTCATGCTCAAGGTGAACCAGGTGGCTCCGACGGAGGCCCCGGTGTTGATTTTGGGGGAGACTGGTTCGGGCAAGGAGGTGGTGGCGCGCGCGATACATGCGCGGTCGCGTCGTCAGGACGGGCCTGTCTTGCGGGTGAATTGTGGAGCCATTCCGCCGGAGATCATCGACTCGGAGCTTTTTGGTCACGAGAAGGGGAGCTTTACGGGGGCGATGAGTCTTCGTCGTGGGTGGTTTGAGCGTGCCGATGGGGGGACGCTGTTTTTGGACGAGATTGGGGAGTTACCCTTAGCGGCTCAGGTGCGTCTTTTGCGGGTGCTTCAGGACGGGACATTTGAGCGGGTGGGGGGGCAGCGGCCTGTGACGGTGGACGTGCGGATTGTGGCGGCAACCCACATGGACTTACCGGGGATGGTGCAGCGTGGCACATTTCGCATGGACTTGTGGTATCGGCTGAGTGTATTTGTGATTCATCTTCCGGCGTTGCGGGAGCATAAAGAAGATATTCCGGCGTTGGCGAGACATTTTGCGGCCCGGGCGGGTCGGCGTCTGGCGGGTCAGCCGATTGAGCCGACCCAGGCGGATATTGAGCAGCTTATGCAGCATCAGTGGCCGGGCAACGTGCGGGAGCTGTCGGCGGTGATCGAGCGGGCGGCGATTTTTGGCAACTTACGCAAGTTGGATGTGGTCCGTGCGTTGGAGGGGGAGTTAAAGCTGCCGTCGATATCTCAGCCGTTGTTGGATCCGTCGTATGCGCGAGGGCAGCAGCTTCCGCATTTGGAGACCGATGCGCATACGCGCTTGGAGCTGATGACGGCGAGGCGGATGCATCATCTCCCGGAGCGGGGATTGGAGGTGGAGTCGGAAGGAGGGGTGGAGCAGCTTGATGCGGCGATGCGCGAGCATATCATTCGGGCGCTGAAGCGCACGCAGGGGCAGATCGAGGGGCGCGAGGGAGTGGCGAAGGTGCTGGGGATCAATCCTCACACGTTGCGCGCTCGTATGCGCAAGCTGCACATCGACTGGAGCCAGTTTCGGCCTCCTCGGGAGCCTTGATGCTCACCTGAAGAGGGGTGTTAGGGGGGCGCTGGCCCGGTGATCCTGATCTTGTATTGCCTTCTTGTGTATTGGCCACCACTCCCCACGCGCCCCGCAAAAAAAAAGGAGCAGCATGCTGCTCCTTTTCCCGAGGCTCTGAGCTGAAAGGATGTGATCCGTTCAGCCGTTCGTAAGGGACTGGTAAGCCCCTCGACCCCGTGGTGATCTTTACCCGCGCTGAGACATGGGGACGTAATCCCGGATCTCGATGCCCGTGTAGATCTGCCGAGGCCGTGCGATCTTCTGCTCGTTGTCCTCGAGCATCTCACACCACTGAGCCAGCCAGCCCACCGTGCGGGGGATGGCGAACAGCACCGTGAAGAAGTCCGTCGGGAAGCCCATGGCCTCATAGATCAGGCCAGAGTAGAAGTCCACATTCGGATACAGCTTACGCTTGATGAAGTAATCATCTTCCAACGCAATGCGCTCGAGCTCCACCGCGATATCGATGAGTGGGTTACGGCCCACCACCTCGAAGACCTGCTCCGCCAGCACCTTGATGAGCTTGGCACGGGGGTCATAGTTCTTGTAGACCCGGTGACCAAAGCCCATGAGTCGGCCTTCGCCGGTCTTCACACGCTTGATGAAATCCGACACATTATTCTTATTCCCGATCTGACGGAGCATACGGAGCACCGCCTCATTGGCACCGCCGTGGAGCGGGCCATAGAGAGCAGCCACCGCAGCGGCCACCGCCGAGAAGGGATCCACTTCCGAGCTGCCCACCGCTCGCATGGCGTTGGTGGAGCAGTTTTGCTCGTGATCGGCATGCAGAATGAACAGCACGTCCAGCGCCCGCTCGAGCACCGGGTTGGGCTGATACTTGGGCTCCGCCATTTTCTTGAGCATGCTCAAGAAGTTACCGGAGTAAGACAGCTCATTGTCCGGGTAGACATAAGGCATACCCAGAGCATGACGGTACGAGAAGGCCGCGATGGTGGGCATCTTGGCAATCAGACGGCGAATCTGAATCTCGCGGTTTTCACGGTTCTTGATGTGTTTCGCTTCAGGATAGAAGGTCGAGAGTGCCCCCACCGTTCCGAGCAACATGCCCATCGGGTGAGCATCATGCCGGAATGCATGCATGAAGCCCTTGATGTTCTCATGCACGTAGGTATGGTGGGTGATGTCGTGGACCCACTGGTCATGCTGCGCCTTGTTGGGCAGCTCTCCGTAGAGCAGGAGATATGCGACCTCCAAAAACGTCGCATGCTCCCCAAGCTGCTCAATGGGATAACCACGATAGCGGAGAATGCCCAGATCGCCGTCGATGAAGGTGATGGCAGAGCGACACGAAGCGGTGTTCGTGAAAGCGGGGTCATAAGCCATGAGACCGAAGTCATCGGGACCGGTCTTGAACTGGCGGAGCTCCGAGGCGCGAATGGTGCCGTCGGTGATCTCCAGATTGGCAGTCTTGCCAGTCCGATTGTCAGTGATTGTGAGCGTGTTATTTGTCATGTCACACTCTTCCTAATGGGGGTTGGCTGACGCTGCGCCCAGGCTCGAGGCCCTTCGATCCGCTTGGCTTCCGCAGAAGGACACAAAAGAGCTGCCAGCTCAACACCATTTTCCAGCACCGTGTTGAGGGTTTGCAGCCGATCTATTCTGTCCGATGGCCTCGGCGTGGCGCACCTGTGGCTGACTGAGAAAAACGACCTTGCGGGCGCGGCAGAATCTTAGAGGCAAAATGAATTTCAAGCAAGGAGGATTCACCGCAGAGACCAAAAAAGCAGCCATGCGCCCTACCTCTGTGAGCCTCTCCGCAGCGGTGACAAAATGTCAAAGCCGAAGGAAAGGCAGCGTCGAGCATCGGCAAAAAGTCGCACTCAGAGCCCTCACGCCCGCAGATGCCCCATCCGCCCCCACGCGCGTGAGACAAAATGCAGCAGCTCGGAACATCGCACCGCACAGGGGCTCCCCGATACGAAATTGTAAGTTGCTATAAATAAAAGACTTTTAAATATAGATAAAAAAGAGCGTCGTTTTATCAATGCGTCAGCGCCTGGAACGATGGTTGCAAGTAAACGAGGCAGATAGGCTTATCTTCAGGACGCCCAGACAGGATTCCCATGTTGGACATGCTCAAAAAGTACAGCAGACAGATCTGGCTGGCCTCCACGGTGATCAGCTCAGCGGCAGGTGCCTATATGACCAACCGCTACCTGGAGACACTGATGGAGCCGCCCGAGGTGGTCGAGGGCCTGCCGCCTCCCGGTCAGGGACGTAAGCAGCAGGAAAAGCAGCCGGTGACGGAGCGACCCCGCCTCTCAGGAGAGCCGGGCACCACGCCCTCCGCCAATGGCAGCACGGAGCCCGTGGCGGATGCAGGGGCTCCTCCTGGGATGGATCCCAGCGCCCCCGGAACCTCACCCGAAGCAGCACCGGGTGAGGCACCACCCGTGGACACGTCTCAGCCCATGCTCGGTGCATCGTTGCTTCCGCTGATGGAGTACGAGCCGATCTTGACCCGTAACCTGTTTGATTCGGCCAATTCTCTGTCCTTTACCCCAGAGAATCCGGTTCAGCAGGTGGAAGCAGGACCACCACCGACTCCGCCGCTGGATGCGCGGCTGTTTGCCACCGTCTCAGCGGAGCCCGCGAGCTACTCCTGGGCCATCCTCACCAAAAACGAGGACACGGCACCGCAGGAGACGTTCCGGGTAGGAGACGATGTGTATGGACAAGGGACGCTGGTTCGTGTCTTACGTAACAAGGTCATTGTGCGTCGCCCCGATGGAGCGGAGCAGACCCTGGAGCGTTGGACGGGCAACGCCAATCCCACCCCTGGCGCTCAAGCCGCCGTCGGCACCAAACCCGACCCCAACGGCCTGGGCGAAGGCGTGCGCATGGTGGGCGAGAATAAGTTTGAAATCGACGCCAAAGAGATCCAGAAGGCGCTCGACAACATGGAAGCGGTGACGAAATCCGCCCGGATCGTCCCCAGCTTTGAAAACGGCAGTCCGGTGGGCTTTAAGGTCTTCCGCATCAAACCGGACAGCTTCTACAACAAGCTCGGCATTCGGAATGGAGACGTCATTACCAAGCTCAACGGCTTCGATATGACCTCCACCGAAAAAGCCTTGCAGATGTTTCAGATCTTACGCTCCGAGAAGCAGCTCAGCCTGGAGCTGACCCGGCGCGGTCAGAAGATGAATATGGATTACACCATCCGTTGACACCCGGTGGGCCTCGGCTCCCGATAGAAGAAGGTCTGCGTTCATGACGACTCAAAGACGCTCTCGTTTCATGTCGGCACTTCTGGCCCTGAGCTTGGTCTGCACCGCCATGCCCCCCGCTGCCTTCGCGCAGGACGCGGCCCCCGGTGCAGCAGACAGCAAAAAGGCCCCCCGGACCCCCTCTGCCGCCAAGATCAGCTTCGACTTCACGGATTACGATCTGGGAGAGCTGGTCAAGAAGGTCTCAGAGATGACCGGGCGCAACTTCATCCTCACCGAGCCGCTCCAGGGCAAAAAGGTGACGATCATGTCCCCCACCAAGATCACGGTGGAGGAAGCCTACCAAGTCTTCTTGAGCGTGCTGCGCAGCTCCGGGTACACCACCGTACCCGTGGGCCGAAGCCTCAAGATCGTTCCGCTGGCACAAGTGGCCTCCGAGCCCATCCCCACACAGGTGGACCCCTCGGGACAAGGCGAAAACTTCGTCACCCGACTGTATAAGGTCGATAACATCGACGTGGATCAGATCTCGGGCGCCCTCTCCCGGTTCGTGAGCCCCAACGGTGGCATCATCACCTATGCCCCCACGAATACCTTGATCATCACCGATACCCCGACGAATATCGAGCGCATCCTCGACATCGTCAATCGGCTGGATGTAGAGAGCCCCGTGGAGCAGCTCGTGATCATCCCGATCCGCTATGCCGCCGCTCAAGACATCGCCGATAAGCTGGCACAAGTCTACGGAGACGCCGCCGCGCAGAGCACCGGCGGAAGTCGTCGCAGCACCACCTCCACCCCAACCCCCGCCAATCGGCGAAATCGTAACCAGCCCGCTCAAGGGCAAGCCGCACCCGGTGCCGCCACCGGCTCCATCGGCTCCGACGCCCCCAGCATCTCCAAGATCATCGCCGATGAGCGCACCAACTCCCTCATCGTCATGGCCACCACCAAAGCCTTGGAGGACATCACCGCCCTCATCAGCAAGCTCGACGTGGACGTCGATGAGAACCTCAAGAGTGATATCCATGTCATCTATCTGAAGTATGCGAAGGCAGAAGAGCTGGCCTCCACCCTCTCCAACTTGGCGGGTGGCGGTGGCGGAGGGTCGGTCTCAAATCCCCGCAATACGACCACCAGCCGGAATAACAGCAGCCCACGCTCGAGCAGCAGCTCGCGCACGCAGAGCCAGAACATCCGCACCCAGGGCCGCACCAGCTCCGGCTTCGGCGGCACCTCCGGCGGAGGAGACGCCACCGCGACCTTTGAAGGCGGCGTGCGTGTCACCGCCGACGCCCCCACCAACGCCCTGGTGATCACCGCATCCTATAACGACTATCGCACCCTCAAGCGTGTCATCGAGATGCTCGACGTGCGACGGCGTCAAGTGTTCGTCGAAGCCGTCATCCTGGAGCTGAGCCAGAGCCGCAACCTCAACGTGGGCCTCAACTACCACGGGGGAGTCCCCGGCGACGGCACCACCACCAGCGGCGCCTTGATCGCCCGTGGCTCCCAGAGCCTCTTGCCCTCCGACGCCAACCTGCTGGCGGGTTTGGCCGTCGGACTCTTTGGCATCACCATCGACGCACCCTCGGCCCTCTCCGCCCTCAATATTACGGAGATTCCGGCCTTCGGCGTGGTGCTCCAAGCACTTCAGTCGGATAAAGACGTCAATATTCTCTCGACCCCCTCGATTTTGACCTCCAACAACCAAGAGGCCAAGATCGTGGTGGGCCAGAACGTGCCCTTCCAGTCGGGGTCCACCATCTCCACCATCGGCTCCAACGTGTCGATCTCCCGAGAAGACGTGGCCCTAACCCTGCGTGTGACCCCCCAGGTCAATGAGAGCAACGAAGTGACCCTCGAGGTCTTCCAAGAGATCACCGAAGTGGTGCCCGGTACGACCTCCAATATCCTGGGCCCCACCACCACCAAACGCTCCGCCGAAACCGTGGTGAGTGTGCCCGACAACCAGACCGTGGTGATTGGAGGGCTGATCTCCACCAAAGAGAACGCAGCCGAAGACAAAATTCCAGTGCTGGGCGACCTGCCCTTGATCGGATTCCTGTTCCGCACGAAGGCAAAGACCCTCGAGAAGTCGAACCTGCTGGTGTTTTTGACCCCCCACATCATCGATACCGAAGAAGATCTGATGAACGTGTATAAGGTCAAGATGGCACAGCGGCAGGAGTTCATCCGCCGGTTCTACGGGAAATCCCGCGAAGAGCAGATTCTGGAGCTGAATCGGCTCATGCGGTATTCCATGAATGTGCCGGATCAGCCACCGGTATATCCAGAGCGGGAGCAAGCCCGGCCCCTCGAGCAGACCATCGAGACCAACGCCGGACAGCGAGGTTTTATTGCCCCCATTCCCGGTGCCGAAGGTGCCAGCAACGGCCCCGTGATCGTGCCCGTGCTCCCCAGCACCGGTCAAAAGAGCGGCACCCCGTCGGAAACCCCGGCGCAGCCCCAAAATTAACGGATGGACCCCCAAACAGGAGCAGCGAGACATGGCCATCCGACGTAAAAAGCTGGGCGAGATTCTGATGGAACTCAACATGCTGGCCCCCGACCAGCTCGAGGACGCCCTGGAGAACCAAAAACGAACCGGCGGACTGCTGGGCGAAGTATTGGTGCGCCTGAAGATGGTCGAGCCCCTCCAGGTGACTCGAGCACTTGCCGTCCAGTATGATCTGCCGCTGCGCACGGAAATCCCCCTGGACAAGATCGACCCACAGCTCGTCCAGCAAGTGCCCATCGGATATGCCAAGAGCCACGGCATCCTGCCCCTCTTTCGCGAAGGGCGCGTGTTGCATGTGGTGATCTCCAATCCGCTCAACCAGTATGCACTGGGCGATCTTCAGGTGATGGTGAAGGCGCGACCGGTGGTAACCCTTGCAGAGACCAGCAAGGTCATCGACGCCATCAACTTTGCCTACGACAAAGCCACCCGCTCAGCAGACTCGGTGATCGCCGACATCGAAGAAGAAGACTTCTCCACCGAGATTCAAAACCTCGAGGAGATCACGGACCTACTCGACGATCCCAACGAAGCCCCCATCATCCGCTTTGTTAACTCGCTGCTGACCCAAGCGGTGAAAGATCGGGCCTCCGACATCCACATCGAGCCCTTCGAGCGGGAGCTCTCCGTGCGCTTCCGCATCGACGGTGTGCTCTACGAGATCGTGAAGCCCAGCAAGAAGCTCCAAGCCGCCATCATCTCCCGCGTGAAGATCATGAGTGGGCTGAACATCGCCGAAAAACGATTGCCCCAAGACGGACGTATCCGCATCAAGATCGCCGGACGGGACATCGACATCCGTACCTCCACCGTGCCGGTTTCCTATGGCGAGCGGGTGGTGATGCGTCTGCTCGACCGGAGCCAAACCCAGCTTGGACTGGGAGAGCTGGGACTGGCCGATGAGAATTTGTCCTCGTTCCGCAGCTTGATCAGCAAGTCTCACGGCATCATCCTGGTGACCGGCCCGACCGGTTCCGGTAAAACCACCACCCTCTACGCAGGACTGACGGAGATCAACTCCCCCGAGCTGAACATTCTGACCGTCGAAGACCCGGTAGAATATCAGCTCAAAGGGGTGGGACAGATGCAGGTCAATCCCAAGATCGACCTGACCTTCGCCTCGGGATTACGCGCCTTCTTGCGCCAAGACCCCGACGTGATCATGGTCGGTGAGATCCGCGACGGAGAGACCGCTGAGATCGCCATTCAAGCATCCTTGACCGGCCATCTGGTGCTCTCCACCCTGCATACCAATGACGCCGCAAGTGCCGTGACACGTCTGGTCGATATGGGGATTGAGCCCTTCCTGGTGGCCTCCTCGATCCTGGCGATCATGGCGCAGCGCCTGCTGCGTGTGGTCTGTCCGTATTGCAAAGAACCCCATGAACCCACCGATGCCGAGCTCCGCGAGCTGGGCATCACCCGCGACCTGCTGCATGGACAGGTGATCTATCGCGCCCGTGGCTGTCCCGAGTGTCTCGACACCGGCTACAAAGGCCGAAACGGTATCTATGAGCTGCTGCTCATCGATGATGAAGTGCGCAACCTGATCATGCAAGGAGTCGATTCCAATAGCATCAAGAAGAAGGCCCTCGCCCGTGGCATGAAGACCCTGCGCGACGACGGCGTGCGTCTGGTGTTGATTGGCAAGACCACCATCGAAGAAGTCTTGCGTGTCACCCAAGAAGATCAGGTGGAGGTGGACTGACCTATGGCAGTCTACGAGTATAAAGCCCTCAGTGCCGATGGCAAAGCCATCTCCGGCATCATCGACGCGGATAACCCGAAGAATGCGCGGCAGAAGCTGCGCAAGCAGGGCATCTTTCCGACCGACGTCTATGAGGGCCGAGGGGAAAAGAAGCTCAACCTCTCGCGAGAGGTGGACTTCAAAAAATACCTGACCCGCGTGAAACCCGAAGATGTGGCCATGCTGACCCGGCAGCTCGCCACCCTGGTCGGCGCAGGAGTGCCCCTCATCGAGAGTCTGTCCGCCGTGACCGGCCAGCTCGAGAACGAGAAGCTCAAACTTGCCATGACCGAAGTACGAGAGAAGGTCAACGAAGGCACCTCGCTTGCGGAAGCACTCCGGGCGCATCCGGTGATCTTTTCCGATCTGTTTGTGAATATGGTCGCGGCAGGAGAGCAGTCCGGTGCGCTCGATACCGTGCTCAATCAGCTCGCCGACTATACCGAGAGCCAAGTGGAGCTGCGGGGCAAAGTCGTGGGTGCGCTCACCTATCCGTTTATTATGGTGGCCGTCTCCGCCTTGCTGATTGGATTGCTGTTTGTCTTCGTGATTCCCAAGATCACCAAGATCTTCACCGGCATGAAGATCACCTTGCCCTGGACCACCCGGCTGCTGATTGCGACCTCCAACTTTGTGGTCAACTATTGGTATCTCGTGCTGGTCGGCGGTGTGGCGCTCATCTATGGCTTGAGCCGCTATCTGAAGACCCCCCGAGGCAGCTATCTGTACGATAAGTATACCCTGCGAGCCCCGATCTTTGGCAACCTGTTGAGAATGGTGGCCTTGAGTCGCTTCAGCCATACCCTCGCCACCCTGTTGGCATCCGGTGTGCCGCTGCTCAATGCCCTCAAGATTGTGCGCAATATTGTGAACAATCAGATCATCGCCACCGCCATCGATCAGGCTCGAGACTCCATTCAAGAGGGCCACTCCATCGCGGAGCCACTCAAGCGCAGTGGAGAGTTCCCATCCCTGGCCACCCACATGATTGCCATCGGGGAACGCTCAGGACAGCTTGAGAGCATGCTCCAGAAAGTAGGCCAATCGTATGAGCAACAGATCGACCGCATGGTGTCCACCATGACCACCCTGTTGCAGCCGATCATGATTGTGGTGATGGGCGGGATTGTATTCTTCATCGCCCTCTCGATTCTATTGCCCATGCTTCAGATTACCCAGTCGATTCGATGAACGTCAGACCAGAGAGAAGGAGAGCTGAGATGAGCAAACACTTGAAGCGTACCCTCCGACGCCTGACCACCCCACGCGGGCGTGCGGCGCTGCGGGCCTACGCACACGCGCAGGGACGCACGCGCCAGGCAGGATTTAACCTCATTGAGATCATGGTGGCCATTGCCATCATCGGGGTGCTGATGGCCGTGGTGGGCGTCAACGTGCTGGGTGCCCTGGATTCTGCCAAGATCGACGCCTCCAAAGGGGCCATGAACAACATCAAGAGCGCCCTGATCATGTACAAGCTGGACAATGGGCGCTATCCCACCACCTCCGAAGGACTCCAGGCGCTGATCTCAGCACCGGGCAGCGCCAAAAAGCCCGGCAAAAAATACCTCGACGCCGACGCCGTGCCCCGCGATGGCTGGGATAACGAGTTCGCCTACTTCAGCCCCGGAACCCGTGGCAGCCATGAGTACGAGATCATCTCGTATGGCGCCGACGGTCAAGAAGGCGGCCAAGACGCAGGCACCGATATCAACTCCTGGGAAGTCGGGAAGTGATCATGAAACGGTCCCGTCCAGCCAGCGCCGGTTTCACCCTGATGGAGATCATCGTGGCGATGGTGCTCCTCACCGCACTCGTGGCCATTGCGACCCCCTTTGTCAGCAATGCGCTGGGCGCACAGGTGAAATCTAAAGCGCGACAGCTCGCCGGGACCATGCGCTACCTCTACGATGAGGCCGGGGTCAAGAGCACCAACTTCCGCTTGGTGCTCAACCTCGACCGCCACAGCTATAAGGTGGAGCAGTGTGATGCCTCACCGGAGGACTTCTTCGGAGGCGCACTGCTCTTCAAAAACGCTCAAGACCGAGAAAAAGGACTGGAGCTGCTGGCAGAACGACAACGCCAGCTCGAAGATTATGCCTCCGCAGGCTCCGCACCACCCGAACCGGATCCGACTCAGCGGTGCAAACCGTCCCAGGATGAACGGCTGTCCGAAGTCACCTTCGAAGAGCCCGTCACCCTCCTGGGCGTCTGGACCCCCCAATACGCGCAGGTGATGCGCGGAAACCCCGACGGCCCTTCGGAAAACCCCGAAGATGACCTGCTCGTGGACATCTACTTCCTCAAAGGCGGTTACGCCGAGCGCGCGTATGTGTACCTCTCCGACGGCGGTGAGGAAATCTATACCCTCGAGCTGGAGCCCCTGACCGGACGTGTTTCGCTCTTCGATGGCGAGAAGGAGGTGCCCCGTGAGTTCTGGCGCTGAGCAGATGAAGATCACCGCAGCCGGTGCGCGGAAAACAGCAGGCGAGCACAACCAAGACGCTGAAGCAGCCGCCTCTGGCGGAAAGGCTGGCACGGAAAAGAATGGCACGGAAAAGAGTGGCACCGGAAAGGCTGGCACCGCTCGACACGCACGAGAAGCCGGTTTTACCCTGCTGGAAGTGCTGATCGCACTGGCCATTCTCACGGTCTCGATGCTCATCCTGGTGAGTGCTCAAGGCAGTGCCGCCAAGATGAGCGCCCAAGCAGACCGCATCTTGGTCGGCTCGATGTTGGCCCGCCAGAAGCTCGCCGAAGTGGTGCTCACCATCGAAAAAGATGGCTTCTCAGAGCAAGATGAGGTCATCGAAGATGGAGACTTCGACGAGGCATTCCCCGGAGCCTATCCCGAGTTTAAATGGGTGGCCACCGTCAAAAAGGTCGAGGTCGAAAACATCAGCCAAGTGCTCGATACCGCCTCCGCCGCCGGTGCTGACCCCACCGGTGAAGGAGAAGACGCCGCTGGCAAAGCGATGGACAACTCCATGATGCAGACCATGATGGAGACCGCGTCACAGTCGCTCGCCGAGCGCATCCGACAAGTCACCGTGCGGGTCGAATGGCCCGAAGGTGAGGTCATGGACGATGTGACCCTCACCGACTACGTCACCCGTTGAAGCCCATGAACCCGTGGAAGCCCATGAACCCGTGGAAGCCCTGGCAGCCCTCAACCCCGGAGTCGCTTGTGAGCCTGCCCCTTCGCCCACCCGCTCTGCTTGCTGTCTCGAGTGCCCGTGCGCACACGCGAGGCTTCAGCTTGCTCGAGGCAATTGTGGCGATGGCCATCTTGGGTTTTATTACCATGCTCTCGTGGATGACCTTCGACGGTGTGGCGCGCATGAAAGAGACCGTGGACGCCACCTCTGATTCGTTTGCCTCGGCACGGGTGGCCCTCAATCGGATCTCGCGGGAGCTGTCGATGCTCTACATGACCCGGTCACCAAGCTGCGCCGGTGGTATCCCCCGCTGGATGACCACCCTCCGCGCCGAACCCGGAGATCCCATCGACGCCCTGCATTTTGCCGCCATGAGCCATCAGCGGCTGTATCGCGAGAGCCTCGAGGCCGACAGCACCGAGCTCTCCTACTTTGGAGAAGCAGACGACGAATCCCCGGGGCTTTACGTGCTGCTCCATCGAGAAGGCACCCGCATCGACGGGAAACCAGAAGAAGGTGGGGTGGTGGAAGTGCTGGCACGCCGAGTCAGTCTCTTCCAGCTTCGGTTTTACGACCAGGAAAAACAAGAGTGGATTGAAGAGTGGGATATCTTCAAAAATAACACCCAGTCCTTTGCCAAGATCCCACGCGCCATTGAGGTCAGCTTAACGGTGGTAGACCTCGAGGGCATCGAGCACCCCTACACCACCACCGTACTGTTGGCAAACGCCACAAAAATGCAAGAAGGGCTCGAGTGTTTCTCTCAGCTCAGCGCGGAGCAATAAGAGCGCCCAGCACGGCGGCTCACGAAACACGGCAGACAGACGTAAACCAGGGATGCCACTCCGGTGTCCCTCAAAAGGAGGGGACCGCAACCGTGCGCGACGCTCCTTCCCATCCAACGCTTGAGGAGGCTGGACCGGACATGAAGACGATGCCACCCAACGCCAAGCCCCCCGTGGCAGGCCAGCGAGGGATTGCCCTCATCCTGGTCCTGACCATGATGGTGCTGTTTACGGCATATGTGGCAGACTTCACCTACGAGAGCCAGGTTCGTTTTACCCTCGCCAGCCACGCACGCGATGAAATCCGCGCCGAGCTGATGGCAGAAAACGGCATCAAGCAGTTTCGTCTCTTGCTGGAGTTTGAGCAGCAGCTCATCAAGTCCATCGGACAGCAGAACTTGCAGACCTTTCTGCCGATGATGGGTCTCTCGGCCAATCAGTCGATCATCGTGCAGCTCACCCGGAGCATGCCGCTGCCCTGCGATGCGGTGGCCATGCTCAGCGGCGGAGGCAGCGAAGAAGATAGCAGCTCGAGCAGCACCGAAGCAGAGTCCGGCGACGGCGGCGAGGCTGGACTGGGTGCTGGCATGTTAGGTGCCATGTTGGGCATGGGCGGTGGCAGCGGCTGCTCGGTGAAGG
The DNA here is from genome assembly GCA_046075485.1 of Myxococcota bacterium. Lineage (GTDB taxonomy): Bacteria > Myxococcota_A > UBA796 > JAJRTE01 > JBJTQF01 > JBJTQF01. The sequence goes on along the minus strand of JBJTQF010000213.1, from coordinate 13,778 downwards.
CAGAACCCGAAGCCACGCGACTCTACAGCGTCAAGGGGCTCAAAAACAACGTGAGTGGGCTGGAGCATCCGAAGGTACAGCGGCTGGTCGAGCTCTTCGAGAGTGAGGAGTTTAAAGCCGACCTCCGAGCCGAGAACATCACCCCCGAAGAGCTGGCCAGCAACATCGCAGACTGGGCCGACGCAGACACCGCCCGCGCCAACGGACAAGGGTATGAGGACAACCTCTATAATAAAGGAGAGGATCCCTACCTGCCCAAAAACAATGACTTCGACAGCCTCGGGGAGCTGCGACTGGTGGCGGGCATCAACGATGCCATCTTTGCCAAGCTGGTCAAGCGAGTCACGGTGTTTGAGGCCAGCTTCTCCCTCCCGGTCAACGATCCGACCACGCTGGGAGACATCGCGCACATCGTGACCAGTGGTGCTTGGCAGGATACTCAACCCAACCGGCTCGATCTCTGGAAGAAGTACGTGGAAAACTGGCCTGCGGTGGGCATCAGTGGTGTCACCGCTCCGCCCGATACGGCGGCCAACTTCACCAATGCGCTCAAGGCGGCCCTGGGCCCCGTGGCCAGCAAGGTCGATGACACCAAGCTCAACGAGCTGCTGGGAGCTGGAAGCACCACCGGAGGCACCACCGGAGGCACCGCCAATGCAGGCGCAGCCACTCGCGGAAACCGGGGCAATCGGGGCAATAGCACCAATAACATGCCCAAAGTGTACAATATGACAGCGCGCGCGCAGGTGGGTGATGTGGTCAAGACCCTCCGCGCCGTGATCGACATGAATAAGACGCCAGGAACAATCCTTTACTGGCGCGTGGACTGAACGAGGACTGTATGGCCTATTCCATTATCGGGCTCGACCGGGGCTCCTGCACCATCAAAGCAGTGATCATGGAGCGTGCGTTTCGAGGTTACGCGGTGAAAGGGGTGCGTCAAGTACCTGTGCCACAAGATGGCAGCGGTCCCCCCACCCCAGAAGCCACCAAAGCCGCCCTCGAGCAGCTCCTCAGCGAGTTTGACCCCGAAGCGGTGGGGTATGTCGTGGCCTCCAACGCGGATGACCTCTCGACTTGGGTGGTGCCGCTGCCTTTCAGCGACCAACGCCGCATCGAGCAGACCCTCCCGTTTGAGCTGGAGAACTACGTCCCGTTTGATCTCGACGAGATGGTGCTCGACTACGAAGTGGTGCGCACCAGCGCCGACAAGTCGCGGGTGGTGGCCGGTCTCATGCCACGCTCGCGGATGACCACGCTCCTGCAAGACCTGGCCGAGATCAAGGTCGATCCGCAGGCCGTGGTCAGTGATACCTATGCGCTCACCTATGTGCCCCCCGGCAAAGAAGGAGGAGAGCGCCCGGTGGCGGTGGTAGACTTGGGTCATTGTCAGACCCTGGTGACGGTGCGGGTGGGCTCGACCCCCGACTTTCTGCGCACGCTCCCGGTGGGGGGCCTTCAAGTGACGCAGGCGCTGATGGACGCCTTTAAGGTGACCTACGCGACGGCAGAGAAGATGAAAATGGAGCTGGGGCCGATTCCGTATACACCGGAAGACCTCCTGCTTCACGGGGTGGGGAGGCCAGACTCAGAGGCCCGTGGAGACGAGGTGCTGGAAGTGCCCCCTTCTACCGCATCGGGGAGCATCGCCGCCAGTGTACTGTTGGCGGCTCAGGGCACCTCGAGCTCGGAGCACTCGACGGAGGAGGGCTCCCATGCAGAGCGACCCACCCGCGCGGAGTCTTCAACCCGACCGCTCCCCGACGAGCCTTTCGCTCAGAGCGGGTATGGGCGGGTGCCAGAGGAGACGGTAGAGCTGCGTGCGCCCGGTTTGGAGCTCCCCGAGACACCGGCGCGCAGCTTCGACGATTCCGGTGACTGGGGAAGCATCCTGCGCTCGTCGCTCGAAGGCGACATCACAGACCCCAACATGCGGCTGGAGCGTCGTCGGCTGGAAGTGCGGCCCGGTCGTGCCTCTTCGGATGCGCCCGACTGGAGCATGTCGTTTTCGGAAGTGGAGGAAGGACGTCGCGCCGGGTTGAGCCTCGACCGGGATGAGGATGCCACGCGGCAAGCACTGGCGGATGAGGTGACGGCGCACGATCTCCCGATTCCATCTGCATCGGAGCTGCGACGGTCAGAGCGGATGACGGACGAGAGGGCGCTGTCGGATAATACACCAGCGGATAATACACCGGCAGAAAGCACGCCCGCTGAGGAGCAGGCACATCTTGCTCCGGCAGGACCGGCGCTCCCATCGGCAGAGGACGTGCAAGCGGTGGTCTGGGAGGCGATGTTGCCGATCTTCCGAGAGATCCGCAATGCGCTGATGGCCTACGAAGCAGGTGAGAAGCGAGAGATTGCGGCGGTGTTGATCGTGGGAGGCGGGGCGCTGCTGAAAGGGCTCGACGGACGCCTGACGGATTATTTGGGGGTGCCGGTGGCGTCTCCCACTCGTTTTGGGCCGGAGCAGGTGACGCTCGAGAACGAGGCAAATCCGGTGCGTTTTGCCTTATCCTTTGCGCTCTCGTATCTGGGAGCGGCAGAGGGTCGGTATGGGGTGCTGAACTTCCGCAAGGCCGAGTTTGCGTATCGCCGGAATTACGAGGCGGTGCGGGGTTATCTGGTGGCGGCCATTGTGCTCTTCTGTGTGGGCTTGGTGGCGCTGACGGGCTACTTTATCTCGCAGGTGCAGGAGAAGCTGGCCCAAGCCGACAATATCGAAGGAGATATCGCCGACGCGATTGGGGAAGCATTCCCAGACCTGTCTTATGAGCGTGGGCAGAGCGCCGATAAGGTGCTGGCGCTGGTGCTCGAGGAGCAGCAGAAGCTCAAGGATCGAGGGGCGGTGCTGGGGCTGGGTGATCATAAAAAACACGCGCTGGACATTCTCAAGGAGATCTCCGTGCAGGCTCCTGCGCGGGAAGAGCTCACCCTGGATTTGGATGAGTTCCAGCTCGAAGGGGATCAGCTCCGCTTGCGGGGCACCACGGGCAGCTTCGATGATGTAGAGAAGATCGAGAAGGCGCTCCAGAACGCCAGCATGGTCAAAGAGATCAAAAATGATGTGAGCAGCAAGGACGGGAAGAAGTTCTTCACCTTCACCATCACGCTGAAAGGCCCGGACGACGATCCGGCCTCATAAGAGGTTTTTATGGCGCTTAATTTGAAGGTGCGCTTTGCTGCACTGGTCAATCGGATTGGAAATGCCTCGCTGGTGGTGCGTTTTCGCACGCTGTACGAGAGCTTATCGCCTCGAGATCGGCGGCTCTTCATTGGGCTGTCGGCGTTTTTTCTGATGGTGCTGGTGGGGACGGCGGCATGGTCGGGCAATCGTTATCTCAACCGGCTCGAGCAGGAGAACCAGCGGAAGCAGGAACAGCTTGTGCGGATTCTCGAAGTGCAGCTTGGATACGATGAGCTCAAGAAGCAGATCACGGACCTCGAAGCTCAGCTCAAGGGGAATGTGGAGTTTAATCTGACCTCGTTCCTGGAGAACACGGCCAATACGATTTCCTTTCCCAACCAAGTGAACATCCAGTCAAAGGGTGAGGAGACCAACGAAGGGGTGCGCTCGGTGAAGGCGGAGGTCAAAGTCCGTAAGGCACCTCTTGAGAGCATTCTGAAGTATCTGCATGCGGTGGAGAGTGCCCCGCAGCGGCTCCACGTCAAAAATCTGCGCATCCGGACCACCTTCAACTCCCGAGCGGAGCTGGATATGGAGCTGGAGGTGGTGGTGCTCACCCCTCAAGAGGGCTGAGCCGAGGCTTTCCCGAGGGAGAGCAGGCGCGAAGCAACGTCTCGGTGAACGTCTCGAGGCGAGGAGTGCAGGGGCATGAAACAGGCCATTTTATGGTTTTTTGTCAACAGCGTCGTGGGAGCCCTGGTTTACCTGGGAGTGCTCTACGTGACCTTCCCGTCGGATGTCGCGCGGGATCGGCTGGTCTATGAGGCCAACAAAGCCGGGGTGCGCATGCAGCTCGAGGATGTCAAACCGACGTGGCCAGCAGGTGTTCGTTTTACGGGGGTGGACATCTACAGCTTCAGCGACAGTGCCGCCACGCTCAAGAAGAAGGGCAAACGCGACACCAGCTCCGAAGAGCAGGGGGCGGAGCCCAAAGAGCCGGTGCCAGCGGAGGCCAATGGGCAAGCGCCCATGCCGGGTGGTGAAGCGGGTGCAGCAGCGAAATCCGAGGAGATCCCCCTCTTGACCCTGGACTCGTTGGCGGTGACTTCTCTGACCGATACCTTGATGAGCTTGGGCAAAAAGGTGGAGGGCGTCAAGGTCGCGGCGGCGCTCTACGGGGGCTCGTTGGATGGCACCTTCAGCATGAACGAGGAGCAGCAGGAGCTTGCCATCGACGCCAAAGACATCGACTTGGGCCGCATGCAGCTCAAGGGGGAGTCCTTTGATGTGAAGGCTTCGGGCTTGTTGGGGCTCAAGACCGACATGACACTCAACCGGGAGAAGGTGCGTGAATCGGCGGGCACGATGGGGCTGCTGCTGGATCAGTTTGTGCTCTACAAGGGCTCAAAGGTGAAGGGGGTGGACATTCCGGTGGATCTCCCGATGACCATCACGGGCACTTCTTGGGAGGTCAAAAACGGTCGCATCGAGGTGGAGGAGCTCAAGGCAGAGAACCCCAACCTGACGGTGACGATCACCGGTTCGATCATGCTGAACCAGAGCTTCATGCGCTCGCGTGCGAACTTGAAGGTGGCGCTGAAGTTTGATGGTGAGCTGAAGATGGTGGGGGCTTTTATGCCGGAGTCGGCGAAGTCTCCCGATGGGGTGGCGCACTATATCTTGAGTGGGCCGCTCAACAACATGCGAAGTCGGCCAGATCGTCTGGCAGCGCGTCGCACGGATCGGGGGAAGGGCAACATGAACCCGAACTTGCCGACCGGTTTTACGCCGACACCGCGTGAAGACATGGATCGCACGGGGTTGCCTCGTCCTCCCATCCCGGGTGGGCTTCCGGGGATGCTGGGCGGAGAGGGCATGCTGCAAGATGGCATTGCGCGCCCGCCGGTCTTAGACGATGAAGAACGTGAGCGGCTGCGCGAGGAGCGCCGCAAACGAGCGGAGGAGCGCCGGAAGCGTCGTGAAGAGCTGCGTCAGCGTCGTCTGGAGATGATGAATCAGGGGGGAGACAACGGGGGATTTGTGCCGCCGATGGTGGACGATGGCCCCTTCAACAACATGCCGGACGCGCCGGGGGAGCCCAACATGGGAGACGATCCGCCTCCGCCGATGGAGATGGATGAGTGAAGGGGGGAGACGCTCTCTAAGGGCGCTCGAGGAGTGTCTCCAGGTTCAGCTCATCGATGGAGCTGGCGCGCGAGAGGGTGAGGACGAGACGCTTAAGATGCTGAGGATCGTTCACCGCGCGCACGCGGGAGAGCACGGACTCGGTGGTGAAGGGTCCGAACCTATCGAAGAGCAGCAGCTCGATCACTTCCTTGATACCTTCACGCCAGCCTTCACGCCAGCCTTCGAACTTACCTGCGCTGCGGGCAACCTGCTCCTCCCACCCTGTTAGAAACCGAAATGGAGGCGGAGGCGGGACGGTCGGATTGAGTTCCATATGGGGAAGCTCCTCTGTGATGCGATTCAGAAAGTGCCGGGTTGTTACCGTCGGTTGAGAAAACTCGACGGGTTTATGGGTGTACCAGGTTCAGCTCATCGATGGAGCTGGCCCGCGAGAGGGTGCGGAAGAGCTGCTGAAGCTGCTGGGGATCGTTCACCGCTCGCACACGGGAGAGCATGGACTCGGTGGTGAAGGGTCCGAACCTATCGAAGAGCAGCTGCTCGATCACTTCCTGGAGAACTTCGAGCCTACCTTCGAGCCTACCTTCGATCTTACCTTCGATCTTACCTTCGATCTTACCGGCGCTGCGGGCAACCTGCTCCTCCCACGCTGTTAGAAACCGAAACGGAGGCGGAGCCGGGAGGGTCGGATTGAGTTCCATATGGGGAAGCTCCTCTGTAATGCGATTCAGAAAGTGCCGGGTTGTCACCGTCGGTTGAGACCATAACAGTGCCACCGCCTCCCTGAGCCAAAGACTGGATCCAGAGACATGCAGCCATGCCGTCTCCGGCGTCAACGGAAGTCGCAGCAGGTCCACATAATACACCTTCGGAGGCCCCGCCCATGACCACAACCCCTCCTGCTCCTTCACCAGTCCCGTACCCGGAAATACTCGCCTCAAGGCCAACCGTGCGAACCCGTTGCATATCACTACTATACGGCTTTGACGGACCCCTGAAAAGTGCGTTTTTCTGCGCAGCTCCTGCCACACCAGGGCCCAGCCCTTCGCCATCACCCCCACCAGCTCCTCATGTCGAGGCCGAGTGCTGAAAAACTCCAGCAACGCCAAGTCCTGCCCCAACAGTTGCCCCAACAACCCCGTCTCACGATCCAACGAGGGCCCCGGTCGTAACAATATATCTCCATACGCTGGCAGCCGAAGCTCCGCCTCCGCCACCCACTCGCGACGAGACGCCAAGACCCCCAAGACCGTCTTTGCCATCCAGTCCAGCGGCTTGTAGGACTCTTCCCCCTCCACACCAGGCGATGGCTGCGCCGCCGCTTCCGGGAGTACACTGTCTGTCGTATGTGTCTCCCTGCTCATGGTTTTTTCACCTGACCCCGAAGTGACAGACGCTCCAGCGTCTCGAAGCTCGGCACCTGAAGCTGACGTGGACGGTCAGGGTGATGCGTCTGCACATCCACCCGCTTGCCATCCGTGCGCAGCTCAAGCGCGCCGTGCTGGTCCGTGCGCAAGACCTCCGCGCCCGCCAGTGCCCAGCGCCTCACCACCTCTCGACGAGGAAAACCAAACCGATTCTCACGGCCCACTCCCATCAACGCCAGCGCCGGACGTGTCGCTTGCACCAGCCCTTCACTCGACGACGTGTCACTGCCATGATGTGGCACCTTCACCACCTCCACCTGACGGAGCCGAGGATCCTCCAGCAGCAGCTTCTCCGCTGCCTCCTCGATATCCCCCGTCAGGAGCAGGTCCACCTCCCCAAAGGTGAGCAGCAACACCAAAGAGCCATTGTTGACCGAGCGGTCCTTCTTGCGTCGGAGTCCCTCCTGCCAGCCCAGAAAAGGGTGCAGCACCTCCACCTCCACCCCACCCAGCGGCGCCACCGGCGTCTCCGCACTCAGCACATGCACCCGCGTGCCCTTCGACTCCAGCGTCGAGACAAGCTGCTGAAACGCTCCAGCACGGCTGGGACGCTCCGCCACCCATAGCTCCCCCACCGGCAGCGACTCCGCCAATACCTGCATGCCCCCCATGTGGTCCGGGTGAGGATGCGATAACACCAGGATGTCTATCCGCGTATGGCCTCGCTGAGCCAAGAAGGGCAACATCACCTGCTTACCGGGATCCGTGCGGGCTCCCGGCCCATTGCCGCCTGCATCCAGCACCATCACCCGACCATCCGGCAGCTCGAGCACCATGCCATCCCCTTGACCCACGTTGAGCATCGTCATCGTGAGCTGTCCTGGCACCGGCACCGGAGGCGCTCCCGTCACCCCCACAAAAACCAACCCCACCCCACACGCCACCAAGACCAGACCCCGTAACCACCCCCTCAGCAAGAGCCCCAGCAGCAAGACACTCCAGAGCAGCACCGTCGAGAGGGTCGCCTCGACATGCCACACCGGAAAGAGGTCCGTATTGCCAAAAAATCCCGCCACCGCCAGCCCTCCCTCCGCACACCAGCGCGCCAGCATGCGACAGAAGACCGCGCCCGGAAGGTCGAGCACATACAAAACAGAACCCACCAGCAGCGGCCCCAGCGCCAGCGTCCCCAAGAGCGGCACCGCCACCATGTTTGCCAGCAACCCCACCAGCGGAAGGCTCCCAAAATGCCACACGCACAGCGGAGCCGTTCCCACCGTCGCCGCCACCGTCGTCACCCCCAGCGAGAGCCCCTGACGCAGCAGACTCAGCGCCCGACTCGACAGCCGTTCCTGCCGCTCCAGAGGCTCGATCCACCTCGTCTCGAGCACCGCCATCCCTCGTGGCGCAAAGGTCAGCAGCGCAAACACCGCCGCAAAGCTGAGCTGCGTGCCGATGTCCCAGAGCGCCGTCGGCTCCAGCAGCGCGATGCTCAACCCGGCGAGTACCAGGAGCGCCAGACCTTCCACCGCTCGTCCCCACCCTTGCACCACCAGAACACAGAAGGTCATCATCACCGCACGACCAATGGACGGACTCAGCCCAATCAGCAGGGCATATCCGAGGGTCGGCAGGATGGTCAGCCACGAGGAGAGCTCCGGCGCGTATCGTCGCAGCCTCAGCGGGAGCAACAGGAGCCCCACGAGCAGCAGGCTCCGCAGCCCCGCCGCCACCAAGCTGAAGTGAGAGCCCGAGATCGCCAGCAGATGCGCCAGCCCTGCTGCGGAGAAGGCCGCTCGAGTCTCCGCCTCCAGCTCGGTGCGTTCACCCAACGCCAGCCCGAGCAGCAGCGCCCCCGCCTGCCCTGGTTCCGCCGCGTAGTATGCTCGGAGCTGCGCGCGGAGCCGCTCCCGTGCCTGCCAGGTGGCTGTCCAGAGGGAATTCCAGCCCGTTTCATCCGGTGGAGGGGTGAGCGGATACAGCGTCAGCCAAGCCCCCGAGAGCAGAAAACCTCGCCGCTGCTGGCCCTCTCGGGAGGCCGTGAGCCTCGGATCCGACACCGCTGGATTGCCGGAGGGCTCCACCCGCTTGAGCTTGACCTGCGCTCGGATATATTGACCCGGTGTTGGCAGCGGAGCTTCTCCCGAGAGCACCAGCCGAGCCTTCACCGGGTAACGTGCATGCTGATCGAGCACCGCATGCGCTTCGACGTGGAGCTGGCCTCGCAGCTCCGTGTGTCGCTCCAGCGTCAGCACGCGACCTTCGATCACCAGCGGTTGAGTCGAGTCCAGTCCCACACAGGCGGGATCCTCCGCACCGGGTTGAGGCCCTCTCGCCAGCAGGCCGACGACAAAAAAGAGCCCCAAACACGCAATCCAGAGCGCCAGCAGCCAACCTCGCCACACACTCAGGGAGAGCAGCAGGAGCAGCAGACCCAGCTCGAAGGTGGGCAGATGCGTTGGAGGTGCGCCATCGGCGAGCAGCAGGCCCAGCAGCAGGCTGAGCAGTGGCCAGAGCAGCGGGATCTTCATCGACATATCTCCCGTGGAGGTCTGGATTTCAGTCGAAGGAGCCGTCTTCCGACTGGTTTGGGGCGTCGAGAGAAGATCAAGGGGCGTGCCAGCCGAAAAATATGCTTGAAGTGCTTGTTTCTACATACAAAAGCAGCGTAAGAGTGCGGCGAGCCCTTGCTTGGGCACTGTCCGAGAGGTGTCCGAAAAGTGTCCGAGAAGTGTCCGACACTGTCCGAAAAATCGGACACCTGCCGCGGCGACTGTCTCCTGTGTGCCTGCATCCGCGTGTGGGCGTGCGAGCGTGTGTCCGTGCGAGCGTGTGTCCGTGCGAGCATGTGGGTGACGATGAAACATCGTCGTGCTTTCGGGTGGCCTCGGCTATAATCCGACCACCTTTTGCATGGAGGTTTTATGTCATCATATTCAGCGTCGGGAGGCTCGAGCCACGAGCCGATTTATTTGGCGGGGGCCGCTCGCACACCGATAGGGAAGTACGGAGGCACCTTGTTGCCCTTCAACGCGCCGGACTTGGGCACGGTGAGCGCCAAGGCGACCCTCGAGCGTGCGGCGATTGCGCCCGAGGTGGTGGAGGAGGTCATCTTTGGCCATGCGCGGCAGGCCAACAATGGTCCCAACCCGGGGCGGCAGATTGCTTATCGTGCCGGGATTCCGGTCACCTCTCCCGCGTATACGGTGAACCGCGCGTGTGGTTCTGGTCTTCAGAGTATGGTGGATGCGGCCCGGTCGATCCGGCTGGGCGAGCGAGCCGTCGTGCTGGCGGGTGGGGTGGAGTCCATGTCCAACACGCCCTATATGCTCCCGAAGGCCCGCTGGGGGTATCGGATGGGGCATGGAGAGCTGGTGGATGGGATGTATCGTGACGGTTTTCTCTGTCCGCTCTCGGACCAGCTCATGGGCGCGACGGCGGAGAACTTGGCGGACGAGTATCAGCTCTCCCGAGACGAGCAGGATCAATACGCCGTGGAGAGCCAACGACGCTGCGAGGTGGCCCGTAAGGCAGGCTATTTTGAGGCTGAAAAGACCCCGGTGATGGTACACGGTCGGAAGGGCAAGGAGCCGTTTTTGATCGACGAACATGCTCGGGATGGAGTCACCCTGGAGAGTATGGGCAAGCTCCCGCCGGTGTTTCGACCGGATGGTACGGTGCATGCTGGGAATTCTTCGGGCATTACCGACGGTGCGGCCTCTGTGCTGGTGCTGAGTGGGCGAGCGGCGGAGCGTTTGGGCGTGGTGCCTCAAGCTCGGCTGGTGGCCTGGTCGATTGTGGGTGTGAAGCCGGAGGTGATGGGCATTGGCCCGGTGCCTGCGGTGGAGCAGCTCCTGGATCAGACGGGGCTGACCTTAAACGACATCGACCTGATCGAGCTCAACGAGGCATTTGCGGCGCAGGTGTTGGCGTGTCAGCGTGCTCTGAAGCTCGACGCAGAGCGCCTGAACGTGAACGGAGGCGCGATTGCGCTGGGGCATCCGATTGGCTGTACGGGTACGCGGATTGTCGTGACCTTGATCCATGAGCTCTTGCGCCGAGGTGCTCGGCGAGGCATTGCGACCTTGTGCATCAGCGGTGGGATGGGGATGGCCTTGCTGATCGAGCGGGTGTGATCCAGATCTGCGAAGAAAGGCTTGATCTCAGTAGAAAGTGATGTTACTGTGCTCCGCTGCGATGCTGGCGTCTTATGAGTTGCAGCTTCGTGCTGCGCTGTCATGCAGGAGATTGGTCATGAAGAGTGTGATGTATCGTCGTATCAAGCCCTCCAATCGCCGGAAGGCGGCCCGTCTTGCTAAGAACCGGAAGTCCATCAAGCGGACCCACGGCGAGCTGCGCAAGAAGCGTAATGGTCGGCTGGGTTATTGATTCCTCCGCAAACCGGAGCGGATCGCAGAAAAGGGAAGGCTCACACCTTCCCTTTTTCGTTTGTTCGAGCTGAGAAGAAGGTGTAGAAAAGCCTCCCCAAAGCCTCCCCAACCCATTCCAAGTGCCGCTGAAGGTCTTGTCCTGCCTGAAAATTAAGAAAAATTCCATCGTTGTAATATCGCATGGGCCGGTATTAATTCCGACGAGACTTCATATTCCAGTTCAGCAAAACTATCTCTGAAGCAGCCGACACGTTTCCCACTGTACTGCAATCGAGAGGTGTTTATACGAGCGCTTGGTTTGAGCATCTTTCACATGCTTCTCTGGATATCCCTTCCTGCCTGCCAGGATGGAGGTCTGATCGCACTGGAGCCGCTGAGCACGCCGCCCCCCAGCTCCCCGCCGCCCAGCTCACCTCCGGCTGAGACCCCTTTCTCATCCCTGGTGCCAACCGATACGCCGACGGCGCTTCCGGAGCTCTCCCCCACGCGCACGCCCGAGCTGACACCGACCCTTCCGGTGGTTTCGACGGACACACCGAGGTCGTTTCCGACGCAGGCACCGAGTCCCTCCGCGACGGAAGGACCATCGGTGACGTTATCGCCGCTGCCGACGCTGTTGCCTTCGACGCCGACGTTGCCGCCGTTGCCCACGCCGCAGCTCACCTTAGTGCCGGAGCTGTCGCCGGATCCGACGGAGTTCCCGGAGCCTTCGAGCCCATCGTTGCTCCTGCCCGAGCGGGCGGGATATCATCTGGTGGTGATTCATACGGACACGTTGAGACGCGATCATATGCCGATGTACGGTTATCCTCGTAATACCTTCCCGCTGTTGAGCCGTCGTCCCTGGGTGGTGGTGGAGGAGGTGAGGGCCAGCAGCTCGTGGACGGCTCCTTCGTCCGCGTCGTTTTTTTCGGGCTTGGACTTATTTGAGCATCAAGTCACCTATTTTGTGCCTGAGCTCAATGGGCCGGGCACGGCCAATCAGCCGCTGGCGTCTCCGACGTTTATGGGGCATCTCCAGGCGGCGGGGTATCGAACGGCGCTCTTTTCGGGGAGCGGATTTGTTCAGCCCGAGACCGGATACGGAGCTGGTTTGGATTTCTTCTACGGTCAGGGCAAAGATAACGGCGTCAGCAACGCAGGCCAGCTCCTGGCACAAGCGACTCAGTGGTGGAGCGTTCAAGGAGGCTCTGTACCACGTTCGATCTTTGTACAGCCGATGGATGCCCATGACCCCCATAGTCCAGCGGCGGAGGATCTGGGGACGTGGAGCGATCCCGAGCACCTTCCCATCGATCTGAGTGCGGATCTAAACACGCAGGCGCTTCAGCTCGAGCTGGCCTATGCTGCTGCGGACGAGGCTGGCAAGGCTGAGATCACGGTGCAGATGAACGCGCTCTACGACGAGCAGCTTCTCGGGCTGGACCGTTCGATTGAGCAGTTTTTGACCTGGCTTGAGGCCAATGGCTGGCTCTCGCGCACGGTGGTGGTGATCACCTCCGATCATGGAGAGACCCTCAATAATACCGGAGATGGTACGTTTAACCACGGTCGCACGGTGCGAGAGGAGCTGATTCGAGTTCCATTGTTGATGCTCGTGCCGGAGACGTTGGCACAGCAGCAAGCGTGTCTGATGTCGAATATGGATACGCTGCCGACGGTGCTGGAGATGCTCCAAGTGCCTGAGATGCCTGATATTCGTGGCAAGGCACGCCAGCAGGAATGCGCCAATGTGATGGTCAGCAGCAATTTTGATCTCAGCGGGGCACTTTATTTTGCGAATGCAGATGATGAAGCACACCGCTTGACATGGAATTGCCTCAGCGGAGAAGTCTCGAGCTACGATTTGGTAAAGGATCCAGCCGGCTTGGAGGATTTGGGATTTGACGGTGCGATGGAGATGCCTCCAACATTGTGGACGGAGTTGCAGCAGTACGTAGATGCGGCCACTCAAACGGAGACAAGTCTCCGCTGTTTGGCACCGATGGCAAGACCTCTCCCGGGAAAAATACAGCATCCATAACAGGCGGAGGTCTGGGGTCGAAATTCCCATGAGGGCGCGAGCGGCTCCGCTTCCTACTCCCCCCTCAGCTTCTTGACCTTGAGGTTTTTGCCATCAAAGGCGATGATCCAGCGGTGCAGCGGGGAAGCACCGGACGCCTCCAGCTCCGCAGCGTAGAGCCGTTTTTTGAGCTGACGCTCTCCCCGCCGGATGAGCGTGTCCAGCGATAGACCGGTTCGGGTGGACTTCAGCTCCAGGATCGCGCCTGCTTTGCCCAGCTGTTTCGGCAGGATCAGCAGATCCGCTCGGCCTAAGCCGGTCTCGCGGTTGGAGCGCACCTTATATTCTCCCTCGAGCCAAGCGCACAACCCCAGCATCAGCCCTTGATAGAAGGCTTCGGGATCGTTGGGATCTCCGTCTAAGTAAGAGATCAGATGCAATGCCAAGTGAGAGAGTGTCACCTGCAAGAGCTTGTCGTGCCCGGTGAGGATCGACTCGGTGATCTGCTGCACTCGGAGCCCGCTGTTGTACTCCACCGGCTTGAGCAGGTTGCGGAAGCTGTCTCGAAAGATCGTCTTCAGCTCTCGGTTGGGGATGGAGAGTCCGTAGATGGCTTCTCCGGTGTCCATGACTCCGCAGACATCAGCCCGCAGATAACCGGACCAGAAGAGCAGATTAAAGAGCCCCTCTCGGTCGCGTGCGAGGTCGCCAAAGCTCAAGGCATCGCGGATGAGCTGCTGAACGGC
>JBJTQF010000212.1:0-45175 GCA_046075485.1 Myxococcota bacterium | reverse complement strand
TGATGTGTGGGCCTAGTGTATCTGAGCAGTGGTTGTCGGTCAATCACAGCGACATGAGCTGCTGACTCCACGTGGGGCTCAGTGTATCTGAGCAGTGGTTGTCGGTCAATCACAGCAAGGGCCATGCATGTGCTCAAGTGCCAAGCCTTTCGACTCCCACCCCAAGCCCCAAGAGCAGACCTTTTTGGCCACGGATGAAACACGGATGAAACACGGATGAAACACAGATGAAACGCGGATGAAGAGATGAAGAGGGATTTAAGACCTTCGGAAGTCCAAAATACGTCGTTGCGGAGGACACATGCGGCGCGTCGGGTTGGAGGACTCTTGCCCTCACGCTCCATGCGCACGCAGATCACACAGGCGTAGCTGGATCGAACGATTGCCGCGCCAGAAGCTGATCTCCGGATGATACGCTATCGACACCGGATGCTGCGTCAGCTCCGGATGCGCCAGCCTCGCCAAACGAAAGCCAATGGAGGCAAAACTCGTCCCCGCTTGGCTCACCCGCATGCGCAGGTGGCCTCGACCCACCGTCTTCATGTCCTGCACCGTCAGATCACGGGTACAAAACACCGGCTCCCGATTGCCCGGACCAAAGGGCTTCATCCGCGCCAGATCCGCCAGCAGACTCTCGTTGAGGGCCTGCAAAGGCAGCTCCGCATCGATCTTCAGGATCCGCTGAGGCTCCTGCCCTTCAAGCTGACGACGAATGGCCTGCTCAAACTGATCGCGAAAAATCCCCAGGTTCTCCGCACGGAGGGTCATGCCCGCCGCCATCTGATGACCTCCGTAACGCAGCAGCACCTCATGGCTCTCCCGCAAGGCCGCCACCAGATCGATGCCCGGAAGCGAACGCCCTGAGCCCCTCGCCTCTCCTTGATGAATCGCCAGCACAATCCCCGGACGATGGGTCAGCTCCACCAGCCGCGACGCCGCCACCCCCACCACCCCATGATGCCACTGCTCCGAAGCAAATACGTAGGAAGCACGAGGACTTGGCTCCGCTAAAAACTGCTCCGTCATCTCATGGACAATCTGCTCTTCCAGGGTCTGCCGCCGACGGTTGAGCTGCTCAAGCTGCTGTGCCAGCCGCCGCGCCGTGCTCATGTCTTCCGTCATCAGCACATCCACACTCAGCCGCGCATCCTCCAGACGCCCCGCAGCGTTGAGACGAGGGGCCAGCCGATAGCCCACCGTGATGGTGTTGATGGCCTCGTCTGGCTCCACCCCCGCCACCTCCAGCAAGGCTTTAATACCCGGACGACGCCGAGAGGCGATCACCTCGAGGCCCTCCCGCACCAACACCCGATTGACGCCCACCAACGGCACGATATCCGCCACCGTTCCCAGGGTCACCAGATCCAACATGCGCTTGAGGTTCGGGGTCTCGATCCAGGTGCGCACTTCCCGCAGCACCCGTCGAAGTGCCAAGACCAGCATAAAGGCAACACCCGTGCCCGACAGCGCACGAAAGGCCAGCGGGGTCGATGGCCGCATCGGATTGAGAATGGCCACCGCAGGCGGAAACTGCTCCGGCAGGCTGTGATGATCGGTCACCACCACATCCATCTTGAGCTGAGCCGCATACGCAATCTCGGCATGGGCAGAGGTGCCATTATCACAGGTGATGATCAGTCGCACGCCATCGCGGGCAAGCTGATCCAACGCCGCACGCTGAAGTCCGTATCCATCCCGCTCTCGATGGGGAATAAAGAGCTGAACGTCGCTGCGATAGTGTAACAAGAAGGAGTACAAAATGGTGGATGCAGAGATCCCATCCAAGTCATAGTCACCATACACACAGATGCGTTCGTGTCGTTCGATGGCCTGCACCACCCGCGCCACTGCTTTATCCATATCTGTCAGAAGCTGAGGGGATGGAATATCGGCAAGAGAGCCCTCCAAGTATTCTTGGGCAAGCGCCGGATCGTCGAAACCTCGATTGATGAGAAGCTGCGCAAGCATGGGAGAAATACGAAGACTCTCGATCAATCGAGTGGCCTGGAGGGTGGCAGGAGCAGCGATCTGCCATTCTGGGCTGCGGCTGGGATCCTGCTTGGCACTGGGCATGGGCGCTCCTGCGTAGGCGCTCGCGGGTGCGAGGCTCACTTTTTGGTGGGCTCCACCACTTGAACTTCAGGGACGTAGCGGCCCACAATATTCTCTCGGTTCACCTTGACCCGCACTTTGTCGGCAATCTCGAGGGTGAAGACCTTTGGTCCCACCTCAAATACCTTACCATGAATCCCGCCACTGGTCACGACTTGATCACCTTGCTGAAGGCCGGACAGCATCTTCTGATGCTCCTGCTGCTGCTTCTGCTGCGGACGAATCAGCACAAAATAAAAGATGGCAACCAACATCAACATGGGCACAAGCTGCACCCAAAAGGACGGGGATTGAGGCGCGGCGGCTTGCGCCAAAACAAGCAATGCGTTCTGCATGATTCTTAATCTCCTGAGAAGGTGTCGTGGGCGTCTTCGTCACCCTGACGAAAGTTTTGGAGCATCTCACGGTGATAGTGACGATAGCGTCCTTCTTCAATGGCACGGCGTGCGCCCGCCATCAGTGCTTGATAAAAGTGCAGGTTATGCCACGTATTCAGTCGGGATGCCAGGATCTCTTTGGAGACAAAAAGATGACGCAGATATGCCCTTGAATAGTGAGTACAGGTATAACAAGTGCAGGCAGGATCAAGGGGGCCCGGATCCCGTGTATACTTCTGGTTCTTGATGGCAATCTTGCCCTGGGAGGTAAACATCACCCCATTACGCGCATTTCGAGTGGGCATCACACAGTCAAACATATCAATGCCTCGCGCCACTCCATCCAGCAGATCTTCCGGTGTACCCACCCCCATCAAATAACGCGGCTTGTCTTCGGGAAGCTGCGGTGCAGTATGCTCCACCACCGGCCAGAGCAGCTCTTTGGGTTCACCGACACTCAGCCCGCCGAGGGCAAATCCATCAAAGGGCATAGACTTCAGCTCTTCCGCAGAGCGCGTCCGAAGATCGAGGATCATGCCACCTTGCACAATGCCAAAAAGCGCCTGGGGATGATCGCCCCGCGCTTCCAGACAACGCGCACCCCAGCGTGTGGTACGCTCCAGGGCTTGCTCCACTTCTTTGGGTTTGGCGGGGTATGGCGCACACTCATCAAATGCCATCGCAATGTCCACACCCAGGGCCACTTGCACCGCTATCGAATGCTCCGGGGTAAAACGATGGGTGCTGCCGTCGATGTGGGATTGAAAGGTCACACCATCGGCATCAATGTGCCGCAGCTTGGAGAGACTGTAGACCTGAAATCCACCCGAATCCGATAGAATCGGCTTGTCCCAGTTCATGAAGTTGTGCAGTCCACCCAGCTCTTCAATCAGCTTGTGTCCAGGACGCAGATATAAATGGTATGTATTGCCCAACAATATCTGAGCACCCAGAGTCTTCAGCTCTTCGGGCGACATGGCTTTTACGGTGCCAAGCGTACCCACCGGCATAAAGGTCGGAAGCTCCACCACACCATGCCGAAGGGTCATTCGACTGCGACGGGCTCGGGTCTCGGGATCCTTTTTGATCAGCTCAAATTGGAGACGCTTCATGACAGTTCGCTTTCTGATGGCCGACGTCTCTACTCCAGCAACATGGCGTCGCCATAGCTGAAGAAACGATAACCCTGCTCGATGGCATGCTGATAGGCACTCAAGACACGCTCGCGGCTGGCAAATGCAGACACCAACATGATTAGGCTCGAGCGAGGCAGATGAAAGTTGGTGATTATGGCATCGACCACCTGAAACTCAAAGCCCGGATAGATGAAGATGCCGGTTTCGCCACAAAAATTCTCTTGAGAAGGGAGAGGGTGCGGAAACTGTCGGGCCAGGGTCTCCAGGGTGCGCACAGAAGTGGTCCCCACGGCGACAATGCGACGTCCCTGCTGCCGCGCTTCAACAATGCGCCGCCAAGTAGCACCTCCGACTTGCCACACTTCTTGATGCATGGTGTGCGCCGTAATATCCTCTGTCCGCACCGGATTAAAGGTGCCCGGTCCCACATGAAGGGTTAGGTAATGAATCTCAATGCCTCGATTTTTAAGTCTTTCTAGGATCTCATTCGTAAAGTGAAGTCCCGCCGTCGGTGCGGCTGCGGAGCCCGGATCGGCTGCATACACGGTCTGATATCGCTGCCGATCTTCAGGCTGATGACGCTCCGCTTCTCCCCGCTGAATATAGGGCGGCAACGGAAGCTCTCCTTCCTGCTCCAGGGCCTCCAGAATCGGAAGCTCGGCCTCCAGACGCACCTGCCAGCCCTCCCCTGTCCGCACTTCGGGCCACACTTCGAGACGCCCAAAATGAAAGGCTGTGCCCACTCTAAACCGAGAAGCCGGTTTGCCCAACACCGCCCACCGCTCACGATGTTTTCCCTGCTCGGTCGGAAGGCGCTCCAGATACCGCAGCAGGATCAGCTCCACTTTGCCGCCACTCTCGCGAAAACCCCTCAGCCGCGCCGGAATCACCCGGGTATTGTTCAGCACCAAGACGTCGTCTGGTTTCAACAGCTCGGGCAGCTCGGCAAATAACCGATCTTGAAATGTTCCAAGCGCACGCTGCACATGCAATAAACGAGAGCCTCCCCGCTCCACGCTGGGGGTCTGGGCAATCAAGTGCTCCGGCAGCTCGTAGTCATAGCTGGAGAGCCGAAGCTGAACCGGAAGCTGCTCTGGTGACGCTGCGCTGTGGACTGGCTGAGGTGTATGACGTTTCATCCGATGTTCCGCTCTGGGGTTAGGCTGGGTTGTGGAGAGATTTAAGGGCCGGTGTCAAGCTGTCAAGGGCAGGCGCAAAAATCGCACGGAACACCCGTCACGGCGTGGCAGAGGTGCCGCTTGGCGGGACCGGCTCCGCAGCACCAGGCTCAGGGCCAGGATTGCCCAGCTCCCCCACCGAGGTCTGCATGCCCGGAATCAGCTTCACACGCACCGAGCCCGGATAATAATGCTGGAGCATCTCTTCGGCCTTCTTGCCTTGAGTGGCTTGACCTCGAGTGCCCCACTGACACATGCCCGCTCCATGTCCAAAACCCGTCCCGCTGAAGAGATAGGTCTCTCCACTCTGTTGGAGGGTAAAGCGGGTGCTCTTGAGCTTGCCGTATCCCACCCACTTCCGAAAGGTATTGCCATCCAGGGTCAACAAACCTTCGTCTGCTCGAATCTCCAGGGTGAGCGCGCGGCCCGAGTCGCTGCGTGTGACCACCTCCAGGGCCGTCACTTTGGAGCCCTGGAGCCCCGCCGGTCCCAAGAGACGGGCCAGCTCGGTCTGGGTGAGCTTCAGCTCCCAAGCGTAATGGGTGGAGCTTCGACATGCATCACACGCCACAGAGGGCTGCTCAGCGGTCGCGGTAGGCCAGACATTAACCGGCACCTCGGTAGCACCGCCGCAGGTGGAATGATAAAACGCCTCCACCAGCTTGTCGTTGCGCATCAAGACAATGCCTTCGGTGAACCGAATGGCTTGGGTCACGCGAGGATCTTCCGCTTTGCCGCCAATGTAGACCTGATCGCGGGTGTCGGAGCTTACGTCGTAGGTCTGATTCTCGTTACGCAAGACTTGCATCCAGGCGTAAGTCCGAGCCACCACCGCCTGGGCTTTGAGGGCCTCCAATGGCCAGGAGACCGGCATTTCTCCCGGCACGGTGCCCATCAAGTAACTCTCAAGCGATAGATGAAGAATCGCCTGTAACTGGCTTCCATCTCGACGGATCTCCAGGGGGCCTCGATACTCTTTGCCGTTCAGCTTCAGGTAGATCAAGGGCGCATCAAACCAAACCCGATCCGACTTGAGTGAGCCTCCATTGAGCAGCATCACCCCCGCTTTGAGCTGCACTTTGGCGCGCTCTTTGCCGTTAAAATAGAGCTCTCCCGTGCGCGCATCGGCGGCGGCGAGATCCAGCCCTTCCACCGTCATCTCAGCGGTCTTGTCGAGCACGAGCACACGCACGCGCATGTCCGGGCTCTCACGCGCATACGCAGGCGAGGCGAGCAGGATCACGAGTAATCCCATCAACAAGGCCGATAGGCGCGGGGCCAATAGGCTTACAGTTGGCAGGTGCTGGGCTGGCAGGCGCTGGGTTTGAAGGCGCTTTGCCCAGCGGAGGGCCCACCCTCGGAGATTCAGTTTAAGGGGCATTTCACACTCATGTGGTCAGCTTAGGAGGATCTCAGCGTCGTGGGGCTGCGTGTTTACCATGATCGCGGCTCACACGAATGTCAATCAATCGTCCGATTTTTTGTTGTGGACGAAGGCTTTCAGCAGCTCAATAGGCAGGGGGAAGATGGTCGTCGAGTTTTTCTCGGCGGCGATCTCTGAGAGGGTCTGAAGATACCGGATCTGAATGGCGGCGGGGTTTCTCTCCAGCACACCAGCGGCTTCGGACAGCTTATGAGAGGCTTGAAGCTCGGCATCGGCCAAGATCACCTTAGAACGACGCTCACGCTCGGCTTCGGCTTGCCGCGCCATTGCACGCTGCATCTCTTGAGGCAGATCGATGTGTTTGACTTCCACCGAGGCCACCTTGATGCCCCAGGGCTCGGTGTGACGGTCGAGAATGGTCTGGATCTGGAGGTTCATCTTCTCACGCTCGGCGAGCAAGTCGTCCAAGTCGGCCTGACCGGACACACTGCGGAGCGTGGTCTGAGAAAGCTGAGAGGTCGCAAAGAGGAAGTCTTCCACCTCCACAATGGCGCGCTCCGGGCTCAACACGCGGAAATACACCACGGCACTCACCTTGACGGAGACGTTGTCACGGGTGATCACGTCCTGCGGTGGCACGTCCATCGTTAAGGTCCGCAGCGAGACGGTGATGGCCCGATCCACCATCGGGATCAGCAAGATGATGCCGGGGCCCTTCACGCCCAGCAAGCGGCCAAAACGAAAGACCACCGCTCGTTCGTACTCGTTGATCACTTTAAAGGACTTTAGCAGCAGGGTGATCAGCACCACCGCTAAAAATATCATCGACTGTGGTTCCATTAAACCTCTCCATTTTCAGGGGTTTACATGAAGCTCTTTCAAGCGTTACATACGCTCATCGAGAGGCTTCACCCAGAGGGTTAAACCTTCCAGCTTCACCAGTGAGACCTGCACACCTTCGGGAATCAACTGCTCAGAGCGGGCTTCCCAATACTCACCGTGGGCAAAAATCCGACCGCTGCTCCGATCAATCGGGGTTAAGGTCTTGCCCGTCTGCGCGAGGAGCCCCTCTCGTCCACTGACCGGCTTTCGACGCTGCACTCTCGCCACCAGATATGCCACCGGCAAGGCAATGGCGATGGAGGTCAGGGCCACCGTACCATACACACTCGGCGAGACCGCCACTTCCAAGCCCGGCAATCCTTCCACGTCCGGAGGACTCTCGAAGAGTAAGATGGCACCCATCACCAAGCTGGCCGCTCCGCCCAGCGCCAAGAGACCAAAACTCGATACGTAAGTCTCAGCCACAAAACAGGCAATGGCCAGCACAAAAAAGATCAAACCCGTTGCGTTGTAGGGCAAAACACTCAGGCCGGTGAGCGCCAGGATCAAACAAATACCACCCAGCACGGCTGGAATGATCAGGCCAGGATGGTTAAACTCCAGGTACAGGCCCATCATGCCCAGCGCCATCAGGATATAAACCAAGTTGGGATCGCTCAAAAACGCCAGAAGCCGCTGACGTAAGCTCATCGGCACCGGGAGCTGCTCCGCATTCTTCAAGCGTAAGGTCACAGGACCGCTGACCGTCTCCACCGTTCGACCGTCCACCGCTTCCAGCAGGCTGGGAACATCTCGGGCAATCAGATCAATCACTTTGAGCTCGAGGGCCTTATCTGCGGTCACAGAGGCACTGTCTTTGACAGCACTGAGGGCCCACTCCGCATTTCGATTGCGCGCATTGGCAATCGACTCGATGAAGGCCAGGGTGTCGTTTTCGATCTTTTGGGCCATCACTTCCTGCTCGTCACGACGCTTGCGCTTGTTGCTCTCACCGGCTTCTTCCTCTGCTTCGTCGCCCGGAGCACCCACGCCTCCCCCCACCGGATGGGCTGCGCCAATATTGGTTCCAGGTGCCATCACCGCCACGTGAGAGGCCATCGTCAGAAAAACCCCCGCACTTCCCGCGCGTGCGCCCGAAGGCCCCACCCACAAGAGGATCGGCACCTTCGCCCCCAGAAAAGACTTCACGATCTCTCGTGTGGCATCGAGGGCACCTCCAGGGGTATCCAGGATGACCAGGACGGGAAGGCCCTCGGCTTCCGCTCGTTCGATGTTGGAGATCAGATACTGCGCTGTGCCTCCAAAAATCCCCCCATTGAGGGTCAGGACCATCACGCGGTTGGGGCTGTCTTGTGCTACTTGAGCAGGAGCTGCTCCTTGAGCAAGCGGTGCGGGGCTGGCGACATCGCTGCCACTCTCGGAGGCCGCCGGTTTGGAGCTCGGGACGGCTCCAGGGGCAGCATCCGGAACACTCGCCGCGCCCGCGAGAGGAGGGGCTGGGGCAAAACCCGCTGTGTTGGGCTCTTCGGCTCCACCCCGTGCCGCCAGGAGGAGCCCACACAGCAGGCTGATCATAGAGCAGATCAACAGCCAGCGGGGACGGTGGGTCCGAGGCTCACGATGCGATCTCATAGGGGTACTCCTTGTGTACGTCGCAATTTTTAGGACTATAGGAGCAGTATCCAGTGCTGTCAACTTAAGGTCAGGAGAATTCGGCCAAGATGTGGGGGTGTTTTACAGGCTGGCACCACGGCATGCGCTCAGAGGGGTGAACGCCGCCGGTGACAGACACAAAAACATGGCACCCGGAGAGAGGGTGAAGCCGCTTGGAAGGGCTCCATCCGCTGGCGCATGTCGAAGAGATGCATCATACGGGTGCAGATGCAGGCGTCAGGTAGAAGCAGGAAAGCACAAGAAGGAAGGCGTTCTCAGTACGGGAAGCTGCTGGCGCTGAAGTACATGCGGTATTCGGCGGTGCCATCGTTTTCGATGGCGATATAATCACGATGACCAGTCAAAACGTCGCCGTCTTCTAGGGCATACAGATCAATATCGGTTTCGCCGGAGAGCAGGGACGATGAAGCGGTGCAGGAGTTGGTGGTGAACTTGAGCTTCGTCGGAATATAGACGTCGTCCAACGAGGAGCCCGAGATGTCAAAATACTGGATGCAGGTAGCGCCTCCCACACCGTTCACCGAACCTTCCCCCTCAAACCCATTAAAGAGCTGCGATACTTCCATGGAACCCGCGAAGCTCTCGGTCGCACCATTCGCATCGACCACGGAGATGCTCACTTGCCAATCACCGCCGACATGCGGTCCCGCATTGCAAGCAGTGGCACTCAGTCCGATAAGGCTCAGAGCCGTCAAAATCATGCGGCTATTCACAGCGGTGTCCTCCTGTTAAATTCCAACGCTTGACCTGGAGAGACAAGCCCGAGACCAGCGTATGCAGCTTCAGGGGGGGTCAGCACGGTCCAGCTTCAGGGGAAAAATAGCGTCTTCCGGCTTGTACAAACTTTCTAGCAGAATGGTGCAAGAACGGGCGTTTGTCAAGTCTAAACTCGGGGCCTCCGATCATCGACGGGCTCGCTTCGCAAGGAAGGCCGCCACCTGTTCCATGTCTTCTTTGACAGACCGCTTATGCCCAGGTTCCTGCAACAGCGTGCGGGGATGAAAGGTCGGCAGGAGGTCAATGCCCCGGTACAAAAAGAAGTGCCCTCGCATACGTGCCATGCTCTCGCATCGCTTAAACATTCCGCGTGTGGCAAGTGGTCCAAGCGGCACAATCAAGGCCGGTCGAACCACCTCAATCACCCGATCCAAGATGCTCTGACACGCCCGAAAATGTGGCTCACCCACCGACCGCTCGCTCCCTGGTGAGCACAAGACCAGGTTGGCCAAGTAAATATCCGTCCGCTTACACTTGAGCATGGTCTCCAGGATGCGATCAAATAAGACCCCTGCTTCGCCCGCGAGCGGCTCTCCCGTGCGCTCCTCTTCACTCCCCGGCGCATCGCTGATAAACATCACCGAGGAATTCAAGTTGCCAACACCATAGATCAACCGACTGCGGGTATCGCTGAGGTTGCAGCGCATGCACTCGCCCACGTTGTCCTGGAGACGCCGCATGGCCGCCACTTTGTCCGACACCCCCGGCGTGCTCAAGGGCTGATCAAACTGCTCCACGTCCTTGGGTCGAACACGCGCCACCCCGGCAAACAACCCAAACTGGTTGGGATCTTCAGGCGGCGCTTCCGGCTGCTGAAAACTGGCCGCTGCCTGCTCCACCCGCGTCGGCTCTTGGACTCGACGGGCTGGCTCAGGCGCTCGACGGGCTGGATCGGATCGCGCCGGCTCTTCGCTCAGACGAAATGGCTCAGCATTTCGACGGGGAGGCTCGCTTTGCCGCTCGTCGTATGCGCGTGAAGGCTCGCCACGGCGGTCATCGTATGCGCGTGAAGGCTCGCCACGGCGTTCGTCGTAGATGCGTGAGGGCTCGCTTCGCCGTTCGTCGTAGGTGCGTGAGGGCTCGCTTCGCCGCTCGTCGTATGCGCGTGAGGGCTCAAATCGTCGCTCGTCGTATGCGCGTGAAGGCTCGCTTCGCCGCTCGTCGTAGGTGCGTGAGGGCTCGCTTCGCCGTTCGTCTGGGCTCGTCTCCGCCGCGACAGGTGTCACAGGAGGTTCTGAGGGTGGCTCGAGGACCGGTTTGGCAGACAGTGCGCCGAGGTTGAAGCTGGCCAAAAATCCGGCCCCCGGTCCCAATTTTCCACCACTGCTGGGCTCTGCACTCGACGTTTCAGCCGCTCTGGGCGGAGCAGAGGTCGGAGCTTCCCCGCTCCCGGGCCTCGTAAATGCAGGTCGTGCGGGCGCATTAAATCCCGAAGAGGCCCCCATCGGAGCCGCTCCCCCTGCGGATGGCGGGGCTTTTGGAAGGTTCAGCTCCGCTCCGGCACGCCATAGAAGCTCGCGTGGACGGTTGACGGGCAGCTCGTCGTAGCCCAGGTGCTCGTGGTGCGCCACCCAGTTTTGCACATCTTGGATCAGCTCGAGCAAGGCATCAGCTTCCATGTGAACCTCCTGCGCGTGCGTGCAGGAGCACCAGCGCCCGATCCAGGATCCGAACCGCCACGTCGTCCTTGCTCATGAGGGGAAGGGCTTCATCTCCGCTGGCGTCTACCAGGGTGACTTGATTGGTCTCGTGGCCAAATCCAGCCCCCGCTTCTTTGAGGTTGTTGGCAACGATCAGATCGCAGCCTTTCTTCTCGAGCTTACGTCGCGCTTGTTGCAGAAGTTCGCGGGTCTCCATCGCAAAACCGATCAGGACCGGGCCCCTGCCCTCATCTTTTCGGCGAGCCCCCACCGCTGCCAGCACATCCACCGTGGACACCAGCTCGAGGGTCAAGGTCTGCTCTCCCTTCTTGAGCTTGTGGGCCAGGGTCTCTCGAGGGGTATAGTCTGCCACCGCCGCCGACTTGATCAAGATGTCTGCCGATGCATAACGCGCCATCACCGCTTCGTAGAGATCCTGTGCAGAACGAATCTCAACGCGCTCAACCCCATGAGGGGTGCTGAGGGCCGTCGGGCCGCTGATGAGCGTGACCTGAGCGCCTCGCCGAGCCGCTTGTCGTGCAATGGCGTAACCCATCTTACCCGTCGATGGATTGGAGATAAACCGCACAGGATCCAGCGCCTCCACCGTCGGCCCCGCCGTCACCACCACCGAACGCCCCACCAGGTCTTGAGGCGTCAGGCACCGCTCGATGTGCGCCAGGATCTCTTCGGGCTCTGCCAAGCGACCTTTTCCATGCCCAGCCGCCAGCGCTCCCACGACGGGCTCGACGATATGAACCCCTCGACGCTTGAGGGTGGCCAGATTTTCTTGCGTAGCAGGATGCTGATACATGCGGGTGTGCATGGCCGGTGCCACCAGCACCGGTGCTTTGGCCGCTAAGAGGGTGGTGCTCACGATGTCATCGGCCAAACCGTAGGTCATACGGGCCAGGGTGTTGGCAGTCGCAGGGACCACCACCAGCAGGTCGGCTTTTTCGGCAAGCTGGATATGGGCTTCACCCCCGGCACCGGTGGCCCACAGATCGGTCAAAACGGGATGATTGGAGAGGGCTTCAAAGGTGAGCGGACCCACAAACTGAGTGGCACTGCGAGACATGATGACCTGCACATCGGCGCCCGCTTTGGTCATGAGGCGCAGGAGCAGCACCGCTTTAAAGGCCGCGATGCCACCGGTCACACACAATACAATGGACTTGTTTTGAAGCACGGACATGAGGCTCCCGTCAGATTTCAGCCCCACCCAAGCAGACGCCCTCCTTGATAGACGAGGAAGCTACACACCCAGGCCAGGGCTGTCATATAAACAAAGAGAAATGCAGGCCATCTCCAGCCACCGGTCTCTCGTTTGACCACCGCCAGGGTGCTGATGCACTGGCACGCGAGGGCAAAAAAGACCATCAAGGAGGCCCCTACCAACGGCGTCCAGATCGGGCGTCCATCGGCGCGGCGCTCCGCCCGCATGCGCTCGCGAAGGGGCAGGCTCTCTTCGTCGGTGTCTTTGCCTACGTTATATACCACGCCCAGCGTGGAGACGAATACTTCTCGCGCAGCAAATGCACCGATCAACCCCACGCCGATTTTCCAGTCGAAGCCCAGAGGGGCAATCAGGGGCTCGATCAAGTGCCCAAATCGACCTGCATAACTCTCGCGGAGCCGCTGGCCCTGAAACTCAAGCTGGAGCGCCTGCGCCTGCTCCACGCTGCCCGCTTGGGCCACCGCCACTTCGTGCGCGTGCTGCTGTGCGGCATCACGCGGAAATGACAGCAGCCCCCACAACAGGATGGTACACACGGTGATGACCGTTCCGGCTTCGGAGAGAAACATCCGAGTACGACGCCACATCATCCGCAACACGTCGGCCAGACGCGGCAGACGATAGGGTGGCAGCTCCAGCACCAGCGGCACAGGAGGAGCCTTGAAGAACGTCTTGCTCAGCACGTAGGCGGCCAAGAGCGCCATCAGCACACTGAACAAGTACATCCCAATCATGAGCAGGCCCTGAAGCGGCACCACGCCCCACAAGGTGGTCTGGGCGAACAGCGCCCCAATCAACAAGGTATACACCGGAAGCCGGGCGGAGCAGGTCATCAACGGCACCACCATCATGGTCAGGAGCCGATCTCGACTGCGCTCCATCGTGCGGGTGGCCATAATCGCTGGAATGGCGCAGGCATATCCCGAGAGCATGGGCACAAAAGCCCGTCCGTGCAGGCCCATCAGCCGCATGATGCGGTCCATCAGATAGGCCACTCGAGCCATATAACCCGAGTCCTCCATCAAACCCAGAAAGAAAAAAAGCAGCAGGATCTGAGGCAGGAAGACAATCACCGAGCCCACACCACCAATGAGCCCTTCCACGATCAGCTCGTTTAAGATGCTCGGCGGCAGCAATCCCTGTACCTGCTCTCCCACCGCTCCGAAGAGAAGCTCGATGGCCCCAATCGCGGGCTCCGACCACGCAAACAGCGACTGAAAAACCACAAACATGATGCCCAAAAAGACCACAAAGCCCCACATCGGATGGATCAGCACCGCATCGGCTCGGTCGGTGGCACTCCGCTCCGCCCTCCCCTGCACCAATGGCCCGAGCTGTTGATCCAGCCAATGATAGCGCGCCTGGATCACCTCGTCATCCAACGCCACACCATCGAGCTGAAGCTGCTGAATGGCCTGCCTCAAGCTCGGCGGAATATCTCGGAGCTGATCTTCAGCTTCCACCGACATCAGGGCCCACAACGCCAACGCCGGAGAGCGTGGCCATTGAGACGGCAGCAGGGGCTCCACGGCATCGATTGCTTTCTGAAGGCGCTCGCTGGGTTGCCAACGCCAGGGACGCTCTCGCACGGGATGGCGGGCCACCCGCTCGATCACCTGCTCGAGCTGCTCAATGCCTTCCCCTGTGCGTGGATTTACCGGCACCACCGGACACTGAAGCGCCGCCGCCAGCCTCGCCAGATCGAGCTGGAGATTACGAGCCTCATCCATCATGGTCAAGGCCACCAGGGTGTTGAGCTGGAGCTCTTGCGCTTGTAATACCAAATACAGGTTCCGCAGGAGATTGGTGGCATCCACGCACAAGACCACCACGTCCGGCGAGCGCACTTCTTGGATCCCCAAGAGCCGACGGATGGCAAGCTGCTCTTCAGCGGAGCGGGCCACCAACGAATAAGCACCGGGCACGTCCAGGATCGTCACGTCCCCCAGGGTCGGAAAAGTGCGCGTCCCCGAGAGCAGCTCCACCGTCACCCCCGGATAGTTTCCCACCCGCGCGTGTGATCCTGTCAAACGATTGAATAAGCTGGTTTTGCCCGTATTCGGATTTCCGGCCAGGGCGATGGTCAGATCATGTAGACGGTGGGAACAAGTCTCGGGTTGGTCGCAGCAGGCAGCACTCACACCTCCACCCCTTCCGGCGGCAGGTTGACCGGGGGATGCACCTCCAGCAGACGAGACTCATCCTTCCGAATGGAGAGACGACAGCCACGCACTTCGATCTCGAGGGGATCCCCAAGCGGGGCTACGTTCATCACCTTCAGCGGCGTTCCGGGCACCAGTCCCAGCTCCATCAGCCGCCTGCGGAAAGGTCGTGCTCCTTGCACGTGGTGAAGCTGCACTTCAAGCTGAAGGGGGACGTCGGCCAGCGAACAAGTCTGCGGCGAAAAAATTCCGTTATCGCGCGAACGATTCAGCGGTGAACACATGAGACCCTCCAGAGGTTGCAGCGTGGCAACGTTCCAGACCGCATGCCGAGTACAAGCTGCTTTTTCAGCGTCATGATCAATCTTGCGATATTGATAATCAAAATCAAAATCGATTTCAAGAAGATTCATCTCCGCCGCGCAAAAAACAAAAAGGAGGCCCACGCTTGTGACCTCCTCTCGTA
This sequence comes from Myxococcota bacterium, assembly GCA_046075485.1. Classification (GTDB taxonomy): domain Bacteria; phylum Myxococcota_A; class UBA796; order JAJRTE01; family JBJTQF01; genus JBJTQF01. The sequence goes on along the minus strand of JBJTQF010000212.1, from coordinate 30,189 downwards.
ACACGCTTAAACCTTCGCACGGACGCTGGCAGCGGATGCGGCTGGTGCCCGCCCTCTCCACCCTACATCAAGCCGATCTCACGCAGTCGCTCCATCAGATACTGCCCTGCGGTACGCTCCGGATACAGGGCCTGCCCTCCGGTACGGTCCACGCTGGATAGTCGAGGGGTCAGCTCCACTTCAGGACGCGGATGCACAAAAAATGGCATCGAAAAACGACGCTCGCGAGAATTATAAGGATTCACCACCCGGTGGGTCGTGCTCTTATACAGGCGATTGCTGATGTGCTGGAGCATATCGCCCGAGTCCACCACAATCTGACCCCCCAGGGCATGGATGGGACGCCATTGACCATCCCGCTGCAAGAGCTCCAGTCCTCCGGCGGTGGCTTCGCAGAGTAAGGTGATGAGGTTGATGTCCTCATGGGCCGAGGCGCGGATGCTGTTCGGGTTGCGATCCTCCGGCACTGGCGGATAATGAATGATCCGCAAGATCGAGTCGCCATAGGTTGCCAAGTCCGGCAGGAAATGAGGGGCTTCTCCCATGTAGATCGAGCAGGCTTCCAGCAACACCATCGCGGTCTGGTCGAGCTGCATAAAGAGCTGGTTCATGGTGGAGCGGAACTCGGCCAGCTCCGAGGGCCACACATTCCGGTAAGGCAGCGCGTGAGAGCGGGGATCGGCGTCGAGCTCTCGGCCCACATGCCAGAACTCTTTCAGATCGGGGGCGCGGGTATCGCGTGCGTGCTCACGTCCGAAGCTGGTATAACCTCGCTGTCCTGCCACGCTGGGATCTTCGTAGGCTCGTCGCCGCGACTCAGGCAGATCAAACAGCGCTTGGGCTTGCCCATAGGCTTGGTCGATCAGCTTGGCGTCGATCAGGTGTTCGTCCAGCGCAAAAAAGCCGAGGTCTACCAGTGCATCCCCCAGGGTCTCGATGAAGCGGGTTCGGGTCGCCGGTCCACCTTGGAGGTAATCTTGGAGCGAAACCACCGGAATGGTTTGCAGGGGGATCAAACGTTCGGTGCCATCCATGTGCGATCTCCTCTGATGTCGCCCTGCGTCTTTGGACCAGTCGCCGTCACCCTCTGATCGTCGCCAGCCTCAGCGCACGCGGCTTTCAAATCGGAACATTTGCGCGCGCATTATACGGGCAACTCAGCCGGAGGCAAGGTCTTTTATGAAGGACTTCGCGATTTTGTCAACGGGTGGGGTCGGCATGTCTCGCGCACACAGGGAGGACCCGCATCAATTGGAGCCACAAAACGTCGGTGAGGCAGGAAATTGAGGCAGGAAATTGAGGCAGGAAGTGGAGGCAGGAGACTCAGACACAAGGCAGCGCCGTCATGACTTCAGCGACGACGGCGGAGGCCAAACATCGCCAAGGGCACCAGGAGTCCCCACAGAAGCATGCCTGTCGAGGGGTCATTTTGTCCGGTGGTGCTACAGTCGCAGCCACCTCCGCCCACGTCACCGGTGTCGATGTCCGGCGAGGGAGACTCCACCGGGGTCTCAGAGGGATCCGGGCTGGTCTCGGGGGTCGCGCTGACCTCCGGGGAGGGGGTCTCTTCCGTGGGTGAAGGGGTCTCCACGGTCGGCGTGGGGGTCTCGGGCACCGGCGTGGGGGTGATGGGATCACTTTCATCCACTTCGCCGTTGCAGTTATCATCCTGGCCATTGTCAGGAATTTCGGTCTCACCGGGGTTGACCTGATCGTTGAGATCGTTACAGTCCCCTTGATTCTCGGAGTAACCGTCTCCATCATCGTCGTAAGCGGTGGTGTTATCGTCTACGACCCCATCGCAGTCGTTGTCGATGCCATCGGGCACCTCGGTGGAGCCTGGATTCACCCCCCCGTTGGTATCGTCACAGTCGCCGTTGTTTTCGGAGTATCCATCGCCGTCGTCGTCACTGCTGCTGGTGTTTTCGTCCACCTGCCCGTTGCAGTTGTTATCGATGCCGTCTTCCACTTCGGTCGAGCCGGGGTTGGTGGCGGGATCCGCATCGTTGCAGTCTCCGTCGTTTTCGGAGTAGCCATCGCCGTCGTCGTCGGAGGTGTCGATGTTATCGTCCACTTGGCCATCACAGTCGTTGTCTTGCCCGTCAGGAAGCTCGGGCGCACCGGGATAGGTGTTGGAGTTCCCATCGTCGCAGTCGCCTTCGTTCTCGGAGTAACCATCTTGATCGTCGTCGTAGGCGTCGGTCCCTTCATCGACGATGCCATTGCAGTTGTTATCGATGCCGTCTTCCACTTCGGGCGCGTCGGGGTTGGTGTTTGGATCGGCATCATTGCAGTCGCCTTCTACTTCGGAGACTCCATCACCATCATCGTCATAGACCGTGGTGCCTTCGTCGATGATGCCGTCACAGTCGTTGTCCGCGCCGTCTGGCACTTCGGGAGCGCCTGGATAGGTGCTGGCGCTGCCGTCGTTACAATCACCCTGGGTTTCCGTATAACCATCACCGTCGTCGTCGGTGTTGATGGTGCCTTCGTCGATGGTGCCATCACAGTCGTTGTCCACCCCATCCGGTAGCTCAGGAGCACCTGGATAGGTGGTGCCACTTCCGTCGTTGCAGTCGCCCTGGGTCTCGGAGTAGCCGTCGTTGTCGTCATCATAGTTGACGGTGCCTTCGTCGATGGTGCCGTCGCAGTCGTTGTCCGCACCATCGGGCACTTCGGGAGCGCCTGGATAGGTGCTGGTGCTGCCGTCGTTGCAGTCGCCCTGGGTTTCCGTATAACCATCACCGTCGTCGTCGGAATTGGTGGTGCCTTCGTCGATGGTGCCGTCACAGTCGTTGTCCACCCCATCTGGTAGCTCAGGAGCTCCTGGATAGGTAGTGCCACTTCCGTCGTTGCAATCGCCCTGGGTCTCAGAGTAACCGTCGTTGTCATCGTCGTAGTTGACGGTGCCTTCGTCGATGGTGCCATCGCAGTCGTCATCGATCCCGTTCGGAAGCTCGGGCGCATTCGGATGCTGAGCGGGATCGGCGTCGTCGCAGTCTCCTTGGGTCTCGGAGTACCCATCCCCATCGTCGTCGTAGTTCACCGTGCCTTCGTCGATTTTGCCATCGCAGTCATCGTCGATCCCGTTGGGGAGCTCGGGCGCATTTGGATACTGAGTGGGATCGGCGTCGTCGCAGTCTCCTTGTGTCTCGGAGTACCCATCCCCATCATCATCATAGTTGACGGTGCCTTCGTCGATTTTGCCATCGCAGTCGTCATCGGTGCCGTTGGCGGTCTCAGGAGCGCCGGGATAGACGTTGGGGTTGGTGTCGTTACAATCCTGTGGGACTGGAACACCATCTCCATCCTGATCGTAGTCGTTGGCACCGTCGCAGTTTTGATCCACGCCGTCATACCAGGTCTCGGTCTCACCGGGGTTGACGGTGGCATCAAGATCGTTACAGTCTTCGTCGAGCTCATATCCGTCGCCGTCTTGATCGTAGTCGTTGGCACCGTCGCAGTCGGAGTCTACGCCGTCATACCAAACGTCGATCTCACCGGGGTTGATGTCCCCATTGGCGTCATTGCAGTCGCCTTGCACTTCGCTGAAGCCATCATTATCGTCGTCGTAGTTGGTGGTGCCTTCGTCGATGGTGCCGTCGCAGTCGTTGTCTTTGCCGTCGGCGGTCTCGGGGGCACCGGGGTAGACGTTGGGATCGAAGGAGTTGCAGTCGCCCTGCTGGCTATTGTACCCATCCTGATCATAATCGAAGCGGATGGTCTTAACAGTGCCGGGCGCGCCAGCTTTCGCGTAGCTGGTGCAGCTTGCGCTGCCTCCATTGGCGGTGGCGGTGCCGCCGATGGTGCCCACGTCGAGGAAAAACTTGATGCGCCCTCCCCCGCCGCCGCCGCCATAGTCATCGACCACGCCACCCGCGCCGCCGTTCACCCGAGCAGTACCGGTCATGCTCAGCTCGCCGACGCGCAGATAAATACCACCGCCAGCACCACCTCCGGCGGCATCGTTGTTGAATACCGCGCCGTTGGCTCCATTCAGGCTCAGAATGCCTGCGATGGTGGCTTTTCGAGCGATGATGGTCAGGGCTCCACCCCCGTTTCCACCTGCACCACCGGCATCACCGTCGGCAGCGCCAGCGGATCCTCCAGCGGCTCCCATGCTGATGTCGGTGCCATCTTCGGTGCCGAAGGGAACACCGCCGCCCGTTCCGTCGATGCCGGAGCATCCATCCTTAGCGCCGACGCCTCCTTGCCCACCGTAGCCTCCGCCGCCGCCGGAGTCCGCACAACAGACGCCCCCACGTCCTGCGGCATTGGTGCCACTCGGTTGTTCACCGTTGCTGCTGGTCACACCCCGATAGCCCACGCCATCTCCATAGATGCCAGAGGTCGCATCGATGGTGACTTCATCGGCGGTGATGGTGAGGGTGCCATTGGGGGCCGTTCCGTTATATGCGGAGATGTTGATGCGGGCGCTGTTGGTCAGGCTGACTTTGCCGTAGCTCTGAGAACCACTGAGGCTGACGGTGCTTCCGTTGAGGATCAGATCTGCGCCTTGGGCGGTGCCGAAGACGCTCAGCGTCGCCAGCAACCAGCCAACACACAGGGCTGTGCGTCTGGTGGATGGTGGTCGGATTGATGGATTATGCATGCTCACCTCTTGGTGTGGGTCATCTGTGCTATCTCAGGGGGGAACACCTGCTGAGGTTGTGTCTTACCGCATAACAGCAGGCTTAAAACATCGTAGCACGGATGTTTTGAGGTGTGAAGTCTTACAGTTTGGCCTTGCAGGGATTTTACGGGGTGAAGTGGTTTAAAGTGCAGAGTAAACGTGTGACGCTTCGTGCAAACGACGTACCGCCTTACGCCAATATATCAAGTATGACTGGAATCGGGGGGCGATGTGGCAGCGGCGGAACGAAGTGCCTGCTGTGATCCCCACGAACGCCGAGCGGCGGGTGTTGCGTGTAAAGCACCGTTGAACAGTCAGCGGAGCTGGGTTTGGAATGGTTCAAGAAGAGAGGTTCAAGAAGAGGGGTTCAACGCAGGTCAACGGAGGGAGGGCGAGGGTATTGAGGTGAGAGAGGCGCGTGGCAGTAGCAACTTACTCCCCGACGACTTCCAGCCGGGCGCCGAGCTGTTGGAACCGACGGGCGATGTTTTCATAGCCTCGTTCGATGTAGCGCACGTTGGTGAGGGTGGAGACTCCTTCGGCCAGCAGGCTGGCGATCAGGTACGAAAAACCGGCGCGCAGATCGGGCACGTCGATGTCGAGGGCTTTGAGCGGGGTTTTGCCGACGATCACCGCGCTGTGGTTGTAGTCGCGGTTGCGGAAGCGGCATTCTTTTCCGCCCAAGCATTTATTGAAGAGCTGGATGCGAGCGCCCATCTCATTGAGCGCACGGGTATAACCAAATCGCTCTTCGTAGACGGTCTCATGGACCACCGAGACCCCATCGGCTTGGGTCAGCAGGATCACAAAAGGCTGCTGCCAGTCGGTCATAAAGCCGGGATGCACATCGGTCTCGAGCGCGATGGGGCGGAGTCCTTGGGAGTCGGCGGAGAAGCGTAGACCTTCGGGCAGCACTTCAAAGTGCCCACCCACCTTGGTGAAGGCGTTGAGGAAGGTCATCAAGTGAGCTTGTTGGCAGCCTTCGACCACGATATTACCGCCGGTCACGGCAGCAGCGACCGCAAACGAAGCGGTTTCGATGCGATCTCCCAAGATGGTGTGATGAGCGGGATGGAGTCGCTTAACCCCTTCGATCACCCAAGTGCGATTGACATCCTGATAGATGATGGCACCCATCGACTGAAGGAACTGCGCCAGATCGACGATCTCCGGCTCAATGGCAGCGTTATGAATGACGGTGGTGCCTTGCGCAAGTGCGGCAGCGATCATGACATTCTCAGTGGCACCCACACTTGGATAGGGAAGGTTTACAATCGCCCCTTTGAGCTTCTTGGCACGGGCGACATAATAACCATCTTCGAGCAACACATCAGCGCCCAGAGAGGAGATGCCATCGATGTGGAAGTTGACGGGACGTTTGCCGATGTTGCATCCGCCGAGGACGGGAACGCGGGCTTCTCCCATGCGATGCAGCAGGGGCCCCATGAGCAGAATGGGGATTCGATTGACCCCACTGAAGGCCACGGGAACGGTCGCGGAGGTGAGCTGAGTGGAATCAACAACCAGGGTATTGGGGCCGGTCCAGGTGCAGATGGCCCCCACCGAGCGCACGATCTCAATGGTGGCATCTACGTCGCCTATGCGCGGCACATTATTGAAGATACACACCCCTTGACTCATCAGCGATGCCACGATCTCTTTGGTCGCTGCATTTTTTGCACCGGAGACACGTACACGTCCTTCCAGTCGTGCCCCTCCTTCTACTCGATATCGTCTGTCATTCATGATGCGGCTTCCTCTATCCATACGCTTTATACACGTTGCTCTCACGGGCATCTAAAGAAGTTAATATAACACTTGAATAAAGCGGTGACAAGTGCAAGTTGCCAAGCACTCAATTTACCCATGTCACGACGAATTACTTGACACTTCTTCCACAAACGGCTACATCGGTTCGGATCTCTTATATGCTGAGGCTCCATGACCACGAGTCGTCCCCGCCCATTTGATGTTGCGCTCCTTCGTAAGCTCGTCTCTCCGGCGCTGCTCGCGCGGGCCCGTGACTGCCTTCAGCTTGGCCCCGTCCAAGGCATGGCATGGCGCTGGGAGCTCTCCACCTTGGTGCTCTCCGGTGTCGTCCGGGATCCTTCTGGTCATCGATATGCCTCAGAAGTCCACTGGGATGGAGAGGCTCTCGAGGGGGATTGTTCCTGCGACTTGCCCGATGATCCCGTCTGCCCTCATCAGCTCGCGCTGGCGCTCTCCGCGCTTCGGCTCAATCCCTGGCGGCAGGATCCCCCGGTCGGATGGCAGGTGGTCTTGGGCATGGCGCTCCCCCCTTCTCTCGAAGCCGATGGTGAGAGTCGTTTTATCTTTCGGGTGGAGCTCCGCGCGCGTCCCGGAGACCCCATCGGTCATGTGCGCTTGCGTCTCTCCCGTGCGCGTTATGGCCGTCGAAAGTTGGGTCAGGAGACCCCTTATCCTGCCAGTCGTCTGAAGGGCCTCTCCCTCGACACCTTGCCGATGGAGGAGCGGGCCCTGCTCGCATGGCTGATGCCTCTCCAGGGTTGGCTTTCCCTTCGTTCTTACGGCTTTACCTCCGATCCCCGTTATCTGGAGATTCCCCCTCCGCTCGTAGACGCCACCTTACGCGCACTCGCGCGATTTCCCCTCGCCTTTATGGGCGACGAAGGCGAAATCCCGGTGCGGGTCTCCCCTTTCCCCCTCATTTTTGGTCTCCAGGCCGAGGCGCACAAAAACGGAGCCATTCGCCTGTTTGGGCGGCTTCAGGAGTCTATCCCTTCTCCCGAAGGTGGTGCTCCCCGTGAGGTCTTTCCGGATCTCATCCTGGGGGAGTCTCCTTGTTATGCCCTGGTGGATGGCATCTTTTACCGCATCGAGCGGCTGGAGCGCCCGGAGCTGTGGAGCCTCTCCCGAACCGCAGACTTCATCGTGCCCTACAAAGACATGGGCACCTTCTTGGAGAACTACGTCTCCCCCCTCAAGTCCCAGGAGCTGCTGACCACCGAGCTCTTGCAGGCCGCCATGCCAGAGGTCATCACCGAGGTGCCGCCTCACCCCATGTTGACCCTGGAAGAAGACAGTGGCCGATTGGTGGCTTTTTTGAGCTTTCGTTATGGTCCGGGGCTGATGGTCTCCGCCACCACCCCCCGCGCGGTGGAAGAGCTGGAGCTTGGAGATCGCCGTCTGCTGCTTCATCGGAACTTGGGCATGGAAGAGCAGCTCGAGCAGCAGCTTCAGGGCTTAACCCTGACCACATCGGGGCGTTTTGAAGGGGCTGGTGAAGGGGCCGTGCGTTTTCTGGTGGAGCAGGTGCCGGTCCTACTCGCAGCGGGCTGGAGTGTGGAGGGCGAAGACCGACTGGCGCGATATCGTCCGGCGCGGACCCCCATTCGCATCCGAGGGGTGGTCTTAACGGGGCTCAACTGGTTTGACGTGCAGCTCGAAGCCGTGCATGGCCAAGAGCGGATGCCGATCTCGGAGCTCTTCCATGCTTGGCGAGCCGGTCGGCGCTTTGTGCGCTTTGGCAACGGCGAGCTGGCCATGTTGCCCGAAGAGTGGCTGGAGCGTAATCGTTCGCTGCTGTCGGCGCTTTTGGGAGAGCGGCCCGTTCAGAACACGCCGGAACGAGACGACGATCCGACCTTAGCCTGGCAACCGCACGGCTCCGTCGATGAGACCCTTCAAGCGCCGCTCCACCTCGCGCCGCTTCTGGAGGGATTGTGGGAAGGTGAGGTCTCAATTGAAGCCAATCAGGCGTGGCGAGGTTTTATTGAGAAGCTGAAGACATTCGGAGGCATTGTGCCAGCCCCCATGCCGCAGGGATTACACGCCGACCTGCGCACCTATCAGAAAGAAGGGCTGGATTGGCTGTGTTTTCTCCGAGATTATAAGCTGGCGGGTGTATTGGCCGACGACATGGGCTTGGGCAAGACCCTCCAGACACTGGCCCTGTTGATCCTGGAGGCGGAGCAAGCGCAGCTCCGGGGGGAGCAGCGTCCGGTCTCGCTGGTGGTGACCCCCACCTCGGTGTTGTTCAACTGGGAGGCCGAAGCGCGGCGTTTTACCCCCACCTTACGGGTGAAAGTCCTGCATGGCCCGGCCCGACATGCGCACTTCGACGTGCTCCGTGACTGTGACTTGTTGATCACCAGCTACGCCCTTCTGCGTCGTGACCTCAACATGCACCTCGAGATGCCTTATCACTATGTGATCCTCGATGAAGCCCAGTGGATCAAAAACCCGGAGTCCCTGACGGCGGCAGCAGCGCGCTCCCTCAAAGCGAACCATCGTTTGACCTTAACCGGTACGCCCATTGAGAACCGGCTCAACGAGCTGTGGAGCCAGTTTGCTTTTCTCATGCCGGGCATGTTGCCGGATTTACGGACCTTTATGCAGCAGTATGTCTTTCCCATTGAGCGGGATCAAGATAAGAGCTGTCTCGAAGAGCTTCGTCGGCGCGTGCATCCCTTTATCCTGCGCCGTCTCAAAGAGCAAGTGGCCTCCGAGCTGCCACCGCGCACCGACAACGTGCTCTATTGTGAGCTGGAGAATACCCAGCGTCAGCTCTACGAAGCGGTGTTGAAGGCGTCTCGAGAGAAACTCCAGCGGACCCTCGAAGAGAAAGGAGCGGGACAGGCACGGATGACTGCCCTCGATGCCTTGCTCAAGCTCCGTCAGATTTGTTGTCATCCTCGACTTGCCAAACTTCCAGAAGCCCTTGGTGTGGATGCCTCCTGCAAGCTGGAGTTGTTCTCCGAGATGATCCAAGAGGTCTTATCTGAAGGCCATCGAGTGCTGGTATTCAGTCAATTTGTGGAGATGCTGTCGGTGTTACGCACCGAGCTGGAGCAGCTTCAGATCACCTATGAGTATCTGGATGGTCGCACACGAGATCGACAAGAGCGGGTGGATCGATTTAATGCCGGATCTGCACCGGTCTTCTTGATCAGCTTGAAAGCAGGCGGCACAGGTTTAAACCTTGCCTCTGCGGATTATGTCGTTCATTATGATCCGTGGTGGAACCCCGCCGTGGAGGATCAAGCAACAGATCGTGCTTATCGTATTGGACAGACTCGACCTGTCTTCAGCTATAAGCTGATCGCTCGAAACACCGTTGAAGAGAAAATTCTCGTGCTACAGCAACGAAAGCGCGAGCTGGCCCGAGGTCTCCTCGACGCGGGAGGAGAGTTCGAGCCGGAGTTGTCACTCCAAGACCTGGAATTTTTGTTGGCCGATGATGATACATGGCAAGCGTGGGAGACGCCCTGATGAGTGAATACCGAGACCACCGAACGCAGCGAGAGAGCCTCTGCGCGTTGTTCATTGATTTTGAAAATCTGTACTACTTCTTGAACAATCAACGCAAAGATCTTCATCCAGTGGATGAGAGCTTAAATGTGGTGGACAAGATCCGCTCTGAGCTGGAACATAAACGATCTCTGCGGGTCATTCTGGGACGTGCTTATGGTGACTTCGAGCGCCTCCCCAATGCGATGGGATCCCTTCAACTGATGGGATTTGATCCGCGTTTTACCCTCGCCTCTCCTCACAAATCCAGCTCTGATATTGCACTCTCTCTGGATGCATTGGAAGTGCTCTTAACCCGAGAAGAGATCACCCACTTTGTGATCATGGCAGGAGACCGTGACTATCTCCCCATCATCCGGCGTATTCGAGAGTATGCCAAAGAGATCTGGGTGGTGGGATTTGAACGTAATACCTCCGCCGATCTGCGAAACGTCGCCGGCATGAATCACTTCATCAAAGCCGACGACTTCATTCCACCCGAGCCGGTGGTCTTCCGTGCCGAGACCGCTCCGGTGGAGGTCTCCCCTGAGAACCTGCTCTCTGACGAAGAGCTTACCTGCTTGCGCCTGCTCTTTGACGCTCAGCAGACCTACAAAAACCCGGAGATCTGGCTCTCGCCCTTCATGCAAAACTATATGAACCAGGCTTTTGGATACCTGGATCGGTTTGGCCGCCGCAAGCTCATTGAGCGGCTCGAAGCGCGTGGTCTGGTCAAGATCGAAAAGCGTCAGGGCAATCCCTACGACTACTCGGTGATTGTGATCCTCGAAGACGTCGCACGCCCTCTCGTGCAGCTTGAGATGGTGCAGCGGGATGAACAAGCAGCCCTCGCCGCTGCCTACAGTGCCAGCGCAGATCTCCCCTTAGACCTGTAACACGCTGTGTGGACGATTTTTTAGGAGTGTTGCTCATGACCCCGTCCGATCTTAAGCCCCGTCTCGGCGTCAACATTGACCATGTGGCCACCTTACGCCGGCTGCGGGACACCCCCTACCCTCGCCTCACCGACGCTGCTCGAGAGGTGATTGCAGGAGGCGCTGATCAGATCACCATTCACCTGCGCGAAGATCGCCGTCACATCGTGGATCAAGATCTGACCGATCTCAAAGCCATCTTGACCGTCGATCTCAACCTCGAAATGGCGGCCACCGAAGAGATGCTCAAGATCGCCTTAGACTTGCGGCCCTACAGCATCTGTGTGGTGCCGGAGAAACGAGAAGAGCGCACCACCGAAGGCGGCTTGGATCTCAGCCGTCCCGACAGCCATCCCCTCCTGAAGAAGATCTGCGCCCAAGCCCATGAAGCGGGCATTGTGGTGAGCTTTTTTGTGGAGCCGGATGCAGACGTGCTTGCTCAGTCCAGAGCCCTCGGCGCTCATGCGGTGGAGCTGCACACGGGCACCCTCTGCATTGCCTTTCAGCAAGGACAGACGGCCCGGTTTGAAGCGGAGCTGGTGCGCCTGAAAAACGCCGTCGCTGCGGGACACCAGCTTGGCCTGATGGTCAATGCGGGTCACGGCATCGACTATCAGCTCGCCCCCCTGCTCGCGCGCATGGGAGGCATTCAAGAGTACAATATTGGACACTCGATTGTCTGCGAAGCGGTCTTCGTGGGCATTCGAGAAGCGACCGCCCGTATGAAAGCCCTCTTGCACGGCGCTTGAGCAGCACCGTCACAGCACATCCACGGCATCTTCACCTGAAGGGCTCCCGGGCGAGCCCATGATGCCGTGTCCCCTTAGACTTCTCCGCTAAGCAGAATCTCCAGCACCCCTTCTTGACTGAGATCCTCGAACACAAACGACGCGCCACATTGTCGCAGCGCATCGGGGGAGTGCCCACCGGTTCCCACCCCCACACACAGCGCACCGATGGCCTGAGCAGCCGCCACATCTTTGGGGGTATCCCCGATCACCACCACGCGGCCTTCTGAGGGAGCCAGTCCGAGCTGAGCCCGTCCACGCTGAGCCCCGGCCTCCACCAGCACCGCCCGGTCTTCGGCATCACAGGCAAAACCGCCGAAGTTGAAGTGATGATCCAGCCCTCCCCTTGCCAGCTTGAGAAAGGCACCTTTTTTGAGGTTCCCGGTGCCCAGCCCGACCGCCAGCCCTGGCAGCGCCCGGAGCTGATCCAGCAGCCGCGTCACCCCCGGCATCACCTGATACTGGGTGGAGCGTGGCAGCTCATCCGCCAGATACTCCAGATACAGCCCCAGCACCTCATCGATGGCCGAAGGCGTGGCTTCCACCCCGATGGTCCGCAGCCCTTCGCGGATGATGGCGGGATCGGTCATGCCACCAAAATGGAAGTGTGTGGTGGCATCGGGTCTCTGGTGAGCCTGATCGAAGGCTCGGTCGATGGCCCGACGTCCAGCGCCACCACTGAGCAGCAACGTCCCATCGATATCAAACAGCAGCACGGTGGGGCGGGAAGGTCGGAGCATGGGCATTTCTCCAGGCAAGAAGTGGGGGGGACGGAAGCGCGCGCGAAAAGCGGGGCAACGTTTCAGAGAGACCGGGTGATCAGCGCACCGTTCCCCCGGAAGGCAAGTCTCGATCCAGCGTCACCAGCGAGAGTTTGCCTTCTGCATCTTCTGCTGCCAAGATCATACCTTGAGACTCCACGCCGCGCAACACCACGGGCTTTAAGTTGGCCACCACCACCACTTTTTTGCCCACCAGCGCTTCTGGCGAGTAATGCTCCGCGATCCCCGACACGACGGTGCGTTGTTCGGAGCCCAGCGCGAGGGTGAGCTTGAGCAGTTTTTTGGCCTTGGGCACCGGCTCCACGGCCAGCACTTCGGCCACACGGAGCTGAACTTTGGCAAAATCGTCGATCCCGATCAGCGCGGGAGAATTTCCTTCGGGTGATGAAGACACAACAGACTCCTGAGTAGAAGCGGCAGTGGGTGCCGCAGCTTGTTGAGACGCAGCGTGAGAAGAGGCCGTTGTCGAAGCAGACGGCTCTCCCTGAGCTGAAGGATTGGATTTGGGTGATGGTTTGATCTTTGCAGGTTTTGGGGGTGGAGCGGTCTCTGTCGAACCCAGCAGTGACTTTTTGAGGGCCTCGAGATCCACCTTAGGAAACAGGATGGCACCGGGCTGGATGATGGCACCGACGGGCAGCGCCCCCCAAGCGCGACTTCCTGCGGGCCCTTCGAGCACCTCCGCACCGTCACAGCCGAGCTGAGCCAGCAGCTCGAGGCTTTTTTGGGGGATGACGGGAGCGAGCAGGACCGCTGCCAGACGTAAGACCTCCGCCGCGTGGTGCAGGATCGTGCCTACCCGCGCTTGAGCTTCGGGAGAGGGATCCTTGGCCACCGACCAGGGCGCGGCCTCATGAATGTACTGATTGGCCTTTCGCACGACTTGGAGCACTTCCTCGATGGCCATATTGAGCTGGAAGGCGGCCATGAGGCCATCAAAGCGATCCGCGAGCCCGTGGGCGAGGTCTACCAGGGTTTGTTCAGCGGGTGTGCGAGTGCCAGCGGGGGGGAGTTTACCCTCACAGGCGCGGGAGATCATCGTCAGCACGCGGCTGAGCAGGTTTCCAAGATCATTGGCAAGATCGGAGTTTAGCCGTTGCGCCAGCCCCAGCTCTGAGAAGTCGGCATCGGAGCCAAACCCCATGTCACGACAGAGGAAATAGCGCAGCGCGTCGATGCCATAGGTATCCTTGAGCGCCAGGGGCTTGATCACATTCCCCAGCGATTTAGACATCTTGGCATGATCCATCAGCCAATAGCCATGCACCCTGAGCCCTTTAAACAGCGGCAGCCCTGCCGCACGGAGCATGATCGGCCAGAAGATGCCATGCTGTTTGACGATGTCCTTGGCCATGATATGAACGGTGGAAGTCCAGAGTCGCTCATAATCGGGAGCCCCGGGCCCTCCCAGCGCCGATACATAATTGAACAGCGCATCGAACCAGACATACACCACATGCGATGGATCAAACGGCATGGGAATGCCCCAGCACACCCGCGAAGCAGGACGGCTGATCGAGAGATCCCCGATGGGTTCTCGTAAGATGGCCAACACCTCGTTACGATAGCGTTCCGGCTCCAAGAGAGAGGGCTGCTGCTCGAGGGTCTCCTTGAGCCAGAGGCGGTGTTTTTCCATCCGAAAGAGGTAGTTTTCTTCGATGACCTCACGCGGCGCGACCCCGTGATCGGGACATTTTCCCTGGATCAGATCTTTATCGGTCAAAAAGCGTTCGCAGCCGGTGCAATACAGCCCTCGATACTCCCCTTTGTAGATCTCTCCCGCCTCATAGAGCTGAGAGAGAATGGCCGAGACCACCGACTTATGGCGCGCCTCCGTGGTGCGAATGAAATCATCATGCTCCACCAGCAGGCTGGGCCAGAGCGTGCGAAAGCGTTCTGAGACCTGATCGGTAAAGGCTTGAGGAGAGAGCCCGTTTCGGGAGGCGGATTGTTCGATCTTCTCGCCATGTTCATCCGTGCCCGTGGTGAAGCGGGTCTGAAAACCGCGCTGGCGATGGAAGCGAGAGAGCACATCCGCGAGAATGGCCGTATACGCATGACCCAGGTGGGGATCAGAGTTCACATAATAGATCGGCGTCGTGAGGTGAATGGCGTTCAAGACAGCCTCCTGCTGCAAAATAGATCTAAAGAAGGGGCACAGTTTACTTGGCTGTCCGGTGATGCGCAACCCCTTTTGAAGTGGCCTGTACGCCGCCCCGTGGCACGACGAGAATTGACAGTATCTCCATGAGATGCCATGATAACGCTGAGATCAAGATTGAAAGGCTGCTCAGCATCGAAGCGATTCTACTTCGCTTCTTCGTTCTGAGTGGAGGAAGATGGGGAGGAAGACCGGTGCGACACCTTCGCGCAGGGGAGAAGATCGAGCGGACGTGGTGGTGCTCAGCGATGCGAAAACAGGACCGACCGAAAGCTCAAATGGCACACGACACTCAGCAGAACTTTTTTGGATCAGGACGGAAACGTCTCAGGCATAAGCTCTTGCACACCCATATCTTTTGGGGCGCATGGTTGCTGCTCGCCCATGTCGTCGGCTGTGCAGACGAAGACGAAGCAGAGCTTCTGCCTGCGGAGAGTGTGGAGACCGTGGCATCCAGCGCCACCCCCTTTCCAAATCGGCTGCAAGGCTCCAAGTTTGACAGCCCTTCCGTGCGCACCACCGGGCGCGTGATCGTGCGTGCGACCCCCGATGCGGACGGCGAGCGCCTGGGCCTGATCGCCAAAGATACCCGACTTAAGCCCCTCGGTTTGGCCTTTGGACCGGGCTGTAAAGAAGGCTGGGTGCAGCTCGGAGACGATCAATGGACGTGCGGTAAACACCTCTCCCCCGACACCCGCGAGCCTGAGCAGCTCGAGCAACCGCCCATGCCGGAGGGCTCCCTCATCCCCACCGACTACGGTGACGTGAAGACCTCCAACGCCCCCATCTACGCCAGCGTGGCAGCCGTCAAGAAGGGCGAGCCATCCCGTCGAGTCTCGGGTCACACCGTGGTGCGCAAGAATGAAGTGGTGGAGATCAACGGCGTCAACTACTGGCGCATCGCCACCGGCGAGCTGATGAACGAAGCCGATTTAAAGCCTTACAAACCCAGCGACTTTCACGGCGTGTTTTTGGAGAAAGGCATCTCCTTGCCCATGCTCTTCATCATGCCGGGTCCGAGCTTTCAGAAGCCGGGCATCGAGAGCCCTAACATCGTGTCTTTGGCCGCAGGTCGAGGCATTGCGCGGGTGTACGAGCGCCAGCCGACGGGCAAGCTGAGTGCGGATCACTCGCCTGTCTATCGGTATCGTATTGGAGAAGACGAGTGGGTCTCGGGCCCTCTGGTGCGGTACGTGCAAGAAGTGCCCGTTCCACCGGATATCCAGCCTGAAGAGCGCTGGATCGACATTCACCTCAAAAATCAAGTGTTGGTTGCTTACGAAGGTGAGCGTCCCGTGTATGCCACCCTGGTCTCATCGGGACGTCTCGATCCGACGCCTCGAGGTATCTTTCGCATCTATCTGAAGGCGTCTGAGACCCCGATGGGCAGCGAAGACGGCGACGACCGCCCCTATCTGATTGAAAACGTCCCGTGGACCCAGTTTTTCCAGGCGGGTATTGCCCTACACTGCGCCTTCTGGCACAACGGCTTTGGTTTTCCGCGCTCGCGTGGGTGTGTGAACTTGGCCCCCATTGACGCTCGATTCCTGTTTAACTGGGCGATGCCTGTTCCACCGGCGGGCTGGACCTCCTTACATGGAACTCCCAAAGTTCCGGGGACATTGGTTCGCGTCTGGGACGACGAACAAGAGACCCTCCACTATTATGGTTATGCCCGCGACGTCGCCAAAGCGCGGGGCGTCAAGCTGAAGGGGGCTCCCAGTCTCAAAGAGCAGATGGACACCACCAAAGCTGAGCTGATGAAACGTTCTGGCGTGAAGCCGACCCCGGCACCGACCGCAGCCGCATCCCCTTCCGCAGAGGGGGGCAATCGGCTGTCAGAGGGCGACCGAGTGGAGCCAGCCCCTGCCGTACCCTCCGAAGCCCCCCGTCCTTAAGCCGACCTGCTGAATCCTTTTCCCCTCATACTCCTGACCGGTAGAGACATTTGGTAATTCTGACCACGGGCGACCTGTGCCCGCTGCCAGCAGAGATGACAGAAACTTCTCTAGGAGAGATTGATACCTGGCGAGGTCTATTTCTGGGCTGGGGGTATTTTCACGCGGCCTGAAGAGGCGAGTGTACTCCTAAGTGAAGGAGAGAAAATCCTACGGGCGCTGGGAAGATTGAAAAAAAGGGCCAGCCATCCGACCTGCAAAGCCGGAATTTTAAAGTCTAAGTCGTCGCCACGAATTATTGCCTTTACGTACATTCCAAAAATTTTTTCGGTTTGGCAAGTTTTCCAGCCGGATACAATTCTTGTCTGCCCGGTGTTTAAGGGTCCGATTTTACAAGAGTTTTTCCCGATCTTTCCGTTCTCGCCCAATCCGGCGAATTTGCAAAACTTGGTAGACTGTAACGTCAGTGTGTTCATATGGAGCCAAAAAAATTGCTTCTGACGCCATTGTCAGCCGAAAAATTAGAAATTTCAGTGTTGATCTGATTTTGTTTCTACGCTACGGTATCAGCGTGTGACATGCAATTCCTGGCGTTCCGAGTTCCCGGCAGCGCCAGCTCGCCGCCTCGACCGCTTACGGCTAGGGGCACCCCATAGCACCTGATAGGGAGAATCCTATGACCCGGAGAAGGCTGAAAGAAGCAAAACCGAGCAACCACTGGATCGGCACCCGTCTTGCACGCCTGCGTCGCTTGCGCAATATGACTCAGCAGGAGGTCGGCAACATCCTCCATCGTACAGACAGCGCGGTCAGCGACATCGAGAATGGTTATTCCGACATCACGCTCGATCACCTTCTTCATGTGGCGGAGGGTCTTGGCCTTCCTGCGGCGGGTCTTCTGCTGCCGGAGCCGGGCGCACCCTCGCACCTGCCCTACAAGGGAGCGGGTGCCACCGCCAATCCGGGCCTGGTGGAGCTGTTGAGCAATCAGACCAAACTTCAGGCCCTCTCTCAGGTCTTGGAGGCGCTGCCCCGCCTGAGCACCGAGCAGCTCTCGGAGCTCGCCAAGAGTGTGGAGCAGTTTACCGGAGCCTCCAGCGCTGCCTGATGGAGTGTCTCGCGGTCTTCCCGCTGAGACCTCAAGCGTCCCCCTCGAGTTCCTTCCCGACTCTTTTTCACCTGACCAGCCTTCTTGTACGACCTTCCTCGATGCATGAGCATGCTGGGGCACATCATCATTCGCCCCCCTCCCGCGTGTGCGCGTGCGTGCCTGCCTGCCTGTGCGCCTGCCTGCCTGCGTGTGCGCCTGCCTGCCTGTGTGACGCCGAGGGCTACTTGTGTGACAATTTCGTGGGCTCGCTAAGTCTTGCACCATGTTTCGTTTACAAAAACAGGGGCCGTTCCATACTAAATTGACGCGCTGCATGGTGAGTCACTCACCACTGCCCAGGCGTCCCTCTCGAAGTGTGAGCTCAAAGGAGTGTGCATGCAAAGACCGTCTCAACCTGTCATGTGGCTGGCGGGATCTCTCCTGCTGGCGAGCCTGAGCCTTCCCCTTTACGCCGTGGTGCCGTTGCCCCCTTATCCGCAGTGTGGTGCGGTGGCCGATCAAGCAGACCAGAGCTGTCCCAACGATTTCCGGGAAGACTGGCGCTATCTCTCTTACATCAAGGACGACTACAAAAACAAGGTGCGGACCCAGGAGTGGGCCCTGGGCTCGGGCTTTTCCCTCGACAAAGCCCTTCAGCGCGAGACCGGCGACTGGCGCGTGACCATCGCCGTCTTGGACTCCGGGATCCATTGGGATGCCCAAGACCTGGTGAACAAACATTGGCTCAACGCCCGTGAGCTGCCCTTGCCTCGTAACAGTACCGGTCAGACCTCCAGCACTTACGATCTGAATGGCGACGGCATCTTCAACATCCAGGATTATGCCCAAGACGCTCGGGTTTCGCTCAGCGCCGGACAAGATCGAGCCGATGGCCTGCTGGATCCCTCCGATCTGATCGCGGTTTTTTCCGACGGCATCGACCAAGATGGCAACGGGTACACAGACGACATCGCGGGCTGGGATTTTTTTTGGAACGACAACAACCCCTATGACACCGTGCGCTACGGACACGGCACCTTTGAAGCCAACGACGCCGCAGCAGAAGGAGGTAATGGACTGGACGACATGGGCCCCTGCCCTTCTTGTTCTGTCCTCAATCTGCGCGTAGGAGACTCCTTTATCACCGACGTCAACCTCTTCGCCGAGGCCACCCTCTACGCGGCGGATATGGGCGCTTCGGTGATTCAAGAAGCCCTCGGCACCTACAACAACTCCGTCTTTGCCCAAGACGCCATTGCCTACGCCAACGCCAAAGGCTTGACCGTGGTGGCCTCCAACGCCGATGAGACCTCCATTCACGCCAACAGCCCCGCCAACAACGAAGGCACCCTCGTCGTGCATGCCATTCGTTACGATACCAACTCCGAGAGCAGCGCCTCGACCTTTCTGGCGATGGCCAACTGCACCAACTTTGGAGGCAACCTGCACCTGTCAGTGCCCGGCACCGACTGTTCTTCTGAAGCCACCGCCCGCGCGGCTGGCATTGTGGGACTGGTGTACTCCGCTGCCCTCAAAAATGGGCTGAAGCTCACCCCCCAAGAGATCTTCCAGCTCATGAACGGCACCGCCGACGACATCGACGTGCCGGAGACCTACAACGACGGAGCGCCCAAGCTCTATCCCAGCCAGCCCGGTTGGGAAGCCTATTTTGGGTATGGACGGGTCAACGCCTATCGTGCGGTGGACCGAGTCTATCAGCGGAAGATTCCGCCCGAGGTGGAGTGGACCTCTCCCGAGTGGTTCCAGACCGTTGATCCCAGCCGTACCCCGGTGGTCTCGTTGCAAGGACGTATCGCCGCCTCCCGCTCGAGCACCTTCAGCTACGTGGTGGAGTATGCGGTGGGCCTCTCGCCGCTGGCCGCTGATTTTGTGGTGCTCAAGAGTGGGACCAGCGCCAGTGTACTCAACGGCACCCTGGCGAGTTTTGATCTGCGCACCATCCCGTTGAACAAGCTGGATCCGCTGGCCAAAGTGGAGCCGTTGACGGTGGAGGATACCCATGTGGATCGGGTCAACAAGATCAACCGGTACACCGTCACCTTGAGGGTGCGTGCCACCGATGCCACCGGAAACAGCGGAGAAGCTCGCCGCACGATCTACGTTCACACCGATCCAGAGCTGCTGCCCGACTTTCCGCTCTCTCTGGGAAGCTCCCTCGAGAGCTCTCCCAAGCTGGCGGATCTCAACGGAGATGGACGCGATGAGCTGTTGCAGGCCACCAGCGACGGCTGGGTGCATGCTTTTCAAGCCGACGGCTCGGAGCTCAGCGGTTGGCCGGTCAAGAGCCGTCGTTTTCCTGCCCTGGATCCTGCTCGTGTAGGCCAGCACACGGGCGCACCCGCGTATAAAAGTGGAGCGGTCTCTGCCGACCGAGGCCAAGCCTTTATCTCCACCCTGGCGGTGGGAGATGTGGACGGCGACGGCATGCCCGAGGTGGTGGGTACGACCTTAGACGGTGACGTGTATGCCTGGAAAAAAGAGGGCACGCTCTTGACCGGATTTCCGGCCACCATCGACTTTACAAAGGCCACCGATGCCCTCACCAGCGAGAACAATTTCCTCGAGGCGGGATTTTTCAGCTCTCCGGCCCTGGGGGATCTCAACAAAGATGGCAAGCTGGACATCGTGGTGGGCGGAATGGATCAGTGGGTCTATGCCTTCAACTATCAAGGAAAGCAGCTTCCTGGCTGGCCGGTGCAGCTCCGCTACGTGGCAGGTGATGGCACCTCACCCAACCGAGATCGGATCATGGTCTCTCCCGCCCTCGGCGATCTGGACGGCAACGGCACGCTCGAGGTGGTCATCGGCACCAACGAGCTGATCGACGGTAATCAATCACCCACCTATGCTATCCACGCCGACGGCAACCTGCACAGTGGTGGTCCCTTCTTGTCCGGCTGGCCGATCCTGACCTCGGGGCTCTACGGCGACGTCTTGCCCGGCGTGGGAAAAGGCACTTGCTCCAGCCCGGCGCTGGCCGACATCGACGGGGATGGACGGCTGGAAGTGGCCACCCATACCATCACCGGCTACCCCACACGCCAATCGGCATCGATCTATCGATATAATGGGCGGCCCTTCTCTCGTATGGGCCAGTCGCGGCGAGACTGGGGTGCCCTGAGCAATACCGAAGAGCCTTCCGGTTTTGTGACCATCAACAGCGGGACTTTTGGTGACCTCGATCAAGATGGTGACGTAGACTATGTGCTGAACATGGGCGGATTTAACGCCCTGCTCAACCTGCTGCAAGGGGCTCGGCGTACCGAACATAACTACTTGATTGGCGCTTGGGATGCCCGTACTGGCATCTCCCTGGCGGGATTCCCTCAGCAGGTCGCCGACATGCAGTTTTTTATGAACCCCACGATGGCCGATCTGGATGGAGACAGCCTGCCCGAAGTCATCCACGGCGACGGTGCCTTCATGTTGTGGGCCTTCAACCGAGTGGGAGAACAACCTGCGGGCTGGCCGAAGTTCACCGGACAATGGAACCTGTCCGCGCCTGCCGTCGGCGACATGGATGGGGATGGATTCCTCGAAGTGGTGGCAGGCACACGCGGAGGCTGGCTCTACGCTTGGCATACCACCGGCACCACCGCTGCACGAGGCGGCGTGGTTGAGTGGTCTTCGTTCCACCACGATCTGCGTAACTCTGGCAACTATGAGACCGCCGCTGAGGAGCGGATGGCCACCCTGGAGTTGAATGCAGCACGCACACACACGCAAGAGGGCCTCACAGAAGGCATGGGATGTGCGCTGAGCTCGGCAGGTCCGGGGTCGTCAGAAGGAAAGAGCACGGGTGCAGGAGGCTGGCTGCTGCTGGGAGGGATGGTGTGTCTCGTCCGGCGTAGAAGGAAGTAGCAGCACTCGACCTCAGCATGAACCCTCAGAAACAACCCTCAGAAACAACAAAGGGGGCAGAGTTTCCTCTGTCCCCTTCTTGCCAAGCTCAGTTGGCGGAGGGCGCTGCCGTCGCGGTCGGCGTGACCTCGGGGCTGGGCGAAGCGGTATCGTCGTCACCACCGCTGCATGCCGCCAGACCCATCATCAAAAAAGCACCCACGAGCAACCAAGAAATCTTCTTCATGTTCCTACTCCTTACACGTCACGGGAGCCGAAATCCGGCTCAAATGGCTCACACCACGAGCCATGCGTATGTATTATCTCAAACCTTCAGAATATGCAAGCACAAACTTGAAGTAATACATGAAGATTGTGGACAAGCAAATTCTCATTTTTATTCAGATACCTAGCGTATGCATGACGATGACGCACTATGTCAAAATTGGCAGTAGCCGACTCCGACCCGCATCCCTATTTCCAGCCTCTCCCGCCTGTGTTATTCCTTGTTCTCCTCTTCTTCCGTGAGGCACGAACATGACACCCGCCGATTTTCTCTTGGCTCCTCTGGATGCACAGCTCTCTTGGCTGGAAAAATCCCTCTCACTTCAAGCGGCACCGGAGCTCATCGCCCGCTGTCAGCCCCTTCGTGACCCCACACCGCTGGTCTGGCTCACCTCACGCCTGCTTGAGCGCCTTTATCTGGACGACTCGACCGTGCGTCAGGCGCTGCTCCAGAGCTTTCAGCAGCTCCCCGATACCACCCTCGACCGGGTGATCAAAGGGCTGGTGGAGCTCACCCTTCAGGATCCCTCCCGTCGGCCTACGCTTCACCAGCTCTTGAAGGAGACCCTCGAGCGCCTGCCCCTCGAGCGCCTGCCTGCGCTGAGCCTGCTGGATCGGGTACTGAAGCAGCAGTTTCCATCGGCGCGTGACGCTTGGTTACATACCCTCGAGCAGCACGCGCTGAGGTGGCTGGAGCAGCCCTCCCATGTCTGCCCCGAGTCTTGGCTGGCTCAGCTCTCTGCTCCGGCGTGGCAGCGGCTGAAAACCCATGCGGTCAGTCTCTCCGCTTCACATTTGCTTTCTCTGCTCGACGCCGAGAAGCGACTCGCCGCCCGTTGTCTGGAGGTGTTGGCGCAGCAGCCCCGGGCGCTCTCTCAGGCCAATGCCGAGGAGCTGCTCAGCCGACGGGTCTACACCGATCCCGGCCACTTTCTGGTGGAGCTGCTGCAAAACGCCGAAGATGCTGAGGCCACCCACTGGCAGCTCACCTGCGAGCCTCAACGCCTGCTGGTATGGCATGATGGCCTGCCCTTTGACGCTCGAGATGTGGTGGGAGTCACCAGCATCGGTCAGACCACCAAACGACGGCAGCAGATCGGCTTTTTTGGAGTGGGGTTTAAATCGGTCTACGAAGTGACCCGTCGCCCTGCGCTCTTT
Organism: Myxococcota bacterium; assembly: GCA_046075485.1. Lineage (GTDB taxonomy): Bacteria > Myxococcota_A > UBA796 > JAJRTE01 > JBJTQF01 > JBJTQF01. The sequence goes on along the minus strand of JBJTQF010000212.1, from coordinate 7,327 downwards.
TCGGGGCCGTGGCAGTTTGAGATCGTGGATGTCTCCATTCCGCGTGCGCTCGAGCAGCGTCCGCCCGGCGTTCCCGAGCATGGCACCTTGCTGATCCTGCCCCTGGCTCAGCCACAGGATCCGCAGCGCAGCGCCCAAGCCCTGTTTGAGAAAGCCTGCGCCCTCGACCCCCGTGTGCTGCTGACCCTGCGCAACCTGCGTCACTTAGAGCTCAGGCGGGTGGAGCCCCCATCCCACAACGCCCAGCCTCGGCTCCACACTCGAGTGATGGCTCGAGAAGCCTTGCCGACCCTACCCCTCACCCTCGATGAGCCGCAGCTCCAGGTCTTGACCCTCGAGACGGGGCAGTCACCACACCCTCAGCGCCTGCTGCGCCTCGAGCTGGAGCGCCCTTACGATCCGCTGCTGAAGGATCCAGATCGTCGCCAGCCTCCGCCCGAGGTGGGAGAAGCGCCTCCCAGTACCCGCCTCTCCCTGGTGATGCGCCTGTCACCCCAAGGTCTGCCCCTGGCGTTGGAGCCCCAGGCCAGCACCCTCTACAGCTTCTTGCCCACCGCCGAGAAGACCGGACTACGCCTGCTCATGCAAGCACATTTTGAAGTGCCTGTGGATCGGGAGCGTCTGGCACCCAACGCTCGCTTCAACCAGTGGCTGCTGAGCCAGATGCCGCTGATGCTCCACCACCTCTGCACGGCACTGCTCACCGAGACCTCAGCGGATGCCCTCCGGCGCTCGTTGGCCGAGACCCCCCATCCAGCACCCACTCGCGGAGCCCTGGCGGAAGCCCTGCTGGAAGTGCTCCCCCTCGAAGAAGAGCTCTCGCCCTTACTTCGTCCGCTCTGGCCGGCGCTGAAGCAGGCCCTCGAGCCACTCCCGCTCCTGCCATGCCAGAATCAACGGGTGGAGCGGGCTTCTCAATGTTGGCTGCTCGAGCCGGACTTGGCAGAAATTCCGGGAGAGTCGGATCCGCCGGTGGTGATACCCCTCTCTGAGCGCGCTCAGCGGCTGGCATTGGCCCTCAACACGCCTTCGATGACCCTCGACGGACTGCTGACCCATTATGAACGTGGCAAGACGGTGTCACAGCTCTCCGCTCGTGCGCGTGAGAAGCTGCTGCAAGCCCTCTTGGATGCCGCACCCTCCTTACAAGTGCGAGCACTGCGACTGCCCCTCTTTCCGGATCGACGGGGGAACCTCCTGCCTGCCGCTCGCAACCGCACCGATACCCGTGGTGTGCTTCGTGTTCCCCCCGAGCTGGAGCCGCTGGCCGCCTTTTTTGAAGATCTTCGCCCCCTGCTCTCCCACGAATCCTCCGGTCAACCTGCCGATCAGCTCCTCGAGCGGTCTCAAGCCCCCGCCTTGAGCTTTGAGCTGCTGGGCATTGAGCTGGTCAGTTGCTCCGCCGCGTGGCAGAGCAGCCTTCCGGCTCGACGAGAAGGTTTGTTAAAGCTGCTGGCCGAGCAGACCGCGAGCTTGAGCCTCGAGGTATTGCGACATGCGGCCAATCTGCCCCTCTTTCCCGACTCACGCGGACGCGCGGGGCCTCTGGCACTGCCGGATAGAAAACGTCCGGGGATGGATGTGCTGCCCTGTCCGGCGGAGCTGGTGCCGCTCCTGGAGCTGAGCGGTCTACGCCTGCTGGATCCGGCATGGCTGGATCCGCTCAAGCCCCTGGTGGATGCCCTCAACGTGCCTCGAGCCGATCTCCCGTTGCTCCTCGAGCAGCTCCTGGAGCTTCAGCCCATCAAAAAAGGAGAAGCACGCCCCAACCTCCAGACGGATGCGGTCCTGCCACGTCTGCATCAGCTTCTGCTCCACGAAAAGGAGGCCCTGCGCACCTTTGATCCCCCTCAGCCTCGAGCGGCACTGCCTCCGGCGAGCCCGCTGCTGTCGAGCTTGGCGATCTGGCGCACTCATGCAGGAGGCGTTCGTTGTGCCGATCAGGTGGTGGACTCCACGCAGCTTGCAGAGGTCTTAACCGACGATCCGGTCCTTCAACCCCTGCTGGCGGAGACGATCTTATCTTCGGCGGATCGCCCCAGCTTTGAAGGGCTGAGCCCCCTGCTCCAGCCGCTCCCGGTGTGTGTCTGGCTGGATCAGCTCGTGCGTGCAGGTGCCCGCGAACATCGACCGCTCGAGGATCAGCCTCCGCTGCTCTCGACGCCGACCCGACTGGCGCGGGTGTTGGCCCATCAGCTCATGGCGCAGCCGCAGGCATCGTATCTAAAACAACCCCTCGAGCTGCCCCTGCTCGACGCGCTGGGAAGGCTGAGACTCGACCCCTTGTATTTTGCCTCCGAAGAGACGGTGAAGCTCCTGGAAGGTCTGCCGCTGCATGGCACGCTGCTGCATCCGATCCTGTCGGAGTCGTTGGGTTGGCCTCCACCGGAGCCGCTGCGCATGCGCCTCAGTGCGCTGGAGCCGGGCGCAGTCCTCGAGGAGCTGGCGCGGGTGTCTCTCCCCCGGCATCGCCTGCCTCAGCTCTATACTTGGCTCGAGAGCCAGCTCAGCATCTTGTTGGCCAGCCCTCATGCCCTCAAGGTTTTGCGTGATGCTCGGTTGTTTCTCAACGCCGCTGGAGAGCTGGTCAGCCCTCGTGGGTTGATGCTCGATCCGGCCCTACAAAGCCTGGGTCGGGACTGGACCCCTTCTCCGATGATTCCCGCCACCTTGTTGAGTGCCCTGGCCCATCCGCTCGAGCTTGGCATACCGTCTCCGCAGCGGCTGGCGTTGGCCCTCGGACGGCTGGTGGAGGCCCCCGAAAAAGCGCCCCTGGTGGCCCAGCTCGTGCGACGACTGCTCGAGACCCCCGGACCTACCCGCGATGAAGCCCTCAAGGTGTTGCCGCTGGGCTCGGTCTCCTGGTTGCCCGATGCTCAGGAGCAGCTTCGTTACGCCCGAGAGCTCTTTCCTTCCAGTGCAGACGTGGCCAACTTGGTCGGCGGTCCCGAAGATCAGCCGGGCATCTGGCTGCATCCCTCGGTAGAAAACCTGCTCGGCCCAGGCGTGCTGAGCTTGTTGCCCCTCCGCTCCCCCGAAAAAGTGCGGGTGGAAGAGGTGCTGGCCTTTGTGACCCTCAAGGTGTCGCAGCGGCGAGCGCCTCCGCGCCGCGTGTATGCGTGGCTGGAGCAGGCGCTGACCCAGGGACGTGCTACCCCGGAGCAACTTCGGGCAGGGCTCGAGGGTTTGGCCTGGATTCAAACCGACGAAGGGGAGCTCCATCCGCCTCAAGAAGTGCTGGGATGCTCCGCTTGGCGCTATTTCGGGCGACGCCGAGGTTATTGGGAGCAAGGCATGTGGGATTATCCTCGCCTGTGTGCCGCCTTCGACATTCCGCGAGAGGTCCGCCCGCTCGATATTTTACGCTTTTTCAGCCAGCTTCCGCAGTGGCTTCCGCCGGGACCGGAGCCTCAGAGCCTGCGCATCAAAGAAGTCTCCCTGGTGCGGCAGCTCCTGAGTGGTTATGCCCTGCTGGGACGTCGGGGTGAGCCCATCCCCCTAGAGACTCCCTATCTGCTGGTGGAGCCTCGGAATCCTGAGCTGCCCTCCTCCCCGGAGCCGGACGAAGGGATTCAGCCGGAGCAGCTCCGCTTGGTCACGCCGTTTGCTCGAGCACTGTATCGCTCGAATACCCCCACCCTGGAGGCACTCTTCGCGAAGGTCGGCCCTTTCTGGAAGGTGGTACAAGGCCCGGTGGACGACCGCGAAGGGCTGGAGCTCTTTCATCAGCGCCTGCGAATTCCGCTGATTTCGGAAGCATGGTCGCTACAAGTTCAGGTGGAGCCGGAAAACGAACGCACAGAGCGTCTCAGCGATGCAATCGAGGCGCTCCGGCGGGTGCTGAGGGCGCTGCTCGAGGTGTATCCACGCCTGCGCGCGCGCCGCAACAGCTTGGATCCTCAAGGCTGGCAGGCCGAAAAACGACTGCGAGGGCTGGTGCGAGGAGGACCGATCCGGGTTTTTGAGGGGCTCAAGGCCCTCTACCTGCTGCCTCATGTGGGCCAGACCCTGGTGCATGCGCCTGCGCTCTACGAGACCCGCTCCGAGTGTCTGATGCTCGACACGAAGGCCCTGCTGGAGCCTATGCGCCATCGTTCGGGGCTGGCGATGGGTCTGTTGCCGACCCTCTACGATGGACCGGGTGCGGATCAGCTCGTGGACATGCTCGAGCTGCTGCTGCCGCTGGAAGAAACCGCCGAGATGCAAGCCTATCTGGATCGGCGGCATTTCCCGGTGGCTTCACGAGGACTCGATCCTCTCGAGCGCCTGCAAGAGCGGTGGGTGGAGCTGTGTGGGCTGGGCTTGCTCGATGCGCTCCAGAATCGTTATCAGCTCCTGCAAAAGCAGGATCTAAGCGCCTGGAGAGAGGCGACGTTCTGGAGCCAGTGTCGCGAGCAATTGCCGCTGGAGCTCTCGGAAACTGGCCACGAGCCGGGGCAGCGCCTGAAAGAAACGGCGCAGTGGGTGGGCGAGCGGTTCATGCATGCGCTGAGTCTGAAGCTCCGAGGGTCGGAAGAAGAGCGGCTTCACCTCACCCTCTACCGAGTGCTGCTGGCCGATGATCCCCTGCGGGTGCTGAGACAGCTTGGACTGCTCAGCCATGCGCCGGAGTCTGGTGCTGCGAGCTGGGACCCGGCGTTGAGCTTGGACCCGGCGTTGAGCTTGGACCCGGCAGAGGATGCGCCCACTCACAGGGGAGACCTTCCCAAAAACATCGTGGACAGCCCTTCATCCGGGCCTTCCGCTGCGGATCAAGCGGAAGATACGGGCTCGGCATCACCTGGGGAGCTCGGCGCGGGGGGATTTTGGCAGCGGGTGCGTCAAGGAGGGCTCTTTCAGAAGCTGGGGAGCTTGTGGCAGCGGGCGGGTGATGAAGGCAACGTCTCTGCTCAGGGCTCGAGCAGGCCCTCGGTTAAATCGGAGCCCCTTCTTCCGCCGCGTTGGAGCGAGCCGGGGCAGCAGCTTCAGCCGCTCTCGTTTGTGGAGGGCAATGCCTGGTCCACCCCGGAGCTCCGGCAGGTGCTCAACAGCCGTACCAGTCCGCTCCAGCTTCAATTTCAGCCCTATCCGCTGCCCTCTCCCTGGGCGTATGTGCTCTTTACGGTGGGGGCGAAGTTTTCACCGGGCACACAACGCTGGCTCGAGCATCCGCTGGATCTGAGCCTCTTTCAGACGGGAGAGCCGACCGCGCGCCGCGTGAAGTTTGAAGGTCGCCTCGCCCCGGGTGTGGGCATGCTGCCGATGCCTCTCTTCAGCCGTCTGCATGGTCGGGTGGAGGTGCAAGGGGATGCCGACGCATCGAGCCGATTTCAGCGCCTGCCTGCTGCTCGTGGGCTCCAGCCGGTGGAGATCCGAGGCTCCGCCCCAGTGCTGGTGCGCTACGAGGTGGAGCTGCTGGAGCCTCCCGGCTTTTTGCCTGGTGCGGGGGTGCCTCTGCCTTCCGTCTTGCTCGAGCCGAGCCTGCCCTTGACCGCCCTGCCGGAGCCGGTGCAGCAGTGGGTGAGACAGACCAAGACGCGGGCGCTCTCGCCCTCCTTGCGGGCGCTCGAAGTGCGTCAGTTTGTGGTGGAGCACTTCTGTTACGACGAAAAGTTTAAGACCCGCCCCAAAGTACAGACTCAGCTTCAACGCCTGCGGCCAGGAGAAGGCAACCATGCCCTGGAGCTGCTCTTTGCCGCCTCGGGGGGATCTTTTGATGGACGCGGCATCTGTTACGAGCTCAACGTGCTGGTGGTGGAGCTGCTGCGTCATCTGCAAGTCCCCTCGTTGGTGGCCCACGGCTGGATGTTGGATGAAGGACAGCTCCGTTGGCCGGATCACCTCTTTGCCCTGGCGCTCGTGCCGAGTGGCGCTCAGACGTTGCTGATGCCGCTGGATGCGGCGGTGAACCGGGATTTTCAACGCCTGGGCACCCGTCCGACGGAACAGCCGGGGGTGCAAGATGCGGTGCCAGTGGTGCGTCGAGCCCCTCCGCTGGAGCCTCCGCCGGGACTGTGGACTCAGCTTGCTCGGGTGAGTCCGCCGACGTCTGCCGAAGAAGCGGCGGCGCAGATGCAGCGGGAGGAGCTGACCCGGCTCCAATACGAGCTCCAGGTGTTGAGGCAGGCGCATCAGCTCTTGGCGACCCTCGGGAGTTTGCCCCTTCCGCCGGAGGTGGGGCAGGCCCTGAATGAGCAGGATTCGGTCCAGCTCTCGGAGCGGGGTGCCCAGCTTCGACGGCTTTTGGTGCAGCGTCTGGGAGATGGAGCGCGCACGGCTGTGTTGCTCCAGGCCCTGCGGGGTGAGCTGGGGCAGCTCAAGGCGCTCACCCCGGAGGTTCAGACCCTGGTGGCGCAGGGACTGCTCGAGGTGCAGACGCTGCCGATGTATCAGGTTCGAGTGCGACGAGGCCCACGCGCACGCTGAGAAGACCTCATGAATCAGCATGCGACGAGACCCACCCTCACGCGGAGGAGACCTTATTAATATGCAAAATGCAGTGCCCCGTGTCTCGGCGACGCAGAAGGAGCAGCTCGAGCGGCTGGGGTATTGTCTGGATGCCCATCCGTTGCCGGAGCGGGTGCGGGAGGCGCTCCGGGCTCACGATTGGGTGACACTGGATAGAAGGCTGGGGGAGCTGCTGCAACCGACGGGGGGACTGTGGCACCATCTTCAGCAATATCTGACGTTTGAGTCGGTGGAGTATATCCTCTCGGTGCGAGACAGTGCCGATCCAGACCAAGAGGATGGGATCTGGCACGATGACGGCTCTCGACGGCTGGCCTGTACCCTCTCCTTGACCGAAGATGCCATAAAGCTGGAGGGAGGATGTTTGGGCATTCGTCCCAAAGGAGGTGTCGGGGTGCTGCTGCCCACGCCTCCGCTCGGAGAGCTGATCGTGTATCAGACGGGTGTGGCGGGTTACGAGCACAAGATCCACCGGGTGACGGCGGGCTGTCGAGTGGTGGCGGCCCTCTGGCTGAGCTGAATGGAAGTGCTGGGATCAGGGGAAAAATTCTCAACCGGCGGGAGATCTTAGGAGAGGCGTTCTGGCAGGTGCTGAGCCGGGCTCATTCAAACTCGGACTCTTCTTCGATCAGGTCCAAGTCATTGAGCTCTGGGGAGTCCTGCTCGATGGCCCCACTACCATTGGCGGTGACCATCCCGCTGGAGGAACCCTCTTCGTTGTCCGAATCACCCAAGGAGCTGGAGGCAAACCCATCCCCGAGAGAGCTGCTGGCGAACCCGGCTCCGAGCGAGCTGCTGGCGAACCCATCTCCGAGCGAGCTGCTGGCGAACCCATCTCCGAGCGAGCTGCTGGCGAACCCATCTCCGAGCGAGCTGCTGG
>JBJTQF010000211.1:0-7936 GCA_046075485.1 Myxococcota bacterium | reverse complement strand
AGAACGTCCTGGCCGTGAAGTCCGTCGTCTCCGTGACGAGCGCCCGAGCCGTGACGAGCGCCCGAGCCGTGACGAGCGCCCGAGCCGTGACGAGCGCCCGAGCCGTGACGAGCGCCCAAGCCGTGACGAGCGCCCGAGCCTGAGCAACACAGCGGAGCACCTGCGGCACTCCATCAGCAGCAGCTTAGACACCTACTCCACGAGCCTGCGAAAGCTCCTGACCTCTCGAAACGAGCAGGGGGAGCATGAAGCTCGGCCTTCCCCACGTCCGGCCAAACCAGCGCGAGCGGCTTCATCTGTCGATGACGCTGAGCGGGTGGAGCGTCGTCCATCCTCGCCTTCGCCGCGAGAAGAGCGTTCTTTTCGAGAGCGTGAGCCCTCCCCCGAGCGTCGTGAGCCGTCCCCCGAGCGTCGTGAGCCGGTTCGTCCGCGTCCATCGATGGAGGAGCTGCAAGCCAAAGCCTTACGATTGGCGCGGGCTCAGCGAGGCCAAGCCGTTCCTGAAGAGGCGTCCTCAGAATCCAGCGTGAGTCGGAGTGGGAGCCTGCGTCGAGCCTTGACCTCTCGCAGCGAGCAGGACGACGCGCGTTTGTTTGAGCAGGTGGCGGATGCCGACGAAGGGCCGTCACCGGCGATGGCCTTTTTGCGCAAAGCCTTTGACCTGGACCAAGCACCGGAAGAGCAAGATCCGGCCTTATTTATCAACCCGTTGTTGGACCCGAGCGCCCCTGCGCCTGCCTCAGCGCCGGTGGCCGAGCCGGTGTTGGAGCCCGCTCCGAAGTCGCGTCCGTTGTTGGATGCCGTGCGTCCTATCTTGCCTCGCCGGTTCCGGTTAGACAAAGAGGTGCGTCGAGACACCCCGGGCGAGCGTACCACCCGCCTGCGGGCTTCTCGCGAGAACTTCGAGTCTGTGGAGCAAATCCGCGCTCGTCGTCGTGCCGAGCGAGAAGCGCAGCAGCAGCGTCGCCAGGTGATGGTGAAGCGTCTGGCCTCCGCGTGTGCGCTGGCCCTGGTGGGTTTGGCATTGGTGATCGGAGCGTTGGAGGTCAAGCAGTATCTGGAGCGAGCTCCCTGGTTGGCCCTTGAGACCCTTAGCGTGTCGGGAACGCAGAAATCCAAAAACTGGGAAGTCAAGGTGCTGTCTGAAGTCTCCCTGGGCAAGAACCTGTTGGCCCTGGACCCGGAGCATATCGCCGCTCAGATTGAGCGTCACCCCTGGATTGCCGATGCGGACGTGCGCCGTAGCTTTCCCCACGAGCTGGTGATCACCGTGCGCGAGCGTGAGCCGGTGGCCATTGTGCCCCTCGGCGAGCTCTATTATGTCGATAGAGAAGGCGTGCTCTTTAAAAAAGTGAAGCCTGGAGACCCGCTCAACCTGCCCATGCTGACGGGGTTTGAGGAGCCTGGGCCGCTCCAGCGGGGCATCATTGGGCGAAAAGCCATCAAAGAAGCCCTGGTATTGCTGGAGCGCGTGCAGGAGAAGACCCGCTTTAGCGTGGAGCAGATCAGCGAAGTGCATGTGGACGTGGATCGGGGCTACTCCTTGTTTACGACCAACGCCGTCACCCAGATCGTGGTGGGGTGGGATAACTTCGACCGCAAGCTCGAGCGCCTGATGCGGCTGCTCGACGTGGAGCGGGTGAATCTGGCCCAGGTCAAACACATCGACATGGACCTGAGCCGATTTGCAGTGGTGACGCCACTCTGAGCGAGTGGAGGAGGACCGTCACCCGAGCGGGCCGTCAAGGAAGGACCGACGCATGAAGGCAGGCAAAAAGAGAGGCCCCTTGGTCGTGGGCTTAGACATTGGCACCACCAACGTGCGCGCCATCATCGGCGAAGCCACCGCTGACGGTGTGGACCTCGTGGGGGTGGGCGTGGCTCCCTGCGCGGGCCTGCGCAAAGGGGTGGTCATCAACATGGAAGCCACCACCCACGCCATTCGAGAAGCCCTCGAAGAAGCCGAAGCCCAAGCGGGCTGTCGGGTGAGCCGCGCCATTGTGGGGATTTCGGGAGGGCACATCAAGAGCCTCAACAGCCGAGGCATGGTCACCTTACGAGATGGCGAAGTGACCGAACAAGATGTGGTGCGCGTCTTCGATGCGGCTCAGGCGATTGAGATTCCGACAGATCGCGAACTATTGCACATTATTCCGCAGGAATACATCCTCGACGACCAGGATGGAATTCGTGATCCTTATGGCATGTCTGGCACTCGACTGTCTGCAAAAGTACACATCGTCACCGCATCTGTCACGAGTGTACAGAATCTGATCAAGTGTTGCCATAAAACCGGACTCCATGTGCAAGAACTGGTGCTTCAGCAGCTCGCTGCGAGTGAAGCAGTCTTAACATCCGATGAGAGAGAGCTGGGCGTTGCAGTCGTCGATATCGGAGGCGGCACAACCGATCTGGCAGTCTTTCATGGAGGAGTGGTGCAGCATACCGCCGTCTTGTCTCTGGGCGGAGATCACATCACCCGAGACATTTCCATCGGCTTGGGGACCACCCTGCAAGACGCCGAGAAGCTCAAGCTCGAGGCGGGCAGTGTGCTGCTGAAGAAATCCGAGCGTAACATGCCCCTGGTGATACCGGGGGTGGGCGGGCGTCCTGGACGTCCGGCCTCGCGGAAGATGCTGGCGGAGATCATTGAACCCCGCCTAGAAGAGATGTTTGCCCTTGTGGGACAGGAGCTCACCCGCTCTGGACTGGATACCCAGCTCTCGGCGGGGGTGGTTTTGACGGGGGGAACGCCGGCGCTGGAGGGCGTGGCGGCGTTGGCGGAGCAGGTGCTGGGGCTGAGTGTGCGGGTCGGCACCCCTCAAGCCGTGTTGGGAGCGGAGGCGATCTTGAGTCGTCCATCCTCCTCCACGGCGGTGGGATTGGTGCTGCATGGGATGCGGCAGCGGCGAGCTGAGGTGAACCAAGAAGACGTACCGCGTGATAGTCTGTATAGACGCGCACGCAGTCGCCTGGGCGAATGGATTGGCAATATTTTCTGATCAGTTACAGACAATTGGATCAATTGCCAATGTCGCTCACGACAGAGATTTGAAAAAACACTTGAAAATTTATCACGATTGACATACCTTTCATCGTCTTTAGCGTCCAGGGTGGACGGGAGGTTGTACGAGCATGAGCAAGATTGAGCTGGTGGAAGAAAAAGAGATCCTCGGGGCACGCATCAAGGTGATTGGAATTGGTGGCGGCGGCGGGAATGCTGTCAATACCATGATCACCGCTGGATTGGAGGGAGTAGAGTTTCTCGCCACCAATACAGATATTCAGGCACTGCGTCTGTCTAATTCGCCCGTAAAGTTTCAGCTTGGGTCAAACCTGACTCGAGGGCTGGGTGCAGGCGCAGACCCCAACGTTGGCCGTGAAGCGGCCCTGGAAGATCGCGACGCCGTCGCCGAGCTGCTCCAGGGTGCCGACATGGTCTTTGTCACCGCCGGTATGGGCGGTGGAACCGGTACGGGTGGCGCACCCGTCATCGCTCAGATCGCCCGAGAGCTGGGCGCCCTGACCGTCGGCGTGGTCACTCGACCCTTCATCTTTGAAGGCAAAAAGCGCCGCGCACAAGCAGAGAAGGGCATCCAAGCCCTCAAAGAAGTGGTGGATACCCTCATCACCATCCCCAACCAGCGCCTGCTGGCCATCGCCGGTGAAAAAACCACCCTTCAAGAAGCCTTCAAAAAGGCCGACGAAGTGTTGCTTCAGGCCGTTCGCGGCATCTCAGACCTGATCACCATCTCCGGTCTGATCAACGTGGACTTCGCCGACGTCAAGACCATCATGAGCAACAAGGGCTTGGCCCTCATGGGCACCGGTGCCGCCACCGGTCCTCACAAGGCCGTCGAAGCCGCTCAGAACGCCATCTCCTCCCCCTTGTTGGACGAGATCAGCATCTCCGGTGCCACCGGCATCCTCATCAACATCACGGGCAGCTCAAATCTGACCCTCTACGAAGTCAATGAGGCCGCCACCCTCATCCAGGAAGAAGCCCACGAAGATGCCAACATCATCTTTGGCTCGGTCATCGACGATACCATGGGCGACGAAGTCCGGGTCACGGTGATCGCCACGGGTTTCGAGCACCGGGAGACGCAGCACGTAACGCCGGAAGCCCGCAGCGTTACCAAGGTCCAGTGGATGCCCATCACCCCCGTCAAGGAGTGGGGAGCACGCCGCCAGGACCGGGAGTCTCCCGAGGAAGGGCCTATGACCTCCGCGCCCTCGAGTTCTTCGAAGTACCACAGCCCCTCCCCCCGTCGTCCCATCGACCGAACGGAGCTGCTGCAAAAGACCCGGGAGCTGGGAGCCCCCACCCTGGACATCGAAGAAGATGAGTACGACATCCCGACCTTCCTGCGCAACCAAGCCGACTGACGCGGAAGCACTTCCTCCCTGCTCCCCTCCTCTCCGCCCCCCACTTTACCAACCCCTCACTCCCCGTCCGCTCTCCCTGTAACAACCGCTGCCGTTCGATATCTCTAAGTCCCGACAGTGTTGTCAAAATTCGCTCCCCGCTATTTCTTCTCTCCCTGTAATCCAGCCCTTCAGAGAAGCAGCTTCCGTTCCGACAGGAATGGTATGGACCTTTCCTTCATCCGCTTCGGAGGTGCTTATGTCACTTTCCCACACCTCAGCCTCCTCAAACCCGCTCGAGCCCGATGACCAGCGAGCTCCAGCCCAGAGTAACAGTGCTGCCCGAACGACCTCCGCGCGCCCTCGGCGCTCAGCTCAAGGCCATCGCTGGGAAGATGTGCTGGGTCAAGCTCAGCCTTCTGGCAGCTTTAAGGTGGGCCCTCAGGCCCTCGACCTCGAAGGAGACGGCACCCGTGCAGCCTTACGCGCCCGCCTGATGGAAGTGGCCAATCCAGAAGTGGTCTCTCCGCACGCACGCACCCCGCTGGAGCGCAAGAGCGGCCCTCGTTTTGCCTCCGGGCCTTTTGAAGTGCCCACCGAAGAAGTGAAAGTGGAGCGGGAGCAGCTCTCTCCGGTGCGACTGGCGGTGAGTGCTGGCCTGAGCCTGCTGCTGGGGCTGGTGCTGCTGACCCCTCCGCCTCAGCCCCAAGCCTTGCCGGAAATGCCGGTGGAGCACACCCTCCAGCCGGATCAGTATGGCCTGCTGCGGCTCGACGCCCCACTTCCCTTTCAAGTGGAGCGCGCCCTTCGTCAAGGAGACCTGGTGGTCGTCTGGGTGAGCACCGACTGGGAGAACCTCGACGTGGCCACCCGTCAGCGTGGACTGCGGCTTCTGCGTGCGCTGTTGCCCGAAAACCTGGATGTCCAGCTCATGGATACCCGCGCTCAGCTCCGAGGAGAACTCTATGGCAACACCTACTTCCTCTATCCCTGACAGCCGAAGCTCTCGAGCTTCTCGAGCGGTGTCTCATGAGACGCAGGTGTCCCGCGCCACGAGTGGGGGCTCCGAACGGCGCATGCGGGCTCAGCGTGTGAGCATCCGGCTGCTGCATCACCTGCCCTGGGTGTTGGTGATATGCCTGGGCATGAGCCTCCTCATGCGTGCCGAGCAGCATTATCGTCACTGGGAGGCACAGAGCAAACCCCTGGCGGTGCTTCAAGCAGTGGCGGCGCGGCAGAAGCTCTATTTTGAGGCCAATCGTGCCTATACCAGTGCCCTCACCGACCTGCGCTTGAGCCTGCCACCGGAAGAGCAGGCGCGTATTCACTTGGTGGCGGCACCTCGAGCGGGGCGTCCCGACTATCTGGCCGAATACTGCGACGAGGGCCAGTGTGTGGCGATGAACAGCCGAGGGGAGCTCATGAAGCCGGTGCAGCTCCAGACCGCCTTGATCCCGGTGGGGTTGCCGGAGCTGACCCTCAAGCGGCCTCAGCTTCGCAGTCCGTCGCGTAGGGCCACAAACCCGTGAGGTGATCATGCGACCGCTGAAGACCGCACCCTCCATCCGTCGAAGCGCGAGGCCCGCTCAGCGCGGCAGCCTCCTGCTCGAGAACGTCATTGCGATGGCGGCGTTTGCAGCGGGCTCCGCAGCGGTGAGCATGAGCATCTTGTACGCGAGCAACTTCAACCAAGAGAGCTACGATCTGATTGCCGGGACCACCCTGGCCCGCAACCTCTACGAGGAGCTGAAGCGACGAGATCCCGAAGATTACGCCGACGGCGTGAGCAACGGCACAGTGGGGCCTCTGAACGCCGAAGGGATTGAAGTCTCCACCGGACGATTCCTGCTGGAGTGGAGCTACCTCCCTGTCGAAAGTGACGAGACCCTCCGCGAAGTCAGCGTGACCCTCCACATCGTGGGCGACAACGGACGCGAGCGCGAGTTTGTGTTTGCCAGCCTCAGCCGAAAGGCGCGCTCAGGCGTGACGGGCATCATCCGTCCTTGGGCGGGCGTGACCGACTTCATGAATGGGTATGGCACCTGCACCGCTCCCGAAGAGGAGGAATGCGAAGACGAAAACGACTGCTTCCCAGAAGACCACGACGATGACAACGACGACGAGAACGATAACAACGAGCCAAACGGTGACCACCAAGACGGTGACGATGGCACGTCTGGAGGAGACGGCACTTCTGGGGGAGGTGGAACGTCGAGTGAGGGTGGCACTTCAGGCGGTGGTGGCACTTCAGGCGGTGGTGGAACGTCAGGCGGTGGTGGAACGTCGGGCGGTGGTGGCACTTCAGGCGGTGGCACTTCAGGCGGCGGCGGCACTTCAGGCGGTGGTGGCACTTCAGGCGGCGGCACTTCAGGCGGAGACGGCACTTCAGGCGGCGGGACGTCCGATGAGCCTGGGGACGACGAGACCGAGCACGACGAAGACAGCCACCCAAATGACGACTGTGGGGATGAAAACGAGTTCGACGAGAACGATCACGAGGGTCAAGACAGCGCGGACAACGACTGTGAGCCGACCACCGACGACGACCACGGTGATGAGGACGGACCCTGTGAAGATGAGAACGACGAGCACGACGATGACGAGCACGACGACAACGATCACGACGACGACCAAGAGACCGACGACGAAAACGACCAGGACGGACCCTGTGAAGACGACGACGGGTCAGACGACGACGGGGATGACGATGAGAACGAACACGATGGCCCCGACTGTGAGTCTGGTGGAGAGTTTGACGAAAACGATGATCCTCGGGTGGAGGACGGCGACGACGAACCCTGCGCCACCCCGCTCCCGGAGCAAGAAGGCTGCGAAGAGGGCGGGTTTGACGAAAACATCTCGGATGGCACCGATGATGACTGTAGGCCAGAATCCGACGACGACCAAGAAGACGAGGGCCCGTGTGAGGATGAAGGGGGCGACTTCGACGAAAACGATGACGGTGAGCAAGACCAAGACGATGAGGAACAGGATGAGGATGACTTCGACGAAAACGGCGACGAAGAAGCGGACGAGCCCTGCGAAGACGATGAGACCTCACCCGGTCAGGGCGGAGGCGGCACCATCAGCGTCGATGACGATGAGGAGGACGGGCCCTGTGACGATGAGCCCTCCGACGACCTTGATCCGCTAGAAGACGACGAAGGCGAAGACGAAAACTGGGATCCGTTTGAGGATGAGACAGAAGATCACGACGACAGCAGCTCAGACATTCCATGTGAGGAGGAGCCCGAAGACAGCAACGACACCGGGGGCACGAGCGGGACGAGCGGCACGAGCGGAACAGGCACCGGAACAAGCTCAGGCGGGACGAGCGGGACGAGCGGGACGAGCGGCACGAGCGGAACAGGCACCGGAACAAGCTCAGGCGGGACGAGCGGGACGAGCGGGACGAGCGGGACGAGCGGGACGAGCGGGACGAGCGGGACGAGCGGGACAAGCGGCACCGGAACAGGCACCGGAACAGGCACCGGAACAGGCACCGGAACAGGCACCGGAACAGGCACCGGAACAGGCACCGGAACAGGCACCGGAACAGGCACCGGAA
>JBJTQF010000210.1:0-6964 GCA_046075485.1 Myxococcota bacterium | reverse complement strand
TTTTTCGTTCACCCTGTGAGGCTCAGGCTTCGGGTGAGAGCGGAGAATCCTGCACCAGCCCCCTTCTCACCCCCAGATGACCAGGATCTTCCGCTGTTCGGGGGTGCGATGTGTCTCTACTTTGGGGATGATGGGGGCTTTAAGCGGAAGCTCTCGCCGCTCGGTGATGAAGAGCCAGGCTTGGAAGGACTCGGTGCCGTCACTTCCTTCGGGCCAGCTCAGGCCGGAGAGATACTCATCAAGCTGCTCCAGGCCCTCTGTGAGGGGATCATTGCCGTCGGGCCGCTGAACCTTACACTCCACGGCCAGGCGTACACCTTTATATTCGAGCAGCAGATCCAGTCTGCCAGAGCCGATGGCATACTCCCGCTCCACTCTCCCGCCTCCGTTGGCCACCCGATGCAAAAACGCCATCAGCACGAGCTGAGGTGCGACCTCGGCATAAGGGGCAGCCCTCAAGAGTGGCGCACCATGCTGCCTCCAGAACTTGAGGAAGGCTTCTTGCATCTTCTGGAGGTTCAACTCCCCGGAGGGCATAAGCCAAGTCGGTTTATAGGGGCCCATAAAGTCTTCGATGCCACCGGTGAGCACTCGTGGGATGATCTGGGCATAGATAGGATTGGAGAGACAGAGTCCGACACCGGGGCGTCGCTCCATGAGGCCGAGATCCATGACATACTGTCGGTCGTCTTCAGGGAGATCAGGGGGATGATCGCCGCTGAGCATGGGGATCAGAATCCGTTTGACCCGCTCTTCACGCAGTCTCTCGGCGAGGGAATCGAGATGGGTATCTCGGCGTTGGATCAGGACTTCTTTGGCCTGCTCCACGTCTTGAAGGGTGATGGGCTTTGAGCGCGCTGGGACGAGATCTGCAACCATCACATTGGCGAGGGCATTGACGAGCCAGGGCTGGCCTCGGGTGAGATTCCAGACGGCGTCGAGTGCTTCAGGCTCAAAAGGTTGACCGGTCTCGGTGGTGTGCTGAAGCAGGAGTGCGTGGACCTCTTCGCGATAGAAGTTGCGCAGGGTGAGCGAGCGAGCCTTGACGTTAAAGGGACTGGCGCTGTGCAAGCGGTCAGAGCCACCGGAGGCGATCCGATAATCTCTTACATCTCGCATGCCGATGAGCGCGACCGCATGAGGAAACGAAGCAGGCCGAGAAGGAAATCCCGACCGAAGCTGCCGCAACACGGTGAGCAGCGCTGTGTTCTCTAAGGCATCGATCTCGTCGATGAAGAGCACCAGCGGTCGAGGGCAGGCTTCAGCCCAGTTTTGGAGAAACTCACGAATGACATTCCCGGTTCTGGCGGAGTCCAGCATAGGCGGCGGAAGCAGCTCTTGAGGCAGCCAGTGGCGGCATGAGCCCTCCCAGCTTTGCACGATGGCACCTTCGGCTTTTTCCACATCATCCTTAAAGACCGCGCCCTGCTCACAGGTCAAGAGCACCGATGCATAAGCGTCTGACGCCGTGAGCTCTTTTGCCAGCCCAATCATGCTGGTGGTCTTACCCACCTAATGAAGTGCATGGATGACAAAATAGAGATTCTGAGCAATCAGCTCCTTGAGGGACTCCACCCGAGCGGTGGCGGGCAGCATATAGTGCCACTCTTCCCGACAAGGACCGGCGGTATTAAAAAATCGTTCCATCTCGTGTCTTCCTTCTCCCGTGGGCTCCCATGCGCCCGCATGGGGGAGTGTATACGCGATGCGAGCTATGAGCGCCATCGAAATGGGGAAAGTTGCCCTGGTCGCGATGTCCAAGCACATGCCTCGCCTCCCGCCGAGCCTTCCGCTTTTAGCCGTCTTGACTTTCCCGCCCATCCCGGTTGAAGCATTGACCGTCTGTGGTTATATAATAATCTTCCTGGCTGACCCTCGAGTCGCTGCTTAACGTGTAAGGAGACTTTGTTGTGGAGACCTCTGAAGTTCATAACCTGATCATCATCGGGGCCGGCCCCGCTGGATATACCGCTGCCATCTACGCGGCTCGCGCCAACCTCAAGCCGCTCATGTTTGAGGGCTATGCCGCCGGAGGTCAGCTCATGCTCACCACCGAGGTCGAGAACTATCCCGGTTTTCCCGAAGGCATCAAAGGCCCCGAGCTGATGGAGCACTTCCGCAAACAAGCGGAGCGGTTTGGCACCGACATGCACACCGTCGATGTCACCCAAGTCGATTTTTCCGCCCGTCCGTATAAGGTCTGGGTCGAAGAAGACCTCTACCTCGCCAACACCGTCATTGTGGCCACCGGCGCATCCGCCATCTGGCTGGGTCTGGAGAACGAACGCCGCTTGCGCGAAGTCGGAGGCGGTGTCAGCTCCTGCGCCGTGTGTGATGGTGCCTTCTTTAAAGGCAAACGCGCCGTGGTGATCGGTGGCGGCGATACCGCGATGGAAGACGCTCACTACCTCACCCATCACTGCGCCGAAGTGGTGGTGATCCATCGTCGAGACAGCCTGCGTGCCTCCAAGATCATGCAGGAGCGTGCCTTCAAGAACCCTAAGATCCGCTTCATCTGGAATGCGGTCGTAGAAGACGTGCTCGGCGCCGACCGCGTCGAAGGAGTACAGCTTCGGGATACCGTCACCGGTGAGACCTCCACCCATCCCACCGACGCTCTTTTTGTTGCCGTTGGACATCATCCCAACACCGATCTGTTTAAAGATCAGCTCCAGCTCGACGACAAAGGATATGTGGTGCTCACCCATCACAACCAGACCAGCGTGGAAGGTGTGTACGCCGCCGGCGACGTTCACGACACTCGCTATCGCCAAGCCATCACCGCCGCCGCATCTGGCTGTCGAGCCGCGATGGACGCCGAGCACTTCTTGGCCACCCTCAAAGACTAAACCGTCTACGCCCCGCGAAGAGGAACGGCATGACCGAACAGCCGAAGGAACAGCCCAATGATCAGGTGAAAAATCAGGCGAAGTCTCTGCGCCGCTTGGCGCTGGTGCTCTCTGGAGGGGGCGCACGGGGTGCCTATGAAGTGGGCGTGTTATCCAACCTGCTCCCCCGGCTTGCCAAACTTGGGATCAAAGTTAATATTTTGGTGGCCACCAGTGTCGGCGCGCTCAACGCCGCTGCCCTCGCCGCCACCGCTCAGCTCGCCGGAGAACATGGCGCTCGCCTCCAAGTGGGCCTCCTCCGTCGAGGCTGGGAGAGTATCGACCAAGATCAGATCTTCAGCTCCCGTTTTCTCTCGGCCCTTTTTGCCTTGCCTCTGCATCTGACCAACGTGAGAGGGCCTCATCTGGAGGCTCTCTTGAGCCAATCCAGCTCCCTGCGCGAGCGCATGAGCCGTGCCTTTAACCCACGACCTTATCGATATCGGGCGCTCTACGACACCAGCCCGCTGAGCCGCACCCTTCGAGACGGCACCCTGATCGACTGGAAACAGCTCCAGGAGAACCTCGAGCGGGGGCACATCGAGTCCCTGGCCATGTCCGCCACCTGCATTCAGACCGGAGAGACGGTGGTGTTTACCCAGTCTCAGCGGCTTCAAGAAGAGCGATGGATTCGGGATGAGCGCCTGCGTTTGGTGCCTGCCAAGATCAATCATCGAACCGCCTTAGCGTCGGCGGCCATGCCCTTCCTGTTTCCGCCGCAGCGTCTGCCCCTGCCTGGAGCCCCCAACGGTGGCCTGTTTTTTGACGGAGGCATTCGGCTCAACACCCCGCTCCTGCCTGCCATCCTGCTCGGTGCCGACTCCATCCTGGTGATCGGCCTGCATCACATCCCCGAAGTGCGGCCTGCCCTCGTCGAGAGCCCTTCATTTGAAGTGATTCCCATCCTGGGTAAGATTCTCAACGCCTTCTTTCTGGATCGCGTGCGCACCGATTTTAACCGCTTGGCGATCATGAACAAGCTGATCAACAATGCCGATCCCGAGAAGCTGGCGCAGATCAACCAGGAGCGTGCTCAGCGAGGGAAAGACCCCCTGCGAGAGATTCGAGCCCTGGAGCAGACCCCCTCCCGTGACTTGGGCGAGCTCACCGCCGAGCTGTGGGAGCGACGGCCTGATCTCCATCGTCCGCCGTGGCGCTGGATGTTTGACGCCCGTGGGCTGCAAGGCTCCGCCTTTGGAGACCTGCTCTCGTATATCTTCTTTCATCCCGAGTTTACTCGGACGCTCATCGAGCTGGGTGAGCAGGACGCGGCCCGTGAGATGAAAGACGACGATCTGCGCTGGTTGGGGGGTGTAGAAGGTGAGTCCACGGTATAATTCTTTCATTGCTGGAAATTTTACAGGCAAATAACACCCTCGGAGCGTCCCTTTCTTGCCTAACGCCGGAATTCTGCTAAAATCACCCTCCGGTACTGCCCGATCTTTGGGAGAAAATGGTGTCTGTTGATCCAACGCCCGCCCACCGGCTCCCCCGGTTATTGCTGCTCTGTTTGTGGCTCACCAGCCTTCTGTTGGTGAACACGCCGCTTTACGCCTTTTTAAACAAGGGAGAAGAGCTCACCCCCGTCGAGCCCGACCAGGAACGTGCGTTCTACCTTCCCATCGAAGGCAACGACCTCACCGCAGAACGGCTCCGCGAAAAAGAAGTGCCCGCCACCGACCGCTTCTTACGCCGAGAAGGTGGACTCACCCGACCCTCGATCCTGTCGACCTCCGCCCCCGAGCTGTATCTGCAAGTGGAGCCCTTCCTGGCGATGGATATGCACTTTGCCACCTGCAAAGGCAAAGAAAAAGGCAGACTCACCGAGCTGCTCGCGCGCGCCCAAGCCCGCCTGCTCGCGGGAGAAGTGGAGAGCGCCCGCGCCCAAATGCAAGAGCTTCGCACCCGAATGCCCTGCGCCGAAGACCGGCTCAACCGCTCCCAAATGGCCGAGATGTTCGTCTGGAGCGCCTTATCCCATCCGCTCTGGCCTCAAGAGCCTGCGATGTTATGGCTGAGGACCGGCTTGGCCGTGGATCCGGAACAAGCGAGCAATCAGCGGATTCCCTCCGATAAGCTCGAGAACGTGCGGCGCGCCGCGTACGAGATCGAACGAGACCTGCCACGGGTAGACCTCCACATGCCTCAAGACGAAGGGGCGATGTGGGCGCTCAAGAACTTGACCCTGGATGGGCGACGCCTGGTGTTCGAGAAGCTCTTTGTGCAGCTTACCCCCGGCATCCACTTTGTGCAGGTGTCATTGCCCAATGAGCGGGTCTGGGGCGCTTTTATCGAGCTGGAAGCAGAGACCCGTCCCGACCTGGCCGGTGAAGTGCGGAAAGTGCTCGGCTTTCGAGACCGTTATCGGCAAGAGCTGCGCACCCTGCTCTTTGAAGGGGTGGCCACCGGGCCATTTTTGGATGGACTCAAGACCTACGCCTTGCGCCTCAAGCGGAATTTTCTGTACTTTACCGCCTTGACCGAAGAAGAAGATGGCACCTGGATCACCTTCCGCCGCTTTGAAGATACCGGCTCCATCACCGTGCCCCTGCGCGAGAACCAGAACGGAGATATACCCTCCGCCAGCTCATCGGTGGTGTTGAGCCAGCCCTACGAAGTGGAGCTGGGCGTGGGCTGGTCCGGCATGTTGGGCTCCGATCTGGAGAACTATCGTTCACCCGGAGGAGCCTTGAGCCTGGATCTCAACCGTCGGCTGGGGCGGTCCTGGCGCGTGGGGAGCATGCTGGTGCTGGGAGGCCGAGCCTTCGAGCGGCTCAACGTGGAAGGAGAAAGCACCTGGTTTGGAGAGCCGGATCTCTCCCTGGGGTTGTTTGTGGGACACGATCAGCGGCTGCGTCGAGGCTTTCATGTGCTGACCGACGTGGGATATTCGGTGCGGCTCAACCCGCTCCAGGGATTGCCGGTGTACTGTGATCCGACTGTGACCCTCGAAGGGGGCATTAAGACCTTCCAGTGTGGTGTAGAAGACGTGGACGCGCCTGACAGCTACCGGTTTAATGCAGCAGCCTATCCGCATGGTCCAAAAGTGCGGATGGGGTTGAGTTTCCGCCCTTTTTATCAGCGTATTCTCACCCTGAGCACTTTGTTGCGCGTGGGGTACAGTCCGCTCTTGATCTCTCTGCCCAATCCGGTCAACATCACGCTCACCACCCAAGATACTGTGGGGCAGCAGCAGGAAAACGCCCAGCTCATCCTGGCAGAATCCCTGCGAAGCCACTGGGTGCATCAGCTCGAGCTGTCCGTGGGAATCAAAGGCACCTATTGAGTGTTGAATTCCGCACGGACCTCATGTAAACAGAGTAGGCGGCATCGGTTTAGCCTCCCCTTGAGTGGCTCTAAAGCTGACGCATTGGCCTTTTCCTGACACCTCCAAGAGATCGATATGCTGGCAATTACAGGACTCATCACACGCATCTTCGGCAGCAAACACGACCGCGAGATCCGGCGCATGCGCCCCATCGTCGCAAAGATTGGCAGCCTCGAGCCTGCCATGAAAGCCCTCACCGACGAGCAGCTCCGGGGAAAAACCGCCGAGTTTAAGAGCCGCTTGGAGAAAGGAGAGACGCTCGATCAGCTCCTGCCCGAAGCCTTCGCCGTGGTGCGCGAGGCTGGGCGACGAGTGCTCAACATGCGTCACTTCGACGTGCAGCTCATGGGCGGCATGATGTTGCACGAAGGCAAGATCGCCGAGATGAAAACCGGCGAAGGCAAGACGCTGGTTGCGACCCTGCCGGTTTACCTGAATGCGCTGCCCGCCAAGGGCGTGCATGTGGTGACGGTGAATGATTATCTCGCGAAGCGCGACGCCGAATGGATGGGGCGCATCTATGGCTTTCTGGGGCTGAGCGTTGGCGTGATTATGCATGGGCTGACGGATGACCAGCGCCAAGCCGCTTATGCCTGTGATGTCACCTACGGCACCAATAATGAATACGGCTTTGATTATCTGCGCGACAATATGAAGTATCGGCTGGAAGATATGGTCCAGCGCGATTTCGCCTATGCCATTGTGGACGAGGTTGACAGCATTCTGGTGGATGAGGCGCGCACCCCAC
>JBJTQF010000209.1:0-2423 GCA_046075485.1 Myxococcota bacterium | reverse complement strand
TTCGGAGCTACGACTGGGAACAATGCCAGATTCGTTCGTCGCGCTTGGGAAACCTCGATTGATCTTGCAAGCGCAGGCCCTGCGAGTCGATGGGTTCCCTTCATCAACGGTGCTAAGGGGCGAGCTTGGCTTGAAAGCGTTAATGAGTCAATGTCGTGGACAATACGTGGCCTAGCCTATCGCGTCTTCTGTGAAAGCAGTACCGGTGCGAACTTTCGGAGCCCCGGTCTCCACTTCCGCCGTGGTGTGGCCTTCTCCATGATTGGGGCGGAGTTCAGCGCCCGGGTCCATCGTTTTCCCAGCATCTTTGGAAATATGGGTTCCTCCGTCTTTCCCGACGATCTGGCCGGTGCCGTTTGTGCCATGAACAGCACCCGGGCGCGTGAGATTTTGCAGTCTCTGAACCCGGGCGTTCATTTTGAAGTCGGCGACGTGAACCGGCTTCCGCTCTTTCCCATCGAGTCGGCGGATGAGATCTACGGGCGGATCGAAGCGGCGTTTACCGTCCACGAGTCTCACCGGGAGCCGTCGGTGGAGTTTAAGCGCCCCGGTGCTTCGGGTTGGCGTTACGCGCAGGCATGGGCGCAGGGGGCGGTGGATCGGCCTGCGGGTGCTGCGCTTCCGGTGTACGCGGAGGAATTGGACCCGGAGCCGCTGACCGATCACCTCTCGTTTGCGCTCGGGGTGGCGCTGGGGCGGTTTGGGGCCGGGGAGGGGGGCGCGGAAGGCATCCTGGACCCTGGGCGGGATGACCTCTCCGACGCGCTTCCCCACGGCATGCTCTTTCTGGACCAGACCCTGGAGGCGGCGGACCTGCGGGATGGACTGGGGCACCCGGCGGCGGCGCCTCTCCTGCGGGCCTTTTCCCACCTCGCCCCCACCCTGGAGGCCAAACGCAGCCTGCGGGAGTGGCTGGCGCAGGACTTCTTCAAAGAGGTGCATCGGGGGATGTACGAAAATCGGCCCATCCACTGGCCGCTCTCGTCGGCGAATAAGACCTTCGTGGCGTGGGTGAATATCCATCGGCTCTCGGAGCAGACCCTGCGCATTCTGCTGGCCGATCACCTGCTGCCCACCCTGGGGCGGCTCGAGGGCTCGCTCAAGGATCTGCGGGAGGCGCGAGACGCTGGCCAGGGCAAGGCGGCGAAGGCGGCGGAACGCCAGCTCGACCGGCTGCTCAAGGCGCGGGAGGAGCTCACGGGCTTCATCGCCGGGGTGGAGCAGTGTGCGGATCGGGGGGCTCCCCCCACGGATGGCAAGTGCCCTCCCCGCGAGCAGGATCACCGCTTTTGTCCTCACCTCGACGATGGGGTGATGATCAATGCCGCCGGGCTGTGGCCCCTCCTGGAGCCGCAGTGGAAAGACCCAAAGCGCTGGTGGAAGGAGCTGGCGATGGCGGAGGGTCGCAAGGATTATGACTGGTCGCACTTGGCGATGCGCTACTGGCCTTCGCGGGTGGATCAGAAATGTCAGCAGGATCCAAGCCTTGCGGTGGCGCACGGCTGCTTCTGGCGTTACCATCCGGCGCGGGCTTTTGCGTGGGAGCTGCGCCTCCAGGACGAAATCGGGGCCGACTTTGTGCTCGACGAAGGGCCGTATCGAGGAGACGCCGGGGCGGAGGGGCATCGCAGGGCGCTGCTGGTGTCTCAGCCCACTCAGGCGCTGGAGGCGGTGGAAAAAGAGGTGCTGCGTCGGCGTCGTAAGACCAAGCAGGTGGTGCGTTCGATACGGCTGCTGTGGCCGGGGCTCTGGTCAGCGGTGCCGGAGCAGGTGTTTTCCCTCGAGCTGAACCTGTTGGAGAAGCAGGGGGCGGAGTGTGTGATCGAGGCACCCGATGAGCCCACGGCTCGCCGAGCGTATGTTCAGGCTCACCCGGAGGAGGTGGCTCGACGGGCGGCGTTGCTCGAGGCGGTGCAGGGCCAGCTCACGCTGCTGGGGCATGAGGAGGATGACGCTTCGGAGGCATCGGCAGAGGAGGAGGAGGAGGCTCCATGATGATGCGTCGTCCAGGAAAGCGCGTCTGAGGTGGCGGACACGGCCATCCGCTTGTGGGTGCGCGAAGCGTATAGGTTGAGGGCGCTCAAGCATGTGGGGGGGCAGAAGTGCCGGTCTCTCCGACAGGATCTGTGTACGGGTCAACACTCGCCGCTGAGACTTCACCGTGTTATATACTGTATGATCAACGCGGTGCAGGATACTGGCCACTTCCGCTGTGGCGTTGGTTCCGCTCCCCCTTTGACGTATGATGAGGACGATGCATGCCATCCCGTTCTGGCCGGAAGATCGAGCTGGGGTTTAGCCACTTTTATGAGCTGCGACAGCGCGGCTCCCTGTTGGTGGACAAGTCCCGTTTTATCCAGCATGTCCTCGAAGCGTCCTACGCAGGCATGCTCATCCCCCGTCCTCGACGGTTTGGCAAGACC
>JBJTQF010000208.1:0-34385 GCA_046075485.1 Myxococcota bacterium | reverse complement strand
CCCCCACCGCCCCCACCGCCCCCACCGCTGAGCCAGATCCTCACGCCCTTACGCCAGCCTCGGCCCCGGCACCCCTGCCACGCACGCCAGAGGTCGAGAGCCTGATGCATACCCATCCGGCTTTTCTAAAGACCCTCAGCGATGTGCCCACCCTGGTGTTTGCTTTGGCTGCCGAAGACAGTGAGATCGAGGTGGGAAGGCAAGTGCCAGCGCATGCGCCGTCCTCAGACGCCGAACCCAAGCTCGAAAAAACCAGTGCGGTGGCCCCTCAGAGCTCTTGGGTTTTTGCAAGCCAAGAGGTGAATGCCCCTGCACCCGCTCATCAGTCCAGTGAACATTCTATCACGGGGACTTTCTCTCTGTCGTCTCTGTCCCTAGATGGGGTGCTCTTCGCCGGACGATATCGGCTCGAGGCCCTGATTGGCGTGGGTGGCATGGGCAGTGTCTACCGTGCGCGCGATCAGGAGCTGGAGGAGCGTGTGGCGCTTAAGTGTCTCCGGCGAGACCGGCTCGATCAGCCGGGCGTGCTGACCCGCTTTCGCCAGGAAGTGAAGCTGGCTCGGCGTGTGACCCACCGCAACATCGCCCGCATGTTTGACCTGGGCGAACACGACGGTGAGAAGTTTCTCACCATGGAGTACATCGAAGGAGAGACCTTAACCGCGCTTCAGCGTCGGCAACGGCAGCTTCCGGTTCGGCAGGTGTTGCAGCTTGGACAGGGCATCTGTGAAGGACTGGCGGCGGCGCATGCCGTGGGGGTGCTCCACCGAGATCTGAAGCCAGACAACGTGATGGTGCAGGCCGATGGCCGGGTGGTGATCACCGACTTCGGCATCGCGTGGCCTCTGCTCGAGGCAGGACCGGTCGAGCTGGGGGATACGCGCTCGGGCACGCCGACCTACATGGCCCCCGAACAGGTCGAGAAGCAGCCGCTGAGCCATCAGACCGATCTCTATGCCCTGGGGGAGCTGCTCTATCAGCTCTTAACCGGCGTGCCTCCCTGGACGGCCAGCAACTTGGGGGGCCTGCTGATGAAGCGGCTCAGCGCACCCGCGCCCGATCCGTTGATGCTGCGTCCCGAGCTTCCTCAGGGGCTCAGCCAGCTCATTCAGCAGCTTATGGCCCTTCAACCGGAGAAACGTCCGAACTCCGCTCAAGAAGTGCAAGCGCGGCTGAGGGTCTTGGAGTCACAGCTCGACCGTGCCGAGGTGGGGGAACGGGAGGATGTGGGTCCAGTAGGGCGTGCTCCGACCTTGCAGGAGCTGGCGGCGCGCGCTCATGAGCAAGAGGGGAGGCAGACACCCCTTCAGCGTTCCCTGGCGGTGTTGCCCTTGCGAAATCAGGGACACTCAGAGGACGCCTACCTAGCCGAAGGGCTCACCGAAGACTTGGTGGACAGTCTCTCGATGGTGCCGGAGCTGCGGGTGCTTGCGCGGCATCTGACTCGAGGGCTGAGTGAGCTGCACAAGGAGCCGCTTGCCTTGGGACGTGCGCTGGGGGCTCAAGCAGTCTTGGATGGCTCCTTACGGCGGATGGGAGAACATTTCCGGCTGAGCTTGCGCTTGATCTCAACGGTGGATGGTATCCAATTCTGGGCACGCCGATACGATGTGCCGGGCGGAGCGTTGTTGGTGAGCTCCGAGCAGGTGGCGCAGGAAGTCACCCGGCGGCTTCAAGGGACTCAGCAACCGACTGTGCGGCAAGCGGTGACCGATCCGAAAGCGGTGGAGCTCTATCTGAAGGCGCGACAGTATTATCAGGGTGCGTGGTCGGACATTGTGCTCAAGAGCCAAGCGCTTTTTGAGCAGGCCCATGAGCTTGCCCCGGAAGATCCGCTCTTGATGGCGGGGTATGCCCTGTCCTTGGCGCGGCAATTTGCGGTTCAGCATGGCCGGCCGGGAGACTCGGCCCTCTGCCGAACGCTGGCGGAGCGTGCGTTGCAGCAGGCACCAAACCTTGCGGAAGCGCATATGGCCTTGGCATGGCTCAACTTGAACCAGGGACGGCATTTTGACTGTGGAGTCTGTCTGCATCGGGCGATCCAGGCGGCACCTGCGTTGTCGGATGGTTACGATATGGCGGGGCAGCTCCTGCTCGAGCTGGGGGATGTGGAGCAGGGCACGGCCTTTCTCCATACCTGCATGACCTTGGAGCCTCGCATGGCGCACGCGCGGCGGCATCTGGCCCGCATCATCAGCATGCAGGGGCGGGTGGACGAAGCCATTGGCATTCTTCAGGCGATGCTGGAGAGTCCAGAGACCCTCTCAGCGGCGGCCATGAGCTTGGCGCGGGTTTTGCTTTGGCATGGTCGGCGCGTGGAGGCGCAGCAGTACCTCGGCGAGCTTTCCGGGCGTACTTTTGCGGTCAAGGTGCGCGTGATGGGCATTCTGGAGGCCGCCAGTGGTCTCTCGGTGGACCAACACCTTCAGTCCTTGGAGCAACATCTGGCTGCAAAGCCGGAGTCTTATCGGGTGGAGGCGTTTCTGCATCAGCTCTGCATCGAGCTCTACCTGGCTTCGGGTCAAGTGGAGCAGGCCGCGATCCATCTGGAAGCCCTCAACGAAGCCTTGTGCATTGATCTGTTCTGGCTGGAACATTGTCCATTGTTGGCCCCGCTGCGCTGGCGGGCCCGTTATGCCTCGATTCGAGCAGACTTTAGCCTTCGTGTGGCTGCGTTCCTCAAGGGGCTTCACACGCCGGACTGAGGGGGCGCTGCGCTCTTTCCGTCTCCCGCCACGACGTTGGTTTGTTTTGAGCGATACCATGATCTCTCTTCGTCACGTCTGACCTTGACAGTACTCCTGCCTGACATTAATTTGTGAAGAGCGAGTCCTGCCATGTGGAAGGCTCTGTGACGTTTCATGCTCTGCTTGAGGTTGATATGGCCCTGCGCCGCATTGTGAAATATCCCGATCCGCTCTTGAAGCTGCGCTCCGAAGAAGTCAAAACCTTCGATCAGGAGCTCAAGACCCTGGTGGAAGACATGGCCGAGACCATGTACGTAGCCCCCGGTGTGGGCTTGGCGGCGGTTCAGGTGGGCGTGCTCAAGCGTGTGCTGGTGCTCGACGCCAAATCCGGTGAGCCTGACACCAAGCTCGAGGTCTTCATCAACCCTGAGATCGTGCAGGCCGCTGGCAAGCTGATCTGGGAGGAAGGGTGCTTGAGCTTGCCGGACTTCTCCGAAGAAGTGGAGCGCAAAGAAAAGATCGCCGTGCGTTTTCACGACGTCGAAGGCAACGTCCATGAGACCCACATGGAAGGCTTTCGGGCCGTCATCTTGCAGCACGAGCTGGATCATCTCAACGGCGTCTTGGCCACCGACCGCGTCAGCAGGCTCAAGCGGCTCTTTTATCAGCGCAAGCGTAACCGTGCCGTGCAGAACGACGAGAGTAAATCGGCCTCCCCCTGAGCTTGATCGGCGTCTATTTTGACCCAGCCCGAGTATTTTGACCCAGCCCGAGCATTTAAACCCAGCTTCCGAGTAGGTTTCGCTTCATGACCTCCCCCAGCCAGTCAGCACCGGGTGTTTGTCCGTGGCGGATTATTTTTATGGGCACCCCGGAGTTTGCCGTGCCTTGTCTTCAGGCCCTCATCGACGGGCCGGATGAAGTGGTGGCGGTGGTCGCTCAGCCGGACAGACCCTCGGGGCGAGGCAACAAACTTCAGTCGCCGCCGACGATCCAGCTTGCCAGAGCCCATCAGATTCCGACCTTGCAGGCCGAAAAAGTGCGAGTGCCTGCCTTTCGAGACGCCTTAGCTGCTTTCCAGCCCGACCTGATGGTGGTGGTGGCCTACGGACGGATCTTGACGGAGGCGGTGCTCAACGTGCCCTTGCATGGCTGTATCAACGTGCATGCCTCCCTTCTGCCGAAGTATCGCGGCGCGGCACCCATTCAGTGGTCCGTCTTGAGAGGTGAGCATGAGACCGGCGTCACCACCATGAAGATGGATGTGGGGCTCGACACCGGAGACATGTTGCTCAAGCGCACCCTCGAGCTGGGACCGGAGCTGACGGCGGGAGCCCTTCACGATCTCCTGGCACCGGTGGGAGCGGCCCTGCTCCTGGAGACCGTGGCGCAGCTCAAGCAGGGCTTGCTTCATCCGACCCCACAAGATCATGCGGCGGCCACTCTTGCCCCCATGCTCAAAAAAGAGGATGGTTTGATCGACTGGCGACGACCTGCGCGAGAGCTCGACTGGCATGTGAGGGGGATGACTCCCTGGCCGAGTGCCTATACCTTCTTGGAGAAGGGGGCACGCCTGACCGTGCTCAAGGGACGGCCCCTGTCGGACACCTCGGCGCTGGAGCCGGGCCAGGTGGTGAGTGCTCAAGCCGATGGGCTGGTGGTGGCCACCGGTGAAGGGCTCTATCGGATAGAAATGCTCAAGCCTGAGAACGGCAAAGCCATGCTGGCGGGAGCGTGGCTCAACGGCCATCCGGTGCCGGTGGGTGCTCGTTTGGGGGCGTGAGCAGAACGAGTGCATGCCAGCCTGCATCCAACAAGACCGACAGTGTCAGAGAGGAATACGATGAAGCTCAGCTCTCCGGTGGTGGTGGCCCCTTCGATCCTATCGGCGGATTTTGCCCGGCTGGGAGAAGAAGTGCGGGCGGTCTCGCGTGCAGGTGCGCAGCTCCTGCATCTGGACGTGATGGATGGACACATGGTGCCCAACATCACCTTTGGACCGGATGTGGTGGCGGCGGTGAGACGTTGTACTACGGTGCCCCTCGACGTCCACCTGATGATTGAGAAGCCCGAGCGGTACATCCAGCATTTTGCGGATGCGGGCGCACACATCATTACCGTGCATGCCGAAGTGTGTGTGCATCTGCATCGGACCCTTCAGCAGCTCCGAGAAGCGGGTGTGCGAGCGGGCGTGGCGCTCAATCCGGCCACACCCTTGAGTGTGCTGGAGTACGTGCTGAGTGACGTGGACTTGATCCTGGTGATGAGTGTGAATCCGGGTTTTGGTGGACAGAAGCCTGTTCCGGCGGTGCTGGAGAAGTTAAAAAAAGCTCGAGCCCTGATCGACGGAGCGGGGCTTCTCAATCCGCCTCTGCTGGAAGTGGATGGAGGCGTGAAGCTGGACAACATCCTGGACTTTGCCCCCGCCGATGTTTTTGTGTCAGGCTCGGGCATCTACGGCTGGCCGGAGGGTGTGGAAAAGCAGACCAAGAGCTTGCTCGACGAGCAGGCCCTGTCGGACTCATATGGACGGGTGATCCGGGCCATGCACGAGAAGGTCATGGAGGCCAAGGGGCTCCGCGAGTGACCGGAGACCGGTAAATTTTCCAACATAAGCGTTGACACCCAGAAAAGAGCCGGTTAAGATACGCGCACATTTTCGGGGCGTAGCGCAGCGGTAGCGCGTCTGGTTCGGGACCAGAAGGTCGGAGGTTCAATCCCTCTCGCCCCGACCACTTACAGCACAAAAGCTTCTCTCGAGTATTTTGTCGCTGAATCAGAGAGCCGTCAGTCAGATAGGGTTGCCTATCAAGGGCTGGCGGCTTTTATGTTTTGGGGCGCTGGTCTGGCGCTGAGTGGGATTTGGCGCTAAGTGGGATCTGGCGCTGGGTGGCGTACAGAGGCTGAGTCCTCCGCCGGTCTTGATGTGGGCCCCGGTTCTTTTTCCTGCTGCTTTTGCGGGAGGTTCGTCTGATGCACTTCGCGGCGATGCTCCTCCTGGCCTATCTGCTTGGTTCAATTCCTACCGGATTGTTGTTGGCCCGTCGTTCCGCTCAGCTTGACATTCGTGCTCACGGCAGTGGTAACATCGGCGCAACCAATGTCGCCCGAGTGTTGGGTTATCGCCTGGGTGCCTTGACCCTCTTGGGTGATGCCTTAAAGGGCTTTGCACCGGCTGTTTTGACCCTATGGTGGGGGTGGAGCATCTTTGAAGCCTCCTGGGTGGCCCTCGCCGCGTTTCTGGGACACTGTTATTCCCTCTTTTTGAAGTTGAACGGAGGAAAAGGGGTGGCGGTGGCCCTGGGTGGACTGGCCGCCTTAACCCCTGGCATGTTGCCTCCGGTCCTGCTGGTGTGGCTCTTCTTGTATCGATGGAAACGTAAGTCTTCTTTGGCGACCCTCTTGGTCCTGCCCTTGAGCCTGCTGGCCCTGGCCCTTTACCCTCCCTATCGACCGGCGTTTCCCGTCGTACTGCTCATGGAGCTGCTGATGATCTGGCGGCATCGTGAAAACATTCAGCGTCTTCGGCAGGGTCGGGAGTTATAATCGAGCTCTGATCACCGCTTTTGAGACATCACTTATTTAGAGTATGAGCACTATGTGGGATATTCGATACGCGGAGCCTGGATTTGCCTATGGAACGGAGGCCAACGACTTTCTAGCGGCCTCTGCCCCCTCCATTCCGGTGGGACGAGCCCTCTGTCTGGCCGAAGGTGAAGGTCGGAACGCGGTTTTTTTGGCCAAGCTGGGCTGGCGCTGTCATTGCGTGGATGGTTCCGCCGTGGGGTTGGCCAAAGCGCAAGCCTTGGCCCAGTCTCAGGGGCTCACGCTGGAGACCGAGGTGTGTGATCTGGCGACATTTTTGTTTCAGCCGGCATCCTACGACTTGGTGACTTCGGTGTGGTGTCATCTGCCGCCCGAGCTGCGTGTAAAGGTGCATGCGGAGGTGGTGCGCGCCCTCAAGCCGGGGGGCTTCTTGTTGCTCGAAGCCTATCGTCCGAAGCAGCTTGAGTACAAAACCGGAGGCCCTCCCAGCCTGCCCATGCTGATGACCCTCGACGGACTCAAGCAGGAGCTGGCAGGTCTCGAGTTTGTGATCGGGCAAGAGCTTGACCGAGAGATCCACGAAGGCCCCTATCACAACGGGATCAGTGCGGTCGTGCAGGTGTGTGCGCGTAAGCCTCTTGCTGCTGGTGCCTGAGTTTTTGCACGATCCGAAGTGGCGGTGCGCTTGGCGGTTGCGCAAGTGAGCAAGTGCAGGCAAAATCGGGGCGTCGTTTGGATGGATTGCTCACGGAGGTGCTCGTAGGATGAGACTGCAAACCCTTATGCTCCCACTTCTTGCCTTGGCCATGTTGCTTGTTCCGGCGACTGGACAAGCAAATCCTGCCGCTTCAAAGGTCTTCCTCAACGGTGTTCCTACCCCTGTATTTTTCAACGATGGTGACAGCTTTCGGGTGTTGGCGGGGCCACTTTACGGCACCAACGCACGTCTGGCGGGATTTAACACCCTCGAGAGTTATGGGCCAACCCACGAGTGGGGCGGCTGGCATCAGAAAGAGCTCTACGTGATCTCCAAGATGGCCACCCTCAACGCCCGTCGGGGCGTCTGGCATTGTACCTCCGACCTGCGGAAAGACACCTATGGGCGTATCCTGTGGGATTGTCCAGACCTGGCCCGCAATCAGATCCGTAAAGGACTGGCCCATGCCTTGAGCATCAATCAAGATCCGGCCAATGCCGAGTATTTGCAGATCCAGAGAGAAGCCATGTCCAATAAAGTGGGCATGTGGGCCAAAGGAACCCCTGATTTTGTGGTGACCTCCCTGCACTCCGCCGCCGAAGCACAAGAGGGCAATAAGCCACACTATAACCGTGTAGTCTCCACCAAAGACGGGCATTCATTGCGTTGGGAGCATCGCGACGTCTACAACGAATGTGACAAGGTGTGCGTGATGGAATACACCGTCAAGCCCGATCAAGTCTCCACCGTGGCAGCGGCGCTGAAGCAAGATGCAACCGCAGGGGCTGTCGTGAAGTCCTTGAGCGATGAACAATTGAATGCCGTTGTGACCCTCTTCGCTCGTTACGACAAAGTGGATGGACTGCCGGATTATGACGCCTTCTTGAAGGTGCAAACCTTCCTGCGTGCGCAGCGTGCCAGTGGCGCCATCAGCAGCGACAAAGTGGGTGAAGTCACCTGTATGACCTATATCGACTTTACCCGCCGCTTTGGTGGAGCAAAGGCCGCCTGTCTGAAGTGATGCGCGCTCGCGTGTGGATGCGGGCGCTCGAGCGTCTGCAAGGCATGCGCGAGTGACCGTACTCTGGCTCTAAAGGAGTTCCATACGTGTACTCAATTCAAGATCCTCCCACCCTTCGCTCCGCTGTCGCTCGAGTGGACGAGCGTCTCCAGTCCTTGAGGCACGCCGTGCGGTTTGGGGTGATGGTTTCGGTGTGTTTCCTGCTCTCGTCGGCGGCGCTGAGCTGTTATACCGTGCCTTCCAGACCTGTGCTGGGGTACGAATCCAACGACCAAGACTGTCAAGACGGAGTGGACAACGATCAGGATACCTTCACCGACTGCGCCGATACGGATTGTTTGGTGCAATCCACCCTCTGCGGTGAAGTGGTCCCGGTTTTCCCCAGCGAGCCGGTGACTGAAAACACCCTCGAGCTGTGCAGCGACCGTATCGACAACGACGGAAATGGCCAGTTTGACTGCGGAGATGCCTCCTGCCAGGGCATTCCAGAAAACTGCTGTGCCCGCGAGTTCACCGACGCCACCTGCGCCGATGGCATCGACAATGACTTCAACGGATACGCCGACTGTGAAGACTTCTCCTGCTCTCAGGGCAAGTATGTCACCGTCTGCACCGAAGGGCTCCCCGGCACCTGCGACGATGGCAAAGACAACGACGGAGATGATCGCATTGACTGCATCGACTCTGATTGTGAAGCGGACCTGGCTTGCTCAGAGACCCGCTGCGAAGATGGGCTCGACGACGACGCCGATGGTGCCATCGATTGTAAAGACTCCGATTGTGCTGGCCTCTCCATCTGTCCTGCTTCACCTGAAGATACCCTCGAAGCCTGTAAAGATGGCATCGACAACGATCAGAACGGCTACACCGACTGCAATGACTTCGCCTGTAGCCGCAGCGATGATACGGAGATCGTCGATTATTGTGCAGGTTTGGCCGAAGACACCCTTGAGAAGTGCTCCGACGGCATCGACAATGACCTGGATGGATATACCGACTGCGGAGACTATAGCTGTAGCCGCAGCACCGACACTTCTATTCTGGAGCACTGTGCCAATGCCACCGAGACCTCCCTCGAAGCTTGCTCCGACGGCAAAGACAACGACGCCAACAGCTTTGTAGACTGTGCAGACTTTGGATGCTCCAGATCTACTGATGCGGAAGTGCTCGCCTACTGCGATACGCAGCTTGAGAACTCCTTCGAGAAGTGCAAAGACGGCAAAGACAACGACTCCAACGGTTACATCGACTGTGCCGACTTTGCATGCAGCCGCAGTGCCGATCCCCTGGTCGCTCAAGCCTGTGAAGAGAGCCTCGGCATCACTGCTGAAGAAGCCACCAGCAAATGTTCGGATGGCATCGACAATGATGCCGATGGATTCGCCGACTGTGACGACTGGGATTGCAACTACAATCCCCTGGTGTCCGTCTGTGAAGGCAAAAAGATCTGTGAATAATGCGTCGCTCACCCACTCCGCATGTGCCTTGCGCACATCCGAAGCAGGTACTGGACCCTAAGCTCCCCTGGAGGATGAATGAAGCTCCTGCCCTTGTGTTCGTTGCATGCCCTGACCCTGGGCCTGCTGATCTTTTCGGTGACCGATGCGGAGGCGGCGACGCCCCCGTCGAGCTGTGCTCCTTCTGCCTCAGCCCTCAAGCTGCCGCTGGACTGGAAGCTGCCCCCCTCGATGAAGACCCTGCGCGTGGCCAATGACCCCAACCCTGCGGCACCCGCCGCTTCGGAGTCGCCTGCAAGTGCTGCCTCTCAAGCCCCCGTGGGTGCTGAAGTCTGCACCGACTTGCAGGACAACGACGCGGACGGCATGATCGACTGTGCCGACGCCGAATGTTACAGCGCCTCGCACTGCAAAGCGGGTGGCGGCAACGAGCGCTCCAACGCCGAGTGCTCCGACTGGGTGGACAACGACGGTGACGGCGTGACCGACTGTGACGACGCGGACTGTCTCGCCACCGGTATCAGCGTGTGTGAGGGCACCTGGAAAGAGCCTCTCTCCCCCAGCTCCGACGGTTTGACCCAGGATCGTGACCCTGAGAACCTGCCTGAGCTGAGCGGAGGGGCGACTGTTGAAGACCTCATCGGCAAGGGCAACGACAAAGACGGCGAGCGCAACGACGAGTTGTGCTCTGACGGACAAGACAATGATGCCGATGGCATGACCGACTGTGCCGACTTCGGCTGTCGTTTTGATCCGGGCGTGACCATCTGCCGAGGCAATCCGGGCATGCGTTTCTCGGTGGTGGCCTCCGTAGCGCAGACCTTCGAGTGGACAAAAGATGTCGAAGGGGTGGAGTCCACCGCGTGGGATACTCGTTTTACGAAGCTCCAGCTACGTTCGTTTGGACCGCTGCCCTTTATTCAGGACTCCTTTTATTTGGTGAGCTTGCGCACGGAGAAGACCCCCCGACTGACCTTTGCCATGTTTCAGATTCCGCTCAAACACGGGCACTTTATCAACCTGAACTCCGGCGGAGGAGGGCTCTCGAGTGCCTTGATCATCTCCGATGCCAAGCAGCTCTTGTTGGACCCTGCATATTATGTCTACAAAGCCTTTGAGCAGGGCAACGGCGCGGCGGTGGAGGCCAGTGGTCCGGTGATGGGACCGCTGCGTTATCGTGCGTTTGTGGCGGGTGGTTCGGGTCTGTTTTCGGGCAACGTGGGCGGTCGTTATTTTAAGGACGACCTGACCAACTATACTTGGGCCGTGGGCGGTCAGCTCGGCATGAACCTGATTGGTTATTATAGCCGCTTCGACACCCCCTATCTTTATACGCGCGTGCCGACCACCTTGGGCCTTTTGCTGGGTGCTAAGTACGATCAGCGGGCCAATGAGCGATATCCGGCGGCGAATTTTACGGTTGCGTTCCGTTCAGGCCGGATGGTGGCGGGTGTTGAGAGTTTTGTGAAGCAGGAGCTGGACTTCAAGTCTTTCCAATACGCCTATAACGTGCAAGCGGGTTATTTGCTGGTGCCGAAGAAGCTGATGCTGGCTGCGGATTATGGTGCCTTTGTGGCCCAGCCCTTCCAGGATCCGACGGGTGCTGACGAGGCGGATCTGGGTAAACCACAGGACGAGTGGCAGCTTCGGGCGGCCCTCCATTGGTACTTCTGGCGCAATATTGGGGTGTTGAGTGCGCGATACCAGCTCCGTTGGCTGGAGAACAAGGACACCGAGCTGCCGGGCACGACGACGGCGGAAGGGCGTCTCGAGGCCCAATACCGCTTCTGAGCCTGCTGAATTCCTGCCTGCCTGACGGTCCAGCCTTTGTTTTTCCCCGTTTTTGCTTCTTTTCCTGCGCGTGTGTGCGAGCGTGAGTGCGTGTGCGAGCGAGCCCATTCCTGCCCCCCTCCGCTCCCCCTCCAACCTCCCCCCCAATTCTGGGGGAGAGGCTAACTCAGAGAACATATCGCATATACGTTATGCACGTAGCGACCTCATCAAGAGTCTTAACCCGGTGGGGGAGGGCAGGGTGGGGGCGGACGGCTCGGGAGGGCAGGGTGGGGGCGTTCATGACGTTCAGCCCCTTACAAAGTGGCTCCCCACGTCCGAGCTGGGTGCAGGGATGACGGAGGAGGTTTCCCGAAGGGCTCTGAGCTGGGAAGAGGGCCTGCGTCATGCGTATCCGTGGAGTCTGTTTTACCAGATCACCGCACGCACGGCGTGATTGGCGGTGTCTGCAATCAGCAGGTTATCCACCGAGTCGAGCACCAGACCGGTGGGGGTATCCAGCGAGGCACTGGTGGCGGCGCCGCCGTCGCCGAGATAATCTGCGGTGCCGTTGCCTGCCACCGTGGTGATGGTGCCTGCTTGGGTGATGCGTCGGATGCGGTTGTTTTTGGAGTCCACCAGAAACAGGTCGGACTTGGCGGTGGAGAACAGGGCCGTGGGGGTGTTGAGCGCCGCAGCCGTGGCAGGTCCGAAGTCCCCTGAAAATCCGGCAGCCCCACTTCCCGCAAATGTGGCAATCTTGCCATTGAGCGGGTTGATGCGGCGGACGCGGTGATTGAGCGAGTCTGCCACAAAAATATTGCCACCGGTGTCGATGGTCAATCCCAGCGGGGCGTTGAGCTGAGCGGTGAGCGCCGAGCCGCCATCCCCCGAGTATCCTGCTGAACCGGTCCCCGCCACGGGCAAGATCGTGCGGGTGGCGATCACCACCTTCTTGATCCTATGATTCCCAGTATCCGAGATATACAGGTTGATGGGATCCGCCGTGACCCCTCGGGGCTCGTTGAGCAGAGCTTCTGTGGCGGAGCCGTTATCCCCCGAGTCTCCCTTTGTGCCGGAGCCTGCCACCGTGCGGATCAGCCCGGTGCTGTTGACCGTGCGGATCTTGTGGTTCATCGTATCGGCGATGTAGAGGGTGCCCGCGCCGTCTCCCGAGACCGCCATCGGGTAGTTGAGCTGTGCATTGGTGGCCTGTCCGTTATCACCGAGCGAGCCTGCCGTGCCGTTTCCGGCCAGGGTGGAGATGGTACCATCTACATCGATCTTGCGGATCCGGTGGTTGTTGGTATCCGCCACGTAGATCACCCCGTTCAGATCCATCGTGAGGCTGGAGGGTGTATTAAACATGGCCAGCCCCACTTGCCCGCCGTCTCCGGCATAACCGGGAGCGCCGTTGCCACCCAGGGTATCGATGCCGTCGGAGTAGCCGTTGCAGTTGCTGTCCTTGCCGTCCCCGATGGTCTCGGGGGAGTTCGGGTTGACGGTGGCGTCGTCATCGTTACAATCCCCACCGGTGGTGACATAACTTGCTGGGGTGGTACAGCCTTGAGTGGTGACATCATCATTGCCGAAGGTGTCGAGATCTTTATCTTGATAGTAGGTGTTGGCGGGAAGCCCTTCATCGACCGAGCCATTGCAGTTGTCATCCTGCTGATTGCACTGCTCGATGGCGCTGGGGTTGATCTGGCCATTGCTGTCATTGCAGTCGATGTTGTAGGCGTCTGCCCCACTGACACCGGGTGCGCAGGTATCGTGTCCATCCCCGTCGAGATCCGGGGAGTCATCGTTGGCACCGTTACAGTTCTCATCGACGCCGTTGCAGAATTGTTCGGATGCGCTGGGTTTGATGGCGGTGTTGGCGTCATCACAATCACCGGTGGTGGTGACATAACCCGCAGGTTGAGCACAGCTTTGAGTCGAGGCGGTATTACTTCCCGTACCATCGCCGTCTGCATCGGCATAGAAGGTGGTCAGCGAGAAACCTTCATCGATCTGAGTATTGCAGTTATTATCCTTCCCATCGCACAACTCTGATGCAGCAGGATTTGTAGCGGCTTCCAGATCATTACAATCCGTTGATGCAGGATATCCATCCAGATCTTGATCGGTTGTGCTGGGATCTGGGGTGGTAGAGCAGCCTGCCAGTGCAAGCACCGACAGCAGTAACGAGGTTCGGCGGACAGCATTCATGGCGCAACCTTCCTTCTGAGGGAGTGCAGAGTTATGAACAATCAGAGGCTCCGTCAGCATGTCATTATAGTCACAGGTGCCACAAATGCACATTCCTTTTTTGCCTCCTTCATCGCCTGGATTTGATCTCGTCTCTTTCCTGGTATTCCCCCTGAGGATGGCCACGAAGGAGCGCCACGAAGGATTGTCACTGAGATT
Source organism: Myxococcota bacterium (assembly GCA_046075485.1). Lineage (GTDB taxonomy): Bacteria > Myxococcota_A > UBA796 > JAJRTE01 > JBJTQF01 > JBJTQF01. Next base: position 20,798 of record JBJTQF010000208.1, on the reverse strand, counting down.
TGACGCTGGAAACTCCATCTCATCTCACGTATATTACCCATGAGCGTCTGGAACGAGTTGAACGGCTGAGCGCATCTTGTTGAAGCGGGAGCACCATGATCGACTTCTCATTTATCGTCCCCACCCGGAATCGTCCTACGGAACTTCTTCGATTTCTTACCAGTATGAAAGAGAACACTGCCGATCTTTCTAAGCTGGAAATCATCCTGGGCATTGACGAAGACGATACGGTCAGCATGGATGTGGATGTGCCGGGCCTTCAGATCAAGCGCGTGCGCCTCCAGCCCGGCCAGACGATGGGGCGCATGAACAACACGTTGGGGGAGGCTTCCTCCGGTCGTTTTATCATGATCCAGAACGACGACATCGTGTGCCGCACCCCTGCTTGGGACGACATCATCCGCTCCCACATGCATCGTTATCCCGATGACATCGTGCTCTTTCATTGTAACGACCTGCTCTTTAAGGAAAAACTCTGCTGTTTTCCCCTGGTCTCTCGCGCCTATTGTGAGCTGGTGGGGCTCTGTGCGGACGACATGAAACGTTACCGCATCGACGACAACATCTTTGACATCTTCTGCCTGCTCTCCTACATGGGCAGACAGCGTGTCTTGTATTTGCCCCAAGTGGTCTTTGAGCACATCAACTTTGTGGAAGAGAACGGTGAGCGTCGGTACTACCTCAACAAGGATGCTTTTGACCACGATGCCACCCTATATGCGCAGCGATGGGTGCAGCGTCAGCGTGATGCGGTGCGGCTGCTGCGATATATCCAAGCCCAAGAGCGCAAGTTTGAGGAAGCCCGCTCCGAGCGTATGTTGATCCATCTTAAGGATCAGTTTTTCATGCGACGGCTCGATCTGCTGGATATCCGCTTGGGGTTGGGAGACGAACACTTGGTGGTGGGAGATCGTGTGACGGTGGTGGTGACCACTGCCGACGTGATGTCCTCGCGTGCGCAGGCGTGTGTGCGGGCCCTTCGTGCGCACACGGAACGCTGTGAGCTGGTGATCCTGGATGGCAAAAATCCGCTCAGTGTTGGTTTGCCAAAAACCTTTGCCACCCAGCTTGAAAGTGCTGGCAATCCTTATATCGTGCTGATGACCGACGATGTCTTGGTCGATGAAGGCTGGCTCGAAGGACTCTTTCAGGCCATGCGTGGCTCGGTCGGGATCGTCATGCCCAGGGTCGAGGATCAGGAAGGAAACCTGATCTCCACCGGCTTAGCGTTGGGTGTCGAGGGCATCTCTTGCACCACCGCACGGGCTCACTATGCTCATCCTCATCGGATTGTGGCCCCGGATTGTTCGTTGATGTTGATCGACCGCCAGCGGTGTAAAGACCTGCGTCTGAATCCGCTCTATCAGCGCTTCCTGTTTGACCTGGATTTTGGCTACCGTGCATGGGAGCAAGGCATCGAGGTGGTGTGCCAACCAGCGGTGCGTGTCAAAATCCAGGCCGGCTTGCCCACCTGGAACCTCGAGCTCCGCCAAGCCATCATCGATCACGATGGCCTTCTCTTTTTGGGAGAGTGGAACGAAAACGACCGCATCACCTCCCTCCGCGAGAACATCTGGTCGCGTTATCCTGAGCTGGGTCTGGCTCAAGCGGCGATGATGTCCATCGATACCTCCCTCAATCCGGCGGAACCCCTCCCAGAGGCGCTCTATCGGGAGCATATTGAGGCGGTCGTAGAGGCCGTGAGTGCGGTCCCCGACTATCAACTGGCGTTTTATCAGAAGCTGCGGGTGTGGCTCCGCATGAATGTGCGCCAGCTCCCCTACGAGCGGCGAAATGTGCTCTCTACGTTGCAGTCCAGCTTTGAAGGGGTGGAGCTGGTGGAGCCGGGTGTGAAGGGCTTCAACCTCTTCATGTTGGATGGACGTTATGTGGCGGTGCGTGAGCAAGACGGCATGCCGGAGCGACGTGGGGTCGCCTTGGGCAGCTATCCCCACATGAAGCTGTCGTTTAAGCTCCGCGAGCTGCTCAAATCTCTGGATGTGGCGTAAGGGACACGATGTTGTGTACAGGACACGAGGCTTCACGCGCTCGCGCGGTGGCCTCATCTCCTGCATTTTTGGACTGCTTGTGAGATTATGCCAACAATAGAGCATCTCGGACCATGCCCTAAATCCCACCTTCTGAGTGTTTCATCCTACGACACAAGTGCTTGATGCGAGCGGGGCGTTTTTCAGCTCTGGCGGCGTACAAGGCCATCCAGCAGCAGGTGGACCATTGAGGGCAGGAGGGCTTGGATATTCTGCTCGTATCCCATCGCAATGGCATTCTCGAGGCCATTGAGCAGGGTCTTGAGTAAGATGCCCACGGTGCGTGCTTGCACGGGCTCCAGCTCTCCTTGACGGATGCCCGCCTGAATCAGAGACTCCAGGGCATCCACATAGGTATTATGCATGTGCTGGAGCCGCAGACGAAGGGCGGGATCTCGCAGTGCTTCGGAGGTCATGACCATAAAAAACCGGGCAGTACGGGGATCATTTTCCACCCGCGAGATATAATAGTCTCCCAGTGTGAGAATTTTTTCTCGCACGCTGCCTTCGCTCTGGCCCACGGCCTCGAGACGGCGTACTGCGGTGCCAAACTCTTGCTCCACCAGCGCTTCAAAGAGCTCCTGCTTAGAGGCAAAGTGAAAGTAGATGCCACCTTTGCTCAGCCCTGCGCGTTTGGCAATGTCTTCCATCCGGGTGGGGGTATAACCTGTCTCGACAAAGGCGGTACGGGCGGCTTCTAAGATTTGTTCTCGCCGAACATCTTCTGAGAGGTGTCGCGTCATCGCTGACTCCATGTTCATGAGGACAGGCATCAGTCACTTGTGTTTCCCCATGAAGCGGCTGCGTCCTACAATTTTGTATGAAATCTACGTGTGAAAGTGGGTGCAGAGACTAGCACTGAATGACGGTAAATGCAAGTCTCTGTGTTCAAAAAAACAGAACAAGCACAAAAAACGCATGTATTCCCATTGATCTGGAGAGATCAGTCCTTGCAAAACAAAGACAGATCAGTACGCTAAGTGGACCCCCTTACCTGATACTGGAGTGTTGACATGGACTGGAAGATTGTGCTCACCACCTTTACCACCCTCTTTTTGGCGGAGCTGGGTGACAAAACGCAGCTCGCGGCCATCACCATGACGGCCAATACCAAGCAGCCCCTCTCGGTTTTTGTGGGGGGAACCCTGGCCTTGGCAGCCGTGACCGGTTTGGGCGTGCTCTTCGGGAGCTCCCTTTTAGCCGTCGTCCCAGAGCTGGTGATCAAAAAGGTGGCGGCTGCGGCGTTTGTGATCATTGGTCTGCTGATGCTCTTTGAGAAGATCTGAGCTGGTGCTTTTGAGGGTGGCGCTCGGGTTGTATGGAAGCGCACCCTCGAGTGACTGCGGCGGCTCCTCCTTTTTGTGCCCCCTCGTACCGTCCGATTGTACGCTGTCTTTTCCCTCTGTATTTTGGCGATGTTGAGCCTCTCTTCTCACCTCCACTGGTTTGTCAATTTTTCATCCACCTCGACGCCACTTGTCAGCATATGAGGGGCCTTGGTTTTTGGGTCACACCGGCTTCCGTCCCATAAATCGTTCTGATGGTCACGATTGTCATACTCAAATCATCGTAAAGCATGGAATTAAAGCGGAAATGCTTTACAGCTTTCGAGCACGATGCTAGACAATCATGGCAGCGTGCGCAAGTACGACATGAAGCCCTCATTTGCCAGGACAGAGAGGTCATTGGTCACGAGATGGAGGATACCGTTATGATTCGAGCAAGAAAGCGTCGCAGCAGCGCCAAAACCCATGAGCAGATCGCCGACCGTGTGAGATCCCGGCTTCAGAGCCAGGGCCTAACCGAAGCCGACCTCGCCCGGCATCTTGTAATGCCGGAAGCGCAGGTCCAACGTCTTCTGGGGGGCAGCCGCCACTGGTCCTTACGGATGTTGATCCTGACCGCCGATCTGGTGAAGGCACCGCTGCACGAGCTGGAGCCGGAGTGCAGTGCCACCCTGCGTCAGACCCTGGACGGACTGGAGCTGCGCGGGGATGTACCCCAGCTTCGGGTGCTGCACACCTTCCTTCAGGAGTTCCCCCGCATCACCGATCCCGAAGACCTGCGGGCGCTGGTCCAGGTGTTGCGTTCGTTCGCCGAGCGTCCGTTTTTGGCACGCTCCGCCGCGTGAGTGCTCGCACGGGTCGGCCCGAATACGGGGAGGGCTTGCAGAACGGGTGAGGGTGCCGAGGCCGAGCCCATGACCGAGCTCTTTTGGGTGGCGTGTAGCAGGAGTTCCAGCCGTTGTGTCGAGTGCGCCTGCGGTGGCTGAGCGGGTCAGAGCAGGTATCCCGGAAGCTGCACGTCATGCCCCGGAAAGAGATCCGCCAGCTCCGCCGTCGGCAGAAGCTGGAGAGCCGCTTGTGCCATAATATCCCGATAGTCCACCGTGGCCGCCAGGAATCGCCCACTGTCCAACGCTGAGCTGCTCAAACCCGGCCACGTCCCATACACGCCCCCCTTCACTCGAGGGCCAATGGCCATCCACGTGCAGGCATGCCCATGATCGGTGCCACCGCTGGCGTTTTCTCCTACCTCCCGTCCAAACTCCGACATCACGAGAATCGTCAGCCCGTCGCCCCAGCTTCCCAAGTCGGTGCGGAAGGCTGCCAGCGACTGTGACAGCTCCAACATCCGATTGGCTTGGTTACCACTCACCCCACCTTGTCCGGAGTGTGTATCCCATCCGCCATGACTGATGGTCATGACTTCAAGCCCACAATCCGTTTTGATGAGCTGCGCGAGCTGCTGAAGCTGCTTCGCAAAACCATTGGAGGGATATACCGCACCATTGGCGGCTGTATAAGCCGTGCTCGCCACCGAGCGTAAAAATCCCAGATCTTGCAGGAACATCTGTCCCGTCTCGTAGACCGCTCCCGTGTGGGGATGGGGCGACGCAGGCGATGCACCGTAGACCTCCTCCAGTGCTGCCACCAGCGCATCGGCTTCCGTTTGGCTCAGAGAACCCGACACCCGCGACAGATCCGGCAAGGCCAGGGCGCTATAGGAACCCCGCAGACTGTGGGGCACACTGGACTCAAACCCAAACGCTTGGAGAGGCACCAAGCGCGTATTCTGCACCAGCAGCCGGTTGAGCCAGCCCAACACCCCCACCTCACCGATGTTGTCCACCCCACTCTCGATGATCTGCTGACTGTCAAAGTGAGAGCGGCTGGGATTGGGATAATGAACCGCCGGAAAGAGCGCCACCTGTCCCGCTTGCCACGCAGGCATCAAGCTGCTCATGGCCGGATGAAAACCAAAAAAGCCATTGAGATCCAACGCTGTGCTCGTGGTGCCATTTGGGGCTGGAATGGCGATGGTGGGCCGCAGGCGATAATAGTCCGGGTCACCGTAAGGCACCACCACATTCACACTGTCATATCCACCTCGGAGAAAGACCACCAGCAGGCGCTGAGCAGACACGGGCTCCGCCCCAAACAAGAGCCCAGTGCCCTCCAGCGGATTGCGCATGCCACCCGCCATCAGTGCGGCCCCTGCTCCAAACATCGCTTTGAGAAATTGACGACGTTTCATATCACAGCTCCTTTTTCGACCGTTGAATGGGCCAGCCCTCACTGATAGAGGAAGGCGGGGAAGTTCAGCACCGTGCCGTACAGCGTGCGCACCCGCGTGAGGGCATCCGCACTGGCCACATCAAAGGGTGTTCCCCCCGGAGGCTCCAGCAGCTCCAGGGCCAAGTCCATCTCCGCCGGGGCAAAATCGCCCTGGAAAGCAGAGGCATACAGATAGGCCACCAACCCTTCCGGCGACAGCTCCACGTTGTCCAGCAGGGCTTGATAGTCCGGGCTGGTCTGATTCCAGCTCTGCCGATTGGTGCGCGCCACCCGATTGCTGTAGTTCAGCCGCTCCAGGAGCTGATAGGTCGAGAGCCAATCCACCCCCACCTCGGCATAACCAGTGGGCAGGGCACAGCCAAAGAGCTCCATGCCCATCGCCGTCAGTTGGTTGTTAAGCTCCGTGGCCACGTTGCTGGCGTTGAGCGTGCGTCCCAGACCAATCAAAAACTCCAGCGGACTCTTGAGCTTGTGGTGGAAGCTCTGATCGAGGCTTTGGAACTGCTGAGACTTCAGCAGTCCACGAACCACCTGTGCGACCTGATCGGATGCCGTTGAGGTGGCCAAGAAGGTGCTCTCGCAGCTTGATAAAGTCTCCGCACTGGGATTGTCACTCACCAAAAAGCGGGCCAGCTTCCCACAGATGAATCGAGCGGTCGAAGGATGGCGTGAGAGCCGATCCAGCACCAGAAAGCCGTCATTTTGTTTTCCGTTGGCCGGAATATTCTGACCCAGCACCAGCTTAGCGCCCTGATCATGCCGTCCATCGTCATAGTAGAAGGCGTTGTTGTTGACCCGCCAGCCGGTGAAGACCCGCGCCACCTCCGCCACATCCTGGTCACTGTATCCACCTGAGACCCCCAGCGTATGCAGCTCCATGAGCTCCCGCGCATAGTTCTCATTGGTGTTTTCTTTTTTATTGGCGGCATTGTCGAGGTACAACATCATGGCGGGGCTGGTGGCGCTGATCCCCAACAACGTCCTGAAGTTGCCCAGTGCGTTCTGCCGGAAGGCTTGGTTTTCGTTGCGCTCGTAGGTAACGTTGCCATGTTTGCGGAACTGGGTCGAGAAATGATTCTCCCAGAACCAGGTCATGACCTCGTTCAGATGCCGCTGAGACCCTAACATCTGAACCATATACCAGTCTTTAAGGGAGGTATAATCCGTGACCGACATCTTACTAAGCTGGCTCTGAAGTGCCGAGTCGTCGAGCTGTCCCGGGTTGAGCTGCTGCTCCAAGAACGCATCGGCACCCAGCGCCTGCACCTGCGCGAGGATCGCCGGGGTGGCGCCAAAAGTGATACGATTGACCAAGTGCAGAGCCTCCATATCCACCGGATCCACGTAGAGCTGCACACGCTGAAGGGTGCGATTTTCAAAGGCATCCACCCCCTCGAGTGTTACCTGCACCGACTGACCGGGGGTGAGCTGATCAGCGCCCACAAAGAAGCTGAAGCTGCCATCGGGATAACGCACCGTCACCGGCACCCGCTCCAGCACCCGGCCTCGTCCGCTGTCGTCGAGGGTCAGCTCCACCCGATCCACCTCTTGGTTGTCTTGCAGCCGTCCGCTGAGGAAAAATCCATACTCCGGGACCGACACCCCATTTTTGTGAGAGGTGAGCTGAAGGGTGGGAGGGGTGGTATCCAAGCTCTCCAGGCAGGTCTGTTGAGGCTGAGCGTCGCGCCAGAGCTGCCCGGCGCTTAAGCTGCGGTCATAGACCCGGATTTCGTCCAGATCCCCCTCGAAAGGGCGTCCGGCGTTGCTGGTGGAGGCCCAGCGGCCCACCAACAAGGTAAAGGTGGGGTCGTAGGTGAAGGTGCCCGTCCAGCTCTTGCTGGCTTCCAGCACCCCGTTGATATAAAGTCGCATCGTGGCACCGTCGTAGGTGCCCGCGACGTGGATCCACTCGTTTTGCTGGGGTGCGCTCTTGCTAAACAAGATGGCGCGTCCACTGGTGGTCTGGATTGCAAACTCCAACTTTCCATTTGCAGAGTCATGTTGAATCCAGAACTGTCCAAAATCAGTCTTGCTGGTGCTGTTATTGCTGATGATATTGGACCAGCCTCCTGCCACCCGTGGATAGATACGCCAGCGCAACCAGCCCGCCACCGTCACCTGTCCGCTGAGCTTGAGATCCACCGGGCCCGCATCGAGGTAGGCACTGCGAGGGCTCATGCGCAGGTACGAGCAGGTATTTTCGACCTCCCCCATGACGGCAGGGGTGCCACCGAGCAGCTCCACTTGGCCATTTCGTGCCGTGGCGGTGCGTGCGTTGCCGGAGAGGTCGGGCAGGCTCGACACCCATCCAGGCTGGCCATTGCCCATGCTGTAGCTTAAGACCGGCACCGGCACCACATCCAGGTCGAGCACTTCGGTCATCGACTCGTATACGTCGAGGCGGCTATCATAGGTCAAGAGCAGGCGCAGGCGCGAAGCGTTCGCATAGACGGCACCCTGGAGGGGCAGGTCAAAGAGTCCATCGGGGTCTACTTCAAATTGGAGGGGGCCTGCCAGGACAGCGTTTGTGTCGCGATTGAGCACCGTCAGATTTGCATGCTGCACATCATCGAGTTCATCTGCATCCACCAGCTCTCCTTCCAGCAGCAGGCCGCTGGAGAAGACCCCTTCGCCGTTGAAGTGGGAGGTGATCTCCAGGCGTGGATAGCGGTAACGCTCCACGTAGGGGGCGCGGATCACATCATCGGGTCCGGTCGCAGCGGAACCCGGCATACGCCAAGCCACTGTCAAGTGGTCGCTGCCATAGGATTCTTTCATCAAGGCTTCCAGATAATAACGTGAACCCGCATCGAGCCAGATCTCCGAGGAGGTCTGCTGAGGGTAGGTGGTATACACCCGCCAGCTACTCCAGCCGGGGACTTCGGCCACCAGACGTTTGCCAAAACTGTCTGCCGCATCGCTGACATAGAGCTGGCTGTGATCGTCGCCGCTCAGATAAAACGTGTAATATCCACTCACCGGCGGACGGATGAAGGCTCGCATGCGCGAACCATAGTTGTCGGCCACGTTGACGGGGAGATCCAACAAGGGCATGGTCACCAGCTCGCTGGGCTCGTCGGGAAATCGAGGATGGCTGGTCAGATAAGGCAAGGTGGAGCCGGTGATGTCTTTGTACCGCTCAATCTCCACTCGGCCCGGATCGTTGGGATCGGCGCTGACCGCTCGAAGCTCGAGGCTGTCAAAGGTGGCGGTCGCGAGCTTGCTGTTGTCATGACTGGTGAGGGCCAATCCCACCCACAAAGTGCTGGTGAAGCTGACATTGACCTCGGATGCCAGGGACCAGCGTAAGCCGTCGCTGCTGCGAAGGGCGGTGAAGAGGGTGCCGCTGCGGATGAGCTTCAGCCATACCGGACCCGAAAAAGTCCCAGCGGACACATGCCCGGAGCTGTTGTTGGTGGTGGTCCGCCGCTGCACGGCCAAGCCATTGCTGGGGGTGGCAAAGATCGAGATGTGCCGTGCGCCTGGATCGAGGCTCTCTCGAAACATGATGCCCGCTTTGGCCCAGCCGTTGGTGTTGGTGAGACTGGTGATTCGAACGGTGACTTCAGCATCCCCGCTCAGCGGTAACGCCGCGTATTGAAAGGCATCTGCGGCATTCCAGATATCTGCGCCGGACCCCTTTAGGGTGATGGTGCCGCTGTCGAGGGCAAAACTGCCAGGAAATCCGACGCTGCCAATATCAAGGCCCTGAAGGGCCGAGAGTGTCTCGCTGTTGGAGGGCATCGACTGTGCTGCTGCTTCAGAAGGATGTGCCATAACATTCACACCCACACTGAGCACCAGCAGGGATGACCATGTGATCAGCCTTGCAAATCCCATAAAAACCTCCCCAGAGGGTTGGAGTCTGCTGCTCGAGAAGCCGCCGTGGACGGGGCGGGATCTCCGACAAGACGTTCGGGCAAATTGAGGAGGAAGATGAGAGGGGAAGTGCAAGCGGACAAAAAAAGTGATGGAACGGGGTCTTGGATGCGCTACATTCAGTTATAATAAGCTGCTCAGAGCCTTGCGCCCGGCTCAGGGTTGCAAGATCGTCAAGGTATGGTCAAAGCCTCCCTGGTCGCGCATGAGCGCACAGGCGCGCGCGAGGGTGGGCTCCAGCCAGGTCTCAAAGAGCAGATTGCCACGCACGCCCACTTGGTAGGCGTAGGTGCCGGTGGCTTTTAATAGGCGCTGAATGGCCATATATTGGTACTCACGCTGGAGCTCCGCCGTCCATTCCATCCCGAGTCCTTGAGCATATCCATCCAACAAGGCTTGGGTATTAAGTTGCTCAGTCGGGGCATAAGGATCCAGGAGAATGGAGACCAGATCGTAGGTGGCAGGGCCGAGTCTGGCATCTTGATAGTCGATCAACCACAGCTTATCCTGATGCCATAGGAGATTGCGGGCATGATAATCTCGATGGCACAACACCGTCGGGCGATCCGCCAGGTATTGGCACAGCGGCTCGAGCTCCGCCTCCACACGAGCGCGCGCGAGCTCAGACAGGGGTTGCTGTCGATGGCTTTCAAAGTAATGTGTCAGGAAGAAGCGCAGCTCCCACATCAGCTTGGGTACATCAAATCGTAAGAGACTTCCCACCAAAGCGGACTGTTTGAGGGCAGGGGTGAGCTTTTGAAGGGCCACCATCAGCTCAATGGCTTCGTGATAGAGCTGCATCTGACGGGACAAGGGTTGGCCGTCGAGTGCTTCGATCAGGCGTAGGTCTCCGAGATCTTCAAAGGCGATTACCCCGAGGCTGGCATCGACCGCTCTGACGGCGGGAACAGGCAAACCATGTTGAGCTAAGAACGCCGTCATTTCGAGCTGGGCCTGGGCATCGTTGGCGTAAGAGAGTGCGGCGTCTGGCTGCTGAATCAATCGTCGCTCCAGAGCGGCTCTTGCATCGATGGAGAGGTCAAAGGGTGTGGGATAGAGGGTCAAAATCAGCGAGGGTTTTCCGGGGAGTTGGGCTCGAAAGTATCGACGAGAGGAGGCATCTCCGGCCAGGGTATGAACCTCCGCTTGGGCATACTGTGTGTCGAGGGCGGATTGAAGGAACTGTTGAAGGGGTGCAGGCAGCATAAACTCCTCATGCATGAGCGCGTGCGCGCGGGGCTTGAAGCTGAATGGGGGAGGTTATAGCCAAATCAGCGGCGAAAGCAAAGGGTTCTATGGTGCCTCATCGACAATTCAACTGGCATTTTTTTGAGACCTGCCTATGCTAAACGCGGTCCAGCTTCCCCATCACAGGAGTCTATATGTACTATCGACGCATGGCCATTGAGGTTGAGTCTCCCGAAGAGCGCGGGTATGAGACAATTGATTGTAATCTCACGGAAAGTTCGGTGCGAGATCTGCGCCTTGAGGCGTTGGGGGTGGAGCTGAGCTCGCTCGTCTTGGCGTATACCGATCATCGGGGAAAGCGGGCGCTTCGGGCGGCATTGGGAGAGGCGGCGGGAGAGGGAGGGCAGCGGCTCTCGGCGGAGCAGGTCTTGCTGACGGCAGGTGCGGCGTCGGCGTTGTTTATGGTGGCGACCAGCTTGCTGCATGCTGGCTCTCATTGTGTGATCGTGGATCCGAATTATGCGACAAATCTGGAGACACCTCGCTTGTTGGGATGTGAGGTGGCGCGACTGCCGCTTCAGTTTGAGTCGGGATTTCGTTTGGATCTGGAGAGGCTCAAGCGGATGACACGTTCGGAGACGCAGTTGATCAGTGTGACCTATCCTCATAATCCTTCGGGGGTGAATCTGTCGAGAGTTGAGTTGGATGCGTTGATTGAATGGGCAGAGTCTCGGGGGTGTTGGTTGTTGGTGGATGAGACCTATCGGGAGCTCACGCATGGGGAGATGTTGCCGATGGCGGCGAGCTTGAGCAGGCGAGCGATCAGCATTGGATCGTTCTCGAAGGCGTATGGTTTGCCGGGGTTGAGGATCGGCTGGTTGATGACGCAGGATGAGGGGCTGATGGAGACCTTTCTGGCGGCCAAAGAGCAGATCTATGTGTGTAACTCGGTGATTGATGAGGAGCTGGCATGGGCGGCATATGCACAGCGGGGGAAGCTCTTGGGGGAGATTCGAGCTCAGATGAAGGTGCATTTTGAGGACGTATGTCAGTGGATGGAGTCGGAGAAGATGTTGGAGTGGGTGAAGCCGGAGGGAGGGGTGGTGTGTTTTCCACGGATACGGGAAGGGGAAGGGGTGGAGGTTGCACGGTTTTATGAGTGTTTGCAGGGGGAGTATCGGACTTATGTTGGACCGGGAAGATGGTTTGGGTTGAGTGATGCGTATTTTCGGATTGGGTACGCTTGGCCGTTGAGGGAAGAATTGGGGCGGGGGTTGAGGCATGTGTCGGAGGCGTTGAAGCGGGCGAAGAGGTGAGCGGAGGGGGGAGGGTGTGGAGAATCGGACAGAATATGGCCGACGAGGGGCGCGGTGGACTTTCGCCTGGTATTCGCCCATGCCTGTGGTTAAAATAGATCCATGTACACCACCAAAAAACAAAAGAGGGTCAAGGGAGCCGCTGCTCCCTTGCAGGAGCGTCTGAGAGGACAGCGTCCTCTCAGCTTAGAAAGCCGCTTTCCAAGCGGCTTTGATGATGTTGAAAGGGCGTTGCCCTTTCAAACTATCCCAGCAGGGGCCAGCGGGCCCCTGCACCCCAAGTTGTTATTATTGAGAGGGCGCTGCCCTCTCAAGCTCTCCTGCAAGGGGCCAGCGGCCCCTTGACCCCGTTTGGTTGATTTTGTGGTGTTGGATGGGCAGCGTCTATCACAAGGGAGTTCGTCATGCCATTTTCCGCAGCCGCTTCTTCCCCTCTTCCCCGTACTTCCTCCGTTCTTCGGGCGCTCAGCCCACTGGAGCGGGGCTTATGGCGGGTCACTCAAGAAGTGCCCTTCAACGTCGTGGGCATGGCGGAGCTGCGCGGTCCACTCACCGAGTCCCTCCTTCGTGACGCCTGGGCCTGTCTGTCCGCGCGTCATGCGCTCCTACGTGCGCGCGTGCAGGGGCCGATTCGTCTTCGTTACGAGCTGCACGACCGTATCCCATTGGTCCTCCGTCGTCTTCCCCGTCGTGACGCGCAGAGCTGGCAGGCCGAGGCTGAAGCGCTGATGGACGAAGACTTCAGCGCGGGAGACGGCAGCTTGGTCAGGGCCTCATGGCTCGAAGGGGATGGTGTTCACACCCTCATCCTGTGCATTCACCATGCCATTGTGGATGGCCGGACGCTGGTCACCCGTCTTCAAGAGTGGGTGCGGTGTTGTCAGCAGCTCTTGCGGGGCGAGCAGCCGGATCGTGCTCCGGTGCCGACCCCCCCTGCTTTGGACCAGCGCCGTTCTTCTTTGACCGAAGATCCGACTCAACTGGAGCAGGTGTTGCGTTACGTGGTGCGCAGTCCGGCCACCCGGGTTTTACGTCGTGTGCATTCGTTGGCCCTGGAGTCCGAAGAAAACCCTCGCTTGCGTCGCAGTCGTTTGGTGCATCGTCGTTTGACCCGTGCGGAGACCCAGGCGTTACGCTTGCGTGCGCGAGCTGAGGGGACCACCTTGCAGGGCGTGTTGCTGGCCTCGATGTTGTGGGCGGCGCGCCAGGAGCTGGACGAGCCCGGGCCGTTGATGTTGGCGGGTTACTCTGCGGTGGATCTGCGGGAGCAGCTCGAGCCTTCACCGGGAGACGCGATGGGACTTTTTGTCTCCCAGGTGACGACGTGGCATTCGGTGAAGCCGGAGCAGTCGTTATGGTCCTTGGCGCGGGAGGTGCGGCAGCAGCTTCAGCAGCGGCTGTCGGAGGGCGAGGCGTGGTTTACCTTTCCCCTAACTGGATATCTTGTGCCTCCGGTGCCCTTAGGGGGAAGGTTTTTCTTGCACCTGTTCTCTCGATTGAATCCTGTAACGTTAGGTGTGAGTAACTTAGGCGCTGTCACCTCTCTTGCAGTAGATCCTGCCTCACCTCTTCAGTTGGAGCAAGTGCATGCCTGTGTTTCCTTGAGTATGGTGGGAGGTTTTGGCATGCTGGCCTCAACCTTTGACGAGCAGCTCAGCCTCAACTTTCTGTATCAGACCCCGGTGGTGAGTGAGCCGAGGGCGGAGGCATTGGCTTCCCGAGCCCACGCCATGCTGCAAGGCGCCCTGCACGAGCAGAGCTGAGGGTGTTTACATCTCGATCCCTCCTGGTTATTGATCCGAGTGCAGTGTCCCGTTGAGTGCTTGCCTGCTCACGTTGCCTGCTCACGTTGGCAGCGCACGTTGCCTGCTCACGTTGGCAGCTCACATTGCCTGCTCACATTGCCTGCTCACATTGGCGGCTCATGTTGGCAGCTCACGACCGTCTCTTCCGTCTGTTATTAAACGGTCTTGAGGCATTGTTTTCCGAACCTGCTCCCCCATGTGGAGAGGGTGAGGTTCCACGCCCGACACGCAGCGGCGGGTGAGGGCGTCTGAGCGCGTGCGGGTGAGGCTGTTTCTGCGGTGCTCCGTCATGTATCCACAGGAGGCGTAAGGGTGCAAGGGCCATCGATGCTGGAGGGGTGGACATGGCTGGAGCTGCTGAGCGTGGGGGGCTTGATCCTGCTTGTCTTGGTGCTCTTGGTGTGGGTTCTGCGTCTCAACTGGGAAGCGATCCAGTGTCGGCGGGGAGGTTGGCGGTTTGTGGCCCCTTTGTTGGGCTGGCTGCTGATCCTGCTGGGCTCATTGGGGGGGCTCTTACCGTTTCTGCCGGGGTTTCCCCTGGGCATCCTGGGCTTGATCCTGCTGGGCCCGAACGATCCGGTGATTCGGCGTCTCTGGCTCTTTTTGCATCATCGAGCGCGTGGATTGGCCGACTCGATTCATCCGAGGTGGCAGCGGGTGGGCCAGCGCCTGTTGGTCTTTGAAGTGAAGCTGGCGCGTGCCGTGTATCGACATGGCGAGCTTCCGCCCTGGGTGGCGGAGCGCATCATGCAGGAGCGTCTGGCCGAGTCACCCATCACCCACGGGAGACGGGAGCAGCCTCTTCCGGTGGAGCAAGAGAGCACTTCCGGTCACTGAGCTCACCCTATACTTCCGGCACGGTTGAGATTCATCCTGACGAGGGCTACCCAGCCGCCAGCGTGGGGTGAAGCATTGCAGATCGGGCGGGCCCGTCCTATCATGAGCGTCATAGATCAACCTCTCGGGATGGGCGGCGCATGGAGCGGGTAGGGCGGGAATCGGAGCAGGCGCGGATGATGCTGGAGGCTCAGGCACATCAGGCGCTGGAGCAGCAGCGGTGGGCACATTTGCAGGCGCTGGCGGAGCAGCTCCTCACGTTAGAGCCTGAGCGGACCTTATATCTGGAGTTTTTGGGTCGAGCTTTTCGGGGACAGGCGCGGCTGGACGATGCCGAGCGGGTCTTGCTTCAGGCGTTGGCCCTGGAGCCACAGGCATTGGCGGCTCAGCTCTCCTTGGGGCTTGTCTATGTGGCCATGCCACGGGCGGAGGCGGCGGTCTCCCTTTTTGAGTCCTTGGTGGCCCTTCGTCCTGACTGGCTGGAGGCGTGGCTCAACTTAGGGATTGCCTACAAGCTGACGGGGCAAGTTTCCCAGGCATTTGAAGCCTATCGCCGAGCGCACGCGCTGGCCCCGGCGCACACGGCGGCGTTGAACAACATCGCCACCTTTCAGCTTGAGCTGGGGTTGCCGACGGAAGCCGTGGAGACCTTTTGCCGTGCGGTGGCATTGGAACCTGAGAACGCCTACCTGCACTCCAGCCTGGTCTTCTCTCTCTTGTGTGACCCAAAAGCCAGCCATGAGCAGGTGCGGGAGCATCTTCTTCGGACCCCGCAGACGCTCGTGGTGCAGCCACCGGTGCCGCGTTTTTCGCCTCAGCACGACTGGCAGGTGGAGCGTCGTCTGAGGATTGGTTATCTGACCCCCAATGCGCGGGCGCAGAGTGATTTTTATTTTCTCCAGCCCTTGTTGAGCTTGCACAATCATGAGCAGTTTTACATCCATCTTTACGCTGACGTGCAGCGTCCGGATGCACAGACGCAGCTCTTAGCCAGCCGTTGTGATGCTTTCACCCATTGTTACGGAGACTCCGACGAAACGCTGATTCAAAAAGTCGTGGCGGATCGCATCGATATTTTGGTGGAGCTGGCGGGACATACCCTCGGAAACCGGCTGCGGGTGCTGAGACATCGGCCAGCGCCGCTCCAGCTCTCCTTTCATGGGGTGGGCAGTACGGGCCTGATTGAAGTGGATGCGCGTATTTCGGATGAGTATCTCGCCCCCGAGCAGAATTGTCCGCTCGAGCTGGATCCGGTTTTGCGGTTGCCTCGGCCTGCTCAGGTGTATGCCGCACCTCGTCAGCTCCCGGCGGTGACCCCTCCGCCCCATCGATTTTCCGGTGAGATCACCTTTGGATCCTTCAACAACATGGCCAAGCTCAACGAGCGGGTGCTTCAGGTGTGGTCGGAGATCCTCCACGCCGTGCCGCGCTCCAAGCTGCTGCTGAAGTCTGCCGGGCTGATGTATCCCGAAAATCGCCTGCGGGTGGTCCGCTTTTTTGAGCAGCGAGGCATTGCCGAAGAGCGCCTGCGCATCATCCCCTTTGTCGAGCAGAGCTTAGGACATCTGGCCCTGTATTCGGGGATGGATATTGCCCTCGACCCCTTTCCGTATGGAGGCTGTATCACCACTTGGGAAGCCCTCTGGATGGGCGTGCCGGTGGTGACCTTTGCCGGACAAGGTTTTGCCGGGAGAATGGGGGCGGCCCTCATGCATGCCCTGGGCCTAGACTCGCTGATCAGCAGCAACGAGCGTCGTTATATCGAAGTGGCGGTGGCGCTCGCCCAAGATCGGAGCCTGCTGGAGCAGCTCCGCCGACAGCTCCGCCCTCATGTGGCCTGCTCGTCGGTGGCAGATGGAGAAGGACTGGTCCGCGTGTTAGAGCAGACGTATCAGACCTTATGGAAGGAGCGGGTTGCCAAGGAAATTTAATTGTCAATAAGCTGATGTGACCCCGCTACTTTTACAAGGGATTCTGGTATAACCATCCCTGATCCTGCTGGATCTAATCCCCTTGCCTGTGTGCCACGCGCTGCGGCCCCGACGACTGCACTCTGCTCTGGACATCATGGGTGCCACTTGAGGGGAGGCTCTTATCTACCGATTTCCGAAGGAGCAGTGTGTATGATGTGGAAGACGGGTGCATTGTGGGCTGGAACCATCTCGGCCCTGCTGTTTTCAGTGGCGTGCTCAAAAGAAGAAGCTCACACCGAAGCGGATGGCGAACACGCCGCTCAGCCCGCAGGTGCAGCGGGGGGTGAGCATGGCGGAAGTGCTCCGGCTGCCGCAGGCGGTGAACACGCCGCCGGTCACGACGTGCATTGGGATTACAAAGGTGAAGGAGACCCCGCTCGCTGGGGCGACCTCAAGCCCGAGTATGCCGCCTGCAAAACCGGTCAGGCCCAGTCTCCCATCGACATCCCCGCCGATACCGCCGCTGTCAAAGCAGGCAGCATCACCCTGAACTACAGCAATGTGCCCCTCAAGGTGATCAACAACGGCCACACCATCCAGGTCAACAACAGCGCCGCCAACACCGCCGACATCAACGGCCAGGCGTATGAGCTGGTCCAGCTCCACTTCCACGGTCCCTCCGAACACACCGTGGGCGGCAAGAGCTCCGACCTCGAGCTGCACTTGGTCCACAAGAATGCAGAAGGGAAGCTGGCCGTGATCGGCCTGATGCTCGACAAAGGCACCGAAAATCCGGTGGTGAGCCAGATCTGGAGCAACCTCCCCACCGACGTCAACCAGGAAAAAGAAGTGGCTGGAACCGCCCTCGATCTCAAAGCGGCCCTGCCCGCCGACCTGGCCTACTATCACTATCAAGGCTCCCTGACCACCCCACCCTGCTCCGAAGGGGTGATGTGGTATGTGCTCCAGAACCGTGGCTCGGTCTCTGAAGCCCAGATCGCACAGTTTACCGGCCTCTTCCACGGCGACGCTCGCCCCGTTCAGCCCCTCAATGGCCGGGAAGTCGTGCGCAGCAAATAAACACGGCGACGCTCGCCCGCTCCAGCCGAAATGCTCCAGCCGAAATGATTCAGCCGAAATGCTCCAGCCGAAATGCTCCAGCCGAAATGCTCCAGCCGAGCTGCTCCAGCTCAATCACCGTGAAGGCGGATGAAGATGCCCTCCGTTTCGTCCTCCAGCTCCGCGATGGAGATTTCCTCCAGTCCTGCCGGAGAATAACGCAGCAGCCGCGCTCCCGCCTGCGCCCACGCACTCAGACGCGCGCGTTGTTCCGCCTGCTGCTTGCCCGAGCGCATGACCACCCGCCAGTCTCCCACCTCGCCCGGCGGCAGAAGCTCCGCCAGCCCCAGAGCCACCATGCCCATCGTCAGCCGCGCGTTGAGCTCCACCAGCGGACGCAGCTTCACCCCCTCCGCCGCGTGATGGGTAAAGCTGTCCAGCCCCAGCGGTCCCCAATATCCCGCCGCTCGCACCGCTTCGCAGATCTTCAGTCCCCACGACAGCAGACCCGCCGGGAGCTGATCTTCTCTCAACGCCGGAAGTTTATGCCCCCGAAATGTCCCGTTCGGCTCGTTGAGCAGCTCCAACGTTCCGAGATGCACCGCAGGCCCCTGCTCCGGTATCCAGAACTGCGTGCCAAAATCCTGCACCCGCTCCACCCACGGCTCTAAGATCAGCGGATGATGCGCCAGCACCTTCTCACACCAACGCCATGCCCCCGGCGAGAGCCCCCCCCGCTCCGGCGCTCCAAACACCCGCGCTCGACCCGCCACGCCATACAGATGTTTGAGCACAAAAGCACCCGACTGAGCCGCCACGCCCCGCTCCAGCGCAGCCCGTGTCGAGAACTGCTCCGCACCCGGCAGCGCGATCCCCAGCCGCTGCTCCAGCGCCAGGCTAAAGACCCGCGACTGCACCCGACACACCGCCTCGTGAGCAGGCCAAAGGTAAGCCGGGGTCAAGAGCGCCGCCTCCGCTCGAGTGGCCGACGTCAGCCCCCAGGGAAGATACGCCCGCTGTTGCGCTTGCTCGAGGCTCAAGCATTTACCGTCTGTGCAGGAAAATGGAGGGACGGAACCAGCAGCCGCTGACAGAGGAGTTGCCAAGACACAGGCATCTGCTCCCGCCAGCAGCTTGAGCAAGGGGGCCAGCAGCCGATGCACCTCCACCACCACCCCCGACGGTGGAGTCGAGAGGGGCTCACCCTCCAGGCTGGCTGCCAGCTCTTCTTCAAAAGAAGGATGATACCGCAAGAGCACCGGCCCACCGTATCCCACACGCTCCAGCAAGGCAGGACGAGAAGCGGTCATGAACGTGGTCCACGCGCCGGAGGCTGATAGTGCTCAAGCTGATCGATAAAAGCAGCGTCAAACCCCACCTGCTCGCGCGAAGCCCGATCAAAAACCAGCCCTCGCGCACGCGCAGGAGAAGTAGGAAAGACCAGCGCCTTTTCCCAGGCTTCAAAATCCGTCAAAGCCGGATCTTTGAGCTTACGCAGCCAGTGCAGCCCAAACCGCACGTGGCCCAGCTCGTCTTGATGGACTTGCTCCATGATGCGGGCACTCTCTTTGTCTCCCACCGCTCGAAAGACCTGCGCATACTGCAAAGCATAGTCGAGATTGCCTCCCTCAAAGGTCAAGGCAAGGGCCGATACAAACTTCAGCGGCGTGTTCAGATCGTCCACAATACGCCAAAAATGATCGTTGAGTGGCAAGCTGCCAAAGACCACACCATCCAGGGCCAGCATCCGTGCTTGGTATAGCCGGAAATGGTCCTGCTCCTCCCGAAGCACATGCAAGAGACCCCGCCGAAAGGCCGAGGGCATCTCCGGGAAGGCCAAGAGCGCCGCTGCAAAAAGCTCCAGGGCCATCAGCTCGTGGTTGGCAAAATGATGCAGGCTCACCGCTCGAAAGTGCGGATCCGAGAGCGCCCCCAGCGCAGGCATCCGCCCCCGCTTTCGACGAGGGGCAAACTGCAAGGCCGGCGCACGGGCAGGCTCCCGCCAAAAGAGAGCGTCTCCCGGCACGCGGTCGGTGATGTCTTGAGGAGGACGGAGCTTTTCCTCCAGCTCCGGTGAGGTCAGAATATGCAGGGCGTAGTCTCGCAGCTCCATGAGGGCTCACGCTTGAAATAAAGTCAGATAAGGGCAGCTCACGATCAGGCTGTACCGGTAAACAGAAGGCTCCAGCGATGGTCAGGCATCACGGTCACGGCTCAAACCGAGCGGCCTCAAGCCCGGCGGTCTCAAACCCAGCGGCCTCAAACTCAGCGGCCTCAAACCCAGCGACAGAGACCGCAGGTCCAGGAGGCTCAGCCGCCACACTTCCAGCCATCGGCGATGCGTCCACCCCCATCCACCGGCATGCCTCCGATGGCGCGTCCTCGCAGCATGGCGTTGACAAACATGACCCGCGCGTTTCGAGCACGTCCTTCGGGCGTGCTGTTGCTGGCCACGGGTTTGCTCGCCCCAAAGCCGACCGGGAGCAGGCGATCACAGCTCACCCCTTGAGCCACCAGCGCATCCGCCACCCCTTTTGCGCGGGCTTCGCTGAGCGCCTGGGCTTTATCCCCCAGTCCTTCGCCCACATGTCCCTCGATGCGGAGCTGCGTAATATAGGTCTTGGCATCCAAATAGGCTTTGACATGCTTGAGTGCCACGTCCGCTTCAGGGGTGAGCTTGGCAGTGCCGGTCTCAAACACCACGGCGGCTGTCTTGAGGGCATGGCCGTCGAGCTCAAAGGTCGGAGCAGGGGCTTCTGCCACCGAGCTGAGGGCGTCCGCCGCCATTCCAGATGAGACGCTCAGGCATGCGCCCATGATCAACGCCCATGTCCACTTCAACACATTCGAGTGCATGCACGATCCTCCACTGGAAAGGGTTCAGAACATCAGGGTGGCTTGTCTCAAGGGTAGGGTGACGCGACCGGCTCAGGCTGTCAAGTCCAACCTGCGGGGAGGGTAGGGGGATCGCAAAGTCAAAAGGGGTAGCGTGGCACAAGAATGGATGGTAGAGAGGTGAGAAAGCGGTAGCTGCGGGTGAGCATAGCGATATTTGAAAGCGCAGTCCCCATCCCACTCAAGGAGCGCGTTCATGGAAATCCCCGTGCAACTCACGAACTTAAAAGAGCTTTTTTCGGAATTGGCAGATTCGCGTCAGGCCCGAGGTGAGCGACAT
>JBJTQF010000207.1:0-11270 GCA_046075485.1 Myxococcota bacterium | reverse complement strand
GTGTGTGAGGCTGCGCAGAGGCCCCCAGTGCCCCTCCCCTGAGCGTGTGTAGCCCTCCCCTGAGCGTGTGTAGCCCTCCCCTGAGCGTGTGTAGCCCTCAAGCGCCGGATCCCATATTGCTTTCCTGTTAAGTAGCATGCCTCCCTTGTGGAAGGCGTAACCCTTTAATTAATCATCGAAATAGATGTTCAAGTTTAGTTGCCTTCGTTCGATCCACTGTAAGGAAGATGAGGGCGCCCCTGCTCTCATCGCAGCGATGGCAGAACTACAAATTTGATCTTAACTCATTCTATTGGGGGAGGATGCATCCGAACGCATCGAGGCAGCATTGCCAATCAACTCATCATGTTATTTCTGATCGTCGGTGTCATACCCGTGATCGGATTTTCGGCACTCACGTACTGGGAGGCCAATTCCTTTCAAGACAGTGCAATTCGTCAGACCGAATTTTATTCGGTTTCGCTGGCAGATTCCATCGACCGGAACCTGTTTGAGCGATACGGCGATGTTCAGGCATTCGCCGTGAACTCTGTCATCCGGCAGAAGAATCAATGGTACTTCAAAAATCCAAACCTCAATGCCATCATTCCGACGATGAACAAATACGTTCAGCTACATGGCGTCTACTCGCTGACGGTCTTGGTAGACACTCAGGGCAAAGTGATTGCGGTGAACTCTCAAGGTCCAGATGGGCGGAGCTTGGACACGGCCTTCATCTACGATATGAACTTCATGGGCTCCCCCTGGTTTCAATCGGTGATGGAGGGACGTTTTACCACCACACAACTGAACGCTTCCGCCGACAATACCAAGGCGACCGGTACTTATGTAGAAGACTTCTATCCCGATGAGATCGTTCGGAAGCTCTATCCGGGCTCCTCTGGGATGGTGATGGGATTTTCGGCACCGGTCATTGAGAATGGTCAAGTGATCGGGGTGTGGAACAATCGGATGTCGGTGGATCTGGTGAACCTCTTGGTGACGGGTGCCTATCAGTCGCTCAAGTCCGCAGGAGGCCCCCCCCATGATATCTTTCTGGTGACAAGCTCCGGGAACATCATCTCCAAGCAGCTCGAGGATAGCGATCCTAAGTCGCCATCTGTCAGCAATATTCGGAATACCTATGAACCGCTCCAGCGCGCCATGCAGGGCGAGAGTGGTACAGGTCTGTACGAGGATCCAGATGGGAGCGGTCGTTACGCCGTCAGCTTTGCGCCCTCACGCGGAGCGCTCGGATTCCCAGGCATGCAGTGGGCCACGCTGATTCGAGTGCCCGCCAGTGTTGCCACCGCGACCACCACCAAAGTCGGATGGGAAGTGTTGGCCACCATCTTCGTCTCGTGCCTCTTTGTGGTCTCCTTGGGTCTGACTTATGCTCGCCGCATCAGTCGGCCCCTCTCGGCGATGGTGGAAGCCGCGCGTTACATCGCTCAAGGCCGCTTTGACTCTGAGATTGAGCATCAATCCAACGATGAAACGGGGGAGCTGGCCGAGGCATTCCGCGCCATGACCGATACCTTGAGCCGGGTCACCACTCAGATGCAGCATATGCTCCATTGCGCCAAAGAAGGCAAGCTGGACGTGCGAGGGGATGTCTCACAGCTCGAAGGAGGCTATCGTAACCTGATGGAAGCCATCAACCAGCTTCTGGCAACCGTGGAAGCCCCCATCTCTGAGGCCGACCGAACGCTGGAGAAGGTCGCTCAGCGGGATCTCCATGTGCGCATGAAAGGCCAATATCAGGGCATCTATGACCGCATCAAAGAAGGACTCAACCAAGCACTGGAGCAGCTCGAGCATAGCATGTCTGAGGTCAGAACCAGCGCCAATCGAGTCTCCACCACTGCCGATGACATCAGTCAGGGCAGCCAGACATTGGCACAAGCGACCTCCGAACAGGCAGCGTCTCTTCAGGAAATCCATGCCAGCCTGAAAGAAGTGGAGGGCGTCAGCAAACGTACCGCCACCGCCGCCGGTGAGATGCGAGGTGTTGCACGTGAAGCCCGTGAAAGTGCCCACAAGGGCGCTCAAAGCATGGAACGGCTGAGCAAAGCGATGGACGATATCGCACGCTCTGCGGATGAGACGGCCCGCATTGTACGTACCATCGACGAGATTGCCTTCCAGACCAACCTCTTGGCCCTCAACGCGGCAGTAGAAGCCGCACGGGCCGGAGAAGCCGGGAAGGGATTTGCAGTGGTGGCCGAAGAAGTGCGGCACTTGGCGGTTCGCAGCGCCGAAGCCGCTCGTACCACCGCCACCCTCATCGAGCAGGCCAGTGCGAAAACCCATGACGGGGTTCAGCTCAACCGGGAAGTGCTCAGCCAGCTACTGGACATCAACAAGCAGGTGGAACGAGTCGGCACGGTCATGGCTGAAATCGCCACCTCCGCCGAGCAGCAGAGCCGAGGCATCGTGCAGATTGTGGTGGCCGCCAATGAGATGAATGCGGTGACGCAGCAGAACGCAGCCACAGCAGAACAAGCGGCTGGAAATGCGGAGGACTTGCGGGGTCAAGCGGATCGGCTCTGTGACTTGGCTGAGCAGTTTGCCCTCTCGGAGCGTCTTGCCAATCAGAGTGGTGCCTCTCGCGCACCTGGCAAGTCTTCTCAGCGAGATCCCATGAACAAGCGCGCAGGAGCTCGCCCCGCTCGCATGCGCATGACCTCTGCTCACGTCAACAATGCGGGCTCCGACTTGGAGAGCTTCATCCCCTTTGACTCGGATGGGAAAGATCCCATGTCTCACTTCTGAAGCGAATCCTCTGCTGCCCACCCGCCTTTCTCCGCCTATTCCCTCTCAAAACCCCACCCGCTTTAGAAGAGATCCACCCGTCGAGGACACGTGTCTTAGCGGTCGTACTCTGTCGTCTCTCAGGCTGGCTTAGATCCAGAATCTATGCCCACACCGATGCGGATCATGAGACATGTCCTGTCGCTTGCCATAAGCAAAAACCAAACAAAAGACAATATATCATTCATGGTAATACTTCATTTATTATGGATACTTAGCTGTGCAATGACCTGAAATATATTCAATGTCAAATGAATAAGATGTCAAATGAATAAGATGTCAATAAATCGATGAAAATGACCGTATTTAAGGAGGTAGGCACCACACGCACTCCGGGCTCTAGCGGCTCTTCACAAGAACAGACCCAGAGTGCCACCTTCTCATTCGTATACCAGACCAGGGTTGATTGGCATGTCCAAGTTCTGAGGACTTGAGACGACGTACCAGGAAAGGGGCTCTCACCATGAACCAGCAGTACTCTGTTCATACATCGTCTGCTCAGAACCACACCCGTCTTTTGCAGGAGACGTTTCAGCTCATTCGTCACCTGATCTTTCAGCTTGCCCGGGTGGACCTGCTGCCTTCTCATCAAGTGATGGTCGAGCAGCGGCTGATGAAGCTGGTGCGTCTGTCGGGGGCACGCTCCTTCCACGACTACCTGATGACACTTCAAAGGGAGAAGGATCCCGAAGAGCTTGAGGCATTCGTCGATGCACTGACCACACATGAGACCAAGTTCTTTCGAGAACCACGGCATTATGAGTTTGTGAAAGAGGTGATGCTGCCTCAGCTCTCTCAGACACGTCATCCGCTGCGATTCTGGAGTGCGGCCAGCTCGACGGGGGAGGAGGCGTGGTCCTTGGCGATGGTGTTGGATTCTGGGCTTCAGGCGGAGCGTATGGCAAATGCGGCCATCTTGGGGACGGATATCTCTCAGCGGGTGGTGGATGATGCCGGGCATGCACTGTATCCAGCGGATGCGTGTACACGCATTCCCCCACACTTTCAACAGCGATACCTGAAGATGTCGTCGGATCGAAAGCTGATGACCATCGCGGATCAGCTTCGCTCAAAGGTCCATTTCGCGTGTCTGAACCTACACGGCCCCTGGCCCATGAAAGGACAGTTTGATCTGATCATGTGCCGGAATGTATTGATCTATTTTAACCAATTGGATCGGGTCAAGCTGCTGATGCGATTGGCTCATCAGCTCCGCCCCGGTGGTTATCTCATGATCAGTCAGACCGAGACGGCTCTGCCTTCAGATGTTCCGCTGGAGCTGGTGGAGCCTTCCGTCTATCAGCGAGCGGCGACAGAACGCACCCTCATCTGAGCATGTTCTGTCATGCTCATCCCATCCAACCGGACCCCAGACGTCTCACCCCTCATTTCCCCCAGCGGGTCCACTGAAGATCAATACCAGCCGCTTCGTTGGGTCCATAACTTCCATTGAGAACCCGCAGCTTTTCCCAGTCGAGCTTAACGTAGTTCTTCTGGCTCAGCAGCATACGGGTCTCGGGATCGAAGCGTCCTCCCTTGAGCACTTGGCCGGTATCACTCGAGATCTCCGCAGTCCCCAACATCACAGTCAGACGTTCGATGCTGGCATAGAGACTAAAAGCCGAACGGGCGACGTTGAGAAGCAGTGCCAGGGTGCGCTGAGTGGCTTCGGCTCTCACTTCGGGCGTCCCGGCGGCAAGCTGCCCCACCACTGGATCGGTCACTTGAAGGGTCAAGGAGCGCTGATCGAAGTCCAAGCTGACCAAAGAGGTGCGGTCGTTACGAAGCCCTCCACCGAGCTGGTAAGTGGGAAGGCGCGTGCCAGCGGCAGCCGCATCCGCCAGCCGCTTAAACCCTTCGGAGACCACCAGCCAGTCGGAGGCCGAGACCGGCGGCACCATCAGCCCGACCGCATACTCTATGAAGAGTGCGGGCTGTTTTTCAGCGGTGCGGCGCAGCTCGGCATAAGCACTGGCAATCCGGGCGGCCAACTGCACGCGCGTGAGCAACGGCAAGCTGGGATCCTGCCCAAGCTGACCCTGCATGATGCGCTGCCGAAGCTCCTCTTCCTTGAGCAGCGTGCCTTTGACCACCTCCACCCCACTGTCTCCCAAGAGGGCTTTGACGGTCAGCCCGATGCGAGACAACCCCAAGTGCCGAGAGGCCAGCTCGTCCACCTTAAACACCAAGGGATATTCTCGGGGATCGAGCGGATTGAGGCTCGTTTTCCACAGAGACATAAAATCGGGTGCCGAAAAGAGGCGGGTCACCTCAGCGCTCGAGGCGACCAGGGCGGTGCGCAGGTACTCCACCAACATCTCGGTGACACGATCTGCGCCCGGATTGCGCCCACCAGCGGGGGTGGCACGGCGTACTTCGGAGAGGGCTACCACCACTTCATCGACCTTGGCGTAATCTTTTTTCAAGAAAAGATTGCCAAGATGCAGCTCCATTGGCTTGACCGCCTCGTCTCCGAGGGTCAAGAGCCCCATCAAGGCCAAGCGGCGGGTGGCGGTATCGGTGGCCGTCAGGCGCGCCTGATACTCGCTCGAGAGGGTGGCTTTGATGCCGATGGCTTCAGAGCGCCGGGCGGGGTCGAGGGCACCGGCCAGCTCCACCAGCTCCACGCCTTCTCGAATCTTGCCTGCCTGGAATCTGGCGCGCCCCTGACTCATCAGGATGTCGGCTCGCAGACGTTCGGCCTCCAGACGCTGCTCGGGATGTTTGCTGGCTTCTTCGAGTGCTTTGAGGGCGGCTTCTTCTTGGTTGTTGGCCTTCAGCTTACGCCCTTCATTCAGAGAGGACAGGGCCAGCAGCCGCTGCACTTCGACTTCACGGCGGGGATCGACTTCGACGGCCCGTTTGAGTAAGGCGCGACAGTGATCAAACCGCTCGAGCTCGAGGGCTCCCAGGGCGTCTTTGATCAGCAGCCGGGAGAGGGTGACGCGGGCAATCGGAGCGTCTTCGGCTTCAGGATATTCGTTGAGAAAAGCCTCGAGGGTCTCCGGGGTGGGGTTTCGAGAGACCTGTTCATAAGCATTTTTGGCCAGACGCGCTTTTCGGGTACGTCGGATCTGGTCGTTGCGGCCGGAGTCTGGGAAGGCATCGAGGAAGGCTTCCATGGCTTCCAGATCACCGGCCTGCACCTGGGTAAAGAGCTTACGCTCGATGGCGCGTTCCGCTTCTTGGGCCGGAGCGCCTAAGCTGGGATGCTCACGATATTCACGAATGACCCCCAAACTTTCGGGGTTGCCCGCTTTGCCAAGTGCCAGGAGTGCCGGTCCCGAGAGAATCGACTGCTCCCGAATGGTCTGTTTGAGACGCGGCTCAGCGGCTTCACCCAGCTCCGCCAAGGAGTTGATGGCGGCACTGCGTACTTCTTCGCTCGAGCTGCCCAAGGCGTTGATGAGCTCGGCGAGGTATTCAGTCCGGCCTTCTTTGACCATATCTCGAAGGTGGAAGACTTCCACTTCAGAGCGTGGGCCTGCGCAGGCGGTCAAAAGGAGCAGGGTGAGCCCAAGCAGGGCACGGGAAGGGCGGAACAGTTGAAAACGAGGCATGGTCGTCATCCTGCGAGCTGCAAGAGGAGCTTGTAGAGGGTACACGCGGACAAGCCCGCGCGTACACGCGCATGTGGCGCTCAAGCGTGAGAACGCTGGCAGGCTAACAGATCCAGGCAGGGACGTCAACGCACACGCGGTACGGCGTCGGAACGGCGGAGGGACCGTGACACGCCGTGACACGCATCAGCTAA
This sequence comes from Myxococcota bacterium, assembly GCA_046075485.1. Lineage (GTDB taxonomy): Bacteria > Myxococcota_A > UBA796 > JAJRTE01 > JBJTQF01 > JBJTQF01. Next base: position 4,723 of record JBJTQF010000207.1, on the reverse strand, counting down.
AAGCTTATGCGCTTCTCAGCTCACTTCACCCCGATAGTCGATGATGATCACCCGTTCCTGCGGTGGTTCTGGTTCTTTCTCTTGCTCGTGCCGATAGGAAGCATATGGGCGAGGTGCTTCAATGTAAAGTGGTTGAGGCTGCCATTCCGAACGACGACGGTCTCGTTCCAGATCTTCGATGATGAAGGGTGCGATCATGGTCTCCTCCCCGTTAAAACGTAGTGCCCTGACGATTGCTCACATCTGCGGCGTGGACTACCCACGAGCGTGATGTCCCGTGTCACCTGTTAATCGGCTGCATCTGTCAGAACATGAGCACTTTTTTAGGGGCTGCTCTATTTTTTGGTGAATCCCATGTGCATGGCCATCCTTCAACTCCGTTTAAACCATGAAAATCGAGCCATACTGTTCAAAGCCGTACTATTCGGATAAGACAGTTCCGCTGAACCCTCCAGATGCCACAACGGCGCCCCTCACCCGCCGCCGGTCGAGCGCAGATTCCACACGATTCATAGTGGCAGGCCGATCCGCTTGTGGCTACAATACGCCACCCTAAAACCGCTGTCTGAATGGGAATATTTTGCATGCTTGAGCAGGTGCTCGGTCTATTTGTCTCGCGCTCTCCCGCCGCACTTGAGTGGCTCTCGGCTGTGGGCCAAGAATATGAACGAAGAGGATTCCTGCGGGCCTCCGAGTGGATGTTCCGCCAGGTCGTGCGCATGGGCGGGCCTTCCAGCAAAGCCAATTACCACTTGGGCCGCGTGCTCGCTCAGCGGGGCAAGTTTGAAGAAGCCAAACGCAGCTACGCCCTCTCGCTGGAGCTGAAGCCCGACTTTTACCTCTGTCGGCTGGGTTTTTTTGAGCTGTGTCGTCGCCAATATTGGACCTCCGATGAAGGAAAGCGGGTACAGCTCGCTCAGCGCCAGCGTCAAGCGCCTCAAGACGAGGGCCTGAAGCTGGCATGGCTCCATCAGCTCTTGGCGGCAGGGCTCACCCCTCTCATGCGCGCGGAGCTGGCTCGGCTCGAGGAGATGGAGGTCGAGACTTCCATCTATGATCGGCTCCAGGCTTCGACGGCGGTGATTCCGGTGCCTCGACGGGTGGCACAGGAGCAGGCGGAGCAGCTCGAGCGCTCTCAGGTGCAGCTTGAGGAGGCAAGGCAGGTGTTGCAAGGGCTCCAGCCTCAATGGTTGGCACGCTCAGCTCTCAAGCTCAAGCTCTTTTTTCGGAAGCAGCCGCCGCTGACGATGGTGGCTCCCCGGGATGGTGATGATACCCTCGGACCTCACTTGGAGGTGATCTCGGGAGGTCTCCTGTCCTTTATTCCCTTTGACACGCTGGCGCAGGTGGAGCTCGGGTTGACCTCTGAGTTTACAGAAGCCACCTTGACCTATCGCGACGGTGATGTGCAGCGGGTGGTCGTGCCCACCCTCTACTTTGGTTCGCTCGAGAGTGGCCATGCGGAGCTGGCACGGGGTGAGTACACACTCTTTAAGGAGCTCTACCCCGGCATCCGGCTGGGTATTGGTCGTAAAGTGCTCACCGGGCGTAAACCGTACACCGGCGCGGTGGTGGCAGTGCCCTTACAAGATGTGCTCCGCATCGAGCTCGAGCACGCGGAGCCGCAGGAACTCCTGAGCACGGATTGAGGCCATCCCTAACAAATGTGCGGATTGAGCTACCAAATCTGTCCCACGAGCAGCTCGAGACTTTATCCTGAGAATGATATACTGGATACTGATGTCTTAATCGTGAGAAAAAAGCAGGCTCCCGACGCCGGACGATTCACCTTGTGGAGCCTCGCCCACCCAGCGACTGAGGAATGGTTATGGAACGCACACTCGCCGAGCTGATGCATCGCTCAAGCCAAATCGAGCTTCAGGTGGCGGCCATCTACGACATGCTGGCCTGCTGCTTTTTCTCGGATCTGCGGCTGTCGCACTTCTGGATGCTGTTTGCAGAAGCCGAACGCTATCACTCCCTGCTGATCAACATGCAAAAGGTGATGGTTAAACACCTGCAACTGGATCGAGAGCGACTCGCCATCTGGCGATTAGAGATCGACCAAGCGACGGAGTACCTCAACGCGATCTCCGAGCGGCTCAAAGGGGGCTGGCATCCCACGGTCTCGGAGGCTTTTTTGCTCGCCCACGAGATCGAAGGGCGCTCGCTGGAGATTCAAGCGCGCAGTCTCGAGTTTGCGGGGCGTTCGGAGGAAGGGGAGCTCTTCGCGCAGCTCCACGAGGAGGACATGGGGCACCGGAACAAGCTGCTCCAGGCCCGCACGCAGTTCGATCCGAGCTTTTCAGATGAAGGATAAGCTACTTCTTCCGCTTGAAGACAAAGTAAGCGCCCCCCGGACCATTCATGGAGACCAGCTCCCAGCCTTCCTCCCCGATGCGGTTGAGATTCTTGAGCAGATTGGCATCAGCGTCTGGGTTGCCGATGAACTGATCAGAAGCCGTCAGCTCCTGCCCACTCTTGATGAGATACTCCCACTTCACCGGTGCAGTGGTGGAGGCTTGAGCGATCTCTTGGTTGCTCAGCAGGATGTGACCTCCCACCATGAGGCTCAGGCCGACGACGGCTCCCACGAGCTTCTGTCTCCATCTTTCCATGTTTACACTCCTTTAAACTGAGCAGGACGTTTTGCTAAAAAGGCGGTCATGCCTTCTTTTTGGTCGGCGGTGTCAAAACAGGCAGCGAAGGCTTCGGATTCCAGGGCCAAGCCCTCGGACAGTGGCACGTCGAGGCCGTTGTCGATGACCTCTTTGGCGCGGCGCACGGCGACAGGGCCTTTGCCGGCGATGGTGGAGGCCAACTTCTTGGCTTCTGCCAAGAGCTGTGCTTGAGGATAAACGCGGGTGACCAATCCCAACCGGGCGGCTTCTTCTGCTCCGATGATCTCGGCGCTGAGGATCAGGTGTTTGGCCCACATCGGACCCACTCGACGGGCGAGGCGTTGAGTGCCTCCAAAGCCGGGAATGACACCCAAGTTGACTTCGGGCTGGCCAAATTTGGCGTTGTCGGAGGCCAAGATGATGTCGCAGGCCAGGGCCAGCTCACAGCCTCCGCCGAGGGCGAAGCCGTTGACGGCGGCGATGATCACCGCTTGAAGGCTCCGCATGCGGTTGCCGACGGCGATGCCGAGCTGAGCAAAGCCGAGGGCTTGTGCAGCGTCCATGTTCTGCATCTCACTGATATCTGCGCCAGCGACGAAGCTCTTGGGGCCTGCTCCGGTGATGATTAGACTGACGATGGAGGGCGTGCCTTCAACATGCTCGAGCACCTGATCGAGCTCCCGCAAGGTGGCGCGGTTGAGTGCGTTGAGGGCGGCTGGACGGTTGAGGGTGACGATGGCGATGGGGCCTTGTTGCTCAAAGAGCAGATGCTCAAACTGCATGGAATTCTCCTCTGAGTGAACGTCATGGGGCCAAGTTGGAAGGAACAGGGCTCAAGCAGAGGCTTGGGCGGAAATGCCCAGAAGAGGTGCAGCGGGCTGTGCCTCTTGGCCTCGTGGTGCTGAGGGGTGCCGGAAATCGTGCTACGTAGGCGGGTGTGGTAGGCATTGCCGACGGCTGAGGAGGGCAAACCGGGAGGCCCACGCAGACAGACGTATTAATAGGTGTAGAAACCTCGCCCGGACTTACGGCCTAACCAGCCAGCGGTGACATATTTTTTGAGCAAGGGGCAGGGGCGATACTTGGTGTCGCCCAGTCCTTCGTGGAGGACGTTCATGATGGCCAGGCAGGTATCGAGCCCGATGAAGTCGGCGAGGGTGAGGGGCCCCATCGGCTGGTTGGTGCCGAGCTTCATGGCGGCGTCGATGTCTTCGACTCCGGCGACACCTTCGTAGAGGGCGTAGACGGCTTCATTGATCATGGGCATGAGGATGCGGTTGACGATGAAGCCGGGGAAGTCCTGTGCTTGCACGGTGGTCTTGCCGAGATCTTTGGCAAGGGCATCGACGGTTTGGTAGGTGGCGTCGGAGGTGGCCAGTCCTCGGATCAGCTCGACGAGCTGCATGACGGGGACGGGGTTCATGAAGTGCATGCCCACCACTTGGCTGGGGCGTTTGGTGACGCTCCCCAAGAGGGTGATCGAGATGGAGGAGGTGTTGCTGGCCAAGATGGCTTCGGGTTTGCACAGGGCGTCGAGCTTGCGGAAGATCTCGAGCTTGAGGGCTTCATTTTCGGTGGCCGCTTCGATGACGACGTCGGCCTGGGCGAGTCCGGCGAGATCTCCGGTGGTGGAGATGCGTGCCATCAGTGCGTCGCGGTCGGCTTCGGTCATTTTGCCTTTGGCGATGATGCGGTCGAGTCCTTTGGCAATCTTGGCGACACCTTTGAGGGCGGCTTCTTGGGTGATATCCTGGACGATGACCTGGTGCCCTGCTTGAGCGGCAACCTGAGCGATGCCGCCGCCCATTTGTCCTGCGCCGATGATGCCGATTTTGAGCTTTTCCATGCAATCTTCTCCTGGGGGTGTTTCCCGAGCGGGGTTACATCAACCGTCTGCTTTGGAGGGGATTCTTAGTCCAGGAATGTGCGCATGTCAACGGGTTTAGGGAGAGCGTGTGGTGGGGAGCCTGCGAGGGGTTGATACGCTGGGGGCGCAGGGTGTGGTGAGGGCATGCCTCGCCCCAGCTCCCGGGAGACGGTCCTGCTTACGATGGTTTAGTTCGGCGCGGCAAACGGCGCGGCAAACGGCGCGGCATACGAAC
>JBJTQF010000206.1:0-18470 GCA_046075485.1 Myxococcota bacterium | reverse complement strand
GTGATCCACATCTTCGCGCCGTTCAGGATATAATCATCACCATCACGTCGCGCGCGGGTCTTCATGCCCCCGGGGTTGGAGCCAAAATCCGGCTCCGTGAGCCCAAAACATCCAATGGCCTTGCCGGACGCCAAGCGGGGCAGCCAATAGTCCTTCTGCTCCTCGCTGCCGTACTCCAGAATGGGATGCATCACCAACGAGCTCTGCACCGAGCAAAACGAGCGCAGGCCCGAGTCACCGCGCTCGAGCTCCTGCAACATCAGACCATAAGCGACATTGTTGAGCCCCGCACATCCATAACCTTGAATGTTGGCTCCAAAACAGCCGAGCTCGGCGATCTCCGGCACCAAGTGCATGGGGAAAGTGCCTGCCCGATGGTGTTCCGCAACCACCGGCAGGAAACGGGCTTCCACCCAGTCACGCACGGCCTGTCGAACCGCCAGCTCCTCATCCGTCAGCAGGCTGTCCAAGTTGAACACATCCAAACCATCATACTTCTTCATGGTCTCAATTCCTTTCAGATCGGAGCGCAAGAGGCACTTCCGAGGGTTCCTAGCTCAAAGGAGGGGCTCAGCGATGATGCAGCGACTTCAGCGACGCATCGGCTGCTGCCATATATTCGTCAATGTGGGCTTGCTGCACATCCAGCAGCGGACGAAGCCGGATTGTGTGTGTTCCACACGTCAGCGTCAACACTTGGTGCTTCTTCATCTCATTCACGAACGCGGTACGTTTTGCCGGATCATGGAAATCAAAGGCCGCCATCAGCCCCAGCCCGCGTGTGTTGGTGATGAGCCCGTCGTGTTCCGCCTCCAGCTTACGCAGGTGCTTGAGGATATACTGTCCCTGAGTGGCGGCGTTATCCACGAGCTGCTCATCCCGAATGATCTCAAGCAAGCGAGTGGCCCGCACCATGTCGCTCAGATCTGCGCCCCACGTAGAGTTAATTCGGCCTGCCAACGTGAAACAATTGTCCTGCACCCGAGAGAATGTGGCCTTCCGCGCCAGCACTCCGCAGACCTGCATCTTTTTGCCAAACGAGATCATGTCTGGCACAATCCCCATGTGTTGATAGGCCCAGAACTTGCCCGTAAGACCACACCCGGCCTGAACTTCGTCTAGGATCAGCAGAATGTCGTGCTCTTGCGTCAGCGTGCGCAGGGCCTTGAAGAACTCGGGCCGGAAGTGCCGGTCGCCACCTTCCGCTTGCACCGTCTCTAAAATGATGGCCGCCACCGTGTTGGAGTTTCGTTGCAGAGCCGCTCGGATTTCGGCGAGTGCTTGAGCCTCAAGCTGCTCAACCTCCGCCAGGTGTTGCTCCAGCGGGAACCGCATGGCGGGAGACGAGATACGTGGCCAGTGCTCAAACTTGGGGAAAAACCGGACCTTATCGGGATCGGTGTTGGTCATGGACATCGTGTAGCCGGTGCGCCCGTGAAAGGCGTGGCGGAAGTGAATCACGCTGTATTCCGACTCGGGTTTCAGAATGCCCTTCTGGAAGTTGATGCGGATCTTCCAGTCAAACGCGGCTTTGAGTGCATTTTCGACCGCCAGAGCCCCGCCCGAGATCAAAAACAGGTAGTCCAGCCCGTCATGAATGGCCACCTCACCCATGCGCTGCACAAACGTTGCCTTTTCGACCGTCATGATGTCTGAATTGGCGATCTTATGGAGTGAAGCCCGAATCAACGCCTTGTGGAAGTCTTCATCTTGAGCCAAGCGAGGGTGATTATAGGAGATCGGCCAAGCGGCAAACTGGGTATAAAAATCCAGGTACGTCCGCTCCTTCATCGAGAGCGTGCGTGTATTGCCGTGGCTGTCTGTAACCGACTCTCGAGCATCCACAATATAAGATCCGTGGCTCTTTTCCAGATCCATGACAAAATCAAAATTGTCACGGACGATCATGTGTTTACCGATGACCGCTCGGGCTTCGGCTGGGCTGACGACGTGGTGCATGCTAACCTCGTGGCTTGAGGCAGGGGCTTCGATTTCCCTGCTCGTGACATGGTCCGCCCGCCGGTGAAAGAGCTTGCCAAGCGCCCGGAGTGGGCTGGCACGTCTGGGGCGCCGGGTGGACGAACCGGATGAAGCTCAGCTTGATGCCGCCATCGGCAGTCCTTAAAGCTGAACCTTAAAACTCAAAAAAGGAAGTAGGATAGCCGTCCTAGCGGGAGGCTGTCAAGGTGATCCTGCTGGAGATCCTGCCCTCTTTTCCTGGACAATCGCACCGTACACGTTTATCTTCTTCACGGGTGTGGATGACCCAGGTGCAGCATGCGCCTGTGAGCCAGCAGGTGCCGCATGCGCCTGTGAGCCAGCAGGTGCCGTGTGCAGGGGATGAGCGCCACTCCCAGGGTTGGGTCTTCAGATGTTGCGGGCGGATGGCGTGCGGAAAATCTTGCGGATGCGGAGCAGTGGTGAAAAAAGCAGCTCATGGCAAGACAGGGCAACCTCGGTTTTTTTTTCGTGGATTTGCTGATGTGCGCTGTTTAGTCCTGATTGCGCACATCTTAACTGGCTGTGATGCTGAGTGTGACGGATCCTTTGTGGGGTCTTCTGCGACCGCCCCTTTGGTCACAGCCGACTGGCCTTATGGGACGGGCAACGCCGCTGGTGCTTGGCGCTTGACCCTCACGCCGAGCACCTATGGCACGAGCTGCGTGGATCTCAACAGCGGTTACTGGCCTCCGGAGTTATACGCCTATACCCTCGAGTTTCCTGAAGCTGGCGGAACATTTCTCCTCTACGTTGAAGGGGTTCGGCTGGCAGAAGGCAGCTATCAGGACGAGCCCGAGAGTGTGGATGTGGCCGATTCGATTCAGTATCTTTCGGACACCCGCGTCTCTACCGACCGACCCGAGGGAAAGATCGTGTGGGAGCTCGAAGGGGAAGCCAGCCTTCAGCCCAATCCACGCTCGGGCACGTTGATTTGGTCGGGTTTTGAGCGCATTCGGGTGCTCGAGTCGGAAGATCCCACCATCCGACCCGGTTGTACATTTTCTTACGACGTCAGCGGCTACAAGGTGTGTGATGAGTGAGCGAGTCCTGGCAGGTGCAGAGAAGCGGGTGGAGGGATGGCCTCCCTTAGCCCCCAAAACCTTGGCGGAAGGGCTGTCAGCCCCCGTGCGACAGCGGCTCCGTGCCCTAGAGGAGCGCCTAAGCCTCTCGTTGCAGGGAAAGCCGGAGGTCGTGCAGTGTGCGCTCATCACCTTATTGGCCCGTGGTCATCTCCTGATCGAAGATGTTCCAGGCGTGGGCAAGACAACCCTCGGCTTGGCCCTTGCTGGCGCCCTCGGCTGTTCCTTTGCCCGCGTTCAGTTTACAAGCGATCTCCTGCCTGCCGATATCGTGGGATCCTCCCTGTTTGATCAGCGTCATGCCTGCTTTGAGTTTCGTCCGGGCCCTGTTTTTCATCACATTGTGCTGGCCGACGAGCTCAACCGTACCACACCCAAGACCCAGAGTTGTCTCTTAGAGGCCATGAGTGAGGGGAGGGTGTCGGTGGATGGCATCACCCATGTCTTGCCAGAGCCCTTTATGGTGATTGCCACACAAAATCCCATCGAGCATCACGGGACTTATCCGCTGCCTGAGAGTCAGCTTGATCGTTTTATGATGCGTCTGCGTGTTGGATATCCCGAGCGAGATGCCGAGCGTCTGATCTTGCGGGGTGTGCAGCGGCTCAGTCCGGGCACCATTCCCCCGCTGCTTTCTCCCGATGAAGTGACGGCCCTGCAAAACTTAGTCCCTCAAGTGACCTGTTCTCCGCTGGTTGAAGATTACCTTCTGGCCATTGTCCGCCAGACCCGGGAACAGTCTCGGCTGGCGCTTGGCGTCAGTCCACGGGGCGCTCAGCAGCTCTTTCGTGCCTCTCAAGCGCGTGCGCTCCTGGAAGGGCGCTCCTTTGTGACCCCCGACGACGTGAAGCGCCTCGCCATTCAGGTGCTCTCCCACCGCTTGATCCCGGTGGAGCTGGTGGGGCTCTCGGTTCCGGCTGAAGAGTCTACTCGCATCATGCGGGAGCTCCTTGAGCGTGTCCCCGTACCTGTCTGAGCGGAGGTTTGTCTGAATACTGCCCCTCCCGCTCCGCCTTCGTCCGCCTCGCCAGCTCCCGAGACAGCGGAGGGTGTCGTGCAGGCCTCTGCTGAAGTGCCCTCCCGAGCAGAGGCGAGCACGCGCACGGCCTCTGAATCCTCTGTCCTGTCGGCTCCTGATGCGCAGGTGCGTGGACTTCTGACGCAGCTTGAGCCAGGAGGCGGGCGTGACATGCCACCTTCAATACCTTTCTGGCGTCCTTGGCTCGACGAGCTGCTCGAGCGATTTCGTCCGAAGCTGCGCATTCGTCCGACCCCCCTGGGCTTGTCATTTTTGGGCTTAACTTTTGCCATTGGCTTTGCAGCGCTCAACACGGGCAACAACCTGCTGTACCTGGTCTTGGGCATGATGCTGAGCCTGCTGAGCCTCTCGGGGGTGCTCTCTGAGCTCTCGTTGCGGAACCTCAGCGTGAAGCGGCGTGTGCCGACGGAAGTGGTGGCCACCGAAGATGCATGGTTTATATGGGTTTTGCAGAACAATCGTCGTGTTGTGCCTGCGGTCGGCATCTGGGTCGAAGAGCTGTGGGGCGATGCGGTGGACGGCGTGCCGGCATTTTTTCCCTTGGTCGAACCGGGCCAGCGTAACGAACAGGCCACACTTTACCACTTTGAGCATCGTGGTCGTTTCCAGTTGACCCATGTACGTTGCTCTACCGTGTTTCCCTTTGGACTTTTCCGGCGTACCTATACCTGGCGACTGTCGGACGAAGTGATTGTATTGCCAAATCTGGAGGACGTTATACTTCCAGTGGGGCTGGCCAGTCGTCAAGAGGGCACCGACGTGCAGCCCAGACCTGGACAGGGAGATGAGTTTCTGGGTCTTCGTCCCTACCAAGCCGGAGAAGATCCTCGCCTGATTCACTGGCGCTCTTCTGCCCGTCGAGGGCGCATGCTCGTGCGCGAGCAAGCCGCACTACAGCGGCGGCGGTTGCAGCTCCGCCTGGAGCTCACCACCCCGTTGCCCCTAGAAGAGCGGTACGAAGAGGGTATTCGGAAGCTGGCCTCCTTTGCAGCGGCCTATTTGAGCCAGGGATATGAAGTCACCCTGGAGCTTCCGGGGCTTTCCATTGCCTTTGGTTCTGGTGAAACCCAGCGTCGGCGCATGTTATATGGCTTGGCCTTAGCACCCAGAGCGGCGGAAGCGGTGGAGATACCCAGCCGCAACCCTCGACAGCCTGGAGTCGGCCTCGTCTTGATGCGCATCGGCGAACATCACGTTCAGGTGGACTTCCGATGAACCGTCTCAACCCTGCCTTTACCGTGCTGCGGGCTCAGGAGCTGCTGGTGGCGTTGGTCTCCGGCCTGGGCTTTTTGGCCCTGCTCTTGCCGGGGGACTTGGACCTCTTCTGGATGGGGATTGCCCTGCTTGGATGGCCTCTTGGCCTGACACACCTCCGTCATCAGGGCCCCTCCGAGAATACATGGCGCCTGCTGACCCTCGCCTTTTTGGTCTACGCCTTAGCCGTGTTCTGGATCGGAGAAGCCAACGGTCTCCTGGTCGCCCGTCAGCTTCTGATCTTTTTGCAGGTCAATCGTCTCTACGTCCGCAAAACCACCCGTGACTATACGTATATCTTGCTCCTGGCCTTCCTTCAAATCCTGCTGGGATGCCTGCTGACTATAAGTCCTCTCTTTGCCTTTCTTTTGGCCATGTATCTCTTGGCGGGAGCTTGGGCACTGGCCCTGCTGGAGCTGCGCAGGGGGGTGGAGAGCCAAGCCCATCAAGTGAACGCCGACGCTCATATGCCCTTACGTTTGGAGCAGGCCGCGCCCATCCTTCGCGGGCGATATTTGGCCCTCTCCGCGTTCCTGAGTCTGCTCATGCTTGGACTTACCCTGAGTATCTTTCTGATCTTGCCACGTCTGGAGCTGGGCATCCTCCAGCGCTCCACAGGGCCCTCTGTCCGGGTGGCGGGTTTTTCTGAGCAAGTCGCCCTGGGTGAAGTGGGCGAAATCCTTGCAGGACAAGGACGGGTCATGCGCGTGCGGGTGAAAGGCATGACGGAGCGCCTCCCTCCTGAACCCTACTGGCGCGGTCAGGCCCTCGACACCTTTGACGGAGCCTCTTGGCATCGCAGCATGAAGGTCAGCGAGCTGTACCGTTCGATCATCACACCGTTTGGGGGAGGTCCAGGGGGGGGGGTGGCGCTCGGGAGCACTGCTTTTGATCGAGCTGGCATGCCACGTGGGGCAACTCTGCGTCAGCACTATACGGTTGAGCCCTTGGAAGTGGGGGTTATGTTTACCGTTCCCGACGTGGTGGGCATTCAGACCAGCGTTCGGGGCGTGCGCCGCGACTATATGGACTCCTTCCAGACTGAAGTTCGTCATACCCGCCTGGATTACGTGGTGTACTCCCGCCTTGACGAGCCGACCCCTCGAGCGTTGGAGGGGGAGGGCCATGCCATAGACCCTCGCTTGGCCGAGCTGTATCTGCAACTGCCACCCATGAGCCCACAAGTGGCAGCCTTGGCCGCAAGCTGGACGGAAGGTAAGTCATCCACCTATCAGCAGATTCAGGCGATGATGGACCATCTGCAAAAGGACTTCCGATACACCCTCAGCCCACAAAACGAAGGGGATAGCCCCCTTGAAGACTTCCTGTTTCGCACCAAAGCGGGACACTGTGAATACTTCGCCAGTGCCCTGGTGGTGCTCGCTCGCTCCCGTGGAATTCCAGCTCGGCTGGTGAATGGCTTCCTCGGGGGTGACTACAATGCACTCGGCGACTACTTCCTGGTGCGACAGAGTGACGCACATTCATGGGCGGAGATCTGGTTTGAACAAAGTGGCTGGGTACGTTTTGATCCCACTCCCTCCCTGGGCGTGATGCAAAATCGACCAAGAGGTGGTGGCTTTATCAGTCAGCTTGAGAGTTATCTCGACTACTTTGAGATGCAGTGGTACTTCTTTGTCCTCGACTACGACCTGAGCACTCAGATTGAGCTGGTGCTGAAATTTTCGTCGGCTGCGGGTGCTATGACTGGCTCTCAAGAGGGCTGGAATATGCCTCAGCTAGAAAATGGCTCCACGCCCCTCAATCGCATGTGGTGGGTGTTGCTGGCCTTGACGGTGGTGGTGGTGCTCATGGTGTGGAGACGGCTACGTTTGGCAAAACTGCCTCCTCCTCTGCGCTCCGGTGAGGGGCTCCAGTTTTTTCAGCTCCGGGCGCGTTTGGAGCTGCTCTTGGAGCGTCGCGGACTCCCCCGTCTTCCGTCAGAGACCCCCTTGGAGCGGGCCATACGCGCCGAGAAGGTCTTAGGAATTTCGGCTTGCCTAGTTCCAGTCGAAGAAGCCTACTACGCAGTTTTATATGGTGAACAGCCGCTTGCTCCGATGGCAATCGTGCAGGTTCGTGCTGCGTTGGAGCGGGTAAAAGGGCTAAGTTGAAGGCATGCTCAGCGGGCAAAGCGTGATGTCGCCGATTTTGTCCAGAGCACACCGCTCCGTGGGTGAGGTATCGCGTAATTAGCCGATGGCAAGATCTCTACGGCAGCGGCAGTGGCACCCGCACCATTCTGGGGGAACCAGAGGGCAGGTACAGCTCAGGATGATCCAGCCGCTCCATCGACCAGCGGAAAAACCGAGCTGCCGCGTGTGACGAGCGGGGATTCATCAGCTCTAAGTGTGCCAAGAACCAGTGTCGCTGGTGATAATAATAACGAAGCCCGGGGCCATCCGGCTCATCCGCTTTGAGGTGGGCATAGTGTCGTGGGCGAACGGTCCTCAGACCGAGGGCGCGTGCCAGCTTATCGGTGGTCCAGTTGGGCACCAAACCATCGCCAACCCCTGCTTGTTGGCTGAGCAAACGACCAGACTCTCCTGGCAGCGGATCGTAGGTCAGGTGGGGGGCAAACCCAATCGGATCAATGTCATTGAAGAGGTACATCCCGAGTGCCATGGCCAGATGATTTTCCCAACCCTTCAGGGTGCCGAGGGTCAGCATGGGCATCCCGAGGGCCTTGACCACCCAGCTCTCGAAGATCATGTCCACCAGAGAGCCCCCCGCCACATCAAAAACCGCCGCTCGGATATCCGGTGCCAGCGCCGTCACCCCCACTCCACAAATGCCCCCCATCGACTGGCCGATGTAAAAGATCCGATCTGCTCTCAGCTTAAGGGGCATCGCTGTTTTTTCATGCGCTTGTTTGCCGGGCAACATATCGCGCTGAGAGAGATCCTGCTTAATCAGCTCCACGAGCTGCACATTGCGCAGAATATGTTCTAAAAAGAGACCATGCAACAGGTTGATGTTGTGTTTGACCCCCAGCAATTTCACCGTGGGAGCAGACATAAACTCGTGCCACGGTGCCGCCACCCCTACCGTCGCAATGCCCTGCGCAGCAAACGCATCTGCAATTTGAAACATGGTCTCTTTGGTGGCACCAAGTCCATGTCCAAAGATGGCCATCGGACATCCCCCCGCTGGACAACGTTCGGGGAGCTGAGCCAAGAGCTCCACCTCCAGCAGCGAGGGCTCTTCCCGCACCCTGCCGTCAAGATCGATGAAGGTCAGCAGCTCAAATGACCCTCTGCCTCGATAGACCGCTCGTTTGGAGCCCTTAAAGAGCTTTCGTTGCAGTGTAAGGGTGGTCAATCGGTAGGGAAACGTTTTTGCTTTTTGCTCGATGAAGTGGTCAAGTTCTTGTAACGGCTTATAAAACGTCTGCGCAGATTGGATGGTAAACGAAAACGCCATCGACACACGCTCCACCGAAAATCCATGCTGACGCAGCAGGCGGCCCAGGTTGAGCATATAGGGACGATAGCGTGCCGCTTGGGGCAGGCGTACCAGCGGATCCACCAGCGCCTGATGAAAGAGGGGGGGAGGGGCAATCGGCTGGCCCTTCACGTCCACCATCGGCTCGGGAAGGACCGCCAGATAGGTCTGCTCGTCCTCCAAGCGTTCCATCGGCTGAATCACCAGGACTGAGCTGGCAGGAACGGTGTCATGTCTGTCAAAAACCTTTGCGCGAATGGGCACGCGCCGACCCGTGCGTGCGTGTAAGAGCTGAATCAGCGCCCCGGGCTGAGGGGCAAGGTCGGAGAGGGTTGACGGATCCAGTCGCGTAGGAAGGGCCAGCAGCAGGGGAATACCCGGTGCAAAGCCATCCTGCTCCCGCATGCGCTCCACCACTTGGCGTCCGTCAAACGGCAGGGACTGGTAGAACGGCTCCGTGAGCAGCTCGGCGGGCAGGACCACCCGCTTCCCGGTGAGCGTCGAGGGATCCTCGACGGTGTAGACATCCGAGGGAAAGGGCAGAAACTGATCGGGTGTCCACGCATAGGGGAGGGCCTCATCTGCTTGACAGTAGGATACTGGCAACAAAAAGAGGAGGCTGAAAAGAAGCCTGTAAAGTCGAGACTCGATAGCATGTTGGTGCAGCCACATCCGCATTTTCCGCTCCTTCTGACACGCCGCATGCCATAAAATGACGATGTTCATTGGTAACATGAACGTAAGAACTTGGCAAGAAATCCTGTACTTTCAGAAGTTTAACACCTTCTTGGACCTGCACGCTACCTCAAAAAAAGCTGACGAGTCACTTCCAGCGGTGTTATCCTGCGGAACCATGCATCTTCTGACCAGCAGGATGAGACCGGCTTGCCATCACCTGCTGCGGACCGTGCATGAATTTTCACGCAATGGAGGTTCCATGCAGACGTCTCGATTCCTGCTCTTGGTGGGGGCTCTGTCCGCCATTTCCGGCTGTTCCAGTGAGCCCACGGAAGACACCCCCTCTCCCTCACCGACGGAGCAAACTCCGACCCCCGTGGCAACTCCCACGGAAGCCCCCATCACACCCACGGCCATTCCGTTGACACCGACGGAGCAGCCGGAGACACCCACAGCGACGCCCGACACGCCCACGCCCGCGCCGACTCCCTTTCCGCCGGTGGAGTATGCCCCCGAAGGGCCCATTGAAGTACGCCTTGATACCTGGGGAACGCCTCATATCTATGCCTCAACGGATGCGGATGCGGTGTGGGCGCAAGGTTATATGCATGCGCGGGATCGCATGTGGCACATGGACTTCAACCGGCGGGTGGCTGGTGGCCGCATCTCCGAGCTCTTGGGCGAAGGGTATTATGAGGTCGATCTGCTCTATCGCGCCCTCGACTTTAAGTCACTGACCGAAACCATCTGGAACAGTCTACAGGAGACGGATCCCGAGCTCTCCGAGCTGCTGGAAGCCTATGCCGCAGGTGCCAATGCATACTTGGACGACGCCCTCAGCAATACGAATGGCGCCAGTCTCTCGCCTCAAGTGGAGGCGCTGGGTTATATCCCAGAGCCCTGGCATCCTCGCCATACGTTGATGATTGACAAGCTCTTGATCTTCAATCTCTCGACTTCCATTGAGATTGATCTGGCGGTCTCACTCGTCAGTCAAGCGATTGGAACGTCGGTCGCAGCGGATCTGATTCGCCCTCAGCCTGTTGAGCCGACGGCGATTGTGCCCAACTTTTATGGGAGCTCAACGCGGACGGTCAGTCCTGGTTTTGGACCGGCACCGCTGGAGCCCTGGGAGCTCACTCCTGAGCGTCGCGCGAAGTTTTTGAAGACCCTCGACAAGCTGCGCCAGATCAGCGATCTCTTCCAGGGTTCCAACAACTGGGTGGTTGGGCCGGAGCACACCTACAATGGAGCACCGCTGATTGCCAATGATACCCATGAAGGCGTGGAAGCGCCTGCTACATACTATCGGGCGCATCTGAACTCACTCGATCAAGGGGGATCATTGGATGTGATGGGGTATAACTTCCCGGGTGTGCCGCTGGTCGCCTTTGGACACAACCGTTATGCAGCCTGGGCTGTGACCAATAACTTTGCAGATGTGAATGAGATCTTCCAGGAGCGGGTGGTCGGCAATAATGCGGTGATCAATGGTCAACAAGTGCCCATCGAAAAGCGCACAGAGACGATCCTCGTTCGGCAAGATGGACAGCCTGTAGAGCAAGGCGAAGAGCGGCTGGTGGAGATGCAGAAGGTGCCACCTCACGGACCCGTTTTGCCCCGCGAGCTGGCCGGTGATCTTCCTGTCACCCTCTCGGTGGCATGGACTGGCTTTAGCAATGTCAACTCCATGGAAGTGCTCTTGGGCATGGCACAAGCCCGGCAATATACCGACTTTGAAGCGGCCCTTCGTACCTTTAAGGTGGGCGGTCAAAACTTCCTGTTTGCAAATGTGGATGGGGATTATGGATACTCAGCCCGTACCAATATTCCCATCCGTGCGAACTTGAGCCCAAACTGTGCGCCCATCGGCATTGTTCCAGGCACCGGAGAATGTGAGTGGACCGGCAGCTTTGTGCCTGATGAGGACATTCCTCAGACCCGGAATCCATCGCGGGGTTTTGTAGTCTCTGCCAACAATGAACCCGCAGGATTGCTGCAAGACAACAATCCATACAATGAGGAAGTTTACCTCAGCTCCGTGTATGACAATGGCCTGCGTGCCTATCGCATTGAGGAGCTGCTTCAGGAGATCCTCAACGCAGGTGAGACGGTAGATGTTGAAGATTTTCAGCGAATTCAAGGAGATACGCAGGTACGATTGGCGTTACGATTGGTGCCTTACTTGATCGAAGCCGCCGATAATCGCCCTGACTTGGTGACAGGAGATGTCGCCGACGCCATCGCACTCATGCGCGCGTGGACCGACTACAATAGCCGTTTGGAGAGTGGGGCTCCGGTGGTCTTCCACACTTGGCTGGGCTGGCTCTTCCGTGCTGTCTTTGAAGATGAGACCTTCCCCGAGCTCTTTGACGATCTCAGCAACGACTATGTGAACATGCTCTGCCGTCCGCTCATCTATTTCCTCGACAAAACAAAGGATAATATTGATGAGATTGAGGCTGGTCAGACCAGCTTCCCATCGGCCAGCCTGTACAACTACTTTGACAATCAGGATACCGAGGTGCTTGAGACCCGAGACGAGGTGCTCCTGCGCTCTTTCACCGATGCCGTCAATCACCTGCTGCTGCTGAGGGGGCCTGTTGCATCTTGGAAATGGGGCGATGTGCATACCATCACCTTTAATGACAAGGCGCAAGAGTACCTGCCCGAAGCCAGCACCGGACCTTATCCGATGGATGGAGCCCTCTTTACCGTGGATCCTGCTGAATTCCGCGTCACCTCTGGAGGGATTGTATCCAATGTCTTTGACATCACCGGTGGACCCAGCCAGCGCACCATCTACACGGTTAAACCTGAAGGTATCGAGATCTGGGACGTTCAGCCGGGAGGTGCCTCTGAGCGACCCGATGACCCGCACTTCATGGATCAGGCTTCGATGTACGTCCATAATGAGTACTTCAAGCGTGCATTTACCCGGGCAGAAGTGGAAGCGGTCACGGAGCAGGTGTTGAACTTCTGAGCGTACCAGGTCGTGGAGAAAAAGGGGGAGGGGTGATTCTACCTCACCCCATTTGATGGTGCTGCTGAGGTGATGTGTCTGCTCAGCGGGCGGGACATGTCACATAGGCCAAGTCATCTGTGTCATACCCACGTAATGCCGCCACCTCTCGCGCTGTATGCTCGATGGGATCTACCACATAGAAGTTGTAGCCCGACGATGCGTACACCACCCGATCCGTTCGATTGAACTCGAGACCCGCACTCTGGAAGGGAACAGAGCCGGTGAAGGTGGTCTGACCAGACTCCGTATCGATGGCAAACACATCCGCCGTGTCGGAGCTGGCCCCAAACAGCACTTCGTTATCGATGTCGTATCCGAGCGCACATCCCATCCCAATAGGGCGACGGGTATCCCCCATATACAGCTTGAGACTGTCTACGGCTGCGCCTGTGTTGGGATCCAGCTCATAGAGCAGGTCATCACGCAGATCGAGTCCATACAGCTTACCTCCTGGCCCAAAGTTCAGACCACACAGAGAGCCGGTATTGGTATAACCTCCACCGGAAAGCTCCCAGATCTCACCTGTACAAGGATTGGCGCGCAACAAGCGGTGCTCCAGCCCATTGGAGAGCCACGCGGAACCATCCGCTGCCACCGCCATGCTGATCACCGAGCCTCCCACGGGCTTGGAGAACTTGGCCAGCAGAGTCTTCTGACCATTCACCGGATTGATGGCCATAAACTGCTGAGAATCAAACTCCACTGTCACCAGCCATGTGCGCGTGGGGCAGCCTGCGGACTCATCAATATCCCCATCACAGTCATTGTCAAAGCCATCACACAGCTCTGGACGGCCTGGGTAGAGGGTGGGATCAAAGTCGTTACAATCGCCTTGCGCTTCCGTATACCCGTCACCGTCGTCGTCATCGGTCTGAGGCACTTCATCGACCTGACCATCACAGTCATTATCTTTGCCATCGGCCTCTTCTGGATTGCCAGGATAGACCTGATCGTCCTGATCGTTGCAGTCAGTACCCCCAACTTGAGAGCCATCAAACCCGTCTTGATCCACATCAGTCATATCAACATCATCGCAGTTATTATCAACCCCATCGTATGGAATCTCTTCTGCCGTGGGGTAGATGTTGGGGTTCTTGTCATTACAATCAGACGCACCATTCCAGCCATCATGGTCCAGATCATCCAGATCCTCGCCGTCGCAGTTCTGATCGATGCCATCGTAGGGAATCTCCTGAGAGCCGTTGCCGATATATGGATTGGTATCGTCGCAGTCTCCTTGAGCTTCTGACGCACCATCCCCATCATCGTCTACGGTGTTCATGCCTTCATCCACTTGGCCATCGCAGTCGTTGTCCTGTGCATCGGAGAACTCCGCTGCTCCCGGATGGGTGTTGGGATTGGTATCATCACAGTCGTTGCCGCCGGCTTCTGTTCCCTCGAACCCATCGTGATCCACGTCGGTCAAGTCTGTGCCATCGCAGCTCTGATCCACGTCGTCGTAGGGGATCTCAGGTGCTTGCGGAAAGGTATTGGGATCCTCATCATCGCAGTCATTCTCGGCCTCTGAGAATCCGTCTCCGTCATCATCATGGGTCTCCAGATCCTCATCGACCTGACCATCGCAGTCGTTATCCTTGCCATCGGCTTCTTCATCCGCGCCGGGATACACCGTTGGGTTGAGATCTTGACAATCGTCTCCGCCAGCCTGCGTGCCCTCGTGACCATCTTGATCGCGGTCGGTGAGATCTTCCCCACTACAGTCTTGATCGATGCCGTCGTAAGCCACCTCGGGGGACGCGGGATTTACATTGGCTGCGGTATCATCGCAGTCGTTGCCGCCGCCGTCTTCACCCACAAAGCCATCTCCATCCTGATCGTTGAGGTCCGTGCCATTGCAGTCTTGGTCGATGCCATCGTAGGGTACTTCTGTATTTCCAGGATAGCTGTCTCCATCTCCATCATTACAGTCTCCCTCGGCCTCGGAGCTGCCATCTCCATCATCATCGAGGGTGTCGAGCTCTTCATCGACCTGTCCATCGCAGTCATTGTCTTTTCCATCGGCATACTCGGTTGCACCGGGATACACATGGACATCGGCATCATTACAATCCAGCCCACCACTTTGATACGCTTCCCAGCCATCATCATCCACGTCCAGCTCATCCAGACCGTCGCAGTCTTGGTCGATGCCATCATAGGGAAGCTCGGTTGGTGAAGGCACTGTGGGATTTTGATCGTCACAGTCTCCTTCCGCTTCTGACAGTCCATCTTCATCATCATCGACGGAGTTCATGCCCTCATCGATATACTCATCACAGTCGTTATCTTCCCCGTCCGCGTACTCGGGCGCGCCTGGGTATGTGTGAGCATTATAGTCGTTGCAGTCATCACCGTCGTAGTCTGGGCTGTTGTGGCCATCATTGTCCATGTCCATGTCTACGTAGCCATCTTCGTCTTGGTAGTCGGGGATGCCATCTCCATCAGAGTCGAGAGGCGGCACGGTCCCACCGGATTCAGACGTATCCGAGAGCCCATCATTATCGGAGTCCGTGTCCAGATAGTCGGGAATGCCATCCCCATCCGTATCAACAGGATTGCTAGGATTATCAATGACTTCGATATGATCAGGGATGCCGTCCCCGTCGCTGTCTGGCAACGTCGTGGGGACTTCCTCCACATTTGGAATCCCGTCACCATCCGCATCGGGATCGGAGCCGTCAGGCGTTCCATCTCCATCAGAGTCGGTATCTTGGAAGTCTGGGATGCCATCACCATCTGCATCCTGTGGATGTGTTGGATCCGTCCCCATCTCGATATTGTCTGGGAGGCCATCCCCATCATAGTCGGGCGTAGGGCCAACTTCATCGTCGTTGGGCGTTCCATCGCCATCGGCGTCGGGATCCGTCCTGTCGGGGATACCATCTCCATCAGAGTCCGTATCTTGGAAGTCAGGGATACCATCGCCGTCGGAGTCCGCAGGGGTTTCATCTCCACTCTCAGACCCACCTTCTACTGAGTCGGGAAGGCCATCGTTGTCGGAGTCTGGATCTTGATAGTCGGGAATACCATCTCCATCGGTGTCCGTCGGATTTTGGGGATCTGGACCCTGTTCATCCTCATTGGAGATGCCATCACCGTCTGCGTCTGGGGTGGTATCACCTTCCTGATCATTGGGGATCCCATCATTATCGGCATCTGGATCCTGTGCATCCGGGAGACCATCACCATCAGAGTCATCATCTTGGAAGTCGGGGATGCCATCACCGTCAGAGTCCGCGGGTGGGGTGTAGGGGTTGTTGTCACCTTCCTCACTGCTATCGGGGATACCATCATTGTCGGAGTCTGGATCTTGATAGTCTGGAATGCCATCTCCATCGGAGTCTACCGGCTGATCCTCATCCGCTCCCACTTCCACTTCATCGGGAATGCCATCCCCATCTGTATCGGAGAGCTGCCCCTGTTCTTCGTCATTGGGAATGCCATCCCCATCCGCATCGGGATCTTGAGCGTCCGGGAGACCATCTCCATCGGAGTCTGGATCGAGATAGTCGGGAATATTGTCTCCATCCGAATCTACCGGCGCTGTATCGGGGTTGTTGTCACCTGCTTCGACGGCATCGGGAATCCCATCCCCATCCGAGTCGGGATCGGTATAATCGGGGTTCCCATCTTCATCCGTATCGGTGGGATTGAGCGGATCAGCTCCCATTTCATCTTCATCGGAGATGCCATCTCCATCTGCATCGGGGCTCTGCTGGGTCTCATCCTCATTGGGGATGCCATCTCCGTCGGCATCGGGATCCTCACTGTCGGGCACCCCATCGTTGTCGGAGTCATCATCGAGATAGTCTGGAATGCCATCTCCATCCGCGTCTTGAGGTTCCGTATCGGGATCCTGATCTCCAGCCTCTACCTCATCAGGGATGCCATCGCCATCGGAGTCTTCGTCTAGGTAGTCGGGGATATTATCCCCATCATAGTCGGAGGGGTACTCGGGATCATCGCCCACCTCATCTTCATCGGAGATGCCATCCCCATCGGCGTCTGGATCTTGGAAGTCAGGCACGCCATCCCCATCGGTGTCGCTGGGATTTTCGGGATCTCCCGCCTCTATCCCATCGGGAATGCCATCCCCATCGGCGTCCTGTTCTTGAAAGTCTGGGATGCCGTCACCATCAGAGTCGGGTGGATTTTGGTTGCCAGTACCACTTTCCACCATGTCAGGGATGCCATCACCATCAGCATCGAGGTCGAGATAGTCGGGAATGCCATCTCCGTCCGTATCAGAGACTTGACCCCCGGGAGCCTCATCCTGATCCGGAATACCATCCCCGTCCGAGTCTGGATCAATATAATCTGGTCGGCCATCCCCATCGCTGTCGATGGGGCCATTTCCACCCTCGATCTGATCGGGAATGCCATCACCATCTGAGTCCGTATCCGTGTAGTCTGGCTTTCCATCCCCGTCTGAATCGGGAGGATTGCCGGAGCTTCCCCCTTCGGTGCTGTCTGGCAGTCCATCGTCATCAGAATCATGGTCTTGGAAGTCTGGTAGCCCATCTCCATCCGAGTCAATGGGTACACTGGGACCACTGCCCGCCTCATCTTCGTCGGAGATGCCATCGTCATCGGAGTCAGAATCTTGGTAGTCGGGAGTGCCATCACCATCAGAATCCGTGGGCGGGATGGTGTCACTGCCTTCGTCTCCATTGGAGATGCCATCTCCGTCTGTATCACCACTGGAGTCGGGTGGCGGGGTGGTGTCACCCGTGGGCTGCGGCTCACAGCCAGCGGCCACCCACAGCAGCGAGAGGGGCAAGAAGAGGCGAATGGGCTTAAATTTTGGGTGCATAGACGTCTCCGAAGTACCAACAAGCAAGGAAAAAGCGCCATCATCAAGCCATATTAAGGAGAGAACCTCCGTTTGTAAACGACCGCGCTCCCGCCACGCCGGGATGCGCTCCCCTTGACCACACGCGCCCTTCCTGCTACCGTCGAGAGAATTTTGGTGTGTGCAGGCTCCTTTTTTGAAGTCGGAGAGGTGTGTTGTGAAGGTCTTGGTTGCGGATAAGTTTGAAGCCAGTGGCCTACGAGGGCTACAAGAGGCAGGCTGTCAAGTCGCCTATCATCCTGAGCTGGACGGTGAGGCGTTGGTGAAGTCCTTACACGCTCTTCAACCAGAAGTGTTGATCGTGCGCTCGACAAAAGTGCAAGCAGACGCACTGGATGTGGGCTCTCTGTCCTTGGTGGTCCGAGCGGGGGCGGGTACAAACACCATTGATGTGACCCATGCCTCCGCCCGTGGCATTTACGTTGCCAATTGTCCGGGGCGAAATGCCATTGCCGTGGCGGAGCTGACCTTTGGACTGCTGCTGAGCTTGGATCGGCGTATTCCTGACAACGTGCAAGCCCTGCGAGAAGGCCGTTGGAATAAGAAGCAATTTTCGGTGGCGAAGGGGCTCTTCGGCCAGCGTTTGGGCGTGTTGGGACTGGGCGCCATTGCCGTGGAGGTGATCCGCCGCGCTCAGGCGTTTGGCATGCCCGTGGTGGCGT
The DNA here is from genome assembly GCA_046075485.1 of Myxococcota bacterium. Lineage (GTDB taxonomy): Bacteria > Myxococcota_A > UBA796 > JAJRTE01 > JBJTQF01 > JBJTQF01. The sequence continues at coordinate 436 of JBJTQF010000206.1, read as the reverse complement.
GGAGCCGTCGGTTTTCTGGCCAGTCGCGCGCCATGAGCGACGACGAAGTGCGGGAGCTGGGCGTGGAGCCATTGACCCTTCGGCATCCGGTCTGGCTTGCCCCCTCTCCAGAAGCCCTGGCCGCTCAAGTGGACGTGCTGAGTGTTCACCTGCCGTTAACTGCTGAGACCCGTGGGCGTTTGGGCGCTTCGATCTTTGAAGCCTTGCCTCCCGGTGCTATTTTTTTGAACACCTCACGCGGAGAGCTGGTGGACTATGATGCCCTCCGCCGGGCGATCCACGAGCGCGGCCTGCGGGTGGGACTGGATGTGTTTGAGAAGGAGCCTTCAGCGGGCACGGGCACCTTTGAAGATCCACTTGGCAAGTTGCCTACGGTGTACGGCACCCATCATATCGGAGCCTCCACCGACCAAGCTCAGGAGGCCATCGCCGCCGA
>JBJTQF010000205.1:0-6019 GCA_046075485.1 Myxococcota bacterium | reverse complement strand
ATGTCTACGCTTATGAAGAGGATGAAGGCTGCTTTAGCCTGCTGGATGAGGCGCACACCGAACGCATCATCACACGCCTCTAAACAAAACACGGGTCAAGGGATGGAATCCCTTGCAGGTGAGTCTGAGAGGACAGCGTCCTCTCAGCTCAAAAAAGGGTGCAGCAAGCTGCACCCTTTCAGAAGCCCTTTTTGAGAGGGCGCTGCCCTCTCAAACTCTCCTGCAAGGGGGCGGCGGCCCCCTTGACCCCTATTTGTGTGATGATTGGAGCCAGTGGCGTAGTGCATCTAGGTTCGGCTCCAGCGGCTCCGCCTGCGACGCCCTCCCCAACACCTCCATCAAACGCTCCGGCACCTCCACCTCCCGCTTCAGCAACGGCTCTACCACCGTCTCAAACTTCGCCGGATGTGCCGTCGCCACCACCATCACCCCCCCTTTTCCTCCACGCTCTCGCCAAACCCTCTCCGCCCACATCCCACACGCCGTATGAGGGCACACCACCACACCATCCTCTTCCCAGCTCCTCACAATCGACGCCCGAATATCCTCATCCCCCACCGACACCGCCCTCAGCCCCTCCCGCTCCGGCTCCATCACCCTCAGCCGCTCCCAGTTCGATGGCGCTCCCACATCCATTGCATTGGCCAACGTCGCCACCGAAGGCCGAGGCTCATACCGTCCCGTCTCCACGTACTCCACCAGCACCCGGTTTGCATTGGTCGCCAGGATCACCTCCCCCACCGGCAAGCCCATCCTCCGCGCCAGCAGACACGCAAACGCATTGCCCAGATTCCCCGTCGGAACCACCACCACCGGCGAAAACACCCGCCGCTCCCGAAGCTGCAACGCCGCATGCCCAAAATACACCACCTGCGGCAATAACCGCCCCAAGCTGATACTGTTCGCCGACGTCAGACCATATCGAGCCCTCAACGCCTCATCCGCAAACGCCGCCTTCACCAACCCCTGACAGTCGTCAAAGCTCCCCCTCACCTTCAGACAGGCCACATTATCCCCAAACGCCCCAAGCTGATGCGCCTGCCGCGCCGAGACCCGACCCTCAGGATACAAAACCACCACCCGAAAATACGGTAGACCCCAAAAAGCCGACGCCACCGCCGCCCCCGTATCCCCCGACGTCGCCACCAACACCGTCGCCGTCAAAGGTGGCTCCCCCCGAGAGAACGCCTCCTGCTCTGCACGCACCCGCAACGTCTCCGCCAAAAATCGAGCCGCAAAGTCCTTAAACGCCGCCGTCGGCCCATGAAAGAGCTCCAACAAATACCGCTCACCCCCCAAACGTCGCAACGGTGCATCAAAGGTAAATGCACGCTCGCAGATGCCCTCCAGCGCAGGCTCCAGCCGATCCCCCTCAAAAAACGGCTTCAACAACACCTTCGCCGTGTCGGCCAACCGCTCACCCGGACCCTGCACTTCCACCGTCGGAACCCGCTCCGGCAGATACAACCCCCCATCCAACGCCAACCCCGCCCCTATCGCATCCGAGAGCGTCAGCCGACTCCGCCCCCGTGTGCTCATGTACCACATCGCCACCCCCTCGCCGCTGGCCCCGCCACCGGTGCCACATATCGGTCAGAGCTCAACCCCTCCGAGGCAAACGCCGCCGCCATACGAGCAGCCCCTTCTATCGCCCCCTCCCGCGTATCAAACCAGGCAAAAACACTCGGACCCGCCCCCGAGATCGACGCCCCCAACGCACCCGCCGACAACGCTCCGGCCTTCACCGCCGCAAATCCCGGAATCAACGCCGCCCGTCGAGGCTCCACCAACGTATCCCTCAGCCCTCGCCCCATCAACACCCGATCCCCCCGGAAAAGCCCCACCAATACCAACGCCAACCCCTCCGTCTGCTCCACCAGACTGTGCAGCGCGTATCCACCCGATAAAACCGCCCGCGCTCGTCGCGTCTCCAGCTCGAAGTGAGGATGCACCAGCGCGACATGCAACCACTCCGGCACCGGCAACGAGACCGGCACCCCGTGAGCAGGGGCAATCACCAGCCCCCCCAACAACATCGGCGCTACATTGTCGCCGTGTTTACTCCCACTGGCCACCGCCTCTCCCTCCATCGCACAGTCGTAGAGCTGCTCCAGTGAGAGCGGCTCCTCCAGCAGCTCCTGCGCGGCCACCAACGCCGCCACCGCCGACGCCGCCGAACCTCCCATGCCAGAACCCAACGCAATCCCCTTCTCGAGAGACAATGCCAGCCCTCGTGCCCCATCCGTATAGGCCAGCAACGCCTGCAAAGCTCGACCCGCCGTGTTGTTCTCCGGCTCCATCGGAAGCTGCTGCACCACCCCCGAGATCTCCCGCAGTGTCACCCCCGGGGTCTCCGTCACCGTGACCCACGCTCGATCCGCTGGGCCCTCCAGCGTATGCCCCAAGAGATCAAAACCCACCGCCACATTGCCTATCGAGGCTGGCGCTTGACCCTCCGCCCGAGTGCCCACCGGCATGAGGCGAATTTTACGAGGCGCTCCCACCTGACCGGCGCTTAGCGTCATCGGACTCTGCGCGTCCTGCCCTTGTGCGTCCTGCCCATGCGCAGACGTGTGTGGCGCAGACGTGTGTGGCGGCTCCATCCCGTTTTCTTTTAAACTTGTCTTGGAGGTATCACTCATAACGGAGCCCCCACCGATGCCGCCACCCGGAGAATATCCGCAAAGACGCCCGCCGCCGTGACCTCTGGGCCAGCACCTGGGCCTTGCACCACCAGCGGGTTGTGCGCATATCGCCTCGTTGTGAACTGGATGATGTTATCCGTCAACCGCAGATGGGCAAACGCATGCTCCTTTGGCAAGGTCTTGAGCCCTACGGTCGCCCGTCCATCCGCGCCGAGCTGCGCCACATACCGTAAGACCTCTCCTCGAGCTTGGGCCGCCTCCAGCCGTGCGAGCATGGGGGCATCGAGTGCCTCCAGCCCATCCATAAACTGCTCCAGCGGCACCTCTTGCATCGCGGAGGGCACCAGACTCTCGAGCTGTACCTCCGAGAGCTGAAGGGGCCAGCCATTCTCACGCGCCAAGATGACCAGCTTTCGTGCCACATCTCGCCCCGAGAGGTCATCTCGTGGGTCGGGCTCCGTATACCCGAGCTGGCGCGCCGTGCGGATCAGGCTCGAGAAGGGCTCCTGGCCATCGTAGCGGTTAAAGAGCCATGCCAGGGTGCCCGAGAGGATCCCATCAATGGCCAGCACCTCATCCCCGGTGTTGAGCAGGTCTCGTAAGGTGGTGATCACCGGGAGCCCTGCGCCGACGGTGGACTCATACCAAAAGCGGGCTCCGCTGATCGACTTGATGCGCTGATATCGCTCGAGCGGACCTGCTCCGGCCTGCTTGTTGGGTGTTACCACATGAATGCCTTGCGAGAGCCAGTGTGCATAGTGTTCAGCCACCTCATCGCTGGCGGAACAATCGACGATGACGGCATGGGGCAGATGGTCGGTCTTCACACACGCGGTCAGCCGCGAGAGCTCGAGTGGCTGGCCCTCGCTCTTCAGACGCTCCGGGAGCCCCTCGAGGGTCAAACCCGTCTCCGAGAGCAGCATCTGGTTCCGGTTGGCCAGCGCACTCACCCGGAGATCGACCTGTGCCTGCTCGAGCAGCCGTGTCCGTGCTTGCTCGAGCTGTTGCAGGAGGGCTCGACCCACATGCCCGGGCCCCAAGATCCCCACCGAGAGGGTCTGAGGTGAGAGATAAAAGCCTGCATGTACGGCTCGAAGGGCTCGTTGAGCCTGGGCAGCTTTGACCACGACAGAGATATTCCGCTCTGACGCGCCTTGAGCGATCATGAGCACATTCACCCCGGCTCGACCGAGTGCGCTGAAGAGCCGAGCGGCGACGCCTGGAGTGCCTGCCATGCCATCCCCGACGACGGCCAGGGCTGCTACGGCGTCTACCGTATGGACCCGCTGGATGCGCTGAGTGGCCAGCTCACGAGCGAAGGCTTCTTTCATCACCTGCTCGGCGCGTGGGGCTTCGGAGGCTTTGATCACACAGCAGATGGAGTGCTCGGAGCTGCCTTGTGAGATCATGATCACCGAGATGCCTGCTTGTTTGAGGGCGTCAAAGGCATTTCGAGCGGTTCCGGGCACGCCGATCATGCCTGCGCCCTCGATGGTGAGGATGGCCAAGCCGGTAAAGGTGGTCACCCCTTTGACCTGCTGGGAGCTCGGGCTGTCGGAGGTGATGCGGGTTCCGGGATGGCTGGGGTTAAAGGTGTTGCGGGTGATGATGGGAATGCCCCGCTCAAACGCGGGGGTCATCGTCTGGGGATGAATGACTTTCGCGCCAAAATAGGCCAGCTCACAGGCTTCAGAGTACGAAAGCTCTGGGATGAGCACGGCTTCGGGCACCAAGCGGGGGTCTGCCGAGAGCACTCCATCCACGTCGGTCCAGATGTGGAGGGCTTGAGCTCTGGCCAGTGCTGCGAAGATGGCGCCGGAGTAGTCGCTGCCGTTACGTCCCAGGGTGGTGACCCGTCCGGTGTGGGTCCGCGCGACAAATCCGGTGATGATCACACACGGAGGCGCGTCGTGGAGCTGTTTATCATATCGCTGCTGAGACAGGGGCCAATCGACGGTCGCTCCCAGCTCTCCTTTTTCGACCACGAGCACGTCGCGTGCGTCAAGCCAGAGGGTTTCTCGCCGCTGTGTCATGACGGCATGTACGAGCTGGGCGCTCCAGACTTCACCCAGCCCGGAGATCAGCTCCAGCAGGTCGTGGGAGAGTGCTCCCAGCAGGGCTTGAGCTTGGAGCAGTGCGTGGAGGCTTTGAAACTCGGCGTGGAGCCGACGCTCGAGGGGCTCAGCGGCTGGGCCGAGCAGGGCCTGAGCGGTGTCGAGGTGGCGGCGTTGCAGGGCGTCGAGGGCCTGTATCCAGGAGGGATCTTGTCGAGCGGCGCGTTGGACGAGGTCGATCAGGGCGTCGGTGACACCTTGCATGGCGGAGACCACTACCCGTTGTTTTTCCGCTCGTTGCAGGAGGATTTCGACCACATGCTGGATGCGGCTGGCGTTGGCCAAGCTGCTGCCGCCGAACTTGTGGACGATGCAGGGGGGTTCTGCTGGATGGGTTGAGGCTTGGGGGGCTTCTTGAGTGGTTTCTTGTTCTACTTCTTGGGGGGCTGCTTGGGTTATTTCTCGCATGACTTTTTGGGGGGCTTGAGTTGAGGTCATATTCAGCTCGCACGGTTGGAGTCAAGAGGGGGAGGTAGCACACGGTTGTGACATTTTAGGCTAAGCCGGAAGGCTGGAGTGTAGCAGACCTGCAAAAACAGCGCAACGCTGGAAATGGGGGATGGAAGGGGGGCACATCTGGAGGTGGTCCTCGCCGCTGGTTTTGGCTGGAGGTTGGACTTGGCTGGACTTGGCTGGAGGCTGGTTTTGGCTGGAGGCTGAACGTTTGGCGAGCGACGTATTGCTCACCCCCAGATGACCAGGATCTTCCGTTGTTCGGGCGTGCGATGTGTCTCCACCTTTGGAATGATGGGGGCTTTAAGCGGGAGCTCTCGTCGCTCGGTGATGAAGAGCCACGCTTGGAAGGACTCGGTGCCGTCACTTCCTTCGGGCCAGCTCAGGCCGGAGAGGTATTCATCAAGCTGCTCCAGGCCCTCTGTGAGGGGATCATTGCCGTCGGGCCGTTGAACTTTGCACTCCACGGCCAAACGCACACCTTTATACTCGAGCAGGAGATCCAGCCGCCCGGAAGCGATGGCGTACTCCCGCTCCACCCTTCCGCCACCATTCGCTACCCGATGTAGAAACGCCATCAACACGAGCTGAGGTGCGATTTCGGCATAGGGTGCGGCCCTCAAGAGTGGCGCGCCATGTTGTCGCCAGAACTTGAGGAAAGCGTCCTGCATCTTCTGGAGGCTCAACTCTCCATCCGGGGTGAGCCAGGTCGGGCGGATAGAGCCCAGAGAGACTTCCATGATATGGGTAAGCACTCGTGGGATGATCTGAGCATAGATCGGGTTGGCAATGACCAGACCTTCTCGA
>JBJTQF010000204.1:0-24616 GCA_046075485.1 Myxococcota bacterium | reverse complement strand
TTCGGCGGCTTTACGGGCGGCTTTACGGGCGGCTTCGGCTTCGGCGGCTTTACGGGTGGCTTCGGCTTCGGCGGCTTTACGGGTGGCTTCAGCTTCCACTTTAGCTTCGGCGGCTTTACGGGCGGCTTCGGCTTCCACTTTAGCTTCGGCGGCTTTACGGGCGGCTTCGGCTTCCGCTCTGGAGGCTTCTTCTATCGTTTTCCGGGCTTCTGCTTGAGCTTTGAGTGCAGCGGCGGCCTGTTCTCTGACTTTTCGAGCGACTTCCGGGTCTACGCGCTGGGTCTTCTGCTCCGAGACGGCCTCACTCTCGTGCCGAGCAGCGGCGGTGGGAATGGCGATCATCCCGTTGGCGTTCAGGCTCAAACGGGCGGTGTGGGTGCCTCCGTGGGCAAAACGCGTGCTCGCGGGATCGTCGAGCAGGTCTTCCATGTCGAAGATGCCGGATTCAAACACTTCGCCATCGTCGTCTTGTACGTCGGCTGCCGATGAGGGGGAGGGGTTCAACCGAGCAGGAACGATGCGGTCGGTGGAGCCTTCAAATGGTTGGAGCGAACGTGCGGTATGAGGCAATACGCGGTCGGTGGTGTCGTCATGGGGGTTCGCGGGTGCCTGAGCGGCTGGGCGCGCAGCCGGAGGCTCAAACAGCACGGGCTCGGAGCCCCAGAGGGAGATGGCCGCCAGCGGCTCCGTCGGCTCGGTCTTTCGGGGGGAGGTGCTCAGCCATGCTCCTGCTCCGTTTTTGCTACCGCCGGATGGGCTGAGCTCAAGCGAGCCTCGAGAGAGCATCGGAGCGGCTGGGCCCGGCGCTCCCGGTCGGGGCTTTTGAGCGGCGGGCGGTGACAGGTGGACGATGGGCTGAGAGGGAGGGGCCACCCGGTCGAATTCATCTCCAGCCCAAGCGGATCCATCACTTTTCTCTTCCATGCGCCATTCCCACTCCCAAGGACCGGAGTCCATGAGCTCTTCCAGGTCACGGGGCTCGGAGGCAGGCTGGGGCGTTTGGAGGGCTGCCGTAGGTTTGAGTGCAGCAAGAAAGGCCGCCCGAGGCACTTGTTCCGTGGGCACTTCCGGCTCATGACGGCCTCGTCGAGGTGCCATCTGAGCTTTACGTTTGAGCTGAAGTGAGAAGGTCGCGTCGGTGCTGACATCATCTTCGTAGGGATGAGGGCCTCTGAGCTCGAGGGTTTTTTCGACCAAGCCGGAGAGCCCTTCTCCATGATAGGGATAACGTACCCGGAGCTGGCGCAGGGCCAAGGACATTTCTTCGGCGGAGCGATACCGTTCTTCTTGATGGAAGGCGAGGCACTTCTTGAGGATGCTGCCCAGTCCGGGCACACGCTGTTCGGCTTGCTCCATGGCGGCTGAATTTTTCCCCTGAAGGGCTTTGAGCAACACTAAGTGTTCTTGCTCTGCTTCGTAGACGGGCTGTTTATTGATCATCTCACACAGGACCAGCCCCAGTGAGAACAGATCGGAGCTATGGCCAATTTCTTTGGAGCCTTCTGCTTGCTCGGGCGACAAATAGCGGAGGGTGCCTTTGATGGAGCCGGTGCTGCTTTGTCCGGAGTTGGTGACCGCGCGTGCGACTCCGAAGTCCATGACTTTGACGGTGCCGGTGCGTGTAACCATCAAATTCGATGGTTTAATGTCTCGATGAATCAGCTTGAGGGGCTGTCCGGTGGCGGAGCGTGCGGAGTGCGCATAGTGCAGGCCCTCACACGCCTGAATGACGATGTCAAAGGCGTGAGCCGGCTCCAAGAGGTTGGGCTGAGTGCGGTCGAGGTCGAGCAGATCTTGCAGGCCAAGACCATCGACGTATTCCATGACGAGCAGGTAGTCGCTGCCGACCTGGATAAACTCGAGAACTTGTACCACGTTGGGGTGGTTGAGCAGGCCACCAATGCGCGCTTCGTTGATGATGCCTTGAAGGCCGCCTTCTTTGCGCGTCAGCTCACCCCGGAGGCGCTTGACGGCGACAATACGCTCGAAGCCTTCGGCGCCGAGAGAACGGGCCAGCAGGACTTCGCCGAAGCCGCCCGCGCCGATCTTCCTGATGACCTCGTAGCGGCCCAGATGCATCGAAGAGCCTCCGCAAGAAGGAGGGCATAATTGCCCGCAGAACAGCAAGAAATAAAGGACGCCATAGATGGCAGACCCATGAGACAGAATCACATTAGCATGCTTTGGAGCGTCGCATCAAGGGGCGCGCGTAAGCGGTGTCGAATTGAGATTTAAAGGGCTGCTACTTTTTTTCACAATTTTTGCTTAAAGCTGAAAAATCAGGTTATAGTAGTAAGTGTCGGCGCTGGTGAGCCAGAGTCTCTCCTGGACAGCTTCTTGAAGATCCTGTCTGTTTCCTCGATACACGCTTGAAGCCGCAGAATTCCTCGACTGGTGATGACCTGTTTTTGGAGCCGCGCTTCCCTCGTATACTCGAAAAGAGTCTCTGTTCTCCCCACATCTATCGGGGGTGCGACGATCTTTTTGTGGGCAACCACAAAAAGATGTCTTGAATTCTCAAGAGCAGTAGATCCCTCTCTGGCGTAATGGTTCGCCCTGGATTCTACTGTCGGTCGCCAAAAGTCGTTCGTCAGTCTGCCGTCGTCTGTCCTATGTTCTTGTAAAGGGTACTCGTATGAAGCTTTATGTCGGTAATCTCCCGTACAACACCAACGAGCAAGAGCTGTCCAAGATCTTTGAACAGCATGGCCAAGTGAGCAGCGTTAAGATCGTGACGGACCGTGATACCGGTCGTTCGCGCGGCTTTGCGTTCGTTGAGTTCAGCCAGCGGGATGAAGGCGAGGCAGCGATGGGCGCACTCAACGGTCACAGCATGGGTGGCCGTCCGTTGACCGTGAATGAGGCACGTCCTCAGGAGCGTCGTGGCGGCGGCGGCGGCGGTGAGCGTGGTGGCTTCGGTGGCGGCGGCGGCGGCGGCGGCGGTGGCCGTGGTGGCCGTAGCTGGGGTGACGATGATCGTGGCGGTCGTGATGATCGTCGCGGCGGTGGTCGTGGCGGCTGGTAATCCAGCTTCCGACTCTCGCATATGGAGGTGTGATCGACTTCAGGTCTGAACACCTCAGCACAGGGCGCTGTCTCTCCCCGAGCAGTGCCCTGTTTGTTTTTGTTCTCCCTCCCTCCGACGTTATCGCCTCGCACGCACACGCACGACGAAGGAGCGAATCGCCATTCGCCCCAGCTCGCAACAAAACGCAGGGGCGAATCATTGTTCGCCCCAACACCGCCAGCCGTCCGGCAAGCCGCTCAGCGGAGCTTCAGCGTCGCCAGCCCCAATACCGCCAGCAGCGCACTGATGATCCAGAAGCGCAAGGTGATCTTCGGCTCAGACCAGCCTCGATACTGATACGTATGGTGGATGGGCGCACGGAACATAAACCGCTTCCCGAGGCGCTGAATGCCAATCCAGTCTTGGAGCATGACCGAAGCAATCTCCGCCGCAAAGATGCCCCCCACCAAAAAGAAGAGCACTTCCTGCTTGAGCATCACGATCATCGTGCCCACCGTCCCGCCGAGAAACAGGGAGCCCGTATCCCCCATGAACACCTCCGCAGGGTAGGCGTTGTACCACAAGAACCCTATCGACGCCCCGATGATGGCCGCTGAATAGATCGTCAGCTCCTCTGCACCTGGGAGATAATCAAAGAGCAGATAGTCCGAGTGTTTGGCATTCCCCAACAGATAAGCAAAGATGCCATACACAATCACCACAAAGATGGTCGGCACGATGGCCAGCCCATCCAGACCATCCGCAAAGTTGATCGCATTGGCCGAATAGATGATCATCAACACGATCACCACCAAATACGCCCAGCTCAAATCCAGCACCGGATACTTATAAAACGGCACAAAGAGCTGAGAGGCCAGATGCGCCGGCACCGGTGTTGTCGCCGGATGCAAAAAGATCGCCCCAAAAATCAGCGCAAATCCCCCCTGGAGCGCATACTTCGCCGTGCGCGAAAGCCCCTTGTCCGAGTCCTTGTACTTGACCTTCGCTCGGTCATCCACATTCCCCAGCGCCGCAAACCAAACCCCCGCAAAAAGCATGAGCTGCACAAAACGATTCGTCAGATCACACCATAACAATGCCGAGACCAAACCCGTCAGGATGATCATAATACCACCCATCGTCGGAGTCCCTCGCTTGTCATCCACCGAGATCACCCCATAATCTCGCACCGTGTCTCGATATCCATTTTGGTACAGCCACCGAATGATCGGCCTCCCAAAGATCAGACACAGCCCAAAGGAGGTCATAAATGCCAAGATCGAGCGCGATGTCACATAACGGAGCAGACGTACCAACGTCATGTCTCCATCCATCGCCAGCAGATTTAAGAGCTGATAGATCACGTATCATCCTCCGGCGAAGGCATCGGACGAGTCACAACTGGTAACGGCTGCTGCATCAGCTTGCCCAGCCGTTGAAGCTCCTGCTTGAGCGGAAAAAGCGGCTGAAAGCCGTTGGAGGTGATCAACACCTCCTCCAGATATTCCCCCACCTGCTGAGGACTCAACACCCCTCGCTCCAGCAGCATCCCCAGACTTTGCACCACCGCCTGTCGAATCTTCCAGTTTTTGTGAAATAGAAACCGTCGATAGTCCTGAATCAGCGTCGGATCATGCGCCAGCTTCCCCAGGGCCTGCGCCGCCGCACAGACCACCTCGAAGTTCTCATCTTCGAGATGTCGTCTCAGCAGCACCACCACCTGATTTTGAGTGGCCCCCAGCTTGCCCGCAAAATGAGCCGCTGTGGCCGCCGCCTGCGTGCGCACCTCGAAGTACGGATCCTCCAGCCCCTGAAGAATCGCGTTCGTCACCTCCCCATCCACCTTCCCGATGCGTCGGATCGCCTCAAAGATGTTGCGCCGGATGAACCCCACCTGCTCGAAGTCTCCCCCCAACAAGCGTAACGTCCAGTGCGCCGGACGCCGGTCTTTGAGCATAAACAGCAGATGGGGCAGTCGCTCCTCGTATTTCAGCAGGCCCACCAGCTTCACCGCTCGATTTCGCACCTGCCATGACGGAGAAGCCAGATAATCGTCCGTGCGATACTGGAGATACTCGAGATCCTTCTCCGGCACCGGCCCTTCTTTTCGACGCTCACGACGCTCCAGCGCCGTCAGCAGGGCCACCGGACCCAGATCCTCAAAATCCACCCCTTCGGAGACCGGTGCCAATACCGGCTCATCCTCCAGGGTGTGGGCGGGGTTGAGCAGGCGTGCCAGGGCATTCCCGATGCGTCTCAGACTATCCCCGCGATAAAACGAAGCGGCGGCCTTGCGCATCACACTCAACGATGCGGCATCGTCGAGCAGCTCCAGGGCGGTCTGCGCCAGCATCTGCCCCGAGACGTGCTCCTCGAGGCCCCCTTCCCTCACTTCATCCACCCGCTCATAGATCACCCGTCCTGCGCCTGCATGGGCGAGCGCCCGCGCGTTTTTCACCTGGTGATCCCCTGGCAAGTTTGCCTTCGGAATGATGAGACAGGGAAGCCCACGCGCCGCCAGCTCCGTGAGGGTGCCCGCTCCGCCTCGACAGATCACCAAGTCCGCGAGCGCATAGGCTTGCTCGATGTTGTGAAAATAGTCCCGCTGGAGATAATATTCGGTGGTATCCCCCAGGTTGAGCGCCCGCAAACGCGCCTGCGTATCCCCCACCGCATCATATCCTGGCCCTTTATATGTCCCGGTGCCGTGGATGATGAACAGGTCATTCCGCTGGCGCAGGAGAGGGAGGGCCTCCACAATGGCGCGGTTGATGGTTCGTGCGCCCTGAGAACCTCCGAACGCAAACAGCACCTTCTTTCCGGCAGGCACGCCGAGCGCCTTTCGTGCTTCTTCGCGATCAGCATGGCCGAGCTCTCGACGCACGGGGTAGCCCACATACACCCCGGTCTTGGGAAAATATTTGAGGGTCTCCGCGAAGCTCACCCCCACCACATCCACCCCGGCTCCCACCAAGCGGTTGAGCTTGCCCGGAAAGGTATTCTGCTCATGGATGAAGGTCCGCGCGTCGGTCAGCTTGAGCTTCCGCAGCACAATAGCCGCCAGCATGATCGGTGCCGAGACATAACCCCCCGCGCCGATGATCAGCCGAGGCCGAAAGGTGAGCAGCAGATACAGGCTCTTGAGCACGCCGAGCAGCAGCTTGATGGCAAATCGCGTCAAGGCCACCGGCTGTTTGCCTCCTGGAAAACCTTCCGACTGCACAAACTTGAGCGGATATCCGCGTCGAGGCACGATGGTGGCTTCAGATTTTCCGGCCACACCCACATATAAAAACCGAGCGGAAGGATCACGCCGTTTGATCTCGTCGGCAATGGCGATGGCTGGATAGACGTGACCGCCCGTCCCTCCACCGGTCAAGATATATCGACTGCCGGGAGGCAGCGGGAGCTCTCCAAGCTCGGTGGCTTTCTGGACAAGCTGCTCAGCGGCCAGTTCTTCGGAGGATCGCGCAGCAGATGATGAACTCAAGGGGATAAATCCTCCCGTGGTGAAGGAATCACCTCCAAGCACCGGGTGGTGTTGAGGCGTGTTCATTCTCCCCGAAATCCATGATTTGTCAACAGGCTATCGTATACTTGATGAGGTTACGCTTAAAGGATGGAGCCGAAGGTGGGATTCTTTCAGCACTTCTCGGCGATGGTGTCTTGGAGCTGTCCCGAGGGCAGACGCACCGGCCTTGATGCCACGCGCGGGAGGGCCTACGCTCAGCGCCGGGTGAGCTTGATGGCCCATGTTTTCCCGCCCGGCACGCGACGGAGCACTTTCCCCACCAGCTCACGGATCTCATCGATGCCCAGGAGCAGGCATGCGCCGACGAAGATCAGCCCCATCAGTACACTGACCAGCCCGATGCGCACCAGGGCGAGGGCTTGATGGCCCATCCACGCGGGCCAGTTTCCGGTCAAGCCTTCTTTCAGGACCAGAACCACCCATTGACCCAGCGCCCCTTCGGGGCCGGTGAAGGCCAGCAGCAGCTCACGCGCTCCGTAGCCGAGTCCGGTGGTCAGCACACACACCAGCACCAGCCTCACAAAAAATCCCGACAAACCTGGAAGGTGGATCTCGGGGGCCAGCAGGCGGAGCTTTCGTCGAAACAGCAGGTAGAGCATCGCCGCATACAGGCTGATCGCCACCGTAGAGGCCAGGGCTAACCCACGGTGCTGGAGCTGCTGAGCCAAAAACCAATACAGCGGCGCACTCAGCAAGGTCATGGCGCTTCCCCACGCCGTCGGGGTGAGCGTATCCTGGAAGGCATAAAACCCTCGAGCCAGCAGCCCTTGCGCACTCCAGCCCGCGATGCCCAGCGAGAAGATCATCAAGGTGGCGGCGGTGGCGCTCACATCGGCTTCTCCAAACCGCTCGGAACGGAAGAGCACAAAACACACGTCCGCTGCGCACACGGTGAGCACCGCTTGACTGGCGAGGGCCATCACCAGCACACTCCGCACGGCGCTGCTGAGGGCGCGATAGACTTCTCCGACCTCTCCTTCGGCGGCTTTTTTGGCCAGATAGGGATAACTGGCGGCACCTGCGGCTTGTCCAAACACCGCTTGAGGCACCAGGGCCAACTTGCGCCCGTAGTTGAGCCAACTGATCGTCGCGGCAGACAAGAAGGAGCCAAAATAGCGGGTGAGCCACTCATCCCACACGATCAAGGACTGCCCCACCATGATGGGCAGGCTCAGCTTAAAATACTGACGAAAGCCCGGATGTTTCAGGTCGAGGGTGAAGCGCCAGCGCAGTCCCACTTGACGCGCACCATACACTTGCAACACAAAGCTGCCCACAAATGCGCCGCCGAGCACACCCCACGCAAATGCCTCCATGCCCAGGGTCGAGCCCAGGAGCCAGCCGCCCAAGATGGTGCCGCCGTTGTACACCAGCGGAGAGAGCGCCGCCCATTTATGCTGACCTTTGGCCATCTGCACCGCGCTGAGCAAAAATCCCTGAAAGATGAAGAGCTGAGCAGGCAGCAGAATCCGGGTGAGATGCACCAGCTTTTCGTGCTGTTCTGGAGAGAACCCACTGGCCACCAGCGGCGAGAGCGCCGGTGCAAAGATCATCGCTCCGCCCAGGGCCACGGTCAGCACCACCGCCAAAAAGGAGGTGATCAAGGAGAACACATGCCAGCCTTCTTCTTCTTTTCCTTCCGCCATGTACTGCGAAAAGATCGGAATAAAGGTGATGGAGAGCGCCCCACCCGCCAGCAGGTAGTTCACAAAATCAGGGAGGGTAAAGGCCGTGAAGTAGACATCGGTCTCCGCATTGGCACCCACCGTTCGAGCGATCACGATCTCTCGCAAAAAGCCCATCACACGGCTGAGCAACACAGAGGCCATCCACAAGAGCGTGGCCGCCCGCATCGCGCGAGAGGCTTGCTCGGAGGCAGCATTCTGATCTGACATGACAGGTCCAGCAGCTCGGGGAGGAAGGCAAGGTCTGCTTACACCCCGATGGCGTCAGCACCCCAGATATACTTGTGCAGTTGTACCTGAAAACGGACCTCGAGTCGATCCTCGAGCATCCATTCGGCCAGCTCCGGCAGGGACAGCCGCCCATGCACCGCCGAGACCAGCGGCAACACCGGACGAGCGCCGAGTGCATAACGTTGCATCACCTCGCGGGCATATTCATAATCCGCGCGGTCGGCGATCACAAACTTGACCTCGTCGTGAGGCTGGAGGGCTTCAAAGTGGGGCCAGAAGTTGCGGGCTTCTTCGCCGCTGCCGGGACACTTCACATCGACGATCTTGATCACGCGAGGGTCCACGGGGCGAACGTCCACGGCTCCGGAGGTCTCCAACATGACCGTATAACCTTTGTTACAGAGGGCCTCCATAAACGCGAAGACCTTATTCTGAAGCAGTGGCTCTCCGCCGGTGATCTCCACCAAGTTGCAGCCGAAGGAGGCGATCTTCTCGAAGAGCGCATCGAAGCTCATCCACTCGCCGCCGTGAAAAGAGTACTCAGTATCGCACCAAGTGCAGCGGAGGTGGCAGCCGGTGAGCCGTACAAAAACACAACGACGGCCCGCATAACTCGACTCACCCTGAACGCTGTAGAAGACCTCGGTGATGCGCAGGCGCTGCTCGGTGCTCATGCTTCGATATCCTCATCGGAAGACTCGGCATCGGAATCCGCGACAGAATCGGAGACGGAACCGGCGGCAGCATCTGCGACCGTCTCGGCGGCACCGTTTTTCTTCTTGCGGGTGGGCACGGGTGGCACAAAATCGGCCACCGGCTCGATGCGCCGAGTAAAGATCAGGTATCCGCTGTGTCCGATCATCCGGTCTTCGGGCCGGAGCCGGGCCGCATTGACCTTATATTTACGGAAGAAGGTCTCCATGACCTCGGTGTCGATGTAGGGGGCATTCTGGAGCGCCTGGAGCACATCGCTGACCTGATTGGCGGTGGGCACTAAAAATCCGAGCACCGCCCCCGGTGCCAGCGCCTCGGTCATCGGGCCGAGCAGCTCGGTCGGCTCTCGCACGTCCAAAAAGCCCGCTTCCATCCCCCGCTCATCGAACTGCGCGCCGGGGAGCCCCATGTCTCGATGCTGGAGCACCACCCGGTCCATTAGCCCCACCCGGAGGAGGTTAGACGCGGCTCGTTCGTGATGCAGCTTCTCGCGCTCGTAGGAGTGGACCTTTCCGCTCGAGCCCACCATCCACGCCAGGGCCATCGTGAGCGCCCCAGAGCCGGTGCCACACTCCAGCACTCGAGACCCTTCTCCGATGCCCAGCTTGAGCAGGATCGTGCCGATGTCTTTGGGATAGATGATCTGGGTGATGCGCTTGAGGGTCATGATATGGTCTTGCAGCGTCGGGCGCATGAGCATGACCGGAATCCCTTGACGAGTCCGCGCCGCTGTTCCATAGCGCATGCCCACCAGCGGCTTCAGATCCAGCTCTCCGACGTGGGTGCCACGCGACCCCTGGCCTGCACGCACGCTGAGCTTTTTCCCATCGGCGGTCTGCACGATCACCCAGTCCTGCTCGCGGATATAGAGCCCCACGGGACGCGGATCCGGGAGCGGCTCACCCGGTGCCAGCCCTTCTTGCGCACACGCGGGGGTGAAGGCGTCGGTGAGCGAAGCGCCGGGTTCGGTGAACACGCCCTCATGCGCAAAGGCGCTCGACGCGCCTTCTGCATCCGCTTGAGCCGGTGCGGGGTTCATCTCTTCGGGGAGTTCAACAGCGGCATCCGAGAGGGTCGCTGGTGCAGCATGGGTATCCAAGGGTGCTCCAAAATTAAGCTGAGCAGCGCAACGAGCATGAGCGCCGACCTCCGCGTGGGAAGTCTCATCAACGTCGCCGACCTCCGCGCAGGAGGTCTCATCAAAGGGTGCGCAGTATAGCTGAAGATGTGGGGTGGTGGCAACAGCGGAGCGCGGGCCGTGACGAAGCCACTTTCGACGCCGGGAGAGGCCAAATCCTTGGTGGAATCGTCCTTTCTTGACGCTGGTGGAGGGCCCCTCTATAATGGTGTAAAGCGTGTTATCCACCCTCAGCAGGGCATACAATGGCCTTTCAGCCCGAACCGTTCGGAAAGTATTACCTCATCGACAAGATCGCCGTCGGCGGCATGGCCGAGATCTTCAGGGCCAAGCAGTTCGGCCCTGGTGGTTTTGAGAAAGTGCTTGTCATCAAGCGCATTCTGGCCCACCTCGGCGAAGACGATGAGTTTATTCAGATGTTCCGGGACGAGGCAATGATTTGCTCGACCCTGACACACTCCAATATCATCCATGTGTACGACTTTGGAAAGGTCCGAAACAATTACTTCATCGCGATGGAGTATTGTGAAGGACGCGATCTGAAAACGGTGATGAAAAAGTGTCAGGAGATCGGACGTCCATTCCCCATCGAGTATGCCCTCTACACCATCCATGAGATCTGCAAAGGACTGGATTACGCCCATCGTAAGCGGGACTCCAACGATCAAGATCTGAACATCTTGCATCGAGACATCAGCCCCTCCAACATCATGATCAGCTACGACGAAGGCAAGATCAAGCTGGCCGACTTCGGCATCGCCAAAGCCGAAAACACCTCCTACAAAACCAAAGCAGGGGTGCTCAAAGGTAAGTTTGAGTATATGTCTCCCGAGCAGGCGTCCGGTTATCCGGCGGATCGCCGCTCCGATATCTTCGCCATCGGCGTCACCTTCTACGAGCTGCTGACCCGCCGTCGCCTCTTTAAGACCGACTCAGACCTCAAGACCCTCGAGCTGATCCGCAATCCCATCATTCCGCCTCCGTCACATCTCAACTCCCATGTGACCGAAGAGCTGGACCGCATCGTCATGAAAGCCCTCGCACGGCGTCCCGAGGACCGCTACCAAGAAGCATCACACCTCGAGCAAGACCTGCGCGACTATATGCGGACCTCCACCCCTCCCACCTCCCCGGACCAGATCGCCCTCTCCCTCGGCATGTTCATGCGCGAGATCTTCGACCGCGAGATCATGCTCGAGCGCGAGCGAATGGCCAGCGGCACCCGCGTGGCTCGAGAGCTGCTCGCCAATGCCCAGACCATGCCTCGGCAAGCCCTCCAGGAAGACGAAGCCTGGGATATTCCGTCGGATAACAGCCGCGTCACCAGCATGCCCTCCGCCCCCACCCTCTCGCACAATACCTCCGTGCGGCTGATGCTGCATGGCAAGGTGCAGGCCAAAAACAACAACTCGCTCATCATCGGAGGAGGTGTGGCCGCCCTGGTGGTCGCCGCGGGCCTGGTACTCTTCGGCGGCGAGTCCAGTACCGCCGTGCAACAGAGTGGAGCCCAAGCCGGTGGAGCCGGAACCAACACTTCATCCGCCAATCCGGGCACCCTCAACACCGGAAGCTCGACTGCACCCCTCCCCGCCAACGGGCAGAGTGCTGCCGTGCTGCGCCTGAACATTCAGCCCTATGGTGCCGCTATTTTCTTGGATGGCAAGTTTGTAGGCCAGTCTCCCATCGTGACCGAAGAATTCCCCGTCGGGAAACCCTTCGAGCTCCGCGTCGAAAAAGAAGGGTATCAGAAACACAGCGAGACCCTCCAGATGGATCCCAATGCGCGCCGAGACATCACCATCTCGTTGCTGCCGGATGCCAAAACACGCCCCGTTTCTGCACCTGCACCCGTGCGCAGCAGCGCGCCCGCACCCGCACAAGAGCGCGCACCCGTGGCCGTGGCTGCCGCCTCGGGACGGGTGGAGCTGAACAGCTCCCCCAGTGGCGCCACCGTGTTGGTCAATGGCCGCACCTTCTGCACCACCCCCTGCGCCTTTGAAGGGGGACAGCCCGGAGAAACCTACACCCTCGAGTTCAGTCGGGACGGATATGGAACTCAGTCGAGCCGAATTCGGTTTCCTTCCTCGGGCTCTCAGCCGGTCTCCGTGACCCTCAGCCGGGTCGAGCAGGGGTTCTTGACCCTCTCGATCAAAGATTCGCTCTCCGCCGAGCTGTTCATTGATGGTCAGCAGAAGGGCTACAACGCCTTCTTTGATAAAGTGAGCCTGCCAGCGGGACGCCATACCATCCGCTTGCGTAACCAAGTGGCCGGTCTCGAGAAGACCTTCTCGGTGGAGATCAACCCCGGTCAGGAGACCCGAGTGACCGCCATCGAGCTGCTGCCCAAAGAGTAAGCTCGTTCCATCCCAAGCCCACTGCTCATTCCGGATTTCTTCAGAGGGGAGATTTTCAGCCATGACCTGTCGTATTGCACTGCTGCCCGGAGACGGCATCGGCCCCGAAGTATTGACCCAGGGCCGTCGTATCCTCGAAGCCGCCATGAGGGTGACGGGCCAGTCCATCACCTTCCAACACTTTGACTTTGGTGCCGAGAAATACCTGCGAGAAGGCATCACCCTCCCAGACAGTGCCCTCCAGAACTTCCGCGAAAACTTCGATGCCATCTACCTGGGCGCACTCGGCGATCCCCGCGTGCCGGACAGCGCCCACGCCAAAGACATCCTGCTCGGCATGCGCTTTAAGCTCGACCTGTTCATCAACCTGCGCCCCGTGCGGGTGATGGATGAGGCCCTGTGTCCCCTCAAGCATAAGCGTATCGAAGATGTGCGCTTTACCGTCTTTCGCGAAAATACCGAAGGAGAGTATACCGGCGTCGGTGGGATCTTCAAAAAAGGCACCCCCGATGAGATCGCCATCGAGCAGTCGATCAACACCCGGAAAGGCGTTGAGCGCATCATCGTGGCGGCCTTCGAGTACGCACGCAAGCAGGGCCTGAAGCGGCTGTGTATGGCCGACAAACACAACGCTTGGCGACACGGCCATGACCTCTGGCTGCGGGTCTTCAAAGAAGTGGCCGCACGATATCCCGAGATCACCCCGCGTCATCTCTTTGTTGATGCCCTGGTGATGGAGCTGGTACGCGCCCCCGAGCAGTTTGATGTGATCGTCACCTGCAATCTGTTTGGCGATATCGTGACCGATCTGGGCGCTCAGCTCCAGGGAGGGATGGGCATGGCCATCTCGGGCAATATCCATCCGGGGCAGGTGTCGATGTTTGAGCCGGTGCATGGCTCTGCACCCGACATCGCGGGCAAAAATCGAGCCAATCCGATGGCTGCGGTGCTGACCGGTGCGCTGATGCTCCAGCATCTGGGTTATGCCGACGCTTCGCGCCTGCTCGACGAGGCCGTGGAGCACGCCTATCGTCAGAAATGGGTCACGCCGGATCTGGGAGGCACGCGCTCCACCGTAGAGGTGGGTGATGCCCTGGTGAAGCTCGTTGAACAGACCCCAGGAGCCTAAGATGGCACTCTTTCGACGCCAGAGGCCAGACCGTCCGCTGCTGATTGGGGTGGTACATGTGCTGCCCCTGCCGGGCTCTCCCCGCTGGGGTGGAGACATCGAGCGCCTCCGCACACAAGCCATGCAAGATGCGTGGGCGTATTATCAGGGGGGAGCGGACGCGCTCATCGTGGAAAATATGCACGATCTGCCTTACCTCCGAGGACATGTCTACCCGGAGACCACCGCCGCCATGACCGTGGTGGCCCGCGCGGTCAAAGAAGTGGTGCCGGAGCTGCCGGTGGGCGTTCAGCTCCTGGCAGGCGCCAATCGAGAAGCGCTCGGGGTGGCCATTGCCGCGCGGCTGGATTTTTTGCGGGTGGAAGCCTTCGCGTATGCCCACATCGCCGATGAGGGCCTGCTTCAAGCCAGCGCCGGGGAGCTGCTCCGACTGCGGGCCACCCTGCAAGCGGAGCATGTGGAGGTACTGGCGGATATCCACAAAAAACACTCGTCGCATGCGATCACCCGCGATCTGAGCCTCGAGGCACTGGCGGAAGGCACCACCTTCTGCGAAGCGGATGGACTGATCGTCACAGGGCTGGCCACCGGACATGCTCCTCAAGCCTCGGATGTGGCTCGAGTGAAGCGGGCCTCGCCGCTGCCGGTGCTGGTGGGCAGTGGCATCACCCCGGAGAATGTCCACTCGTATGCGGAGGCGGACGGTTTGATCGTGGGCAGCTCGGTGAAGGTCGATGGGAACTGGCGCAATCCGGTAGATGCAGAGCGCGTGGCTCAGCTCCGCCGTGCGCTGCGCGGCTAAGGGCTGGTATATTTCAGACGCGCCCTTCATTCTGCGGAGGCGATATGTGGTCATCATGGCGGATGAGTGGTGCTTGCGGAATGTTGTTGGGCTGTCTCGGGCTCTTGACGGGATGCGAACGTCCAGATCCCACCACCCTCTTTGTCTCGGCGGAGACGACGGCGACGCCCTCGCCCCTCACAGCGGAGCTGCCTCGCACGTATGCGAAGCCGGAGGGCGTGCTTTTCCACATCCGAGCGATCTTGGGCAAGAGCTGGAGCGGCTTCCAGGGCAGTGAGGTTGAGTCGTATCTCGGCGCACGCACCGGAGAAGAAAAGCTCCCAGGGGTACGAGGCCGCCTCTACCGCTACGGACAAGGCGAGATCTATGTGGCACGAGACGAAATTTATGCCGTGGCGTATGAGTTCTCGCAGCCGGTGAGCCGTCTGGAAGCCATTCACCTGCTCGGTCTCCCCGAGAGCCTGCTGGGAGATCTCAAGGCGACCTCCACCGAGCTGGTGGTGGAACGTTCACCCTACGGACCCATGCGCCGCTTCAGTCTCTTCCGCACGGAGCCCGAAAAAGAAGAGTTCCTGCGCGTCATGGCGTGGAAGTTCATCCCAGCAGAGCGGTTTTGAGGGGGGGAGAGAGACACGAAGTCCACGACCCTCCGCATGCGCCGAAGCCAAACGCACCCCTGACTTCCACCGCAGGAACCTCAACGTGCCCTCACGGGAACTCGATGATCACCACCCCCGAGCCCGGCGTTCCCGACTGACCCGCCAGCACCGCCGCCGTCACCCCCGCCACCACACCTGCGCCCACCACACCCGCCGCCACCGCCACCAGCGGCTTCCAGCTTCGTCCTCCCTTTGTCTCTGAGCGAGACACCGGCGCGGGCTGCGGCTCCACTGCTTTGGACTCAAACAACAAGCCCGAGAGCTGCTGGTTCGACGCCGGATCACTCACCAGCGGATACGTCGAAGTCTTCAAGAGACTCCCCGAGACCCCCACCAGCGGCTCAAGCTGCAAGGCCAAGTTACGCATCGACGAGCCCAAGTTGGAGAGATCCAGCGCCAGGGGCACCTCGTACAGTGCGCTGCGCTGGCCATCCACCACATTTAAGAGCTGGACCTCTAAACCATCCGCCTTGACCTGCCCCAACAAGAGCAAATCCGCGCCCACCACGCGCCCCAACGTGCGATACGCTTCATAAAGTCGCCGCTCTCCCTCCGACGGAGCCGGAAGTGGACGGGAGACACTGTAAAAACTCGGTGCCCCCAACCTCCCGCCCACCTGCATCCGCCCCGTCGCCGTCAATGTGACCTCTCGATAGAGCATGCGTCCACTCTCATGCTCCAGGCGCACAAAGTGTTTGCCCAGCGGGAGCCCCTCCACCACCTGAGGGGTCGCGCCTCGCAGCACGCCATCCACATAGACCTTCGCCCCCGCCGGTTCTGAGAGCAGCTCCAAGCTGCCCACCTGCCTCAGCACCTGCTCGCGGATGCGCGCGTAGGTCTCCAACAAAGCCGGAGAAGCCCGCAGGGGATCCAGCGCCCGCTCAGGGGCCAGCTCCACCAAGCGCGTCAGCCGAGCCTCCACGTTCGCCTGATCCCCCAGCGCCGAATAAAGCTGGGCCAATGAGACCTGAATCTCGATCAGCTCCTGGTTGGAGGTCAAATGCTCCGCATAAAAAAGTAAGCTGCGCTCCGCCTCCAGCAGCTTCTCGACCGCATCGGCAAACTGCGCCTGCTCCGCCAGCGTGCGCGCCTCCTGGAGCGCCACTCGACCCGGCAGCAAAAAGAGCTGCTCACGCACCTGCGCCTGCTGACCCAAAAGTAAGGTCTGCAAGACCTCCACCGGCATGAGCTGAAATGAAGACTGCTTCAAGGCGGCCTGAAGCCCATCCTGCACCCGCTGCACCGTCGGCTGCGCCACCTCACGCGCATGAAGGCCAAAGACCGCCACACGGGGCCCCGCCAGCGCCGACGCACTCCCGAACAGAGATACCCACAGACAACATCCCGTCAGCGCCACTCGCCCCACACGCAGCAACACTCGCCACACGCGCAAGGCAGGATCAAGGACAGGCTCAGTCGATGCATGGTGAAATAACACAGGTGACTCCAGCGGTGCAGCAGGAAGGAAAAAGACGTTGAGCTCAAGGCCCTCGACAGGCCTGGCAGGAATTTTAGGGAGGGGAGCACAAGGGTGTCAAGGTTTTCCCGCCCCGCTCAGTGGTGATGATGCATGTCTCCGCCATTTCGGGCCTTAATATACGCCTCGAGACGCTCCTTGTTCTCGGGCTTGTTGAACCACTCCAAAATCACCGGCTTCCACCCGTCATGATCATACGGATGGACAAAAATTTCTCGCCGAATGGCCGTAAAGAGCGCCCTGCACCCACATGCGCTTAGGGGCTGCTGAGCAGCTCACGGCCATTCACATCGAGATAGAAGGGCTGATTGGAACGAAGGACTCGCCCCACGCCATGAAGAAAAGGAAAGGCGCTCTGATACTGGAGGGGGATGCGCTCTTGGCCTTGTGCATCGACATAACCGTAGAGGGTGCGCTCGCCGCTGCGACGGGCCACCACGCTGAGCCCTTCGGAGGAGGCGCTCCAGCCGTGATATCCGGCGCTGAGCCGCTTGCCGCTGCTGTCCACCAGCCAGTAGAGTCCTTCTTCTTGTACGATCACCCCGCCGGAGGTGGCGGGTAAGGCTTCATCGTATCGGTCGAGGGGCACGATTTCTTGCCCTTGTGGGTTGATATAGCCCCAATGTCCGGGGACTTTGCCCCTCGCGAAGCTCTGACGGGTGGTGGAGACGGCCAGGAGCCCGTGTGAAAAGCCTCCTTGCACGCTGGTGAAGCGGAAAGGCACCTTCTCGTTTCCGCTCAGGTCGATGACACCGAAGAGGCTGTTGCGTCCGACCACTGCAAAACCTTCCTGGAAGCGGTCGGCAAATTCAAAGGAGGTGGGGATTTTAACCACCCCTTCGGAGGTGAGATATCCATACCCTTCCCCTCGTTTTTTGGCGACATGCAGTCCTTGAGCGCGCTGATCGAGCAGGGTAAAGGCGCTCGAGCAGAAGGTCTTCTGGCCTTGCAGGTTAAAGATGCACCGTTCGTCACCTCGCTGGACCACGCGGTGTCCTTCTTGAAAGCGCAGCAGGGCTTCTTCAAACGGATAAGGAGGGTCATACTCGAGGGGGATGAGCGGCTTTCCGCTCAGGTCCACATAGCCGAAGTGCTGACCGAGCCGGACAGGAGCCACGCCGTCGCGGAAGCTGGCCGCTTCGTCGTATTGAGGCGCGATCTTCCATGCGCCGGTGGTGTCGATGAAGCCCACTTTCCCGCCCTGTTTGGCCCACGCCATGCCCTGGGAGAAGGGTCCGACGTCCTCGTAACGGGTGGGAAGCTGGATTTTTCCGGTCGGATCGGCAAACACGAATCCTTCGGAGGTGCGCCAGGGCAACAAGGACTGAGCAATGGGCATCGAGGTCATGGGCATCGGGGTTTCTCGTGGCGCGGGCGGTTGGAGAGGCGGCTCTTTGCCTTGACAGCCGGAGCCGCTCAGCAGCAAGGGCAGGGGCAAGCAGCCTTCCAGAAATCGGCGGCGCGCCATGCGGGTCGAGCGGATGTGCGGGCGTGAGAGCTCACACGCACCCGAGGGCTCACACGCGCCTGCTCGAAGAGGTACTTCTGGATGGGTAGAGACGGCATCCATCGGGGTACTCCCAAGCGGTAAGGCTGTCTGGCAGTCATACGAGAGATCATACGCCCACTGGAAGGCTTACGAAACCTCAAACTGAACCACTTTCCGGATGCTCAGGAGGCTCCCGAGCAGGCCCAGGCTCATCCCGGCGAGCAGGATCAGCAGCAGGTCGGTGGTGGGCAGGAACTGGAGGGACCACGCACCGAGGCTCCCTTGTAAGGCGCGGTTGATCTGGTCGGAGACCACGCGCCAAGCCACGTAGAGCATGCTCTCGGCGAGCACGGCGCCGGTCAGTCCTTGCAGGAAACCTTCGATCACGAAGGGCACGCGGATGAAGGTGGCGGTGGCACCGACGAGCTCCAGGATCTCAAACTCATCACGTCGGGCGAAAAAGCCCAAGCGGATGGTCTGGCTGATGATAAAAATCGAAGCGGCAGCCAGCAGCCCCCCCAATACCAGCCCAGAGTAGCGGATCATGTTGAGAAAGCCGTAAAACTTCTCGACCCACTCTTGGCTCCAGTCGATATCCTCAAACTCGGGACGCTGGATGGAGGCCACAAAGGTCTCGACTTGGGCCAGCTCTTGGTATTGATCTTTGAGCTTGATCTCCAGGGAGGCGGGCAGCGGGTTGGTATTGAGATCTTCGATCAGCCCGGCGATCCCCTGAAGGGAGCCTTTGAAGCTCTCCAGGGCCTGCGCCTGAGAGGTATACGCGACGGAAGACACTTCGGGCCGCTGCTCCAGCTCTTGCAGGATGGAGAGGGCTTCTGCTTCCAGCACGTTGGACCGCAGATAGGCGGACACCTGCACGTCATGGCCCCAGCTCTCCAGGGACGCCTCGAGGTTATGGTACAGCAGCAAAAAGGCAGAAAACAGCAGCATGCTCACGGTGATCACGGCGACCGTCACCAGGGTGAGAAAGCGGTTCTCGCGGATGTTTTGCAGGGCTCGCACCACAAAGTAGCGCAGGTAGTGTCGATACACGTCAACCTCGATCTCGGATGATGCGCCCGCGCTCGAGCGTCAAGGTTCTAAAATGGTAACGCTCGAGGATGGTCTTGTCGTGGGTGGCGACCAAGACGGTGGTGCCTCGGGCGTTGATGTCCATGAGCAAGCGGAAGATGTCTTCGGTCATGCCGGGGTCGAGGTTTCCGGTGGGCTCATCGGCCAGCAGAATATAGGGGGAGTTGACGATGGCGCGGGCGATGGCCACCCGCTGCTGCTCTCCGCCGGACATGGTCATGGGAAGCTGAGTGGCTTTGTGGATGAGCCCCACCGACTTGAGCACCTCCATGACCTTCTGCTTGATGAGGGTGGGCGCTTCTCCCATGACCTCGAGGGGGAGTGCCACGTTGTCGAACACGCTCCGCCGAGGGATGAGCTTAAAGTCTTGGAAGACCACCCCCACTTCACGCCGTATATAGGGGATGGAGGCAGGCTCGAGCTTGGCCAGATTTTTGCGTCGGATGAGCACTTGTCCGCTGGTGGCTTTTTCGGTGCAGTTGATCAGGCGAAGCAGCGTGGTCTTACCCGCCCCCGAAGCACCGGTCAAAAAGACGAACTCGCCCTTGCCGATGAAGAGGTTGATATCGGCCAGGGTATCAAAGCCTTCCTGATACGATTTATAGACGTGGAACAGCTCGATCATGGGCTCCTCCTGCGTGGGGGCGCTGTCTTTACCCGATGGCTTACCCTTTGGTCTCGCTGAGGGTGACCAGCTCAACGTCGCCGAGGGGAGCTCCGAGGAACTTCTCACCCACCCGGGCGAAACGTTCGGGGGCGTCGGTGACCATGAAGTGACGTCGGCCCGGCTCCCGGTCCTGCCGGAGAAGGCCGCGCGTGGAGAGCAGGGCCTGTACTTCGCGCGCGGTGGCTTCGGCGGAGTCGATGAGCGTCACATGTTCGCCCATCACTCGCGCAATGGTGGGCTTGAGCAAAGGGTAGTGGGTGCATCCCAAGATGAGGGTGTCGAGGGCTTGGGGCAACAAGGGCTCGAGATAGCGTCGTGCGGTGGCTTCGCTGACTTCGTTATCGGTCCAGCCTTCTTCGGCGAGGGGCACAAAGAGCGGACAGGCTTGACCGTACACTTGGAGCCCAGGGGCCATACTCTGGAGCACACGCTGATAAGCCCCTTGCCGAATGGTGGACTCGGTGCCGAGCACGCCCACTCTGCCGTTGTGGGTGGCGGCGAGTGCGGCATGCGCTCCGGGACCGATCACCCCCACGACCGGGATGCCTCCGGCGGGATCGACGGTCTCCACCAGCGCGCCCAGACTACAGGCGGAGGCGGTATTACACGCAATCACCAGCATCTTGAGGGGCTGCCGCATGAGGTAGCGGACCACTTCGATGGAGAAGCGGGTCACGGTGGCGGGAGACTTGGCCCCATAGGGAACTCGGGCGGTGTCTCCCAGGTACAGAAGGTGCTCCGCAGGCAGAGTACGTGCAATGGCTTGAAGGACGGTCAAACCTCCAATGCCGGAGTCAAAGATGCCGATGGCGCGGTCCTGACGATGGGGGATCACAAAGGGCTCCAGAGGAGGATCAGGTTTAGAAGTTGCTCGGGACTATATCATCATCGTGGGAATTCTTCAATGTGGGGACCGTCAGCGGGCAGGGGGGGGAGGAAATGGGATGTTTCTGCCTGCCATACAAGAATTTTGTGTACGTATTTGATTCTTGTACCGGCGACACCGGCATTCGACAAATTTTTAGAACTTATGAGCCCCTCCTGAAAGTTCCTGCTCAAAAATCCTGAGCAAAATCCGATACAACCTCATTCTTGGGCTATTGGCAAGAAACCTGCACTACAAGATGCGTGGTACTCAAAAGCATGGCCATCGGCCCTGCACTCATCATAAAGGAGATGTGACTCATGGCTCGTTCCAGCTTGCTGCTGACCCTTGGCGCTTTGTCTCTCTCGACCTTGACCCTCTCTTCGGTGCAGGCGGCACCGGCCACCCGCGTGGGTGAGCTGCTGACCTCCGCAGAAGGTGTGGCGCTTTCAAAGCCCATGCCGGGCGTGCGTCCCGCCGTGGCCGCGTTTGAATACCTCAAGGCCAATCGCCAGCGTCTCCCGGGAGGCACCACGGACAGCATCATGCCGTGGGATATCGACGCGCAGCCGTCGGGACTGACGCATGTGATCTTCAAGCAGCAGCTCCAGGGCATTTTGGTGCATGACAGCCACTTGGTGGTGAGCCTGCGTAGCCGCGACAACGTGGTCACTCGGGTGTGGGGCAACCTCTACGAGATCCCCGCTGGGTTCTCCACCCGTCCGAGCTTGAGCGCCGATCAAGCTGAAGACATCGCCCGCCAGCACTTTGGCCGTCCCGACGCCGAGCTGGAAGACGAAGTAGAGCTGGTGCTGGTGCCCCATCCGACGCCCGAGACCTCCCTGGCCCTGGCTTACAAGGTGCATCTGTTTGAGGACGTCTCAGACATCGCCAAGAACCGTATCCTGCTGATCGACGCTCAAACCGGCGCATCGCTGGCCGAAGAAGAGCGTGTCTGGCCGGGAACGCCCGCCGTTGGACAAGGTGTCGGCGTGTGGGGAGATGTGAAGAGCCTCAACACCCAGCTCGAAGGGACCACCTACGTGCTGGCGGACGCCACCCGCGCCATGTACAACGCCACCGCTGGCACCGGCTGGATCAAGACCTACAAGCAGCCCTACAGCACCAGCGCAGCCTTGGCCTCCGACGCCGACAACTACTTTGAAGCCGCCAAGTCCGAGGTGGACGCACACTACTACGCCGGTGTGGTCTACGAGTATTATCGGACCAAACATGCCCGCAATAGCTGGGATAATAAGGGAAGCAATTTGCTCTCCTATACCCATTCCAGCAACGCCAACAACGCCTTCTGGTCCGGCAGCTATATGGAGTATGGAGACGGCGACGGCACCAACTTCTATCCCTTCGCCGGAGACGTCAGTGTGGCCGCACACGAGATGACCCACGGTGTGACTCAGAGCACCTCCAATCTTAAGTATCAGTATCAGTCGGGTGCGCTCAACGAAGCCATGTCCGACATCATGGCCAAGCTGGAGATCGACACCGACAACTGGCTGATCGGCGATCAGGTGGTGACGCAAGCCTTCATGACCCAGTACAAGATCTGGGCACTGCGTGATATGAAGGATCCCACGTTTGGGGGGCTCTACAATCCCGCAGATCCGATGTCCACCTATGCTCAGCCCGATCATATGAGCGTGTTTGCGTACCTCAACAATACGGTCTTCTCGGACTACGGCGGTGTGCATGTGAACTCGGGCATCATCAACAAGATGGCTCAGCTTCTGGCCGACGGAGGCACTCACTACGGGGTGACGGTGGCAGGGCTGGGACGCGCAGATACCGCCAAGCTCTTTTATAAGGTGAACTCGGCGACGTATTTGGCCACCACCTCCGACTTCGACCATTTTGCAACGCAGGTGCAGAAGGCTGCCACCG
Source organism: Myxococcota bacterium (assembly GCA_046075485.1). Lineage (GTDB taxonomy): Bacteria > Myxococcota_A > UBA796 > JAJRTE01 > JBJTQF01 > JBJTQF01. Next base: position 1,876 of record JBJTQF010000204.1, on the reverse strand, counting down.
ACCTATGGGGTTCTACCTCCCCCAAAGTGACGTCGGTGAAGAGCGCCCTTCAAGCCATTGGGCTCCTGAGTGTCAACTGCGTGGCCGTCTCGGAAACGGAGTCCAACAACAGCACCTCCACCGCCAACAGCGTGGCCGCTGGCTGCTCCGACGTGACCGGAAGCATCGGTTCCACCAGCGATGGCGACTACTTTAAGATCGTGCTCGGCGCGGGCAAGACACTCTCTACCTTCCTCCGCGTGCCCTATGCCAGCGACTTCGACCTGTATCTGTATAAGGGCTCCAGCCTCGTCACCAAGAGCGTGCAGACTGGAAACGGACAGGATGAGGTCATCAAGGTGCAAAACACCGGCACCACCAGCGCCACCCTGTATGTGCTCGTCAAGCGGTACAGTGGCTCCACCGGCACGAGCTGGCCTTATACCCTCAACGTGAAGTACTGAGCAGCTCCGTGTTTAGGGTCTGAATGAGCAGGGACTGAACGACTCTTTTCCTGCCTCGTGTCGCTTCCCCACTCCTTTCCTGCCTCGTGTCGCTTCCCCACTCTTTTCCTGCCTCGTGAGCGTGTACGTGTGCGCGGTGGTGCGGGCTGATTTCGATGACGAGAATTCCGCTGGAGGTTATAGTACGGGTCGAAGGTCGGGTTAAACCGGCCCCTCTGAGCCCGCATGTGAGGAGTCCCGATGAAGATCCCGTATGGACAGTGTGATTTTGCGGAGATTCGGCGCGAAGGCATGTTCTATGCGGATAAGACGCCCTTTCTTCCGTTGATGGAAAATATTGGATGGTATGGCAAGTTCCAGCTCTTTTTGCGTCCTCGGCGGTTTGGGAAATCGACGCTGATTCACATGCTGAGGTACTACTACGACATCAAGCTAAAGGACCGCTTTGATGAGCTGTTCACGGGTCTGTACGTGCATGCGCATCCCACCCCGAAGCAGGGCAAGTATTTGGTGCTCACCTTTGACTTCTCCACCGTGGCCACCGATGGTTCGAAGGAGGAGATGAAGCAGTCCTTCAATCGGAATGTGTATAGTTCCTGTGCCAGTTTTGCCTATCGGTATCGGGCGCTTCATCCACAACTAGAAGAACTATCAAGACAGTTGATTGCTCGGTTTGATAAGCAGGATGATGTCCCCGGAGCAGACTGGGTGACGATGGTCTTGGAAGCCACCGAGTCGGCTTCTCTCAAGATCTTCCTGCTGATCGATGAGTATGACAGCTTTGCCCACACCCTCCTCACCCGTGAAGCCCTCCAGCTCAAGGACGAGCGCCGGCGTGATCCGGTGGGAGCCCGACGTCATTTTCCGCTCTACACGGAAGCCTTCATCGGCACGGGGTTTGTCAAAAACTTCTACAAAGCCATGAAGAAGTTCTCGGGCTACTGCTTGGATCGAGCTTTCATCACGGGAGTCACGCCCATTGTCCTCGACGACATGGCCAGTGGGTTTAACGTGATCTCTCACTTGACGCTCAAGCCTCAGTTCCACGCCCTGGCGGGCCTCACACATGCCGACGTGGCCCTCGCCGTGGAGCAGTTTTCAGCCGCTTTTCCCGAATGTGGTACACGGGAGGTCATTCTTCAGGAGCTGCTGGACAACTACGACCATTACCGCTTCTCGCTGGAGGTGGAGGAGACCCTCTTTAATCCCGATATGGTCTTGTATTATCTTCAGGAGCTCGCCAGCCGGAAACGTCCTCCCCGAGATCTCCTGGACAACAACTGCCGCACCGACTACGACAAGCTGAGGCTGATTGCTCAGCCTCCCGAGCTGGATGACGACACCTATCTGGAGTCCCTCTTTGACTTGGTTCAGACCGGACGCACCACGGGACGTCTGCTGACGAGCTTTAGTGCCTATCATCTTCATAGTGC
>JBJTQF010000203.1:0-14220 GCA_046075485.1 Myxococcota bacterium | reverse complement strand
CCGACCTTTTACTGGCGGGTCTTTAACGAAGTGACCGCCTATTGGATGAGTCGAAAGCCTCGTGAGCTGGTGGACAAGAATTTTCGCATCTTTGTGATCTTTGTCGATGAGGCTCATGATCCGGGCAATGACGTCTTACTGCCGGTTCCACCGCATTCTATTGTGTGTATGACCCTCAAGCAGGCGCTGACGCGGCTGACCGATCCAGGACTGCTGATTGTGCTGGAGCCCCTCACGGTCCCGGATGTGGAGACCCTTCACGCGCGTATCCCGTACTACCGCGAGCAGCTTCAGCAGTTGCACCTTCCTGAATCCGAGCGTACAGTATTACAAGGTCTGTTGGTTCAAGCCATCTTGACCCGCTTTCCCAGCTTGAACCGAGAGGAGGTTAAGAGCATGATCACCCTCACGCCCCTACGCGAGACCCGCGTTTTCCAAGAGTTTGGCCAAGAGTTCCTTGAAGAAGGCATGCAGAAAGGACTCCAGCAAGGAATCCAGCAAGGTCTCCAGCAAGGACGCCAGGAAGGACTCCAGAAAGGGCTTCGGCGAGGACTTCGGCTGGGACGAAATGAAGGCAAGCTCGAAACAACAAAAGAGGGCCTCCTCAAGTTCTGGTCCCTCCGCCTCGGCCCTCCCGCAGAGTGGGTTCGTTTTCGCCTCCAAGAGTGCCAAAGCCTCGAGCTGCTGGAGTTACTCCAAGAGAAAATCTACCTCTCCGCCTCCGTTGATGAAGCCCAAGCCCACGTCAAAGCCGCCCTCGGCAATGGGACTTGAGCCCTGCCCTCCCCTATTTCACCGCTTCCCACCAGTGAACGGAAGGCACCTCCCCTCCGACCACCACCCGCTCCCCCGGACGTGGCGTCGTCACCTGCACACCCGCTGCTTCCGCCGCCTTTACCAGCCTTCGAATAGGCTCATCCCAGCCGTGGTACGCCAGGTTAAACGTCCCCCAATGCACCGGCAGCAGCAGCCGACCCTGCACCGCGAGCTGCGCTTGCACCGCCTCCTCCGGGTTGATGTGGATCTCCGGCCACGTCTCATCGTACTCCCCGATCTTGATCAGCGAGAGATCAAACGGCCCCAGCCAGACCACCTCCAGCCCCGACGAGGGTGCTTTCCCAAAATCCTGAGCCGTGAGCTGCACCGTCGGCATCGGAGCCGGCGCCGTCCGCACCGCCTCCACCGTAAAAAAGCGCGTCACCGAGTCCCACGCCCGCCCTCCCTTCCGCCAGGTTGAGCGTCGGTACCAAGTTCACGAAGCGCCCCGCCTCGTAATGACCCGACTTCTCTGCACGCGCCCTCTGCGCCTCGTTGAGCCGTCCTCCAAAGCTCCGCCCCCCTGCCGCCGAGACCAGCACCACCCCAAGCAGCAGCAGCAACACCAAGACACTCCCCCCCAGAAACTTCCGCCGTCTGTTCATATCGTCTCCCCAAAGGTTCAGAGCTCAGCCGCCGAAGCCATATGAAGAAATACCACGAGCGGCCAGACTGCCCGTCCGAACCGCTCGAAGTGTCACCCTGCATGCCAACATCACCCCGAGACATCCGCCTCAGTCGATGTCGAACGTCACCCCCTGCGCCAGTGGCAAGGAGGTACTGTAGTTGATCGTATTGGTCTGACGTCGCATATATGCCTTCCAGGCATCCGAGCCCGCCTCACGACCGCCTCCGGTGTCCTTCTCTCCACCAAAAGCGCCCCCGATCTCCGCCCCCGACGTCCCGATGTTGACATTGGCAATCCCGCAGTCCGACCCCTCAGGGCTCAGGAACTGCTCCGCCGACAGCAAGTTGGTCGTGAAGATCGATGAGCTCAGCCCCTGATCCACCTCGTTGTTGAGCGCGATGGCTTCTTCTAAGCTCTCCACCTCAAAGAGATAGAGGATCGGAGAGAAGGTCTCCTCCCGCCAGACCGTCATCTGCCGGTTCGCTTTGATGAGCGTGGGTTGCACGTAGTGCCCCGGACGATCCAGCCGAGCGCCTCCCGCCAGCACCTCGCCTCCCTCCGCCTGCGCCTGCGCAATCGCGTGGAGATGCTGCTGCACCGCCCCCTCATCGATCAGCGGCCCCATCAGCGTCGAAGACTCCAGCGGATGACCGATCCGCACCGAGCCATACCCCTTCACCAGCCGCTCCGTGAGTCTTGCCGCCACATTTTTATGCATGATCAGACGACGTGTGGTGGTGCAACGCTGTCCCGCTGTCCCCACCGCTCCAAACAACACCGCCCGCGTCACCAGCTCCAGGTTGGCGTCCTCCATCACCAGGATGGCGTTGTTGCCACCCAGCTCCAGCAGCGAGCGCCCGAGCCGACGCGCCACAGCCTCCCCCACGATCCGGCCCATCCGACACGAGCCCGTCGCCGAGACCAACGGAATGCGCTTATCGTGGATCAACGCGGAGCCGACCTCGGCATCCGAGCCGATCACCAAGTTAAAGACCCCTTGGACCCCATGCGCCGCCGTGACCCGCTCCACAATCCGATGGACCGCCACCGCCGTCAGGGGGGTCTTGAGCGAGGGCTTCCAGAGGGTGACATCCCCACACACCGCCGCGAGCATCGCATTCCAGGCCCACACCGCCACCGGGAAGTTAAACGCCGTGATCACCCCCACCACCCCCAGCGGATGCCACTGCTCATACATCCGATGACGCGCCCGCTCCGAGTGCATGCTCAGCCCGTAGAGCTGCCGCGAGAGACCCACCGCAAAATCGGCGATGTCGATCATCTCCTGCACCTCACCGAGCCCTTCGCTGTAGATCTTGCCCATCTCCAGGCTCACCAGCGCGCCGAGTGGTTCCTTAAACCGACGCAGCTCCTCCCCGATCTGACGGACGATCTCGCCACGTTTGGGCGCCGGCATCATCCGCCAGGTTTTGAAGGTCTCCAGGTGGTTGCTCATCGCCTGCTCATACTGAGCGCGCCCCACGAGCTGCACCGCACCCAGCGTTGTGCCATCCGCAGGCGAAACGACGGTGTGGGTCGGGGCATCGTCGAGCTTCACCCAGCCCCCTGCAAAACAACCAGGATTGACCGCTTCGAGACCCAGGGATTCCAGAATCTGTGCAATGGACTGCATACGCTTTACCTTTCAGAGCACCCGAGTGGGTGCGTTATCGTGACGTCATCGAAGTGTGTGACAGGTCAGCAGCGTCTCAGCCGACCACCAGCGTGCGTTTACCCCACACCAACCGCTTGAGCAGCGGAGCTGGCCGGAACCGCTCTCCATGCTGCTCAAAATGGGCTTCCATCAGGCGGAGACATTCCGCCAAGCCGATTTCTTCCGCCAGCCGCAGGGGGCCTTTACGCATGCCGAGCCCTGCCATCAGCGCCGGGTCGATCTCCGTTGCCCGCGCGACGTGCTCCTGGATGACCAGAAATGCCTCGTTGATCATCGGCAAGAACAGCCGTCGCACATCAAAGGGCAGGCGCTCATCCGTCGGCACCGTCAGCAGCTCCTGCATGCCCGGATTGAGTCCCAACTTCGCGCGCGTCTGCGCATCATACGTGTAAAAACCCTGCCCGGTCTTCTGACCCAGCCAGCCTCGTTGATACATCGCCTCCAGGAGCGGTGCAGGCTCAAAACGAGGGCCATACTCTCGATGGTTAAACTTGGCCACGTGATGCCCGATGTCAATCCCCGTAAAGTCACGAAGTGCAATCGGTCCCATCGGCATGCAGAGCGCCACCGCAGCCTCATCCAGCGCATCCGGCGAGATCAGAGTGTCCTGGAGAATATACAGGGCCTCGGTCGCATACCGCCCCAGCAGTCGGTTCACCAAGAAGCTGGCACACTCCTGCACTTCCACCGCGAGCTTGCCCATGCGTTGACACAGGTGCTCCACCGCCGCCACCGTCTCTGCGGAGGTATCCAGCCCTCGCACCACCTCCACCAGCCGCATCACATGGGCCGGATTAAAGAAGTGCAGCCCGACCACCTGCGACGCCCGTTTGGTGGCCGACGCAATCCACGTAATCGACAGCGACGACGTATTGGTCGCCAAGATCGTATGCTCAGGACACACCTCGTCGAGCGTGCGAAAGAGCGCATGTTTGAGCTCGATGTCCTCCGCCACCGCCTCGATCACCAGGTCGAGCTTGCCAAACCAGGTGAAGTCCTCCACCACCGTGATGCGGTCCAGCACCTGCTCGGCCTTCTCGGGAGAGAGCTGGCCCTTCTTCACCCGCCCGTGGATGGTCTTGGCAATGCGAGCAAAGCCCTGCTCGGCGGCCTCCAGGTTGACATCCTTGAGCAACACCGGCACCCCCGCCAATGCCAGAGCCGTTGCAATGCCGGAGCCCATCGCTCCAGCGCCGACCACCGCTGTCTTTTGAATGTCCATGCGAGCCTCCTGTTGGGCCTCGAGTTAGGCGTGCAGACCAGAGAGCACCCCGATGATGCAGTCCGGTGATGCAGTCCGGTGATGCAGTCCGGTGATGCGCTCCGGTGATGCGCTCCGGTGAAGGTGGGAGGTATCTAGTCGATCCCTTGTCGCTTGTCAACAAGGGCGAGGATGCGATAGGCTCAAGCCCTGCTGCGCTGAGAACATTCGACGAGGAGGAGATCCGCCCCATGCGGTGCTGGTACTGGCTGCTGCTGCTGCTTCTGGGAACGGCTTGTGAAAAGCCTCGACCTAACATCTTGCTGGTGACCTTTGACACCACGCGCTGGGACCACGTAGGTTTTTCGGGAGGCAAACCGGGTGTCACACCGATGCTCGATGCGTTGGCTCAGCGTGGGACGGTTTTTGCTCAGACCCTGACCACTCAGCCCTTGACCGTGCCGGCTCACACCTCGATCCTGACGGGGCTTTATCCCTATCATCATGGGGTGCGCAACAACGGCACCTATCGCGTCCCGGAGTCGGTGACCACACTCCCGGAGCGGCTAGCTCCGCTGGGCTATCAGACCCATGCCATTGTGTCAGCGTTTGTGCTCGACAGCCAGTTTGGGCTCGACCAGGGATTTGAAGGGTATGACGACGACTTGAGCCCGGGGCCTCGCCAGAAGATGTTTATGTTTCGAGAGCTGCGTGCTGAGCAGACCGCCGCAAAAGGTGCGCTGTGGCTGCGCTCGCAGTGGAAGCGTGAGCAGCCCTTTATGATGTGGATGCACTTCTTTGATCCGCACGCCGACTATGAGCCGCCGGTGGATGTGGCCGCTCAGTTTCCGGGCGATCTGTACTCAGGAGAGCTTCACTACGCCGACCGAGAGCTGGGACGTGTCTTCCAGGAGCTGGAAGCCCTCAACGCCCTCGACAATACCCTGGTGATCTTTACCTCCGATCATGGCGACAGCCTCGGAGAACATGGCGAGCGCACCCACGGCCTGTTCATCTACGACGCCACCATGCGCGTGCCCCTGCTGATGGCCGGTCCAGGCGTGCCTGCGGGATACACAGTGGACACCTTGAGCCGCACCATCGACATCGTGCCCACCGTCTTGGATCTGCTGAGCCTGCCCGTCGATCCGACCCTGGATGGCCGCAGCCTCAAGGCCCTGTGGGAGGGCTCTTCATTCTGGAGCCGCTCCACCGAGGCGCCCCGCACGGCCTACCTCGAGACCTTTGTGCCCCTCCACAACTTCGGCTGGGCGGAGCTTCGCGGACTGCGCAGCGCAGAACACAAGGCCATCGATGCCCCTCGCCCGGAGTTTTATCGGCTTGAGCCCGATCCCGGCGAGCGCATCAACCGCTTTGAGCCCGGCTCCGAGCTCACCGGCGAGCGAGAGCCACTGTTTCGGAAGCTGGCCGAACTCAAGACCCAAGATCCGATCTACGCGGGAGAACAACAAGCGGCGACCCTCGACGCCGAGACACGCCGACGTCTGAGCGCCCTGGGTTATGTGTGGGATGACGGGGCTCCCGATGCACACAGCGGGCCTCGGCAGGATCCCAAAGACCGCATCCAGTTTTGGGATGAGTTCCAGCGTGGACAAGACCTGATGCGGCTGAAAAAGTATTCCGAAGCCGCCCAGAGCATTCAAGCCTTGCTCCAAGCCGATCCCAACAACGTGGTGGCCAAGAGCTCCCTGGCCTCCGCACTGGTGGCGATGGGTCGAGACGATGAAGCCCTCGCCCTCTTCCAGCAGCTCCAGAGCGCCGATGCGAAGCGCGAGACCGCTTTTTTGGGTGCCGCCCGCCTGCACACCAAACGACGACAGTTTGTAGAAGCCGAAGCCCTCATCCAGCATGTCATCACGGTGCAGCCGGAGAATCCCGAAGGATATACCAGCCTGGGAGACCTCTATCTGGAACAGGGCCGAAATGCCGATGCCGAGCGCGCCTTCCGCAAGGCCCTGGCCATCGATCCACACTCCTCTTTAGCAGCGGCGGGATTGGGCAACGGGCTCAACCGAGCCGGGAAAACCCGCGAAGCCGCCGAAGTGTTGCGGGTGGCATTGGCCCGTGAGCCCTCCAGCCATGCGCTGACCTATAACTTGGCGGTGGTCCTCGAGCGTTTGGGCGATCAGGAGCAGGCCCTTCAGCTTTATCAACAGGCCCTCAAGCTGGAGCCGGATCACTCGATGAGCTGGAACAATCTGGGCAGCCTGCTCGACCGGCAAGGCAAGCGGGAAGAAGCCCTCAAGCGGATTGCTCATGCCCACGCGCTCGACCCAAACAACCTGGAGGCGACGTTTAACCTGGGGGCCCTGCTGGTGGCCACCGGAAAAGCCCAGGAGGGCCTGCCTCTCTTGGAGCAGGTGATGCAAACACAGCCCTCCCTCGTGCGCGCGCTCACCTTGCGCGTGCGGGCGCTCGAGCAGCTTGGACGGGTGGAGGAAGCTCGGGCCCTGCTCCGGCAACGTGCTCAGCAGGAACCGGGTGCATGGCTGCTGCTCACCCACCTCGAGCTGAACCAGGGGAATGCGCTCGCTGCGAGAGCCGCTCTCCAATCCGGACTCCAAGTCGGAGGTGAACCGATGGCTCGGGCTGTGAAGTCGGACCCCAAACTCTCAAGCCTGCTCAAGTGAAGATTGATTTTGCTTGCCGAAGCTGTAAGGTACAGTGACTTAAATCCGTCCAATGAAGTGCAGCGTGTGCGGGAAGCTCATCTGAACCACTCCGGGAGGCCGGTTATGCAGTGTCGAGGCAGCGCCCATCCTTTTCGCCCCCTGATGTTGGGAAGTCGCGCCCTTCTCATCACCTTATTGCTCAGCGTGGGGGCATCGAGCCGTGCCGCGCCGTGTCTGGCCGTGCCGAGCCCACCTGTGAGGCAAGTGGCGGGACTCTTTGACCTGCCGGTGCGGGAGCGGGCTGGTGTGGTGGTATGGAATACCTCCCTGGGAGGAGACCGCTTAACCGCACCTTTGGCAACACCTCACGCCTTATTTGTGGGCAGCATGTATGTGGACCGCAAGACGGCTACCATCGGCTCCAGCGCCCTCTACGCCCTCGACAAAAACACCGGACGGCTGAAGTTTACCGTACCGTTTCAAGGCGGACTCACCTCCCCCGTCCTCAGCGGTGAGCGGGTGCTGGTGGGGGAAGAGCGGGGATTTCTGACTGCACTGGATCAACGCTCGAGTGCTCAGCGGTGGAAAGTGCCGCTGGGGGCTCCGCTGAGCCTGCCCCCGGTGGCCCTGGACGAGCGGATTCTGGTGGCTGCGGGCCCACGACTGCTGAGCCTGCAACCTCAAGGCGGGCTGGTGCAGTGGGAGCAGACCCTCGAGAGTCCGATTCGTGCGCTGGTGGCGGGCTCCGAGGGCCTGGCGGTGGTGCTGGAGAACGGTAAACTCCTGGGGTTGAGCCTGGAAAACGGCGCACAGAGCTGGAGCTGGAGCAGCTCAGAGCCCATGCGACCTGCCCTTCAGCAGCGTGAAGGCCGACTGATGGCCTCTGACAGCACGGGGCGACTGGTGGCCTTAAATCCGGCCACGGGCCAGCTTGTGTGGGAGCAGCGCCTTCCCTCACCGGTGGAGGGCATGCCGGGCATTGACAGCGGCACGGTGGTCGTGCGCACGCGCGAAGGGGGTTTGTGGGCCCTGGCCCTCGACAGTGGAAAGACACGCTGGAAGCAGAGCCATCCGGTTCCGGGCCTGGGGGCCCTCCTGGTGGGAGAGCAGAGCATTGTCTTTCGACAGAGAGAACAAAAGTTGAGTGTGTTGAAGCTCGACACCGGCCTACCGCGCTGGGTGATCCAGGTGGATCGTGCGGTGGGATTGCAGGCCCCTGCCAGCGACGACGGAAAGGTGTTCTGGATTGGCACCGGTGGTATGGTCTATGCCGCGATGGACCCGGAGCAGGCCCATTCTCAGTCCGATCCCTTGCCCTCCGCCCGCGTGCGACCGTGAGGAGACGAGACGAGACGGCGCTCCTGCCTTTTCCCTGCCTTTTTCCTGCCCATTTCCTGCCCGTGTTGGATCTTGCCGGACCATTCATCACCTGCTCCATTTTTTGCTCGAGCGGCCTCCTCAAGTGGTCGATGTTCGAGAGAGCCTGTTATATTAAAGCCTCAAAGTGAAGCAGCAGCGCACCGTGCCCGGCTTTCCGTGTTTAGCTTTCCGTGTTTTGCTTACCGTGTTTGGCCTTCAGGTGGGTGTGCGTATGGGCGAGATCTGACGTGACGGGAGCATCAAGCGCATGAAAAACCTTTGTTTTATCCATCAAGCCGTGAAGCGTGGACTTCTATTCCTGCTGCTGACAGCCTGTGGCAGTGGTGGAAGTGACGACGACTTCTCACCGACACCCTATCCTGAGCTGCCCACCGCGACACCAGCGGCGACACCCGCGCCCATTACCGTGGCGGACGCCGACTATACTTTTTACAGTTATTACAGCCTTAAAGTGACCCCGGTGGGGGCTTCGGAAGCCTGGTATCTCTCGCCGAACGCGGTGGTGACCGCCTCGGGGGGGGCGCTGAGTGGCACCTTGACCTGGACCTTGTACGCCAACGCGACAGACCGCAGCAACGGCGTGGTGGCCTGTCGTTACGTGGAAGGTTTAACGGGTGCCGTAGACAGCTCCGTTTATCCCAGTGTGAGCTGTGAGTCGTGTGGCGTCTATTACAAAGTGTCCTTTACTCCACCCGCTGAGCATAGCTGCCCGGACCTGGGGATGTTGGCCTTACTCGACGAAAACGGCAACGGTGAGCTCACCGATGCGGAGATCAACCACATAGACACGATGGGGTTTGCCACCCTCTCGGCGGAGCAATATCCGTCTGCTTGGGCGAGCTTGGCGAGCTGGGATCCGGCGGATGAATTTGGGCTCAAAGACTCGATTGAGTGTTATGGGGCCAACTATAGTGCTTGGTCTCGGCGCTGGCATACGGCGGAGAGTGCTTATATTCCGCTCTATGCGCTCTATCCGGCCCCTTTTCCGACCCAGTGTGTGGAGTGAGGCACATTCCGAGCTCATGAGGCTCAGGGGCCTACGGTGGGCGAACGATCCGCTACCACACGAAATCCAACAATCGGCAGGGCCTGGAGGGGTCCGCTATAATACCGATTGGCGGCACGAAGGCCCCAGCCATCATCCTGGTACGATCCGCCTCGTAGCACTTTTCGCAGTCCGAGCAGCGGTCCTTGTGGGTCTTGGCGAGGGCTGCTGAGATAATAGTCATCGTCATACCAATCGGCCACCCACTCCCAGACATTGCCTGCCATATCACAGAGCCCTTGCGCGGTGTTGCCCTTCTCTTTGGAGCAGACTGGCGCGGTGGTGTTGAGATCACATCCAGCGGTCTCTTTTTCCTTAAACTGAGCGCGTGCGCAGGTGGGTTTGTCTGCTCCCCAGGGGAAGGTCTGGACTAACCCTCGTGAGCGAGCGGCAAATTCCCATTCCGCCTCGGTGGGGAGACGTCCTCCTGCATAGTCTGCGAAGTCTTTGGCTTGGCCGTGGGTGACACAGTTGATGGGATGAGCGTCTCGACCGGGAAGCCCGTAATTGCAGCCATTGGCGGAGGCCGAGGGCACACTGCACTGTCGCGCGTTGATACACGCCTGGTACTGCGCCACCGTGATCTCCGAGCGGGTGATATAAAAAGGGCTGAGTTTGATGGAGAACTTGGCCTCTTCGTCCTCTGCCTCTTTGGAGCCGAGGGTAACAGATCCCCCTTCGATGCGGGTCCAGGGCAGGTCCGGGCGGCTGGGAGCGGCGGAGTTGAGCAGGAAGTACCACAACGCCCAGAGGTGGAGCACAACCAACGTCGAGCCCACCAACACTTTGGAGAGATTCCGCTGTAACCAGCTTCGAGATGGGACACCTCGACGGGCGGGTGAGCTGGCGGCGGCATCCGCTTCAAATCCGGCGGGGCCTCCCTCCGGCGTGGCCTCACCGCTGCCGCCATCGGAGGCAGCCTCTGCTGCACTGCCCCCTCGTGTAGCGATGGAGCGGACCTCTCCTTTCTGCTCTTGCGGGAATACCAGCCGAATGGGACCGTGCGCCATGCCCTTGCCGGTGGCACGTCCGGGAGCCTCGTTGCTCAGCGAACGTTCGGAGGGTGCTTCGGCGCTGGTGTTTTTGGCCGCCGTCTTTTCGGACCTTTTTTCGGAGCGAGCCGGTTCTGCTGGGGTGGTTTTCTCGCGGGTGGTCTCTGCGTGTTTTTCCTCGGCGCTGTCGTTCTCTGACTTTTTGGAGCCATCGGCATCCCGGAGGGCATCTCGAAAGTCTTTGAGGGTGGGATACCGATTGCCTCGTTCTACGTCAACGGCTTTGGCAAGCACTTCTTTTTGAGCGTCGAGCTTTCGCTGCTCGGTGGTTCCCGTGGGAGCGCCTTGTACGAGGTCCACCCCATTGAGCAGGAACATGGCGGTCATGCCCAGAGAATATACATCACTGACTTGATCGATGGTGCGACGTTTATCCAGCACTTCGGGGGCCAGATAGAGCGCATCGTTGGCCGCTCCTGCACTGGAGGAGGCCACCTTTTCATCCATCCAGGCGAGGTCAAAGTCGGTGAGCACAAAGGCCCCATCGGGGCGCAGGAGCAGGTTAGACGGTTTGATATTTTTGTGGATGACCCCTTGTTTGTGAGCATAAATCAGGGCTTCACAGGCTTCCAAGACGGCGGCGATGATGCGGTCGCGGCTTACCTTTCCCGACATCATGGCTTGGCGGATATTACCTCCACCCAGATACTCCATCGCAAAATAGAGCAGATTGCCGTCTTTGAGGTTGGTCTCGAGCACTCGTACAATATGATTATGACGGAGTGATGAGGTCACACGCGCACTGTTTAGAAATCGCTCTACCCGATCATCTTTGTCTTCTTCGCGTATATTGTGCAGCTTGAGGGCCACCAAGCGGCCATTTTTTTGGTCGTGCGCTTTCCAGACGGCGCCGAGGGTGCCCGTGCCCCGCAGCTCGAGCAGCTCAAACCGGCGTCCCAACACCGTGCCCGGGGTGAGCTCAGAGAGCTGACGTGGGGTGGTCCGAGCATTCGGCCCGGTGGTGGAGCCCGGTCGGCCACGCTCGGAGGTGCCGGTGCTGGAAACGGAAGCTGCGGTGCTGGAAGCGGAAGCTGCGCTATGGGAAGCGGAAGCTGCGGTGCTGGAAGCGGCTCGCTCTCCGACCCGGGGTGACAATGAGAGGCCGGGGCCGGGCGTGTGATGGGCACTCCCTGAAGTGCTCCGTTCGGCGCTTCGAGAGAGGGAACGCTCAGAGAGACCTGACAGGGTGTTTTGGCGGCTGCGTTCCGGGGCAGCGGTGACGGTGAGGGTGTTTCCCGATGGTTTGGGCTCGCCGGAACGGGGCGGCAAGCTCAGGCCCGCAGCGGGATCACGTCCGCTCAAGCCGGTACGGGGGGGACGCTCCAGGGGCTGCTCCGCCATCACCGGTGCTGGGGTGGGCTCTTCTGACAGTACTGCTTGTTGCGCCGCTTGTTGCGCTGCTCGGAGCGCCGCCGTGGAGGTCGAGCTGGTAGAACGCCCCAACGGTTTGGGCGAAGCCCCCACGAGACGCGCTTCAGGCTGAAGGGAGGCGGTAAAGGCGTCGTCGCGGGTGAGTGGGCTCTGAACGGTGGCCTTGGTGAAGCCCGAAAGGTCACGAGCAGCAGCAGAAGCAGGAGAAGCAGCGGGAGCGGAGGCAGGCGCAGAGGCAGCAGAACGAGCGGCGGCAGGGGCAGGTGTTGGTGCTGCACCCCGAGCGGCTCCTAACCCGACCGCTCGCGAAGGCCCCGCAGGTTTGCGCGGCGCTGGCTTTTTAGCCGTGGCGCGAGCACCTCCCGCTGGTTTGGAGGCCGCTTTACCAGAACCTCCACGGTCAGAGCTGTCGTCTTCTGAGGCATCGTGCTCCGCATCGGTCTCGGCATCGGCGGATTCGGTGCTGTCCGAAGATTCTGTGCTGTCCGAGGATTCTGTGCTGTCCGAGGACTCGGGGGTGTCGGCGTTTGAGTCGAGCTCTAAGGCACCCTCCGTCCGGACTTCCCCTTCAGACGCGGCGGGCGGATCAAGGGGGATACCTTCGTCGGCTTGTGTCATCTGGTCTGGTGGGACACCCTCCGACATGAGCGCCGTCGCAGCTCCAGAGGACGCGCTGGAGTTGTCACCTTCCGCCGATGAGACCCTGTTGGATTCTTCGGAGGACGCGCTTGAGCTCCCATCTACATCACTGGCAAGTGTCTCGGCGTGAGAAAGAATCGGCTTGACAGAAGACGGAGACTCAGAAGCGGTTTCCTCGTGGGCCTGGGCAGGCATGCGTGCGCGTGTGCCTGTCACTTGCTCAGCAACAGGGGCAGAAGGAGTTGTGGCCTGCGGATTTTCTCCGCTTGCACTCTGTAAGCCATTGCGCCGTTCCGGTGCGCTCATCTCCGCTGCTGCTCCTGCTGAGACCGCTGCTGCTTGTGCTGCTGCGGGAATTCTGGTACACCTGAAGAGGACGGAGTTCAGGTAGGGGAGAGATACTCCCTTAAATTGGCAAGGATTATAACACTGTATGGAACATTGTGAAGCGTTTCTTGCCATCATCCGAGCTGATTAAAATGCTGTCAGAGCCGACACTTTCGACACACTTTCCAGCCGAGACTGCGTTACCAAAACAATGAGGTAGGAGCACTGCATGGCCTTCGGGCAACGATTGTATCCAATCCAGTACAACCGGATGCCTAGACGACAGCGTGCTCATCTGCCTCCGCTTGTGGTCTTGTGGCTGGTCCTGCTGGGGGGGCTGGCGTGTCAGTCTCCGTCCACGCATGGGCTGTATCTGTCCATGCGCCACACCTATTACGAACCCGCCCTGGAACCGCTCGAGCGTTGGTCGATACGACGACGGCTGGACACCCTCTATCCAGAGCTGGGGATCGTGGAGCCCAACACCGGGGTGCTGCGAGACCACGCGGGGAAGGTACGGGTAGAGCTGCTCTCCGAACAGACCTCCCCCCTGCTTCAGAAGCTGAAAAACTTGCCGCAAGCGCATCAAGCGCGATTTCATCAGCACATCCAGGTGGTGCCCTGGGTCTTCGTCGAGGGGCTGGATCCCAAACGCTCCATTCTTCTTCAGCTTGATTTCTACGACAGCGTCCAGCGGCAGAAGCTCCTGGAGGTGATCCGAGCACTCCATCTCCTCGGCTTTTCAGGGGTGCATCTGGATGTAGAGCCGCTTTTCAGCAGTCAGGTGCCCGCCTTGTGCAGCTTCCTGGAAGAGGTGCGACAGCAGACCAGCCCTCAGTTCCTCCGCTCGCTGTTTACACCCAAGCTGCTGCCCTCCACCCTCAGCGGAGAAGTACGCCATCCAGACCAGGTGCATCCCGGCTTTATGTGGGACTCACTGGAGCTCTTTGAGCAGCTCACCCAGTGCAGCGATGAGCTGGTGGTGCCACTGTATGACTACGGAAGTTTGGTCCAGACACCCGCTCAATATCAACGCTGGGTCAGGGAGACCGCCCAAAGCCTCCAGCACCTGCCCTTTTATACGACCCGCATCAAGCTCGCCCTGCCCGCTTACCGCCTCACCGCTCAACACAGTGCCGCTGAGAGTGCTGCGCTGGCCCTCCCCCTCCTACAAAAAAAAGAGCTCGCCCCCGCCGGAGTGGTCTATTTTCAGTTTACGGGAGAAAAGGCCGACTGGTGGCCCTGAAGCAGCTCCAGCAACACGAAGCAGCAAGGAAGACTGAGGCAATGAGGTCACGCGCACGCACGCAGGCGCTCACGCACGCACGCAGGCGCTCACGCACGCACGCAGGCGCTCACGCACGCCGGAAGGCGGTAAGCGGGCAGGGCGAGCTTGATGCGGGTCGTATAAAAGGGCAGGTGCTGGAGGCTTTGGGCGGTCTCCCTGACCCAG
>JBJTQF010000202.1:0-91434 GCA_046075485.1 Myxococcota bacterium | reverse complement strand
ATCAAAAAGCGGGTGGCCATGCGCAGGTTCTGGGGAAAGAGCAGGGCAGGGGGCCACTGCTCGGGTAGAAAGAAGCTGGTGGAGGCCGCTTCCCCCTCCCGCCAGCCAAAGACCTCTTGATGCATCACCTTGAGCAGCGAGCGGATCTCAACTTCTCTGTTGGAGCCCTTTCGTTTGAAGGGTTCCTCCACCACCATCTTGATGGTTTGGCTCTTGCCGGAGGTCTCCGCCGCAGTCGCATACAACAGATCCCGCAGCCTCTTGAGGCGGATCCGGCGCTGGGGAGCCAGCAGCTTGAGCAGATATTGATCTTGTAAGGTCGCCACTTCACTGTGGATGCGCCCGGTGCGGGATGGCTCCAGCCGCTGAAGGGTCTCCAGGTGTTGGAGCTTCTCTTGCCGCACCAGCAGCTCAAACAGCTTCATATCACCCGCCAGCACCACCTGAAAACGACCGGAGCCCAGAAAACGGCGAACGGTCTCCAGCACGGTCCAGGCGCGGGTGAAGGCCGTGTCCACATCATCGATGGGCTGGACAAAACCCTTTACCCCCAACTTTCGAGCGCAGGCCATCACAAAGCGATGGAAACGTTCGCCCAACCGGATGGCACTTCCAGCATCCTTCAGCAGCTCTTTGGCCAGTCCACGGGCATCAACCGCCTGGTTCTGGATGTGCTCCAGACCACTCGGGAAGAGCACCCGCAGGCTCTCGCCGAGCTTCTCCAAGGCGGTGGACAAGTGCTCGTCGAACGGCGGCGTGGGGTGGGCGTGTGTACCCGTGCGGGGTTTGATGCCCCGCTGCACCGCCCGCAGGAGGTTGCTGATCACCGCCGCTAGAAAAACCTCACTCTCTTCCATCAGGCTGGGATCGAGGCTGTCGAGCACCAAGACCTTCTCTCGCTGGAGGGCGCTGCTGGGTCCGTTCAGGGCTTCTTTGAGGGTGAGGATGAAGCTGGTTTTTCCCGCGCCACGCTCTCCGTCCACAAAGATGGCATCGTGCTGGTAGAGCAGCCTCCGCTCCTCTTCCGGCAGCTCATCGGGTTCCAGTGAGTCGTCCTGGAGGGGGGGCAGCGACTGGAGATTGGTCTTGATCAGCGTCACCACTCGGTTGAGCTCTTCGATGTGGACGTTGTTCTCGGGATTAAAGTCTTTGGCGTTGGAGTCCAACCAGGGGTCAAGCACAAGCGGCGACGGTTCAGACATGGGAGACACCTCTTGAGGAGCAGGAGAAGGGCGACACAGTGCGCGTGGGCCGAATGATTACATAGTCAAACAGGCGGTCAAGTCCGTTTGTGCGGTGGCCGCAGGGCCTGAAGTCCTCTCTCGCTCTCCTCTCTCGCTCTCCCCTCTTCCCCTCCTCCTCCCCCTCCATTTTCAGCGCATGACTTGCCCCACCGACCCCTTGATGATAAGCTCAGCCCTTCAACGGGAGGACACATGCGACGAGCGGCAGGGTTGACCCTGGCAGGACTTTTATTAGCAGCCACTGGCACCCTGCAATGGGTTGTCCTGCCTTATTTGGCATCCTTGCCACCTTCCGCATCCTCCACCCCCGCACCCCCTCAGGCACCCGCTGCACCCCTTCAACCCGACACCGAAGCCCTCCGCCTCGACGCCCTCGGCCTCCTGCCCGTCCAGCCTCCAGAGGGCGAGCTGCCCCGCGTCCTGCTCACCCTCGACGCCGCACGCCTGACCGCCTTAACCCGCGATGAGAGCTCCTTGTGGGTCGCCGCAGGCCGTCGCATCTTTCGCATCGAACCCCGGAGCACCCGCATCGAGCGCCTGCCCCTCTCCGAAGAGCTGCTCAGCGGCGAAATCCACTGGCTGGGCCTGGCCGAAGACGCCCTCTACCTGCTCACCCGCAGCCCAGACCGCCCCGGCGAAAGAGATCACCTGCAACTCCTTCAGCTCAGCACCGGAGCCCTCAGCAGCTTGCCCCTCATCGGACGCCTGGAGCATCCCCAACTGCATGCAGGACAGGTATGGGGCTGGCAGATGGATCCCCACACAGGCTTGCCAAATCTCTGGCGTACAAATGGGCAAGCCGAGCGTGAACCCCTCCCTTCCTGTGCCGTGCTCCACCCGACCCCCGGAGCCCCTTTGCCACACTTCGCCGTGCTCGGCAACCAGGTGCTGGTGGCCTCCCCCCAGGGCCTGAGCTTCTGGACCGAAGGAGATACCACCTGCTTAAACCTGCCCCTCCCAGAGCCGCGCCCCACCAAAGTGCTCGGCCTGAGCCCGTGGCAAGACGGTTTTGCCCTCACCCTCGAGCCCGGAGGACTGTATTATCTGCCCCTGAGCAGCTTTAATCGCCTGCGACCCACTTCCCCGCGCCCGCTCGACCCCGAAGCACGCCTGACCCAGCTTACCCCTGCCGGTCAACATCTGTGGGGCCTCGAAGCAGGTCAGCTTGCTCGTTATCAGGGCACCCTGCGTACACGGGTGCATTATCCAGCCTTGCCGGTGAATGGAGCTCCCCTATTGGCCCTCGTGCCCGCGCGGGAAGGGGTCTTTTACCTGACAGAACAGGGACTTTATCGCTGGCAAGTGCCTCAGCTCCAGCCCTTTCCCGTGGCGATGGTGGGCCATGCACACGCGCCCTCCGCCGACGATGCCGAAGTGGAAGCCTTGATCCAACACATTGCCCGCCTCTTGCCCTCCGAGCGCCGCGCAGCTTTTGAGCGCCTGCTTCAGAAGCCTCAGCGCCGCTACGACGAAGTGTTTTTGGTGGGTCTCAACGAAGACGATCCCCTGATCCTGGAAGTGGTGAGTGAATATTTCCGCACCCACCATCCAGAAGGCGCTCTGGATCCACTGGTAGACATCTTGATCCAGCAGCAGGGTGATAAAGCCGCCCGTGAGCACCTGGTGCAGATCCTGATCAGCTTTGGTCCTGCCGTGGTAGAGCCGGTGGTCAAACGCCTCCTGACCGAGAGTGCCGACTTGCTCGACGGAGGCGCTCGACAAGCCCTTGAGCGGGTGTTGGTGGGTGCGGTAGAGCAGGGGGGGGTGAGCTTGCTCAACGATTTTTTGCGAGATGCACGCGCCCCGTTCTTGCGGCAATATGCACAAGCCGAGCTGGAGCGGACCCTCCCCGTGCAGGTCAACGCGGAGACCTTCAACCGCCTGCATCACCGCCTCGAGACCTCAAGCGATCCCGAAGAGGTGACGGCCGTGTTGCACGTCCTGACCCGCTTGGCTCAACGCGCCGCCCCGCCGCCGGAAGCGCAGGCCATCGTGCCCCTGCTCCTGAGCCTGCTGGAGCAGCCCGAGCGCATCCTTCGCCGCAAAGGATCCCCCTCAGAACCCTTCGAGACACCGGCGTCGGAGTCTGCCGCTGCACCGTCCTCCGTCACCGAGACGAGCCCCGCCCCGATCAAAGTGCCTGTTTTTAACCCACTTCCCCTGCGTCAGCAGCTCCTGCTGACACTCGAAGCCCTGGCTGTGCCCGAGGTGGGAAAAGTGGCCACTCGTTTGCTTCAGACTCAGCCGAGCCTTCGATACGAAGCACTGCGGGCCGCCATCGCCGGAGGAGGCCCCGAAGCCCGCGCGCTGATCCTCGAGAGCCTGCGCCATCGTGCCCTTGATATACGTCTGGCCGCTGCCGAAGGGGTGCGGGTGGAGCGGGTGCGAGAAGCCCTCCCGATCCTGCGCGAACAACTCCAGCAAGAGCGGGGGCGTTTGTGCCTGCCCTGTGTGGAAGCCGTCTCCAGCTTACGAGATCCGCTCGCTCGCCCGATCCTGCTGGCCCGCCTGAGTGAGACCCGCTGGGAAGAGCAAGAAGTGCTGCTGAGGGCGCTGACGGCCCTGGGCGATGAGCCACTCGCTCGCCACGTATGGGGCTGGTTTCAGCTCAACCACCTGGTCCAGATCCAGCAGGGTCGGAAAACGCTCGAAGAGGAGTCCTTACGACGCCTGCTCCTGACTGGATTGTCCCTGGTGGTGCTGCATGGATCCGAGGGTGAGCGGCTCGACGTGCAGGGGCTGCTGGAGCGTCCCCCTTTTGAGTCCCTGGTGGAGTTTCAAGCCTTACAAACATTGGTGCGGATCCTCTCTGTCTCCCCGGAGCTGGAGTCCACCTCGGATCCAGGTGTTGCCAAGTCCTCTTCGGAGCTGGTTGCCAAAGTGGATGCGCGCGCGCAGGCCCTCGTGCGGGTGCTCGCGGGAGAGCTCTCGTCCTCTGGGGGAGGGCTGAATGCCCAAGCCCGCATCCTGCTCCGACCTTCTTTGTTTGCGGCGGCCCAGACCCTGCCGGTGGAGTCGGTGGCCCCGGTCTTGCGTGCCCTGATCTTGAAGGCATCGTCGGTGGAGGTTCGAGAAGCAGCGGCCTTGACATTGGCGGCAGCAGGCACTTCTTTAGATCCTGCCATCTGGAGGCAGGCATTGCAAGATCCGGCATATCGTTCGAGCGTGTATCCACACGATATTTTCCCGGTGAGACGCATTGCGCGGCGTGCATTGGAAGAGGCGGGCAAAAAATAGTCAAGAAATCGTGTGCAAGGCATCTTGACATTTCTGGCAGAACTGGACATGCTATGGCCGAAACACTTTCGGGAGAAGTCCATGAGCATGCTGCCCTCATTTCGCCTACGTCCCCCGTCTGTTTTTTGGCTGCGCGCGAAAAGTCCAGGTCGTCTCGGTGCCTGGCGGACATCGACGTCTTTGCCTCCCTTGAGCCTGCGGCGTCGCCTGCTGTTGAGCGTGCGCGGGTGCCTGCTGTTGAGCCTGCTGGCCTTGGCCTTGTTGCTCACCGGGCTGGATTCAGCCGCTGCCCAATCGCAGACCCTCAGCCGCTCGAGGGTGGTCTTTCTGCCCCTGAGCACACCGCCGGGCATGGAGGGGGTCAGTCCAGCCCTCAGCCGGATGGCCATTCAGCAGCTTCTTCAGCGGGTGGACGTGATCGAAGTGCGGGATGCGCAGCTCCCTGAAGGCAAAGCCGACTGTATATACGATGCGAAGTGCAGTGAAAACGTGCTGAGCCGGTCCAAAGCCGACGCCATGCTCTCCGGTTTTGTCGAAGTGCCCGAAGGGGGAGGGGCCGGATCCCTGCTTCTGGTGGTGCTGGCCCCTCGTTGGCCGGTCTCCTATGTCGAGCGCCGAATCTCCCTCAACGATCCCAACGCCATGTCACAGCTTATGGAGGTGCTCAACATCGCCTCCAACGGGGTGGTGATGACGCAGCGGGAGCGTGCTGGCAAGCTCGAGCCCTACAGTCCGGAGGGCGTGCAGACCCCGGTGGCCTCCGATGCCGGTTTTGATGAGCCCTTGCCCGGAGAAGAAAAACAGCGCGGGAAAGAATCTGCCGCCGAGAAAAAAGCACGCCTTGCCCGTGAGCAGGCCGAAAAAGACGAAAAACGGCGGCAACGGGAGCTGGAAGCTCAAGAAAAGCTGGCCAAAAAACAGCGCGACGAGCAGGAAAAGCTGATTCGGAAGCAGCAAGAAGAAGCCGAAAAGCTGGCCAAAAAGCAGCGTGAAGAGGCCGAACGCGAAGAAAAACGCTTGGCGGCCCTGGCCGAAGAGGAATCGGAGCAGGCCGTAAAAGCCTCCGAAGAGGCCAGAGCCAGCAGCGCCTCGTCTAAATCCAGCGGCACGTCCAAATCCAGCGGCACGTCCAAATCCAGCAGTAAAAGCTCGAAGTCCACCTCTGAACCGGTGGAGCCGGAGTCCAGTGCCGAGTCCAGCGCCGACGCCGACTTGGAAGATCTGCCGCAAGACGTCGAACAGGAGAAAAAGAAGTCCTCCGGCAGCAGCAAAAAGAGCACACCACGGCCTCCCGCAGCGTCAAACAAGAAACCCACCCGGCCTCAAAAGCCGGCTTTGGCCCTCTCATGGCCGGAGCGTAAACCGCGTGGAAGCTGGTTCGGTGGGGTGGTCGAAGTTCAAGGTGGGGGCGCTTATGGGGCCCTCAAGCTCAACATCAACAGCGAAGTGGCGGTGGACGAATACGGCCAAGTGTTGGGAAGTTACCTATGGATCCTGCGTGAGAACGCCTCTGCAGCGGGGGTGAAATTTCAGCTCGGCTGGGCGCTGGGGGAGCTGATGGAAGTGGGGGCCGCCATCACCTTGATGCCCACCTCCAAACAAGCGTTACTGTTGACCTTTTGGCCGGATCCGGTGCCGGACGATGCCGCTCAAGACGCTCGCAACGACCTGACGTTCCTGGTAGAAGCGCGGATGCGTTACTTCTTCAAAGCGGCTCCTGCGCTGCGTCCGTATGTGGGGGTGGGGCTGGGCGTGTGGCAGATCCCGGGTTATGCCCCTTTTGACGCCTTGGCCACCAGCCATCCAGACTTTTTGCCGGTCCAGCGGTTTTCACTCAGTGGGCAAGGAGGGGTGCGCGTGCTGATCCAGCCGCGTATGTTCTTCAGCGCCGAAGGCAGCTTACACGTCGATCCAGGTCCGGCTTATCTGGCCAAAGATCTCTCGGCGGACAATCAGATCCCGGTGTCGGAGCTGGTGACACCTCCACCTGCCGCGCGTTCGTTGGGCTCGGTGATATTTGGCCTGGGCTGGCTGCTCTGAGCCGTACAGCCGCGCTTGGACATGGTGGCGGCTCGCCTCCGCTCTCTCTGCTCTCGAAGGAGGGGTTTTACCTCAACCTCTGCCTGTTACTCCAGCCGACCCACACAGAGATCACCTCGGCCACTCATCCAGTCCAGCGCCTGCATCGGGGTGGAGCGTCGATCCGGTCCTCGACTGCACAGGCGATACGTGGGGCCCTGAACGTGATACACCAGGGTCTCACCCGCCAAACCATAGGGATCCTGAAGCAGTGTGTGTTCTGTCTCTGAAAGTATCGCCTCCAGCGAAGCCGGATATGAGCCTGCCTGCGTGCGCGCCCGCTCGAGAAGCGTGGCCACCTGCTGAAGCTGAGCGGTGGTTTTACCGGGAAGGCGCGGCTCCTCCTGAGCCCAAGCCAGCCACAGCCGAAGCTGATGCAGCTCGACGAGCACCCCCAGCCCCAGCACGGACGGCAGCAGCACCACACTCCAGAACAGCAGCTCACGGGTCCAAGCGATGGGTGGCGGAGGAAGGGTCGCCCGCACTTTCTCTCGCACTTGGACGAGCGCCTGCTTACGTTTCTCGGGGGAGAATCCTTCCAGCTCGGGCTCACAGCTCACGCACACAAAGCCTGCACCGGGCAAAACCTCCAGACAGGCTTGGCAGAAAGGCAGGCCACAGACGGCACAGTGACGGGAGGTCTTGGCTTCGGGGTGATGATGGCAGGTCTGGGCGGACATGAGAAAAAATCTCCCGCGTGGAAGGCATTCAGGCTTACGATCCGGGGAGGCTGTCCTTAAACCGCTCACGAATGGCCAGAAACTCGTCGAGGTGCTTCAAAAACAGCTCCAAAAGATCCGGGTCAAAATGCGTCCCATGCCCCGCACGCATGATCGCGAGCGCCCGCTCGAGGGCAAAAGGCTCTTTGTAGACCCTTCGAGACATCAGGGCATCAAATACATCGGCCACGGCGGTGATCCGTCCTTCGAGCGGAATATGGTGTCCTTGAAGCCCGGCGGGATATCCAGAGCCGTCAAAACGCTCATGATGACTGCGGGCGATGCTGGCGGCGAGATCCAGCAGCTCAGAGCCCGTACCCGAGAGGATGCGGTAGCCGATCTCCACATGCTCCTTCATGAGCTGAAACTCCGAAGGGGTGAGCCGTCCCGGTTTGAGCAGAATGGCGTCGGGGATGCCGAGTTTTCCCACATCATGCATGGGCGAAGCAATGCGCAGCAGCTCCACCTGTGCCGGAGACAGCCCATAAAGTCGAGCGAGCAGCGCACAATATTGGCTCATACGCTGGATATGTTGAGCGGTTTCGTCATCCCGAAACTCAGCCGCCCGCGCCAGCCGCTGGATGGTTTCCTCCCGCGACTGTTTCAGCTCTCGTTCGGTGACCCGAAGCTGCTCGATGGTGGCGCGTAGCTCGTCCGTGCGGGACTCTACCGTGCGCTCGAGCTGGAGGCGATAGGAGCGATTTTCCAGCTCAAGCTGTCGTCGGCGCAGCGCATTGTTCACATTGATGAAGATCATACTGGGAAAGAGGGGCTTGATGAGATACCCATAAGCACCACAGGCGAGGGCATGATCGGCGAGCTCATGGTCATCGTGGCCGGTGACCATGAGCACGGCGGTATCCGGGCGAAGGTTTCGCAGGCGGACCAGCAGATCCATGCCAGACATGCCGGGCATCGAGATGTCACACATCACCAGCTCGTACTCATGACTGTCCGCATGTAAGAGTGCCTCTTCTGCGTCCGAGGCATAATGACATGTGTGACCTTGAGACTCGAGCAGCATACCCAACGAGAGACGAACCGCTTCTTGATCGTCCACGAGCAAGATTCGCGCCAAGAGAATCCTCCAGCCGGATGAGGCGGATAAGGGGGGTTGCCTGAAGGCATGTGTGGATCAGCGTACTGAAAGAGGTGGGGGATTTCAAGCAACATTACGCGGGGCGTGTGGATCCGTCCAAAAAGGCGGGAGCACCGGAAACGCGGTCGTGGAGTCTCCAATTTGAGCGGGTGTCAGCCGAGAGAGACACCTGAAGCGTTGACGAGAGCAACACACCTGACTAGAATCAAGGCAAAGCCCCGAGACGTGCGGGGTCAGGATTCTCCAATTGGAAGGAGCCCCGTGAAGGCTGAACCGTCGCCTCTACTTGCCCCCATTGCGGCGATTGGCAAGCTCATCCTGCAAACTGTTTTGGCCACTGGGCGTTTGGGATATATTCTCGCCGCCGTGACGCGCCGGATGGTGCAGCCTCCCTATCGACTGCGCAACATCTTCCATCAGATGGAAGTGGTGGGTGTGCAGTCCCTCTCCATTGTCTGTGTGACCGGGTTATTTACAGGCATGGTATTTGCCGTGCAGCTCTATATTGCCTTGTCGATGTTTGGAGCGGCGGGATTGGTGGGGGCGACGGTGGGGCTCTCCCTGACCCGTGAGCTCTCCCCGGTCTTTTGTGCGTTGATGGTGACGGGGCGTGTGGGCTCTGCAATGGCTGCTACTTTGGGATCGATGCGGGTGAGTGAGCAGATAGATGCGCTCGATGCAATGGCAGTAGACCCGCTGCATTATTTGATGGTGCCTCGAGTATTGGCTGCCACTCTGATGATGCCGCTGTTGGTGATGATCTTTAATACCGTGGGCATATTTGGGGCCTATCTGATCGCGGTGAATGTGCTTCAAGTCGATCCGGGGACATTCATCAACAAGCTCTATTGGTTTGTAGATCCCGATGACTTTTGGAAAGGGATGATCAAAGGGGGCGTGTTTGGGATAATCTTTTCTTGCGTGGGCTGCTCCAAAGGTTTTTATACCGAAGGGGGAGCAGAAGGCGTGGGAAGGGCTACCACAGAAGCGGTGGTGGTGGCATCGGTGATCATCTTAGTGGTCGATTATTTCCTGACCCGTATGATGTGGTGAGGCATCTAAAATGACCAACAGCACCCCCATGATTCAATTTGAAGCGGTCCACAAAGCCTTTGGAACGCAAAAAGTCCTCAACGGATTAGACCTAGAGATCCCACGCGGGCGCACCACCGTGATCATCGGACGCTCCGGCACTGGAAAGTCTGTATTGCTCAAACACGTCATGGGATTGCTCAAACCCGATGCGGGCATCGTGCGTGTCGATCAGACCGATCTTTCGACCCTCAACCCCACTCAGTTGTTGCATCTCCGCCGTCGATTTGGCATGTGTTTCCAGAATGCCGCCCTCTTTGACTCCATGACCGTGGAGCAGAATGTGGCCTTTCCCTTGATCGAACACACCCGTGAGACCCCTGCTCAGATCAAAGAGAAGGTGATCGAAAAGCTGCGACAAGTGGGGCTGGTCAATGTAGAAAAAAAGATGCCTTCTGAGCTCTCGGGTGGGATGCGCAAGCGTGTAGGCATCGCACGCGCACTCGCGCTCGAGCCTGAGATCATGCTCTACGACGAGCCCACCACCGGCTTGGATCCCATCATGAGTGGTGCCATCGACGATCTGATCCGCGAGACCCAAGAGCGACTGGGATTGACCTGTGTGGTGATCAGCCACGACATCAAGGCGACCTTTCGCATCGCCCATCAGATTACCATGCTCTATGAAGGAAAGCTCTTGGAGCAGGGCACCCCAGACGAGCTGCGCGTCCGTCCAAATCCGATACTTCAACAATTTCTGGAGGGGCGGGCCGACGGTCCCATCCGCATTACCTAAGATGAGGTGTTTGTGTCATCCTTTACGAGTGAAATCAAAGTCGGCCTGCTGACCGTGATCAGTTTGGCACTGATGACCTGGTTTCTGCTCTCCACTCGAGATGCACCTTTTGGGCTGGGTCAGTCGTATAGCATCTACGCCACAGTGCCCTCTGCTGAAGGCATCCAGTTTGGCAGTGCCGTGACAATGGCCGGTGTGAAGGTTGGGCGCGTGGGCACCATTGAGCTGACAGGTGCAGGTCAAGCCCGCATCAGCTTGGAGCTCGACAAGGTGGTGGCATTGCCCAAAGACTCCAAGATGACCGTCAAATCGATGGGACTGTTGGGAGATCGCAGTGTGCATCTCTTGCCGGGACAAGCCACAGATTTAGTGGCCATCGGGGGAGAGATCCCCTACACCGCCGGAGAGACCGACATCGATCAGCTCACCAAAAAGCTGGCCGGTGTCGCCGACGAAGTACAAGGCATCACCAGCGATCTGAAGACCATCTCCGGCTCCTTAAAAGACACCATCACCGGTGGCACCATGACCAGCTCCTTGGAAGCCATCCTCAAGAATATGGAAGCCGTCTCTGCCAGTGTGAAGAATGTCAGCGGCTCCAGCCAGCAAGACATTGATGCCATTCTGCGCAATATTGAGACCCTCACCGCCAACATGAATGAGCTGGTCAAGGTCAGCAAAGGTGTGGTCAGCGACAGCGGCGAGCAGGTCCAAGACAAGATCAAGAGTGTGGATCAGATTGTGGCAGAGGTGAATGATGTCGTCAAAAATCTCAACACCATTGTACAGAAAGTGGAAAAAGGAGAGGGCACCGTTGGCGCACTGCTCACCGATGCCAGCACCTATGATACCCTCAAAGAGACGGTCAACACTGCCGCCGATATGGTCGATAAAGTGAACCGCTTTGAGACCACCGTGGAGCTGCGGGGTGATTATTATATGGCCGCTGCCCCTGCACTCCAGGGTCAGATGAAGAATACCCTCGGCGTGACACTCGCCACCCGCAAAGATTATTATTACCTGCTGGAGATCACCTCCGATCCCGTGATGGATTTTACCTTTGAAGAGACCTCCTATTATGACAATACCGGCCTTCAGACGGGCACGATCAAGAAGCAGGTCTTCACCGATGCCTATCAGTATACCTTCCAGTTTGCCAAACGATTCCAAGACTTGGTCCTGCGCATTGGTATCAAAGAGAATCATGGAGCGGTGGGAGCGGATTATTTCTTGTGGAAGGATCGGATTGCCTTTTCTGCCGACCTGTATGATTTCACCACCCGCGACCTGATCAACCCCGAGCTGCCCAATCTGGAGCTGAGATCGCGGGTGGGACTCTACAACCACATGTATCTGGCCGTGGGCTTCGACGACGTGCTCAACCGTGCCCAAGCGGGCGGTGTCAACTTCTATATGGGGGCCGGACTGAGTTTCCAGGATGCCGATCTCAAGTATCTTCTGAGCGTTCTCCCAACGCCCTGAAGGAGAATACTTCCGTTCAGTTGCTTGCCAATCTTGACGCAGCATCTCGTGTGCTGGTTTTGGGATCTAAGAGAACTTCTCATCCTCTATGCCAAGCGTGAGAATCCCCTGAATCTACTTGAATTTTTTCCCCATCATATGTAATAGATACCATGCATATGAGCCTGTAGCCCTTCAAGGCCTTCCTGAGAAACCTGTGCGATAGCTGCTGGTGAACGCGGGAATTTTTTGCGGTGCTCAAGCGGAAGTGGAAGTGGTGTTGTGTAGCCAAATGACCTGAGGAGACCTTCTCATGGCCAAGAAGAAGCCCCAGCCGGGAGGCAGTACCTTGCCCTCCAGCGGCTCGATGGAGTTTTCGGAGATTGAAGACGCCTTTTTTGCATCTGAGGTCAAGCTGGAGCACTTAGAGGTGCGTGGAGCCACCGCTCGAACCACGCCACTTGCCCAAACCAGCGCAAAAGCCCCCGTTTTGCCTCCACCGGCCTCCACCAGCGTCTCCAGTCTTCCTTCTTTGGACCTGAGAAGTGTGCCCGGCAACGAAGCCCCTCCCGTGCCATCCCCGGGAGACCCCGCTGTCTGGACACATGACCCGGACTCGCCCGAGCGCCCGGCCGGCGTATCGTCCGCTTCCAAGCCGCCCCTGGAAGCGTCTGAGCAGGGAGATGTCGTGCAGAACTCTGAAAATCGAACGACGCGAGCCACACCCTTCGACGTTGTTTCCGGTCGCCTCGAGCTCCAGAACGGTGGCCATCCCGGTGTTGGTCATCCCGGTGTTGGCCTTCCCGACGGTGGCCTTCCAGACGGTGGCCTTCCCGAAGCGCTTTCAGAAGAGGGAAATGCCAGCGCGCTTGAGGGGAGCTGGCAGGATGCTGCATCCGTTCAGCCGCACGATGCCGCGCCTGTCTCGTCTGACGGATGGTTGAGCACGCAAGAAAGCACACTGGACGCCTATACATCGGGGCTGCGCACTGATCTCTCTGCCGGTGATGTCTCCGAATGGGGCGCTGAAGGCTGGAGCACCCCTCCCGCTGATCCCACCGAAGGGGCAGAACTCCAGACCTCTCATCTGCTCTATCGACCTGTCAGCGACGACGTTGCCGCTGTTCAGCTCTCCCGGGTGAGCACAGGAGACCGTGCAGACCGCTTGGAGCAAGCCCTCGACGCCCCGCTCGAGCTGGCCGCCGATGAGCTGGACCTGGGCGAAGACACCAGCGAGCTGGCCCTCTCCGACGACCTCCCCCTCGAAGATGAAGGGGACGAACATCAAGGACAAGAGCCATTGGTCTCAGAAGAGGCAGTCTTAGCGCACGCCGATGAAGGCATTCCGTCCTTGTCGGGTGGAAAACGGGCCGATGAAGAGCTGGAACTCCCTGCCGATGCCCACACTTCCGAGCTGCACTCCGAAGTCTTTCCTGTTGAGGGAGACACTGGCCCGGAGGATATTGCCTTCCGCGCACCGGTGGAGGGTACCCCTTCAGAGTTGGCTCCCGTCACACAAACGGGACATGAAGCCGCAAATTCCGGGGAGGCCGAAGGGCTGAGCGGTGAAGGTGCTGACCCGTCCGCCAGCCTGACCCCCGCTGCTTCCGCTGTCACACCCGCTGCTTCCGCTGCCACACCCGCCGGTGTACCGGGCGAGCGGAGCTTCCTGCCCAGCGCAGGCGATCTCGAGTCTCTCTCTGAAGACGATGACGACGGCTTAGAGCGCGTGGCCGAGATCACCATCCCCGCTTTAGGATTGGATCCCGACGACCTGCCGGAGCCTCTCGGCTCGGAGATCGAGCAGAGTCTCCCGGCCACTGAGCTCCCCCCGGAGCTGTTTTGGAGTGCGGAGCAGCCTGCCGCTCGGCGTCCTGGCGAAGCAGGAGAAGACGCAGCATCCACCGTGCGTCATGAAGCCACTCGGTTAGATTTGGATGTCCCGGTGTGGGGACTCCCAGAGGTGGAGACCGCCGAGATCGAGGTGATCGAAGAAGATCCCGCCGAGGTGGAGACGGAACCTTCTCAGGAGCTGGAGCCACGCTTTACCGGCCCTGTTCGGCTGCCGGAGTCGATGTTGTCACCAATTCCGTCCCTGGAGGAGCAGCTCCGCGCCTCCATTGCCCTGCTGGGGACAGAGGCGCTCACCCTGGAGGGTGGGCTCAAAGCCGCATATGTGGTGGAGCGTGCCCGTCTGCAAGCCGAAGGTGGCCAAGTTGAAGACGCTTTGGAGTCGCTCAACGATGCCCTCAGCGCCCACGATACCTTCCAGCCTGCCCTTCAGCTTCGCCTGAGTCTCGCGCGTGCGCAGGGGCGAAGTGCTGCGGTGATCGACGCCCTCGAGCTCAACATCTTGGCCTGTGAAAATCCGCTGGCCCGTGCTGGCTTTTACCTGCGTCTGGCGGCGGAGCGCATGCAGCTTGCCGGACGTTACGAAGTGGGCCGGGGAGATGTTGTCGAAGCCATTCAGCTCACCAATGGTCACCGAGGGGTGCTCTTGGAGGCCCTGCGGCTGGCCGACACGTTTGGAACAGTCTCGGATCAAGCGCCGTTGCTGGTGCGGCTGGCCGACGTCTCCACCCCACTCTTGGCGGAAGCCCGTCTGCTCGAAGCCGCTCGACGGGTAGAAGAACTGGCACCGGAACAGGCCCTGAGCTTTCGTGAGCAGGCCCTGATGTGGCGCTCGAGCCTGGGCGCTCGCTTGGCGTTGGAGCAGCAGCTTCTGGCCCACGACCAAGCGGAGGCCCTCGCCGCCCTCGAGCTGCGCCTGGAGCCGCTGGAGGGTGAGGAGCTGCCCTTGACCGAGGTGCTTCGTCGAGTGGATCGACTGGCCACGCAGGGGGATTTTCAAACGGCCACCTTTGTCTTGCAGTCGGCGCTGGAGCGTGCGCCGCTGAATCCATTCCTGCGCCGCGAGTATCAAGGCTGGTTGGTGCGCATCGGTGATTGGCACGGCTGGCTGGCCACGCTGGAGCAGGAGCTTCAGCACGTCGGAGAGCCGACTCCTCGTGCTTTGTTGTATTTTATGGCGAGCTTGGCTTGTTCGGGGCCTCTCCAGCAGCTTGAGCGGGCGCAAGGTTATTTGCAGGCCGCGCTGGAAACCAGTCCCGACTTTGAGCTGGGCCGCCTGGAGCTGGAGCGTCTTCAGCAGAAGCTGGCCAATCCAGCGGAGCAGGCTCGACTTCTGCAAGATCTCGCAGCCGAGGAGCCCGAAGCCACTCGAGCAGCGGCGCGTTATTTCCAGGCCGGGGTGTTGCTCGATCATCGCACGTATGCCCTGGGGGATGCCCTCTTTTGTTATCAGCGCGCGGTGGAGCTGGAGCCTGAGCGGGCCATCTACCGATTTTTTCAGCGATATACCCTCGAGCGGCTGGGGCATTGGGAGACCGTTCACTCCCTGGCCTCGAGCTGGCCATTTGAGTCTCTCCCGCACAACCTCGCGACCTCTCAGCACTTAGAGCTGCTGGGAGCACAGGCGGAGTTCCGAGGTGTGGGGGCCCTGGCCATTCCGTATTATCGAGAGGCGTTTGAGCTGGGGAGCCGCTCGCCGCTGGCCCTGGGTGGGTTGTTGAGGCTGCTGCCGGTGCATTCAGGGCTGGAGTCTCTCCTGAGCCTGCTTGTTCGTGTGGGGCAGGAGTCTCAGCCGACGGGAGCGCGTGAAGCGAGCTTGGCCTTGCGGTGGGTGCTGCTGAGTCAGCGGTCTCACGAGCTGAGCGCAGGAGCGGAGCAGGACCACCTCAATCCGGCGAACAATCCGGCAGATAATCCGGCAGAGCAGGGTGTCCGAGCCGCTGCGGAGGCGCTGGAGCAGCTCTTGGCGCAGACCGAGTTCCTTCCGGCGCGCTGGGCTCTGCAAGAGGCACGCTTGGATGCGGGAGATCCGGCAAGCTGGCAGGCCCTTCTCTCTGAGCGCCTTGAGCGCATGCCTCAAGATCCGGTGCTGGAGATGTTGGCATCGGCGATTCTGCGCTCGCGTCGGGGGCTGCCTCAGCCGCTGGTGGAGCTGGAGGCCCTCGACGAGCGAGGCAATGTGCTGGCACAAGCACTGCTCGAGAGCCTGTTGTTGGAGCAAAGAGACACCCGGGCCCTGGCCAACCTGTATGAGCGGCGGCTTTCTCGCCTGAGTGATCCGTCGTCGCGTCGTTATGTGGCCTTACGATGCTCTGCTTGGCTGGAGCTGGCGGGAGAATTTGCGCAGGCCATGCGGGTGCTCTATCAGCTCACCAGCGATGGGCATGCCGAGACCTTCTTGCTCGACCGGGTGGAGCTGCTGGCGCTGAAGGCCAACGAGCAGGTCTGGCTGACCCAGGAGTGGCTGTCTCGTTGTGTGGCTGGAAAGGGACGAGGGCTACAGAGCCGGGTCTTCCGGCGAGCTTGGCAAGCGGGCACCTTGCCGGAGCTGCTTCTTCAGCACCTCGGGGTGGAGAACCTCGGGGTGGAGCACCTCGGGCTGGAGCACCTCGACGTGGAGCAGGCGGCCTATCTTTCTTTGAGTCAAGGTGACATTCCAGCATCAGCCCGTGCCCACGCCATGCGGGTGCTGGCGGGTGCGCTCACGGGGGAGGAGCAGAGTGCTTTTGCCGATCAAGCGGGGCGATTGTTCCTGACCCTCCAGGCTCCAGATGAAGCTCAGAGCCTGCTGGAGCAGGCCATCCACACGCCTTTTGAGGGCGAGCGTGTGAGGCTCTTGGCGGAGCTGGCCCAAGCGCGGGGGGCGGTGGCGGCGCTGGAAGCACTCTATCAGCCGGTGATTGCAGGCACTTCAGGAGAAACGGAGCAGCTCTGTGTGTGTATGGAGCTGGCCGATATGTTGGAAGGTATGGGCGCGGTGGACAACGCTGTCTCGCATTTCAGCGCCTTGTCGGAGCAGCGTTTTCTGCCTGCCTGCCTGCGTTTGGAGCGCATCCATCTGGCCTCTCAAGCGTGGGAGCCCTATGTGCTGGCCCTCGAGAGCCGAGCCGCATCGGTGCAGAACGAAGCCGAGCGTGAGGGATGTGTGCGGCTGGCCCGTCAAGTGCGAGCGCAGCAGCTCAACGACGTATGGGCCCTAGAGCAGCTCTTGGCCGGAGCCTTGACGCAGCAGCCGATGCCCGAGGCGCTGGATGGAGCCTATCGACGCCTGCTGGCGCGGCAGGAGCGCTGGACCGATCTGGCCTCGTACTTGGAGCAGCGGGTCAAACGAGAAGGCAACGACGCACCGAACCTGATCCAAAACCTGTTAGACTTGGCCTGGATCTACGCCAATCCGCTGGACGATCTGGAGCAGGCATTCGATAAGTATCAGGAAGTGCTGGATATTCAGCCGGATCAGAACGAAGCCTTGATGTCCTTGATGGCCTTGTGCGAGCGGCGTCAAGATTGGCATGGCATGGTGGCAGCTTTGGCACGGCAAGCCCTCTGTCAGAGCGGAGATGCGCAGCTTGAGACCTATCGACGCATTGCGCGCTTGTGGGAGCAGTCTCTCCACGACCTGCCGACGGCGCTCCAGTCGTGGCAGCGGGTGCTGGCCGTGGCCCCGGACGACCGAGGCGCATTGCAGGCCCTGCTGGATTTGAGCGGACGTCTGGGCGCGTGGGGAGAGTTTGTGAATGTGGGTGAGCAGCTCATTCAGCTTCGTAAAGACGAAGACGTGCGCTTGCTGAACGCGGTGGGGCGTGCTGCCGTGTTCCACTTGGCCAATCCCGAGCTGGGCGTTCCTTATCTGCTGCGAGCAGCGGTGCGGGGCAGCTCCGATGTGGGCGCGCTGAGGGCTGCCGCCGATATGTTTGAGACACGCGGTGCCTTACGAGAAGCCATCGAGCTGCTGAGGCGGAGTGCTCAGTTCTCCGATAATCCGGCAGTGCAGGTGGAGTGTCATCAGCGCATTGCGTTGCTGGCTCGGGAGCGGCTGGCGCAACCGGCGGTGGCGGTGGAAGCCTTACACGAAGTGCTGGCCCGTATCCCCGACCATCTGGCGGTGATGACGCAGCTTGTGGGGCTCCTGCACGAGCTGGAGCAGACCGAGCAGGCCCTGCTTCAGTTGGACGAGCTGTTGACCCATCCGGCGCTGGGGGTATTTCTCGACGCCTTGCCTTTGCCGGAGCGGGTGCGTTTCCACAGGCAGGTGGCAGACCTGTTGTTGGAGGTGGGCCGTCACGCCGACGCCGCCGATCATTATGAAGTCTTGTGGCAGCTCCTGCCCGACAACGAAAGGGTGTTGCAGGCCCTCACCGGGTTGTATCAGGCGCTGGAGCAGTGGGAAAAGCTGGCTCGGTTGCTGGAGCGGTCCCTTCAAAGCCCGCTGGGGAGTCCCGAAGTGCAGTTGGAGCGGCTGGAGACCCTCGCGCGTGCCTGGATGCGGGCGGGTCAAGCCGATGCGGCGCTGGAGGTGTGTCAGCGCATGCGCACCCTCTCCCCCAGTCATATGAACAGCTATCGGCTGATGGCGGAGATCTTCGAGCAGCGGGAAGCGTGGTCGGCGCTCTTGGATATGTACAACGCGGTGATCAAACATGCGCGTGAGCTGGGAGATGTGGTCGAGGCGTATCTGAAGAAGGCCGATATTTTGGACTTCAAGCTCTCGCCGGGTAATCCTTCTTATCTGCCCAAGGCGGTGCGACACTACGTTAAAGCGGTGGAGTACGACCGGCGTAACGTCTACGCCATGCTGCGGCTGGCCGAGATCTCCTTGCGGACCCTTCAGTATACCCAGGCCGACGACTGGCTGAGGCGGGTGCTGGCCCTGGAGCCCGCGTCCTATCAGCGTGCTCAGACCTTGATGTTGGGGGCCATCCTGTGCGCCGAAGTGCAGCACAATCAAGAAAAAGCCCTCAACATCTTTGCGAAGGCTGCGGAGGCCGAACCGTCTCTCCTTGAAAAACAGGAGCTGTTGGCCGCTGCCGTCTCGCGCTCGCCCGGAAATCTGGTGGCCTTGCTGGAGCTTTTCCATGCACTCCTGCCATATCGGACGTCCACGACACTGACGGCTGCCGTCTAATTCAGAAGAGTGAGAGCGCCTCAACTGCATGCTTGCAATCTCTCCGCTTTTCCAGCATAGCTATGTTAGGATAAAAGCGGAGCTGTCCATGCCTCGAGGCCCCTCGAGGTTCTGTCTTTGAGCTGAGGACTTGGGCGAACCACGATGGATAAAGTGAAGCGGCTCAAAAACTACCTGGATAAGGACTATACTGAGCGCATCGACTTCCCGGTGGAGCTGGTTGGCCGGGACGGTGTCGTGCGACGGTATACCTATGGCGACTCGGTGCGCATCTACGAACGGCGTATCGAGAGCGCACACGCGCGTTATGCGGATCCCGTGGTGGCCAGCCGAGAAATTGACCACTGTACCCGGCGCATCCAGCAGCTCCGCCGCTCCTGGCAAGAGCTCATGCAGACCAGCGAGCGCAAATACTTGGAGCAGCATGTCGGGGTGGAGCGCTCTGGCCCCTACGAGCAGGGCAAGCAGTTTCTCACCCGTTATCTCGAAGAGCGCCAGCTCGGCCAGGTCTTGGTCGATCTTGGTCCTCCACGTCTCGCCAGCTTGGAAGAAAGCCCGCTGGTTCTGACCTTCTACGTGGACTGGCCGGTGCTGCATCAAGGGACTTTGCTCTACGTCTATCGGCTCGATGAAGCCTCGCAAGAAGCCTCCAAGGTGCTGTACACCGAGTTCTTGCGTCGGCTGAGCACCCTCGAGTATGCCCCTGATACCGAAAAGCTGGTCCACTCGGAAGAGACTGATGCCTTTGCATTTGTGCTCACCTGCGTGCGTGCGGAAGCGGTGGTGCGTCCGCGTGAGGTGGTGCGGGTGATCTCGGTGCCCGTTCGTCCGACTGAGCCGGAACAGGCCCCTCCCACGCCGCCTACTGAAGCCGAGACCCCGTGGTTCGAGCGTTTTATTCACAGCCATCCGCTCGACGAAGACTCCCCTTTTCAGCGTGGAATTGAAGCCCTCCAACTTAATGCGCTGGATCGGGCCTATGATGGCTTTCGAGAAGCGCTCGACGAAAACCCTCACCATCGAGATGCCTATGCAGTGTTGGGGGCGCTGAGTGACATCTTGCATCGATGGAATGATGGAGAATCGTACCTGCTGATGGGCAGTCGTTATTTCCCCGACGACGCCCGCATCCGATATTTTTTGGGTTTGGCCGCTTTTCGTCGTCAAGAGCTGAAGCAGGCCATTGTGCATCTGGAGCTGGCCATCAAGCTCAACCCTCGAATGGTCAGAGCCTATGGGCTGTTGGCCTGTGCGTTGGCCTTGTCTCACCGCAGAGCCAAGACGGTCTTTGCGTTGGAGCGAGGACAGCTTGTGGCACCGCGTGATCAAGGTTATCTGCGTTTGGCGGTGCCCCTGCTGCGCACCATGAAGTGGGAGATGCAGAGCTTGATGGTGGGTCTGTTGGCGCTCCTGCTGGCGGTGGCGGTGGCGGTGGTCTTTTCGCCGCTGTGGTCAGGACTGCTGGGGGGCGTGGCGACGGGCATTGTGGCTGCCACCCTCATCCGAACTCGCCGGAATTTGCGCGCTCTGATCTTTGAGTGGACCCGTCCTTCGTTTGCCCTCTTGCCGGACTAAAGCCTCCCTTCATTTTTCTTAAACCTGTTTTCTGCCTGCCTTGCGTGTGTGCGTGCGTATGCGTGCGTGCGTATGCGTGCGTGTGCGTAGGCGTGCGTGCGTGTGCGTGTTTCCAGAAGAGATCTGGCGATTCCCGCAAAATGCTGGATGCCTCATGTCTCGCCGCATCGGTTGAAGCAGCAGGCCCACGATCCCTCAGCGGCGCTCGAGCAGTGCCTCCAGGGACAGTCGGTAGGTGCGGAGCTGCACGGCACCGGGCTGAAGACAGATCGCCGCCGCCTCGGGCCGACCCGGTAGATCCACCAGCAGCCAGGCATCTCGCTCCGCCGGATCTGGACGGGTGAGCCGCAACGTGCAGGGCTCCCGAGGATCCAGGTTGACCACAAAGCTGCTCAGCGAGCGATACATGCCTTCCCCCAGGGCCTTGATGAACGCTTCTTTGCGGGTCCAGCCGGCGTAAAAGCCCTCCACCTTGAGCGCCTCGGGGAGCGCCTGCCATTGCGCCTGCTCTTCGGGCGAGAAGCTGTGACGGGTCAGACCCTCCAGAGAGCGTGTGCGTCCCACCGTCTCCAGATCCACCCCCAGCGGTCCCCGGAGATCCAACGCCAGCAGCGCCTCCTCCCCACTGTGTGAGAGGTTAAAATGAAGGGGGCAGGGGGGTGCAAGGTGGGGCTTTCCGCGTGGCCCAAGCTCAAACCTCAAAGATGCAGGGGGCACCTGAAGCGCCTGTCCCAGCAGCAGGCGTAAGATCCCGTGTGCCACCCGGTGCTTCCGCCGAAGGTCGGGAAAGAGAAAACGATTGCCGCGTGCCCGCTCCTCGGGCGAGAGCAGGTCACACAAGGAACGCACCTGCTCCGGCGTGGCTTGAAGGGAGTAACTCCAGACCTGTACTTCCTGCGGGTTCAGCGGTGGGACCGCCGCCTGCTCCTGCCAGAGTGGAGAGTGCAGGTGCGGCAAAGGAGGGGAGGGCTCAAGGGATCTCACGCTCAACTTCTCCCAGCAACGCCAGCAGGTGCTGACCATACGCCGTCTGTGCCAGCCGAACCCCCGCCGTGTGCAATTGAGCGGCGCTGATCCAGCCTTGACGCCACGCGATCTCCTCCGGCGATGCCACCATCAGCCCCTGACGAAGCTCCAGTGCTTGGATGAGCTGGCTGGCTTGGAGCATGGCTTCAGGCGTGCCCGTGTCGAGCCACGTAAAACCTCGGCCCATCAGCTCCAGCTTGAGGGCACCGTCCGCCAGATACGAGCGGTTGAGATCGGTGATCTCCAGCTCACCGCGTGCGGAAGGGGGAAGCTGTGCGGCGCGCTCACAGGCCGTTTCATCGTAAAAATAGAGCCCTGTCACCGCCAGATTCGAGCGTGGCTGCGTGGGTTTCTCATGGAGGGAGAGCACTTTTCCGTCGGCATCGAGCTCCGCCACACCATAATCTTGGGGATTTTTGACGTGATAGGCAAAAACACGAGCCCCATCGGGCTGAGCGCAGGTATGACGCAGGAGCTGCACCAGCCCGGAGCCATAAAAGACGTTGTCGCCCAGGATCACCGCGCTGGCGTGTCCATTTAAGAACTGTTGAGCCTGAAGCAGTGCATGGGCCAACCCGAGGGGGGTCTCCTGCACAAAATAGGAGAGGGAGATGCCCCACTGCCGCCCATCCCCCAGCAAGAGCTGAAAGAGTGGCAACGCTCGAGGTGTGGTGACCAAGCCCAGCTCCCGAATGCCACAGAGCATCAAAGTGGTCAGAGGATAATAGATGAGTGGTTTGTCATAAACAGGCAAGAGGTGTTTGTTAACCGCCAGCGTGAGGGGTGCCAGACGGGAGCCCGTCCCACCGGCCAACAAGAGGCCCCGCCGTTCCATCTCAGGCGTCCACCTTCTGAGCGGAGGTCTTCACAGGTGCCGCACCCGCTGGGTGGAGGTGCAGCCCTTCGTACTGGGTGTTGAGCCAGCGTGTATGCTCTTCCGAGCGCACCCGCTCCATCCAATCTGGATGCTCAAGATACCAACGCACGGTCTGACGAAGCCCCTGCTCAAAGGGGGTCTGAGGCTCCCACTCGAGGGAGGCCCGCGTTGTGGCGGTGTCGAGCCCATATCGTCGGTCGTGGGCAGGTCGATCCGGGACGTGCTGAATCAGCGGCAGAAGCTGCTGAAGGGGTGTTCCAGTCTCATCGGCGACCAAACTCAGGAGCATATGCACCACATCACGGTTGGGGCGCTCGTCATGAGCAGAAAAATGATAGGTCTCACCGGGCGTTCCTCGTAAGAGCGCCCTCCATAATCCATCCACATGATCCTCAACAAAGAGCCAGTCCCGTGCATGTAAACCATCCCCATAGAGGGGGAGGGGTTTTCGCTGGAGCGTCTGAGACAACATAAAAGGAATCAGCTTCTCGGGAAACTGGCGGGGTCCGTAGTTATTGGTACAGTGTGTCACAATAATCGGCAACTGATAAGCACTCTGCCACCCTCTCACGAGCTGATCCGCAGCCGCTTTGGTGGCAGCATAAGGATTGCGGGGGGCATACCGGTCTCCCGGTCGGAATGGAGCATGGCCTTCTGGCAATTGGCCATACACCTCGTCGGTGGAGACGTGCAGCAAGAGAGGGGCCCGTCCCATGTTCTGAAGGTGGCGACATGCCTCCAGCACATGGAAAGTGCCCATCACGTTACTCTGGATAAACGGCGCAGGCTGGCGGAGGCTCCGATCCACATGGCTCTCAGCGGCCAGATGCACGATGGCATCGGGGGCGAGCTCTTTCAGCAATCCGAGCGTCTGCTCGGCGTCTGCCAGCTCGCAAGGCATGAGCTGATGGTTCGGGTACTGCTCAAGTAAGGCAAGATTCTCCCGCAGGCCCGCATAGGTGAGCGCATCAAGGGTGATAAACCGATGTTCAGGCTGATGCGGCACCCGGCTCAGTAAGAAAGACGAGCCAATAAAACCAGCGCCACCCGTGACGACGATGTTCATGGGCTCTTGGGTGCCTCACCTGCTGGAGCGCCAAGCTCCGCGCCCGCACCACCCAGCGACGGAGGCGGCTCCAGTCCCAGCGAAGGCATTTCCCCCGCCGGAGCGCTCGAGCCCGTACTGCCACTTCCCTTGAGCAGCACATCTCTCAGATCCTGGAGCAGATACTTGTTCACTTGAGAGAGGGTCGAGCTCTCACCCACCCGCGCGAAGACCTCCGGGTTGCTGGCGTCTCCACCATTGGCCAGTGAGAGGGTGAGGGGCGGGGTATCCTTCTCCGTGATGGTGAGGGTCAGCTCGGGACGATCCATGCCAAACCGAGGCAGATCGGCAGGCTGGACCTGATCGATGAACTTCTCAGCGCGCAGTCCCACCAGATCATCCAGCACGACATCCACATCGGCAGGGCGGGTTTTGTCTTTGAGGCTGCCTTCGAGCTTCCAGGCATCGGCTTCGCGGTTTGCCACCAGGTTCTGATCGCCGAGCTTAAACTCCAAGCGGGTGATGTCCAGGCGCTTGAGGTTGAGCACGCGGCTGTCTCGCAGGTCTTGAGGGCCTTTCATGAGCTTGGACAAGACCGCACCATCGATGAGACGGATTTCTTCGCCGAGGGAGCGCACGGCGGGCAGGCGTTTTTCCTCTCCAAACGGTGCCCCCAGGAGCAGCTCGAGAGCCCCTTTGCTTTCGCCCAGCTCCACCCGAGCCTGGAGGCGAGGCGTCTGGAGTCCAAACAGGCTGCCATCGGTCTGGCCCGTAAAGGCGACGGTCTGAAGCCCTTGCAGATCGTAGAGCAGGGCATCCACCGCACCTCCATCCACCACAAACTTTGCGTCGTGGGCCGAGACCCAACGTTCGCCCTCCCGCTTGAGGTTAAGTCCTCCCCACGCGGAGCCATCCTCCTGAGTACCACGGAGGGTTAGGCTCTGCACATCTGCCAGGGCGAAGTTGAGCAGCTTCCGGTCTCGCCAGCCCAGGAGATCTTTATCGATCCGGTCACGGAGGGGATAATTGCTGAGGTAGACCTTCTGATCCCCTGCTTTGGCCACATAACGCCCGGCACCGAAGGGGGCCTCATCGCCGACCAGCAACGTGAGCTCGCCGCCAGTGGTTTTGGCGCTGATCTTCAGGGAGGGGGTGGCCAGACCAAAGGGGGTGAGCTCGGTGGCGGATTCCTCCACCACTTTCTCAAAGCGCAGGGCGTCGAGCCCAAAGATCGCGTCTTCCACGGCGCGCACGTCGGCGTCATAATCGGCAGGCTGGGTGAGCTTCCACTTGCCCTCCACCCGCGCGAACGCAAAGGTGCCGTGCGAGTTGAGAATCTCGAGGCTCTGGACCTCTTCGAGCTTGACCTTGAAGAGCTGCTTTTCGGCGTCCGCCTCCTGCTGACGGGTTTCTTCGCCTTTAAACTCTACAATATAGACGTAGCCGCCCAAGCCGATGACCAACAAGAGCAGAACGATAAAGGTAGCGCGCTGCATAACAGCTCCCGACTGAGAGAACGACGTGTGATGATGAGACAGAGAGAGAACGTGAGGTGTTTAATCACCCTCAGCGCGGATGTCAAGCGCTCTTCGACGCAGTGCCGCTTTGAGCTTGTGGCAGAGCTGCTTCGGGTACGCGGGAGGGAAGCCTGTCGGCGTGCTCAGCCCGTGGCAGCGAGCAGAGGCAACAACACACGTAGGCTTTGCCAGACGAACGCTTGACTTTCGACGCCTCATGTTTAATACAGTGCAACGTAGGCCCCCCGAGGCCGTCCACCAAGTTTCAGTCGCATGTGTGAGGAGATTGCATCGTGAACGAGAACGCAGAGAAAGAGGCCCAAAAAGAGGCTCAGAAAGAGGCCCAAAAAGAGGCCCAGGCTCAGACGGAAACCACCGCCGACGGTGCAGCAGAGGCCGCAGAAGCCCAGAATGCGCAGGAAAAAGCCGACACGAGTGGCCAGGAGCAAGCGGGCGCTTCCGAGTCTGGCCAGTCGAAGTCGAGCCAAGAGGAATCTTCCCGTCCACGTCAGCCCACCTACATTGAGACCCTCGAGCGTCGCCTGATGGAGTCTGAAGAGAAGCTCCGCGAGTACATCAACGCCTACAAGCAGGTCAAAGAGGACAAAGACGACTTCAAGCGCCGGCTGGAGCGAGAAGCCCTCCGGCAGCAGGAGATCACCAAAGGCCGCTTGGTTTCGGGACTGCTGGATGTGCTCGACAACCTCGACCGCTCCATTCAGGGCGGAGAGTCGGGCTGGAATGCCGAGTCGATTCTGGCAGGGCTCAAGCTGGTGCAGGGCCAGTTTATGGAGAAGCTCACCGAGCTGGGCCTGAAATCCATCGACCCACTGGGCCGTGCGTTTAACCCCAATGAAGCCGAAGCCCTCGACATGACCATGACCACCGACGAGGCGCTCGATAATACCGTCTCGCGGGTCTATCAGCGTGGCTTTATGCTGGGTGAGCGGGTGGTGCGTCCGGCCCGCGTTCAGGTGGCCCGCTATATGCCCGGGGCGAGCGTATGACCTCAGCGGAGACCACTCCTCTGCTGCATGTGGTGCTGTGGGAGCCGGAGATTCCTCAGAATACCGGCTCCGTCGGACGGTTATGCTTGGGCACCGGCTGTCGCCTGCACCTGATTGAGCCGCTGGGCTTCTCCATTGACGAAAAAGCGGTACGTCGCGCTGGGCTGGACTACTGGAAAAACGTAGATCTTCGGGTTTACACCCACTTTGAGCAGGTGGTGGCGGCACTGGGAAGCGGTCGGCTCTACTTGGCCAGTGCTCGGCGAGGGCGACCGTATACGCAGCACCACTTTCAGCGAGGAGATGCGCTGGTGTTGGGGCGGGAGTCGGTGGGGTTGCCTGATTGGATGCTCGATCAATTTCCGGAGCAGATCTTAAACATCCCGACGCCGGGACCCATCCGCTCACTCAACCTGTCGAATGCGGCCTCGGTGTTGGTGTACGAGGGCCTGCGCCAGCTTCAGCCGCAGCTATTTTATCCTGCCTGATCTTATCCTGCCTGATTTGAAATCCAGCGAATACAGCCGACGGTTAAGCGTGCGTGCGTGTGATGCGTGCGTGTGATGCGTGCGTGCGTGTGATGAGTGCGTGCGTGTGATGCGTGCGTGCGTATGATGCGTGCGTGCGCGGGTGTCTGTCTCTGAAGGTGCATGTCCACGGTGGAAGGTGTC
The DNA here is from genome assembly GCA_046075485.1 of Myxococcota bacterium. Classification (GTDB taxonomy): domain Bacteria; phylum Myxococcota_A; class UBA796; order JAJRTE01; family JBJTQF01; genus JBJTQF01. The sequence goes on along the minus strand of JBJTQF010000202.1, from coordinate 65,073 downwards.
GCGAGCTCAGCCGGTGTGTTGGGAGGAGGGTGGAGGAGGGGGTCTAAGCAGCGGCGGAATTACTGAAGCCACGCATCTTCTTTTCCGTCACCATCGGTATCCCGGGCGCGGCGTGTGACTTGGTCGTTCTCGTAGAACTCAAAATAGTCGGGCTTGCCGTTGAGGTCCGTGTCACGCTCTTTGCGGAGCAGCTTGCCACCGTCAAAGTACTTCCACATATCGACCTTGCCGTCGAAGTTTGTGTCCCATTCTTGCCGGACACGCTTGGCGCCTTCGCCATAGAAGTCCACCCAGTCGGTGCGGCCATCAAAATCCGCATCCACTTCTTCTTTGGCGAGCTGGCCCCCTTCATAATGAGAGGTGACATCGGGACGGCCATCGAAGTTCAAGTCACTCTCCTTGCGGATGAGGCGAGCCTTTCCTTCGGTGCTGAAGTAGTTCCAGATGTCTGGCTTCTTGTCATAGTTGAGATCGATGCTGTCTTTTTTGAGGTTGCCGACGGTCTGGGTTTCTACCACAGACGACTCTTGCTGTACCACTTGTGGCTTGGGGCAAGCGGTCAAAAAGGCAGCAGAAAAGACAAAGCTGAGGACAAGAACCTTCTTCATAAGACGACCTGACACTCCGTTATGCCCTCGCGGCGGACACTCCAGCTCACGACTATGGGCATTTTAAGGTCATGAGGGGGGATAGGCAATTGAAAAACGCGCTGCTGAGGACTGAAATCTCCGGCAAAGGCTCGCCCAGCGGCTCTCTGGCACCGGCTGAGACGACCGAAGCGACCGGAATGCTGTTGATCATCGCGCTTTTTGCATGTTATAGTCACATAAGTTGGAGTCCGTCCAGCGTCTTGATTCTCTTCTTCCGCAGTGTCGCTCGAACCTGACCGCCTCCACTCGAGCCACACGCTCTGGATATATCGTGGAAACACCGACCCAAGCCCACATATTGGTCGTCGATGACGAACAAATCGTCTTAGAGCTCTTCGAGACCCTCTTCTTCGGCGATCCGCTGCGCCTAACCTGCGTAGAGGACGGCAGAGCAGCCCTTCAAGTGCTGAAAACCGAAGGGGCCGATGTGATCATCGTGGATAAAAATCTCCGTGATATCAGCGGCTTAGAAGTTCTCAAGGTCGCCAAAGAAATCCTGCCGTCTTGCGAAGTGATCATGATCACCGGCGCTGCTTCACTCGACTCCGTGCTGGTCGCGATGGAGCTGGACGCCTTCGATTATATCCTCAAACCCATCCGCAACATCTATGACATCAAAGCCAAGGTCAAAAAGGCCCTCGAAAAACAGCGGATCGTGCGCGAAAATCATAGACTTCTTAGACACTTACAGGAACATGCGCAGAGCCTCGAACGCGCCCTCGAAGAGCGCAAGCGCATGGAAGCGGAGCTGATCCAGAGCGAAAAACTCGCCGGGATCGGCACCCTCGCCGCAGGCATCGCCCACGAAATCTCCAGCCCCCTCTTTGGAATCTTAGGCATGGCCGAGGCCATCGCCGACGAAGATAACCTCAAGCTCTGCCACGAATATGCGCTGGAGATCGTGGACTACTCCAAGCAGATCCGCGAGATCGTCCAAGATCTGTCTGCCTATTCTCGCACCGCCCGCAACGAAGGGGTGGTCAAAGTGGATCTCAAACGCACCTGCGAAGACGCCGTGCGCATGGTCTTTCGCAGCCGGAAGACCGAGCTCGTCGAGACCCGCCTCGAGCTCGACGATGAGCTGATGATCGACGCACGCCCCAACGAGATCCAGCAGGTTTTGGTCAACTTGCTCAAGAACGCCATCGATGCCTTCGAGAGCCTGCCAGCGGAAGCACCTCGCCGCATCGTGGTGAAAGGTGTGCGTCAGCCCAAGCAGGTGGTGCTGACCGTTCAAGACAGTGGGGTGGGCATTCCCCCGGCTTCGCTGGAAAAAGTGTTTGAGCCCTTCTATACCACCAAAGGGGTGGGCAAAGGCACCGGACTTGGCTTACACATCGTCTGGCGGATTGTCACCCGCTACGAAGGCTCCATTCATGTGGAGAGTGTGCCTGGCCACGGCACCTGCTTTACCCTCCGCTTTCCCGTGCGTGAGCAGTGAATGCGGCTGCAAACCCGCCTCATCCTGGTGTTCCTGTTTTTGGCGGCCATTCCGGTGGCCGTCTCGGGTTATACCATTCTGACCATCTTGGACGTCAACATCCGCGACCAGCGCGATCAGGTGCTCAGCGACCGGGTCAAGCTCCTCGGGCTGCGAGTCGAAGACAACCTCAGCCAAGCCGCCGAAGGACTGGCGCTGAGCTTGGAAGCCCTCGACATCAACCAGATCGAGACCGCCGACCGGGTGGCATATCTCCGCATCTTATATCGTCAGCGTCCTTGGCTGAACTTTGTGCAGCTCCTCGACAGTCAAGGTGCCGAGATTGCACCGCCCGTTTTTCTCTCCGATCCCCGCCTGTTGGTGGGCACGCTGGAGCCGCACTTGGCCATCGCAAGCAGCACCGCCCCGCAGCTCATCGACCCCGCGCTGCTGTCGCTGGCCCGAGCGAGCAATGAGCGGGCCGTGTGGGGGATGCCACAGGTGTTTTCGCCCGGACAGCCTGCTCAGATTCCGCTGGTGGTGGTGTGTCGTCCCGAAGCTCGCCCGCCCTTTTTTGCCTATACCCTGGTCAATCTCCCCCTCGCCAGTGGCGTCGAGCGTGTCTTTGATCAGTTTGCTCAGAGCCTAAACCCTCGTTTTTCAACCGGCGTCTACCTGCTCGACAGCCAGCTCGAGATCCTCTTCAAGCGCGAAGTTGGGCAGAGCCAGCGCTCCGACTTGGCCTCCGTTCAGAAGCTGCGCGACGACCTCAGCACGCAGCGCACGCAGTATCAGATCCAAATCGACAACAAAGATCATGTGGTCAATACCCATCACCTCTCGTTGGGTGAGATGCGGGTGTTGACCCTCCAGCATGCCAGCGAAGTGTATCAAGTGGAAGAAGACTACCGCGCCCGGTTTAAATATTGGACGGCGGTGAGCTGCCTGATTGCGGTCGTGTTTGGTGCCTACTTCGCCCGCACCCTGTCAAACCCGATCCGCACCCTGGCAAACGCAGTGCTGGGCGTAGCCCGTGGTGATCTGGATACCCGCGTGAAGGTCAACACCGGCGGGGAGATCGGCGAGCTGGCCGATACATTCAACCTGATGGCCAAAGCCCTTAAGGAGCAGAAGGCCGAGATCGAGCGACAAAACCAAGAGATCAACAACTGGAACCGCGAGCTTCAGGCGCGCGTCGATGCACGTACTCGCGAGCTCAAAGAAGCACAAGGTTATCTCGTTCACTCTCAGAAGCTGGCGGCGGTGGCAGAGCTGGGCAGCGGAGTGGCCCACGAGCTCAACAACCCCCTGGCGGCAGTGTTGGGTTTTACCCAGATCCTGATGGCCCGACACACCCAGATGGGGCCTGATGGCCAGCCCATCGACGACCCCGAGCTGAAAATCTTGAGAAAAATTGAGGAGCAGAGCCAGCGTTGTCGTAACATCGTGGAGCACCTCCTGCGTTTTTCTCAGGAGCAGGTTGACCGTGGCGCTTACGAAGATCTCGATCTCGGCGACGTGGTGAGCAACGTGATCAAGCTCTTTGAAGGATCCTTTGCCGCTCAGCGGGTGCGGGTGACCTCACAGATCCCCTCCGGAGAGCTGGTGATTCATGGCAACCGGGCGCAGCTCCTTCAAGCGTTCCTTCAGCTTTTTCATGCCATCCGCCCGATGTTGAGGGCAGGGCACGAGCTGATCGTGGAGCGTAAGCAGGGCAGCACCGAAGTGCAGTTGGTATTTGTGGGCCCGATGGATGGGCTGGACAATCCCGCGCTGGATATCTTCCAGCGGCGTCAGAATCAGGATCAAGCAATGGCTCAGGGATTGGGCCTCTGGCTGGCCCATCAGATCATTCAGGAGCATCGGGGCAGTCTCCAAGTAGAAGCCCCAGAGGTGTCTAACGAGGAGGCACCTCGACTGGTGATCACCTTGCCGCGCTCGTTGCCTCAACCCAGCGGAGGGAGTGGAGGCAGTACAGAGGCGGGCAGTGGAGCTTTATCCGGTGGTACAGGTTAGTCAACGCCGGAATTGGGGAGGCATGACATGCGCCAGCTCATGGTGATTGTACTGCTGTTGGGTGTGCTCATTGTGGCCGCTCGCTTGGGTTACGCTCATCTCTTTCGCGAGTCCCCCATTCAGCCTATGCAGGTTCTGTCGGTGGAAGGGCAGGTGAAGAGCACCTCCGCCGATGGAAAGTCGCGTCCGCTCCGCGAGCGAGATGTGATCGCCGACAATGAGACCATTGAGACCGGTAAAAACTCCAGCGTGAAGGTGGGTCGGCAGGATCAATATCTGGCCATGAGAGAAGAGACCGCGCTGTCCATGATGGGGGTCAACTCCAAAGAGCCACAGGTTTTGGTGGAGCGTGGTGCGGTGGAAGGCGGCGTGACACCTCAGAAGGGGCTCAGCCTCAAGGTCAAAGTGGCCAACAATGAGACGGCGGTGGCCATCTACGGCGGACGAGGTACGGTGCGCACAGACGGCGAAGGCACGCTTGATGTCTCCGCCCACGAAGGAAATATTCAGCTCCAGCCTCCCGGCAAACCCGCTCAAGACGTGCCCAAGGGGGAGCACCGGGTGATTGCCAGCGATGGTGAGAGCTTGGCCTCCGGTGCCATTCCTCGCTCGGTTTTGTTGGCCGTCGAGTGGCCCGAAGAGCAGGTGTTTAACAAACCGACCACCACGGTGAAAGGCAAAGTTACCCCTGGCTCCGAAGTGATGGTGGAAGGTCGTCGGATCAAGCCAGAACGGGATGGCTCCTTTAAGGCAGAAGTGCCCCTTCGAGAAGGCAAAAATCAGGTCAAAGTTGAAGCACGAGGCACGGGCGAGCCCACCACTCAAGTATCGCCGGAATATATGGTGGACACCAAAGCCCCATCTGTGCGCTCTCGCACCGATCAGCTCTGGAGATAAGAGGGCTCTGCTGTGCCAAATCGTCCGCCGATGACGCTGCATGTACACGTATTTGGGTTGCTCCTGCTGGTGTGGCTGGCCTTGCAAGCGCCGCATGCAGGGGCCTCTGCCGCGAGCACCGCACTTCCCTCTGAATCGCCCCACCCCTTTATTTATCTGTTGCCCAACACCGCACCGCTGGAGCAGGGACACGAAGGCTCCGTGCGTTTATTGGTGGCCACGCCGTCAGGTCAGCTCGCCACCGGCCTGTTGCTGCGCACCGTGACCGACCGTGGCCGGGTACTGGCCATTAACGAAGCACCCGCAGGTGTTTATACCCTCACCCTTCAAGCACCACCTTCGGCGAGTGACACCCTGATGCGGGTGAACGTGCAGACTCAGTGGGAAGGGCAGCCCGTAGAGCAGCACTTTGAGCTGCCGATTCGTGTGTCGCAGGAGGGGATCCTCAAGCTCGAGCCAGCGCAGACCACCCTCAAGCTGGGAAAAGTGCGCGATGTGGCCGTGACCCTCTCGGGCCGTCATCCGGGAGGGCGTCCGATTCGCCAAGAAGAGCTGGTGCTTCAGACCAACGTGGGGAGGCTGGAGCAGCTCAAGACCGTGGCACCCGGTCGTTTTACGGCGCGTTACGTGCTGGAAGAGCGCAACATCCCACAGACCGTTGTGATGGCCGCATTCGTGGGAGAAGGTCCGCAGCGACTGGCGGCGTGGGCCTCCCTCAAGTTGGTCGCGACGCCTGAAATTCCGATTGAGACGGAACCAGGTGCCCGAGTGTGGATTGAGATCGAGGGAGCGACCTTCGGACCGGCCCTGGCAGATGCGGCGGGAATGGCGCGGGTGAAGGTCCAAGTCGCGCCGGGTGCCCGCACCATGAACGTGCGCGTGGTGGATCGGGTTGGAAACTCATCCCGTTCGGCTCAGCCTCTGGGCATTCCGAGGGTGCCGTTGGCCCTGCTTCAGATGGATCGGCGTACCTATCGGATGGATGAGCCGGAGCCGCTGGGGGTGACCTTGGTGGCAGTGTTGGAGAATGGAACCGGTCATCTGGAGCTGCCGGGACGTTTTGAGCCGGGGAGGGGCCAGCTTGGAGGTGTGGTGGCCCTTGCACCGGGTATCTTTTTTACCACCTTTCGTCCAGCCTCCGGTGTGGGGCGAGCCGATCTGCTCTGGCGTCATCCCCTTCCCGAAGGGGGTGAAGAGCAGCTCAGCACCAGCGTGGAGGTGTTGGAAGGTGCCGCCGCGAGCATTGCCTTGCAGGTGCAGCCGGGTCGTCTTCGTACCGACGATCCGCCCGCCGCCGTAAATCTGAAGGTGTTTGATCGGCTTGGCAACCCCGCCACGGGGGTTGAAGCGCGTCTGGTGGTGCCGGTGGGGTCCATTGAGCCCTTGCGCCGCATTGGGCCGGGTGAGTTTGTCTCTGCTTATCGCCCGCCTCAAGAGCTGACCGGCCTCAAACCAGGAGAAGATGGGCAAGTTCGGGTGCCGCTCCAGGTGGCGGTGATTCGAGAGCCTGGACAGGGCCCCGTGACCCGCCTCGAAGTGGGAGAAGCCTACCGGCTGGTTGAAGCGCGAGGCCCGGATGTGCGCCTACGGGTGCGTGCGCGTAACCGTTTTGGGGCGCCCGTGCGAGATGTTGCCATTCGAGCGGCGATCCTGGAAGGAGCAGGTACGATCACGGAGCGGGAATCCACCGATGAGCGAGGGGTGGCCTTGCTTCGATTCCAGCCGGGTCGAGAACCAGGGGGGACACGCTTAGAGCTTCGTCTGGAAGAAGATCCGACGGTCTCCACCGAGCTGCTCCTGTTGCACGCTCTAAAATATCCTGCGGAACCGGATCTGACGGAGTCCGCAGCAGTGGAACCTTCTGCCGTTGAGGGAGAGCGTCTTCTGACAGAGCCCACCCGCACCTCAGAGGGAGATCGACGCCGTGCGCCAGAGGCCGATCTGAGCGCCGAGACCCTGATTGAGCTGGTGCCGGGGCGGGTGAAGGCAGTCGAGGTGGTGGCTTTCCCCAACGTGTTGTATGTCAACAGCCGTCAGCCAGCGGACATTACCGTGCGCTTGCGCGACTATTCGGGCAACTTGGTAGAAGATCCGACCTTGCAGGTGACCGCATCGGCGGGTGCCGTGTCGCCTCCACGTCGATCCACCCGTGGCATTGGCCCCGTCTACGAAGCGCAGTATATTCCTCCCCCTTTTTTGCTCCAAGAGCCGACGGTGCGGGTGACCGCTTCGAATCCTGAGCGGGATTATTTTGGTGTGACCGAGGTGGCCCTGGTACGCGCCGATGGACGCTTCTTGGGCTCGGCGAGGGTGGGCATTCTCTCGAATTTTTCTGGATTTACGGTGCCAACCCTAAGCCTTCAAGCGATGTCTCAGCTACCGATGTTTCAGCCTTCCCTCTACGGTGGCGTTTCGTTGGGTTACTATTCTTATGCGGAGTCTGCTGCGCGCCTGGACTTGGTGCCCTTGAGTATATTTGTGTGTTATCGGCAGCGTTTTGGCCAGCTCTCCCCCTATGTATCGTTTGGACCGACGGCGGGACTGGGGCTGGCACAGCGGGAGTTTTTGGGCGACGAAGCTCAGGTGGAGGTGATCCGAGCCCCCTTTTTGTTTCCAGGTCTGAGTGGCAAGCTGGGCCTGGAGTTGGCAGTGGGGCCGGGTGGAATTGCCACAGAGCTGGAGCTGCTCCTGCTCAATGGCGGAGCCGTCACCCCCGTCGGTTTGGAGGTCTCTGGAAGTGTGGGCGGAGCCCTCTGGCATGTCGGTTATGTCACTCACTTCTGAAGTGAAAAGCTGATGACGTTTTCATAATTTCGAGCACATGATGATCTGTATGCGTCGATTTAGCCTTCGGCCATGCCACGGAGAGCACCGGAGCCCATGACATCGTTCTTGAAGCCTCTCATCTGCATGCTGCTGTTGCTGGGTGCGGTGTTCGGTGGGACCGCCTGCCGACAAGGAGCGCTTATTTCTTCCGTCACGGACGTCACACCACGGGAAGTGCTGGGATTTGAAGATGAGCTGCTCACGCTGAAGGGCCATTTTTATCCACAGCTTACCCTGGATCCGAGCCAGCCCGAGCCAACCCTGGAGACCCGCTTCACCGGCAGCATGGAATGGACCGAGATCCCGGGCCAGGAGATCAGCCCCCCTGCCAATCCGTCTGTGCCGCTCACCCTCACCTTTGTCGATGCCACCACCTTACAGGCGCGCACCTCGGGCCTGCTCGAGCCCGGATTTTATCGCCTCGCGCTGACCGATCCCCGTGGAAACCCGGTGGAAGTCGCCTCTGAAGTGTTGGTCAAGGTGTCCCAAGTGCGGCCCGATCATGGCGTGCTGTCGGTGCCCTCTCGTTATGTCGCCGTCGATGAATCCGTGCAAGTACGCGCCAGTGTGGTTAAAACTGACGGATCCGCCTCCTTTGATAACCATGCGCTCTCCGTGACCATCAAAGGCCCAAGCTTGGAGCTGTTGAGTGTCATCATGGACGAGCTCAAGGTCAACGAGAGCAGCGACGCCGACGGCATCACCACCATCGTGGTCTCGGGAACGGTCACCCCCGTCTTGCCAGAAGCGACCATTACCTTTAGGCCGGGTCGAGAGAGCACTCTCTCCATTGCCACCAAAACCGAGGGACTGTTGCATACCTACCCCGACGAAGAGACTTCCTTGGTGGTCTTTCCCGCCCCCTTGACGCGGCTGGGGGTGTATTTTCCTGACCTGGAGGACACCATCCCAGGCTGTTCCAGTGTACCCGGCACCGGTGAGGCCGAAGAGAGCCTGCTGTTCTCCGCTGGTATTCCGACCCTGGTGGAAGTTTTGGCCCTCGACAACAACTGTAACCTGCTCGAAGTCACCGACACCCTCGAGATCCTCGATGCCGCCTCTGGAGAAGAAGCCCCCCTTTATTTGGGCAGCTTCTTTACCCCCGCCTTGGTCAACGGACGCTGGCGCGGCTATGTCCTCTATGAAGACTTGGTGAGCAGCCGACTCTTGGCCGTCGGTCCCCAGGGCACCTATGGCTCCAGCACCGCCTTTCAGGTGATTCCGGGACCACCGCGACGCCTGACCGTCTCCGTGGGCGAAGTGGGCAACGATGGTGCCGTGGAGGCAGGCGAGTCGTTTTCCGTGGTGGTGTGGCAAAGTGACGGCTTAGAGCACGACGTGGACATCACCTCCCCAGAGCTGCTGAAACTATCCGACGATACCGGAACTTTGCAGTGCAGCGAGCCGGAGATTCGGGGGGCTTACGCCTTCTTCGACGATTGTCTGATCACCCGAACCGATAACCGTAACAGCGTGACCGCCACAATGGAGTACGATCCTCAGCTCACGGGAGACAGCCTGTCGTTTGCGGTGGTCGCAGCCGCTCCACAGGAGCTGAGCTTTGTGCTCCCCTCCAGCGCACCGGTGGCGGGTGCCGCCTTTACCGTGGAGATTCAGCTCCAAGATGTTTATGGCAACGTCTCCGCTGGAAATACCGACGGCATGGCGGTCGAAGCGCGCCTGACGTTGGGAGGAGAGCTGGTGGGGGTGGAAAGTGCCTTGTCTCTCTCGGATGGCAGTGCCAATTTCAGCACATCCGCGACGCTGGCTGCGGAAGGATTTTCGGTTGTGGCAGAAGTGCCGGCACTGGGCTTGAGTGGGCAGAGTGCGCCCTTTCAAGTCTTACCGGGACCGACGGCGGAGCTGTGGGTCCAACCCTGTCCCGCGCCAGACGCTTGTCCGTGGCAAGCCGGTGTGGGAGGACTGGTGACCGTGCGTGCGGTGGATGCTCTGGGAAACGTGACCCCCACCTTTGCTCAGCCGCTCACCTTAACCAGCAGCCTCGAGAGCACCACTTTTTCTGCTAATGCTTCCGCCTGGCTCAACGGCGTCCTCTCCTTGGACGTCATCCTGACCCGTGCCGGCAAAGACGCTGTCCTGAGTGCCAGCGCAGGCACTCAATCTGGAAAAAGCCTCCCGTTTGAGATCTTGCCAGGACCATTTATTCGGCTGCTCTGGACTCAGCAGCCCTTTGTGGCATGGCGGGGTGAACCCACTGCGGTGGAGATACAGGCTCAAGACACCTATGGCAACTTGGTGAGCTCAGAGGCGTCCGAGCTGCTGTTGACCAGCCCCACGAGCTTCAGCCTCAGTCCCGGAGAGCCCACCGGCGTGAAAGCGGTCACCGTTTCACTCTCCGGAGGTCGGTGGCAGGGCCCGCTTTATTTTTACACCTTGGGAGCCTCCAATACCCTCAGCGCGCGTCATGCCAGTAACATCAGCGCGACCACCACCTCCTTTCCGATCTACAGTCGCGACTGTGACAGCCCCGCGACCATCTCCATCACGGCCAATAACCAGCCAGAGGTGGCCGTCGCCTGTTTGGTGAGCCGTCTTCCCAACCCTCCCAGTGCGCGGGTTGAGTTTATCTCCACCACCACCGGCACCGTAACCGATCTGGTCTGGGAGTTTGGAGATGGAGAGGGGCAGACGGGCAAAAATACGCAGCGCATAACCCACGACTACTTGAGTGCGGGACGTTTCCTGATGGCGGGGTATGTGGTGGATAACAATCTTTGCGCGACCGGAACGCGCCTGCGCATCTATACCAATTTAGACAACGATCAGCCGGTGGGGCCCCTGACGATCACCCCCGAAGCGAGTACCCTCTTGGCAGCGGGAGACAGCACCAGCGCCGTCACCAGCGTGAGTGTGACCGCCTACGATTGCCAGGGTGATCCGGCCTCCGCCTCCAGCATGTTGACCGTGCAGCCTGAGCTGGGCCAAGTGGTCAGTCCTGACGCAGACGAGCGCAGCCCAGGCATTCAAGTTAAGCTGGACAGTCGAGCGGGCACCACCAGCTTTTCCTACAGCGTTCAAGCAGAGAAGTTTGGAGGGGTGGCTCGTTTGGTGGTCGCTGCCAGCTCTGGACTGGCCGATGGAGAAGGGCGAGTCACCGTGCTCAACGACGTCGTGCCTCCGGTTGTGTTGGAGTCTTTTCCACAAGGTCGGCACCGAGACGATGTGAGAGAGCTGCTGATTCGCTTCAGCGAGCCGTTGCGTGGGGGCGCGGCCCTTCAGAGTCCGGTCATACAGGTCTACAGCCAGCGTCTTGGTCCTATCACCGTAGAGAGTCGTGCCCTGAATGAGGACGGCACCTTGCTCCGTCTGAGCTTGGCCACCACCGTGGTGCTCAGCGATGCGGAGGAAGAGCGTGTGACCGTCACCTTGCCTTCGTCACGCTCAGGGGCCAGCTTGACCGATCTGGATGGCAATCGCTTGGACGGAGACTATAGCGGGCTGGCTGAAGACGCCGGAGATCCCTATGTTTTTAAGTTCGGAAATCGGCTCAACAACGATGCGGTGATGAAACTGGCCCACTGCGAGCCCTCGACCTTTCAGTTTTCCCCGGATGGGCAAGATGGAGTGGGCAGCGAAGCAGATCTCTTGACGTTTGATGCGGCAGTGGAAGCCTCTGTCACCTTCGACACCCTGGGCCTTCGGCTGAGTGATACTTCGACGGGTGAAGCCGTCGCATGGCTCTTCTGGCCCTTAGACGTGCCGGAGCTGGCATTTGGCCATCGTTTTATCTGGGATGGCGCCGACGTGACCGGTCGGATCTTGCCCAATGGTTTTTTTGAGCCGGAGCTGATGGGACTGCGTGCCGACCAGCCTCCAGTGACCTTGTTTTGTCTGGACGAAGGAGAGACGGTGCTGCTGCTTAATCCGCTCGACGCTGGAGGTTTGCCTTGAGCAACGATCCGCATGATCCCCAGACAGGTTTTGCCCAAGACGCCTCTCGGCTGGGTCGAGGTTTACGTGAAGACGATCCACAGTGGATCCACATGCTCAAGCTGGCCGAGCTGGGGGTCACAAGCTCCTCGCTCTTACATGAGCTGCGTCAGCCTCTCTTTGCCCTCAAGGGGTATCTTCAGCTCCTCGTGAGCGAAGGGCGAGGGGAGCATCCATCGGACCCTCGGCTGGAGCGTTGTTTGCGGCTGGTCAACGACATGGAGCAGATGGCCTCGAGCTTTCTGGACTTCTCCCGTGTGACCGAGTCACACATGTTGCCCTTGGACGTGCGCGCCCCGGTTGAAGCTGCCCTCGGCCTCCTCTCTGGGCGGTTTCGGCGGGCCAAAGTCGAGCTCAGGCTGGACCTGCCCTCTGATTTGCCCGTGGTTCAAGGCAATCCCTTGACCTTGCAGCAGGTGCTGGTCAATATGCTGGGCAACGCCATTGACGCCTTGTGTGAGCGAGACGAGCAGCCTTTACGCTGCATTTGGGTGGTGGCGCGTCGGTACGAAGAAGAGGGTGTGCGTCTCCTGGTTGCCGACAATGGCACGGGGATTGATCCGGTTCTCGCCGAGCAGATCTTCAACTATTTTTTTACGACCAAGCCGGAAGGAAAAGGCACGGGCTTGGGGCTGGCCATCTCCGCCTCCATTGTGGCGGCGCATGGTGGAGTCCTGCGCTTGATTCCGCCTCAGTCGGAGAGCTGGGAATCTCCCGAGCTGCTGCCTTGTACCGTCTTTGAGCTGCTCCTGCCTGGTCGTCTCCCTCATCGTTGACAGAGGATCCCATGGAACCCAACTACGAAGCCCTTGAGCGCCTCTTTATGCAGGCCGTCGAAGCCCATCAAGCCCGTCAAACCGAGCTGGCCACGCGCCTATTTAAAGAAGTACTGGCCGTCGAGCCTCGATTTCCTGAGCCACGCTTGGAGCTGGCCACCCTCGCCGTGCAAGCGGGCGACCTTGAAGAAGCGGAGGCTCAGGCCCGCGAAGCCATTGAGCAGCTTGAGAGTGGCTGGAAGTGGCTGGAAGACTTCAGCGACGAGCAGCTCATGGCGCATGCCTGTAACCTTTTAGGGGAGGTCTTGAAGGCGCGCTCGACCTCCGACGACGTCTTGGCACAGGGAGAAGCCGAAGTCCGTGCCCTCTGGAGCGAAGCCGGAGAGCTCTTTGCGCGAGCGGTGGAGCTGGATCCAGATAATGCCGAAGCTGCTGCCAACTATCTGGGATTTCGTCGAAATCGGGTGCCGAGTCCTGCCTCCAGCCGTGCCTCCAGCACCGTGTCCGTAAAGCCTCGCCGAAGCTGAACTACACGAGTGCCTGCCCGCGTGTGCGTGTGCGCCTGCCCGCGTGTGCCCGCGTGTCGGGGTTATTTGCCTTGCTCCAGACGTTTGGCTTCTTGCCAGAGCTGCTCTAGTTGCTCCATGTGGACTTCTTCGGGGCGTTTTCCTTGCGCCAGCAGGGCATCTTCGATCCGATGAAAACGAGCCTTAAAGCGGCGGTTGGTTTTTTTGAGGGCGTCCTCGGGGTTTACGCCTAGAAAGCGAGCCAGATTGACCACACTAAAGAGCACATCCCCCAGCTCATGTTCGATGGCGGCTTGGGAGCCTTCACGCATGGCTTCCTGGAGCTCTCCCAGCTCTTCCGCGAGTTTTTCTTGCACCCCGCTCACATCCGGCCAGTCAAATCCGACCCGCGAGGCTTTTTCGGTCATGCGCCATGCTTCCAGCAGTGCAGGTTGTGCCGAAGGAATGCCATCCAATACCGACGCGCGCTGCTGCGTTTTGCGGCGTTCCTCGCGTTTTTGTTGTTCCCAGCTCTGCACCACCCCTTCTGCGCTGGTCGCCGTGGAGTCGCCGAAGACATGGGGATGGCGGCGGACCATCTTATCGTGGATCCCGCTGGCCACCCCTGCCAGATCAAAAAGTCCTTGTTCTTCAGCCAGCCGCGCGTGAAAGACGATCTGAAAGAGCAGGTCTCCCAGCTCTTCCCGCCATTGATCTGGGGGCCCATCCATCGCCTCGAGCACCTCGAACGCTTCTTCGATCAGGTACGGTTTCATGCTCTGAGCGGTCTGAGCTTGATCCCACGGGCAGCCTTGAGGACTGCGGAGCCGGGCCACCACCTCCGCCAGCGCCTTCATGCGCGATCCAGAATCCATACTCACGGCAAACATCCTCATCGGTGCGTGTGAGCCGATGCAGCCGAGCTTAAACGCTCCTGCTGTGCCCAGCTCAGCGGGTTGAATGGCTTACGCTTGTGGCGAGTCCTGGACTCTACATATAAATCATGCAAAGGCGGGCGTAAACCGTGATAAGATGCGCCGAATGAAGTCCATCCCTCTCAATTCATCCGGCAAGAGGCGAGTGTGGCCAGTCCCATCCTGTTTGGCAGGTATCATCTCCTGGAGAAGATCTCCGCAGGCGGTATGGCGGAGGTCTTCAAAGCCAAATCTTACGGCGTGGCTGGGTTTGAGAAGCTCCTGGTCATCAAAAAGATCCTGCCTAACTTAAACAGTGACAAAGAGTTTATCGAGATGTTTCTCGATGAAGCTCGGATTTCCGTCTCACTCTCTCACGGCAATATTGTCCAAGTGATTGATCTGGGCCGTGAAGGTGACTCCTACTTCATGGCGATGGAGTACGTTCACGGTTTTGATCTGGCCCGCCTGTTGATCCGCAGCAAGCAGAGTGAAGAGCTGCCGCTCTCCCTCAAGCTCTTTTTGGTGGGTGAGGTTCTCAAAGCACTCGACTACGCCCACCGTCGCCGAGATCGGGAGCAGCGCGAGCTCAACATTGTGCATTGTGACGTCTCGCCTCAGAACGTGCTGGTGAGTTATGAAGGTGAAGTCAAGCTGGCGGACTTTGGCATCTCGAAGGCGGCCTTTCAGTCTGCCACCAGCCGGGAAGTGGTGCGTGGTAAGTATGCCTATATGTCTCCCGAGCAGGTGCGTGGGCGGCCTCTGGATCGGCGCTCGGATATTTTTGCCGTCGGCGTGCTCTTGTGGGAAATCCTGACGGGACGGCGGCTCTTTAAGACCGAGTCCGTCGAGAAGACCCTGAAAAAAGTGCTGGAGGAGCCCATCCCCAGCCCTTGCCAGACCGATCCTACGATTCCGGCTGAGCTGGATCGTATCGTCATGAAGGCCCTCACCCGAGACCGAGACAAGCGTTACCTCGAAGATCAGGACATGCTGGATGATATCAGCGTGTTCATGTTTAGCCAGAACTTGATGGTGACGGGTGCCGACCTCTCCGCCTACATGAAGCGCATCTTTGCGGCGGAGTTTGAAAAGTCCCGCAGCGACGAGCTGGCCCCCGGTGAGGCCGGACGCAGTGCCAAGCTGGGGACTCAAGAAGTGCGGACCTCCCTCTTTATTCCGCTGGGAGCGTCCCGGACCATCCCTTCCTTTCCCCTCGATCCGGCCAACCCGGTGCCCAGCCCTGTCCCCCTCTGTCGCGTGAGTGTGATGCTCCTGGTCGCCGAGTGGAATGCCGCCTCCAACATTCGTTCGGCTTCTGAGCGTCATAAGCGGATGTTGGAGCTGTCGGAGCGTTTTCAGCGGCGGCTGGAGCAGGCGGGCGGTGAGCTCTGGGAGGTCAACTATAACAGCCTGGTGGCCGTCTGGCGGATCGAAGATGCGCCCCGTATCGAAGTCAACACGTCCTTGGAGGTGGCCTTTGGTTTGCAAGACGAGCTGAAAGCCAGCCTGGGTGAAGACGAAAAGCCCTCCGCGATCCTGGACATGGCCTTGCACGTGGGGCCGGTGATTGTGAATGTGGCCACTGGGCATCCGCTGCTGGGGTGGCAGACCACCCGGACTTTTGCCATTCCCCGGGTGATGGTCAACCAAGTGATTGCTCAGGGCCAGCTCTTGGCAACCCCTGCCGTTCAAGCCCATGCAGCCGAACATTTTCGGTTTACCCCGTTTCCATTGCCTCCTGCGGTCGGCGCTCGCTTGCCTGCCAGCCTGCGCGTGGAGGTGGTGGCCGCTGCCGACGAGAGTGGCATCCGGCGCTTTTCGCCCTTTACCCGCTATCTGGGCCGCGAATCCTTGTTAGAAGCCTTGCTCGAGCGCGTGCGTGACGCCGCTGACAACCGAGGCAGTGTGCTGCTCTTACCTGGAAATGAAGGCAGTGGTCGCTCTCGACTGCGGGAGGAGCTGCGCCAGACCTGTCGCGCCCGGGGCCAGGCTTTTTTTATGGCCACCTGTCCCACCGGAGGGCGCCATTTTGCGTATGCGGGAGCCCTCGACCTCTTGCGCCGCTTGTGTGGTCTGAGCCCCACCGAAGGCGGAGAAGCGGAGCTGCGCCGACTCTCTCGTTTGAGTGAGCTGGGTCTCTCGCCTGACGAGCTGGAGCTGGTGCGTGCGCTCTTTGACGAAACCTTACCGCCGAGTGGTGCTCGTGGAGACCAACAGCGTCAGGCTCGGGTTTTTTCGATGCTGGACAAGGTGGTGGAGGGACTGTCCAAAGATGGACCTGTTGTGTTGTGCATCGAAGACTTCCAGGGGGTGGATTGTCTGACCGAAGCCTGGCTTTCTCGGCTGATGGGCTTGCCAGCCAGTCGCCGCTTGGTGCTCTTATTGGAGGTCACCACCCGCTATCAGCCGCAGTGGTTGCAGGGTAAGCCGGTGCATGTGTTCCCGGTAGACAGTTTGCCGCCCCCGCTGGTCGACGAGATGGTGCGCGACATGGTAGGCGCATCGAGCATCGAGCCCTCTTTGCTCCAGCGAATTGTGCAGGTGACCACTGGAAACCCGCTCTTGGTCAAAGAGCTGGTGGGCCTGATGTCTGAGAGTGACATGATCCAGCTCATGGGGCGTCGAGCCAGCTTGCGTCCTCAAGTGTCCCCTGAGCAGCTTCCGGGCACCCCTCAAGAGCTTTTGGCCCGTCGATATGCGCGTGCGACCGAAGACGTGCGCCGACTGCTGAAGGCCAGCGCCCTCCTGGGCTTGAGTTTTTCTCCTTTGGTGTTGGCGCGTCTGTTGCCGGAGCTGCATGGACTGCACGAGTGTTTACAGAAAGCGGTCAGCCTGGGCTTACTCAAAGAGCGTCAGCAGGAGGGCTTGTCCGTCTATCGGTTCCGGCACGAATATATCCGTCAGCTCGCGTTGGGAGATCCTCACGGCGAGTCCCTCAAAAACCTGTGGCGTCGGATGCGAGAGCTGCTGATCGCTTGGCCCGAGCTCTGGCGTGGCAGTCGTCTGGATCGGGCCGCTTTGGCTGCATGGCACGCGGAGCAGGGTGATGCGGCCTTGCTCATGGAGCGGGCGGGAGATCGTCTGGCCCTTGAGCAGGGACTCACCTCCTGTCTGGTGTTGTATCGTCGAGCTTTGGAGCTGGCCCGCACCGAGCCGGGGGGAGGGGATGTGCTTCGGCGTCGGCTCCGCTGGAAAATTGCCAGCACCCAGCTTCAGCAGGGCTTGGCATCGAACTCCTCGAGCATCTTGGAGCACGGCGTCGATTCGGCCTTGAAGAGTGGCTCCGAACCTGAAGCCACCGCTTTGTTGCTGGAGCTGGGCGGGCAACATCTGCTGCGTGGTGAGGTCTTCCAGGCCGAGCAGGTGCTCAAGCGTGCTTGGCCGTTGGCGCGCCGAGGGGAGTCCATTTCTCGTCTCGCCGAGGTGGAGCGTCTGAGTGGGCGTGCGGCGGCCCTTCAGGGGCGAGTGGACGAAGCCATTCACATGCTGCGATCCGGTTATCAGCGTGCTCGCCCTCTGGAGGAAAAAGATCTGATCTTGACCCACGCCCACACGATAGGGGTCTTTTTCCATCAGATGGGTGATTATCGGCGGGCTTTTGACAGTCTGAGGCGGGTTCTGGTGGCGGCGCTCGAGCAGCGAGATGCGGATCGGTTGCTCTCGGTGTTGCCGGACATGGCCCAGCTCCTGAGTGACGCTGGAAAGCCGGAGCTGGCCCTTTCGTGTTTTCGGGAAGCCCTCCAGCTTGCCCGCGTGCGTGAAGACGTGGTGGCAGAAGCCTCCTTATTGGGTCAGCTCGCCGCCCTCTATTTGGAATCGGGCGCTGCTCAGCGTGCCTATCCGTATCTGAAAGCCGCCCTTGAGCTGAGTCAGAATCTCAACCGGCCTCAGCTTCAGCTCTTTTTGCGGGTGGATTCTATCTGGCTAAAGGGGATGGCGGGTGATCCGCGCCAGTCCGTGCGAGAGCTTCAGCTTTTGTTGGCAAGACCTGAGTGCCTCAACCAGCCTTTGGTCAAGCTGCGGGCCAATTATGTGGGCGGATTGTGTCACCTGCGTGCTCGCGAGCTCACACGCGCCCGCGAGAGCTTGGAGCTGGCCTTAAAGTTGGCCCTCGACCATCGCTCCGCGCCCATTTTGACGCGGATTCGGCGTGCTTTGACCTCCCTCAACTCCCCGGTCTCTGGAGAAATGCGCGGCCCAGCCTCATAAGAGCCTTGACCGACCGGATCCTTCTGGATAGGATGAAAGAATCGGGCATATCCCGTTGAGAAAACAACACATTGACTCGACCCCAACTCGGAGCGTGAAATCTCCATGAACTCTACGTCCAGCGTGACCTCGGGCTTGAGCCCGTCGTACCGTATCCATGTGTACCATCCAGATACCCGCTCCCTGCTGTCGCTGCCGCTTCAGGTGCTGCTGGATCGTATTCATCGGGCGCTTAAAGTGGAGGTGGACCCGCGCTGGTTGCCAACATTGGTGGCAATGGCCGACGGCCTCTTTATGCAGCCCGAGAGCATTGCCCGGCAGGTCTCCAACGTGGCACCTCTGGCCGGACTCGATCCCAACCGTGCCCGAAAGCAGGTGCCCGCCATCCTCGACATGATGGAAGAGCGTCAAATTGTCGAAAAAGCCACCGTCGAGGGCCTCTACTTTGACAAGCGCCTGCGTGAGCTGAACCATCCCCGGGTGTGGGAGCTGAATTCGTGGTGGGAAAAGCTCTACGGTGCCATTCCTACCCGCTCCCATCTCGACGTGGACGACGACGAAGATCTCGACATCTGGGAGGATGGTCCGGTGGGCCTCAGTGTGGGCAAGACCACCTTACCTTTGGGGGTGGAGCCGGAGCGTGACGACATCCGCATCTTGCTCGAAAAGAAACACCTCTCTCAGTACGAGCCGCTCTATCGCCTCCGTCTCTCATGGCATCGTTGAGCCATGCGCTTGACTTCGACGTGCCTTCTTCTTCTTCTACTCTGAGAGGCTCATATGGGTCTGTTGGCTGGCTCTCTTAGCTTTCGCCGCTATCAGGTCTTGGGCGAGCTTCCGGCTTCGTTTCGTGACCTCTATCTGGAGTCCATTTCCCGCCTTGCCTTTCGCGAGAACGACAAAGCGCGCACCAAAGATGACCTCGTGGGCTGGGTGAGTGTCGAAGATCCGGCGGACATCGACTTGCACCTCAACAAGATTTTGCTGGGATCCCAGCTCGTGCTCTCCATGCGGGTGGACAAAAAGCGTGTACCTGCCCGTTATCTCAAGATCATGGTGGATCGAAAGTGCCGCGAGATCATGAAAGCCCAGGGCTTAGAGCGGCTGGGCAACGTGCGCAAGCGGGAGATCAAAGAAGCCGTCGAAGAGGAGCTGCTGGGACGTGCGCTTCCGGTAGTGGCCACCTTTGACATGCTCTGGGACATCGACAAGATGGAGCTGCTCTTTTTTGCCGCATCTGACCCGGTCAATGACCTGTTCCGAGGGCTCTTTAAGGATACCTTTGGCTTGGAGCTGCATCGGCTTCGTCCGGGAGATGGGCTCTTGACCCGCTTCTCGCGCGAAGAGCTCGCCGCTCGAGTGGAGCTGATCGGCCCTGAAGCCCGCTGGAGGACTGCATGAGCGAAGGACAATCGCTCTCGATGTTTCCCACCGCAAACGCTGCCCTTGGCACTGCCCAAGCTGCCTCCTTGACCCCGGTGCTGGAGAGTTTGCCAGATCCGCTCCAGGGCAAAGATTTCCTGGCCCACGAGTTTTTGCTCTGGTTATGGTTCCGCTCAGAGCGGGATTTTGGCGCCTTTAACCTGCCGGGTGGACCGGTGGATCTGTGGTTTGACGACCGCATGCACTTCCTGGCACAAGAAGAAAAACGAGTCAGCAGTGCTTTTAACGGAGGTGCCCCTTCGACCACCCCCGAAGCCCGCCTCTCGATCTTGTCCGGCAAGGTAATCTCCGAAGCACGCCTCGGCATTCGGCGAGGAGAGCACGAGTGGACCTTTCTCCTGCGCGTGCGTGGGGGGGATCTTCAGCTTCATGGCCTCAAAATTCCGGCTCAGCTCAAAGAAGGACTCGATGAGATGGTGCTCGAACGCTCACACCTCCTGCGGGTGATCAACGAAGCCATTCAATATCTGTTTGAGCTCTTTGTGGACGAGCGCACCGATGAACGCTGGAACGACAGCGTTGTGCCGGAGCTGACCCGCTGGCTGATGGGGGAGGGCGGCTGACCAAAAAGCTGGCCCAAAAAGCAGGACCAGAAGGAAGGCCCAAAAAGCCAGCCCAAAAAGCAGGACCAGAAGGAAGGCCCGCAAAGCAGGATCAGCAAGCAGACCCCAAAGGAGCGGGCTTTACAGCTCGATGATCAGCACACCACGCTGGCCTTCTTCGCGCTCTTCACGCGGACGCGAAGGCTGCGGAGGACGGGGCGCTTCAATATAGAGCGGAATTTGGGCGTGCTCACGGGGCGACTCGGGACGTTGTACGGGGAGGCGGCGGGTGGGGATACTGTCTCGATTTCCGGCATTGTCAGAGGGGCGACGTTCGATGGGCATCAGTGGGCGGCGGTTTCGTTCTGTTTCAGTGTTAAGCGCGCGTGTTGCACCTGAGCTTACTCTTCCGGTACTGCGCAAATTGTACGGTGGCTGACTGGGTCTCTTACAGGCGTTCGTTCCCATACAAGCACTCCTATGTGAAAGCCCCTCATTCTTCGTTTATAACACCCGGATGGGCCTTGTCAAAGGATTTGACAGGCTTTCCCAGGGCCAGATCAAGAGAATCGGCCTGCTCCGCCGGAATTCCTCGCGCTCGAGCCAGCGTCACTGCTTCTCGAGAGAGCAGACGATATACCTCTGATACGGACCTCTGCGCTGGAGCCTGAGCGGAATCTAGTCGTTCAGAGGCAGAGCTGAGAGACGTTTGATTGGCGGCATCCTCCAGCTTCTGAAGGGCCTGCCACTGCTGAGCCACCACCTGGACGTCCCCGCGTGAGACGGGACCGGTTAAAGCGGCGGGAATTCCTTGACTGCGCAGATTGGCAACCGTCCCCTCCACCAGCGGGAGCAGCATCTTGAGACGCTGAGCCGCATCCAGCTCGGGACCGGTGGCTTCGGCCATCACCTCGACGGCCAGCGCCTCGAGTGCCACCAGCAGGTTGGACGCCAAAACCGCCGCTGCGTGATAATACAGACGTTTGCCCGGTCGGAGTGTCCCCGTGAAGCCTCCCAGCGCGTGTGCCAACGCTTGACCGTGTGCAACTGCATCTAGATGACCCTCGAGAGCAAAAAATGTTCCCACAAACTTCGTGGGAGAAGGCGCACCACTGAAGCTCTGAAGGGGATGAAATCCACCCGTGGGATATCCTTTGAGGGCCAGCGGAGCCAGCGCCTCCACCGACAGAGCACCAGAGCAATGGAAAAAGTGGGGGGGATTTTCCGGCGGTTGCGGGAGGGTATCGGCCAGCTTTTGGGCCAGCTCGCCGATGGCGGAGTCGGAGACCGTCAGCAGGACCATGCGCGCGCGCACGAGGGCATTCAACGGGAGAGGGCCGACAACGTGCTCAATACCGGCCAGCCAGGACTCCTTTTCCGCTGAGAGGGGAGTGCGATGCCAGATCGACACCGGCAGGCCCTGCTGGTGATGGAGCGACCAGCCGAGCTGGATGCCCAGCCGACCCGCACCCAACACCCAATCCCGGGGCTCATGCTGCATACAACCTCATACCATCAGCACCTTAAAGATGATGGGCGACGCCGCTGTGCCGATGATGATCACGTCTTGGTGCTCCAGAGGCACCTCACCGCCACGATGGTCACCACCGACGACCTTCCCTTCGACGATGGTGCCACAGGCGCTGAACAGATCCACGAGAAAAAAGCCATTCTCTCGCCGTTCGATCAGCAGATGTTGCCGCGAGATGAACAAGCGAGGGCCTGGATCCACAATATACAGATCGTTACTGCGGGGCGATTGATTGGCTCGCCGCTCGTGGAGGTCCGGCGGCAGAGAGCGTGCCGTTCGAGGGTCACGGCTCTCTCGACCAATACGAAAGGGCATATCCTGCACCACCAGCGATGGCCCACGAAACGCGAGCTCCATCTCGGGTGTCAGGGCCTTGAGAACAAGTTGAACATCATACATGATGCAGTCCTCCATCAGCTTGGGGCACCTTAACTTCTCCCCGTCGTGCTGTCAACTGTACAGAGATTGTGGTATGATAGTCCGCGTCTGACGGGAAAGACTTCTGATAGGAGAGGAAAAATGTCTGAGATCCTGCTGAGTGAATCGGCCTGGGGCATTGCACGTCTGACCCTCAACCGGCCCGAGCAGCGTAATGCACTCTCGCCTGCGCTGGTCAATGCGTTGATCGAAGCCCTGCAAAAATTGGCGAGTGACGAATCCGTGCGGGTGATCGAGCTGTCCGCTGCCGGAGAAAAAGCCTTCTGCGCCGGTGGTGATCTGTCGGGATCCGGTCTCGGGGGCGACGGAGGCGCACTCTCTGCTCATTATGGCCGAGGCCGGTTTGCCGAGCTGCTCCGCGCCCTCCGCGATGTCGGCAAGCCCGTGGTCGGTGTGGTTCATGGCCCTGCCCTCGGCGGAGGCTTTGGCCTCGCGATGGCCTGTGACATCGTGATTGCCTCTGAAGACGCCAGCTTTGGCGCACCAGAGATCAATGTGGGCCTCTTTCCCATGATGATCATGCCGATCTTGGCACGCTCCATTCCCCGCAAAAAGCTCCTGGAGATGATCCTCACCGGTGATAAAGTCTCCGCCCGAGAAGCCTTCGAGTGGGGCTTTGTCAACCAAGTGGTGCCGCGTGCTGACCTGCGCACCGCCGCCGATGCCATGTTGCAAAAGCTGGTGCAAAAGAGCCCTGCCATCCTCAAGCTCGGACGAGATGCCTTCTATCGTATGAGTGAAATGTCGCTCGATCCAGCCCTGGATTATTTAGTCTCTCAGCTCACACTCAATCTCTCGACAGAAGACGCGATGGAAGGACTGGCCGCCTTCATGCAAAAGCGTCCGCCCGAGTGGAAGGGCCGCTGAGCAGACAACCAAAGGGTGGGCCTTCTCCCGAGAATCCACCCTCCGCCGAGAGATACAGCATCGCACCAGCAGCAGCAGCGCAACCATCCGCACGCCGACTTAGAAGCAGCGAGGCACCATGAAGCAGGGGCAGAACGGACTTCAGCACCGGGCGCAGCATCCCGAAGGACATACGCATACACATTACGCAGGTGACACCCGCTCGCACGCGCGCACACGAGTGCTCAAGCCGGTGCATTCTCGCGTGAAATTTTCTAGTCTTGCAGGACTTCTGGTCCTGCTTGGCTTGTTCTTGTTCTTGTGCAGCTTGAATGCCCCCTTACATGCTCAAGAGCGGTTGAGCGCGTCCGCTCCGTTGCTGGAAGGGCAGGGCCTCCGTTTACAGGGCATGATGAGCGCCGTGGAGGTGCCGATCCAGCTCCCGCCTACCTGGAAGCTCACCGAACCGGGAAGGGTGGTGTTACAGCTCACCGCCTCTGAGCTGCTTCAAGATTCTAACCTCTCGGTGCTGCTCAACCAGCGAGAGATTAAGAGTCTGCCGGTGTCACCGGGGACGTCGCGGGTGGAAGTGACCCTGTCGCCCGCCATTCTCCAGTCTGGTTGGAATACGCTTCAGCTCAAGGCTCAGCTTCGCACCAGCGCCGATGCCTGTCGAGACCTTGACAATCCCGCCCTTTGGGTGCGCGTTGAGCCCAGCTCAGAGCTGATCCTGCCCCATACCTTGCGTGAAGTAACCCCTGATCTGGCGGCTTTTCCGAACTTTTATACGGCCCCTGAGCGGCTGGACAAGCCCATTCGGGTGCAGTTTGTGTTGCCTGAAGCCTTGACCGAAGCGGGGCTGGAAGTGGCGGGCCTGCTGGCGGTGCGGCTGGGGCAGACTCGAGGGTTGCGTCCGGGCAGCTTGGATGCGAGCTGGGCGGGCCAATTGGTGGCACCACAGATCTCCGATGCACACATCCTCAGTGTATTGACCCTTCCCGCCGTGGAAGGTTTGGCGGCCAGCCTCGAAGGTCTGGGAGGCGACCTGCGCAACCTGCGGACGGCCCTGCAAAACCTTCAGCTTGCGGCTGGAGAGGTCGGTTTTATCGAGAGTCGTCATCCGCTCAACCCGCTCAAGCGCATGATGTGGGTGGTGGGGGCGGATGAAGCGGGGCTCAAGCGTGCGGCACGCGGGCTTGCGGGGCCGTCGAGCGCCGCTCCATTAAAGGGTGTCGCCCTGAAGTGGGTGCAAGATCCGCCGGTGGCCGCCTATGTGCCCAGCTCCGAGCTGGTGCCCTTGTTTCCGCAGCTTGAAGCCCAGACCCTGAATGCGGGCCTGACCTTGCGGGGGCTCTCTCAGCCTCGAGCAGAAGTACGGGTGCCGGTGCCACGCCATCGAGTGCTTAAGCCCGAAGCGGAGCTGCGCTTGGCCTTGCGGTATGCGCTCTCCTTGCAGCGGCATGGCATGCTGGAAGTAGTGCTCAACGACAAGCCCTTCTACAGCCTGGAGCTGTTGCCGGAAGCGGCTCACGAAGCCCCTGTGACCCGCACGGTTGCATTGCCTTTGCCGGGAGATGTTCACCGAGAGGGCTTGTTGCGTCTTCAGTTTCGCCTTTACCTCGACACCACCGACTTGGACTGCTCGCGCACCTTTGACGAGAGTGCATGGGTGTCGGTGTTGAGTGGCTCCAGTCTCTATTTGCCCTACGAGCGGCCTCAGACCCGGGCGATCTCACAGTGGCCGGAGCGTTTTGCAGAAGGGGTGAGCCTGCGAGAAGTGGGCCTGGTGCTGGCCAGCGGGACGGATCGAGATGCCCTCAGCCTGTACATGGTGGCGGCCTCCACCCTGGGCGCTCAGCGACCGCTGGATGCTCGTTTGGAGCTGAAGCAGCACTTTGACGGTGCTTTTGAAGCCTTGCCCTCAGCAGAAAAGGCTGGGCGGGAGTGGCTGGTGGTGGCCCCACGTCTGAGCCCAGGCTTGCGGAGAACCTTGGGTGGTAACCTCTTGCTCCCCGTGGATGCGACGGGCGAGCTGGTCCAGCCTCTGAGTGGTTTTGGTCCCGAGCCGATGCCCAGCGTGCAGGGCACGGGAATTCAGATCCTGCGCAGCCCGTGGGATTCCTCTCGTGCGGTCCTGCTTGCGATGTCCTTGGGTGAAGCTGGACTCAGAAAGAGCGCCCCATTTTTCGCGCAATTCTGGTATGATGGACCCTTGGAAGGCAATGTCGGAGCTGTCACGGGAGAGGGAATTCTCCAACTGGGTCAACGTCCCGATGCCGCTGTGCCCCTGATGGTGGAAGCTCAGCCGGGCTCGGGGGTTCCTTGGTATGGGTTGCCATTGTCGCTGCTGGGTTTTGCCGTGGCGCTGACCGTGTTGTGGTGGGTGCGTCGAGGCCGGAGCTGAGTGGAACATGCTCGGGCGGGACATGCTCGGGCGGGACATGCTTCGGCACTTGGTGCGCACCGCGTGAGAAAGGACGGGCGATGCACTTCCAGAAACGCCTGACATCTGGCTGGGTAGGGGCTTGGATTTGTCTCCTGAGCTTGACGGCTTGTGGAGAAGTGTGGTTTCTGCCGGATCAGACCCCACTTCCTGAAGACGTCACCGTGGTAGACCGGTTTGACCAGAACGCCTTGCCTGCCCGGGATGTCTTGTGGGTGATTGACAACACCCCCAGCATGCGCGATGAGCTGGCCACCCTCTCATCGTTGTTTTCGACCTTTATTGAGGCACTCTCCAGTCACGACGTGGCTTGGCAGGTGGGCATGGTCACCACCGACGCGGACTTTGACGAAGGCAGACTGGCGGGTTTGCCCCCCATCCTCACCCCTGCCACCCCGGATGTTGCCAACGTGTTTGCGTCCAACATCTTGGCGGTTGCGCAGGGAAACGGCACCCCCGGCATTGAGCGGGGGCTCTCAGCGGCTGTAAAGGCCGTTACCGCTCCTAATATCGCCCCGGGTGGTGCCAACTATGGCTTCTTGCGAGACGACGCGGGCCTCTACGTCATCGTCGTCAGCGACTCGGACGACAAGTCTGCCGATCCAGTCGAGACCTACGTCAACGCCCTACGGGGGGTCAAAGCCAACTTGGGAGAAGAGGGGCTTCAGCTCAGTGCCATCGTGGGGTTGGACGATGCCAGTAGCTGTTTTGGCACCGTGCCCGGCACCCGATATATGGCGGCTGCCGAGCTGCTCTCGGGCAGTGTCTATTCGATCTGTAGCGACGACTGGGACGCCTTGCTCACCAGCTTGGGATGGAGCATGATCTCGCTGGAATCTAGCTTTAAGCTCAGCCAAGTGCCCCGCGAGACCGACAGTATGGTGGTGACCGTGGGCGACGTGATCGTGGAGCAGGGGAGCGCGTGGCAATTCGACGCCACCCGCAACAGCATCGTATTTGAAGCGGAGGCCGTGCCAGCCTATGGCAGCCGCATCCGCGTGACTTATCGCATCTGAGGGCTTATCGTGCGCGTGCGCGAATGAGCCTGTGTCGGTTCGGGCGCATGCGTGTGGGGAGTCATCAACCGACACATTCACGGGACTCTGGAGGAGGTCATCGGGCGTGACAAGCAGGACGCAACAGAAGAGCAGCCTCCGGTTTCTGCGCTGGGGACTCTGCTCGATGCTCGCGCTGGGAGGGCTGACCGCAACGGCAGCGGCGACCACCCAGATGCAAGATTTGCGTACTGTGCTTGTAACCTATCTGTTTGATGAGAGCGATCAAGGATTTGAACCCGTGGATCCCTATGCCCTCTGGGAGTACGGCGAGCCTGCCGACGGTATGGCCGGTGCGGGGGTGGGGGCCGTCTGGTCCACCGGACTCTCCAGCCTCTACATCAAAAACACCCGCTCCAGCCTGTTTTCCCCGCCTCTCGAGACCGAGAGCCTCTCGGCAGAAGAAACCGACGACTTAACCCTCGAGTTAA
Organism: Myxococcota bacterium; assembly: GCA_046075485.1. Classification (GTDB taxonomy): domain Bacteria; phylum Myxococcota_A; class UBA796; order JAJRTE01; family JBJTQF01; genus JBJTQF01. The sequence goes on along the minus strand of JBJTQF010000202.1, from coordinate 38,176 downwards.
AACATGCCTACGCCACCGATCTGAGCACGGGAGACTGTGCAGCCGCCCTGGCCCTCAATCCGTATGACGATGTCCTGTGTGCCGACGGAGGGCTCCTGCGTTTCTGGCCTGCCTCGGGCGCGGAGCCGGTGCTGTTGGCGGCTTCTCCCGCCTATGGCGATGTCGCCGCCGTGGATGGAGCGCCCGCCGCTGTTTTTGCGGGCACCTCAGCGGGATACGTGACCTCCTATTTTGACTTCAAGGGCTTGGGAACGGTCGATGGCGGGCTCATTGAGCTGCTCTTTGCCAGCAACAGCGTGCGCACATCCACCGGCTCTGGCTGGTATCTCAGCAGCTTGACGTTATATCAGGGTGATGTCATTCCGCCTCAACTGGTGATGAGCGCCAAACCCGATGACACCTGTAATATCGACGGTCCCTACGACATCATCGTGGGTGGCAAAGACAACCGCAGCATTGCGCAGGTCATGCTCTACTGGGATCGGGGCGTGAACACGCCGACGCAGCAGGCGGAGATGGGCTTCGACGTGACAACCGGCCTCTGGCGGACCTCGATTGAAGGGCAGCCCTCTGGCACCACCATCCGCTACTGGATCGAAGGCAAAGACACCAGCGGGAACGGAGGCCGACTCCCTCCCTTCGACTATTATTCTTTTGTGGTGACCCTTCCCGCCCCGCTCAACCTGCGCTTACCCCCTCACGAACCCGAAGTCTTGAGCACCGCACTTGAGTGGGAAGCCCCCAACCTCAGCACAGCGGAGCATGCGGAATGCCAAGCCTATATTGTGGTGGGTTACGAACTATGGCATCAAGCGCGAAATGCGGCGGGAGAGCTGCGCGAAGTGGGGCGTTTTTCGGTCTTTGATCCAGAAGTGATCAGCAATAATAGTGGTGTGAAGTATCGGACCCAAGTCCAGCCTGTGGGCCTTCCCGAGACCGATCTGTTTCAAGTGCGAGCCATTTATCAGCTTAATGATCAGCAGACCCAGGGCAGCTACTCCGCGCCGGTATCCGAGCAATTTGTGGTGCCGCGAGTGCTGAGCCTGACCCCTGAGCGGAGCTGGCAGGGCTCTCGGGTAGATTTTACCATTGAGGCTCTTTATACTCGCTTTGTGGCCGATGCGGTGAACGTAGAGATGCCCGAAGGTGTGAACGTCGAGCAGCTTACCGTGTTGGATGCCAACCGCTTAAATCTGCGTGCCTGGGTGGAGGAAGCTGCTCCCTTGGGCAAACAGTCCATCACCATTTCCTGGCCGGGATATGTCATGCAAGTCCCGGATGCGTTTGAGATTGCGCCTTTTTCAGAGCGCCCCCAGATCTTAACCCCTGAGCCTGCTTTTACCACGCAACGCCAGAAAGAAACCATCAAGTTTACAGGACTTAATACCGATTTTAAGTCAGAAAGTCTCGTCGTCAACTTCGGATCCGGCATTGAAGTCGGCCCGGTTGAAGTGTTGGGAGCGCAATCATTCCAGGTGTCCATCGAAGTGGATCCTTGGGCGGCGACCGGCACCCGCACCTTATTGGTGGTCAGCGGCGAACTTTCATTCGACGTCCCCTTTGACGTGCGCGCGACAACGTTGGAGCCGGGTGGAACCTGCGCTTACACCGAGCGGCCCGTCGGGGGAGCGGGGACATTTGTCCCCTGGATGTCGGCTGTACTTGCAGTTTTCCTCGTGCGACGTTCTCGCGCCGCGCGAGTTTTATGGCATAGAGGTGGTTATGTTCAAGAGCGCACTGAGACCCATCCTGAGCACGACGCAGGCCCTGGTGCTGCTTGCCGCGTCTCCAGTCCTGGCGGACGAGGCCGCGCCCGCGTCTGAGCATGCGGAGCCGGTGGCTGTCTCCGCTGCTTCCACCAACCCTTCCCCGGTTGACCCTTCGTACAAAAAATCGGATGGCAGCGCTTCAGGCGCACCGGGATTAACCTTGTCCGCCCCCAACAAAGCCGTCGAACCCGACCGAGACGCGGACGCCGTGATCGAAGAGCTGACCGCCCGCGTGGAGAAGCTCGAGCGGGCAGAAGAAGAGCGTCGCAGCCGTGCCTTTGTCAAAGGCTGGCTAACGGGAGTAGGCGATGTTGACTTTTACTCCAGCAAACATCGGGTGGTGGTGGGGCTCCAGCTCTTCCCGATTGAGCAGCGGGTGAGTGACACCATCACCAACCGTACCTATTATCTGGCGGCGGTGCCACGCGCCTCCTTGCACTTTGGGCGGCTCTACATGGGCTTTGAGCTGCCGGTCGCGTTTGAGGTCTTTAACACCGAAGTGGACAGCAGCGATGCCGACTACTTGGGGGGCCGTGGGTTTGATGGCGCGGGCGCTTTTGCGGGCTTCCAGTGGGATGAGCCCTCGGAGTTTGCCCAGGTCATCAAATATATCCGCTATGGCACGAAAGAAGACGACTTTTACCTGAACGTGTCCAAACAGTCGGCGGCGACGGTGGGGCATGGCACCGTGCTCCGTCGTTACAACCCCAACATCGACCTCGATCATTATCGGGTCAGTGCTCAGGTGGACAAGGGCTTTAAGTATGGGGGGGCCGAGTTTTACACCAACGACGTGCTGGGATATGGGGTCAACGGAGGTCTGGTGTACGTGAAGCCGGGTGGCATGTTTTTCCCGGACAACCTGCTGGCGCGTTCGGCCAGTGTGGGCCTCAGCTACGTGTTTGACCGGAAGGCTCCCTATCTCTTGGCCCATCCCGAGGGTGCTCCCGATCAGCTCGTGAGTGACGATACCAACGCCCCCGTGGTCAATCAGTCTGCCGTGGCTGCCGTGGTGGGGCTCGACGCCGAAGTGAAGCTCGTGCGTCAAGAGAAGCTGGACGTTAAAGCCTACCTGGACTATAGCCGCCTGACCCACACGCAGGGGGATGGTGTCTCTGCCGGAGCCCTGGTGCGCTTCAACGTGGGAGGTAACAAAGAAGACAGCCGCGTGCATGCCTTCCGGCTGCGGGCGGAGGCGGGTGCTTATCACGCCCAGTATGCGCCTGGATACTTCGACATGTTCTACGAGATCCAGAAGTATCAGAACTTTACCGGTGCCGACGCCGACGTGGTGCAGAGTAAGCTGATGTATCTGGAGCAGCAGACGGGTGGATACCGTCTGGGCGGTCGCTTTGAGGGCACCTATTCGGTGGTGGGCGGCATGGGTGTCTCGGCGGCCTATCAGGGCTCGATGGATGGCCGTGACGACCAGATGTTGATGCACGTCGAAGTGCCCACCGGGGAACACCTGCGCTTGTTGGCCACCTATGTGCGGAACAATCCTCGGGATGGACAGCCTCTGTTTACCCTCGAGAACCCCAACGTGCTGCTGATTGGCAAAGCAAAGATCCGCGTCTTGCCCTTCATGTTCATCAACGGTGAGGTCTCCCAGATGTATCGTCTTCGTGCCACCGACGGAAGCAGCGAGTCTACCTTGACGGCGGGGCGTCCGGCCCAGTTCGAGAATGTGCTGCGCTGGGTGTTGGAGACCGAAGTCGGGTTTGAGTTCTGATCGACCTCATGGGTGTGCGCGCGTCCTTAAACCTTTGAGCTTTGCCGCCTCCCCCTTCTGTAAGCCTGAAATTTTCCTGCTGATGTGCCTGCCATGCCGAATATGCCCTCCCCCAAAGCGCCAGAAACACTGAAAGTCCGACCGGCCTAAATCTTCACTCAAGAATGTCATGATATGTACTCTTTGTTTTGTTGATGCACACCGTCTGGAATCCGACCATGACTTTTTTTTGCAGTTGTGGTATGCCTGAAAACGATGAGCGTAAGTTCCCTGTCATGCGGCAGAATCGAGATGGGGCGCTCACCCGGCTCTGACACCCTCGTTTGATGAGAGCGCCTGCCAGCCGATCTTCGCTTATGTGTCCCATTGAAAGGACCACGTTATGTCAAAGCTAGCTGCTTCGGAGCGTGCCCAGCATGGCGGCTCTGAAGCCTCTCCCTCGGGTGGGTATCTTGCATCCCTCACCCTTGCGGCGTTGGGAGTGGTGTATGGAGACATTGGAACGAGTCCCCTCTACGCCCTTCGAGAATGTTTCCACAGTCACTCTGGACTGAGCCCTACCCCCGAAAACATCCTCGGAATCTTGTCACTGATCTTGTATGCCTTGCTCCTGAACATCTCCATCAAATATTGTCTGTTGATCCTGCGGGCCGACAACAACGGCGAAGGTGGGATTCTTTCTCTGATGGCCCTCTCCTTGCGTCCCAGTCGATTAAATCCCAGTCAGCGCACCATGCTCTTCAGCGCAGGCGTGTTTGGTGCGGCCTTGTTTTATGGCGATGGCATGATCACCCCGGCCATCTCGGTCTTGAGTGCCGTCGAAGGGCTCGAGATTGCCACCCCGGTCTTAAAGCCGTATGTCATTCCCATCACCCTGGCCATCCTCGTGGGTCTTTTTGCCATTCAGCGTAAGGGTACAGCCGGAATTGGGGCTGTGTTTGGACCGATCACCTTCTTATGGTTTGCCGTGCTTGGGATCTTGGGCCTGATGAAGCTCGTGGAAGTCCCTGCTGTGTTGGGGGCCTTGAACCCCGTGCATGCCGTGACCTTTCTCGCCCATAACCCCTGGCAGGGTTTTGTGACCCTCGGGTCGGTGGTGCTGGTCGTAACCGGTGGCGAAGCACTCTACGCCGATATGGGGCATTTTGGCAAGACGCCCATTCGTCTGGCTTGGTTTGGTTTGGTCCTGCCATCCTTGGTGCTCAACTACTTTGGACAGGGGGCATTGCTTCTTCAGAATCCGGCGGCCATCTCCAATCCGTTCTACAACCTTGCCCCTTCTTGGGCCTTGATCCCGATGGTGATCTTGGCTGCCACCGCCACCTGTATTGCTTCTCAGGCCATGATCTCGGGTGCTTTTTCGATCACCCGTCAGGCCATCCAGCTTGGGTTTTGTCCACGTATGGAGATTGTCCAGACCTCCTCCTCTGAGATTGGGCAAATTTACATTCCGGCCATCAACTACATGCTCCTGTCGTGCGTGATTGTGCTGGTGTTAGGATTTAAGACCTCCAGCAGCTTGGCAGCCGCCTACGGAATTGCCGTGACCGCGACGATGGCCATTACGACGTTCTTGGCATTTTATGTGGTGCGGGACATGTGGGGCTGGAGCCTCGGAAAAGCCTTCCTGGTGCTCTCACCGTTTTTGCTCATTGAAGTGGCCTTTACCGCCTCCAACCTGCTCAAGTTGGTCCACGGAGGCTGGTTCCCGCTGGTGGTGGGTGTGCTGGTCTTCTCCATCTTGACCACTTGGAAGCGTGGGCGAGAGCTGCTCTCTGCCAAGCTCAACGAAGCCCAAGTGCCGATGGAGTTGTTTGTAGAAGGTCTCTCCTTGAGCCCGCCGCCGGTGGTGCCGGGGACTGCGGTCTTTTTGGTCGGCAATCCCAATGGTGTGCCCCATGCCCTGCTGCACAATCTCAAGCACAACCGGATCTTGCACGAGCGGGTGGTCTTCCTGACCGTGATCAACGAAGAAGTGCCCTTTATCCCAGAGGCTCAGCGCCTTCGTTACGAGAAGTTTGACGAGCGGTTTAGTCGGCTGGTCTTGCGCTATGGCTTCATGGAGTCTCCGGCGGTGGGCAAACAGCTCGACAACCTCAACATTCCCGAGCTGAAGCTGGATCCCATGATCACCTCCTATTTCTTGGGACGTGAGAGCCTGATCGTGTCTCAGAAGGCGGGGGGGATGTCTCGCTGGCGCAAGGGCCTCTTTGTGTGGATGGCGCAAAACGCGCGCCGTGCTTCGGACTTCTTCAGCCTGCCACCAAACCGGGTGGTGGAGATGGGGACGCAGCTCGAGATCTGACCCTTACCTGCTTGGAAAGGGCGAGTGTTCTTCAATGTGCTCGCCTGCTTGTTGCTTGCCTGCTTGCCTGCTTGCCTTGAATTTTCCAGCCTCACACACGCGCGCGTATGGACAGCAGCGTTACGTCTGATTTCATCGCGCCCCATCTATCCATTGCACCTTAAATGCTCAGCCGAAGACTTAAGCCCACATCCAGCATCGGTGCCAGCGACTTGATCGCCGGAATGCTCTGCCCGTTGAGCTCCTGAGCTTCCGTATCCAGGGCCAGCTTAAACTCACCGCCTCGAGTGCCATAATACGCCGCCGCATACGCCTCCAGCCGGAGGTGGGTCAGCAACAGGTTCGAGAAGTCCAGCCGACTGACAAACGACAGGTCGCTCAGGTTGCCGATGGTGGAGAACGTCAGCGAAGCGTCGCTCCATTTTCCGGGAGAGCCGAGGCTTGCAAACAAGGCACCGTAGTATTTTCCGGTGTAGAAGGGATTGTAGGCCCCCTGAAAGATCAGCCAGGGATAGAGTGAGGCATCGTCATACCCCGCCAATGGGTTGATGAAGGTCTCACCGCCCAGGGTGAGCACATCATCGTCGCCGATGGTGCGTTGCCAATCCAGCCCCACACTGGCTTGAGGCACCCAGCCGTCCAGGGTATATTGTTCGTATTGATCCGCCAGATCTTCTGAAACCGGATTTTCTACCGGTCGCCACAGCCGGAAGCTCTTGCCCGGTCGGATGCCCACCTCCGCCCGCACGTCCACAGGCCCCACACCGGACGACAGATCCAGCCCCAGCCGAGGCACCTGATAACGTGCCAGCAGCGCATCCAGCCCCAGCTCGGTCGAGCCAAACACCGTCTCGGCTCGGAGTGCCACCCCGGTGCGCTCGATGCTGGGCACAGGGGTCAGGTTCTCCAGGAGCGCCACCGCATAGAAGTTCCAGCCCAGCTTTTCATAGGGGACATGAAACTTGACCATATCGGCACCGGTACGCACATCAAAGGGCTCCAGCGGATCCCGTCGAGTGGGCTGGAGGTAGTCCGTGGGATTCCAGAAGCGACCAGTTCCCCACTTGGTGAACTGTCGTCCCGCCGTGATAAACACCTTTCGATCTACGTCAAAATTGACCCAGAGCTGGTTGAGCAGCACCGACGTGCTGGTGGCCGAGTATGCTCCAAACGAAACCCCCGGAAACAGCACATTGTATTGCAGCGGATTATACTGAAGGCGTCCGATCACCATCCCTCGTACCCGGTCATTGGGGCGGGCGTCCACATACAGATCCACCAGGGTCGGATAAGAGACCGTGAGCTTACCGGGGCGGGTCTCTTCGCGGAGTGTGCCCAGCATACGGGTGTAGAGCTGGCCTCCCAACCGGAGGGGATCTTCGGGGGCCACCTCAGCGGAGAGGGCACTGGCGGCGCTGGGAGTCGCAGCCGTGCTGGGGGCTCCAAACAGGGTCTCATCGGCCCGCGTCTCCCCTGCTTCTGCTGGTGCCGGAGCCGGTGCGGCAGGGGCTCCAAACAAGTCTTCATCCGAAGGGCGCTCCTCTGCCTGGGCCGTCGCGAGTGGCAGCAGCGGCACGAGACAAGACAAACCCCATGTCAGAACCCGGACACCACCACGCGGGTGGGGCGGGCTCAGCTTCATCTGCTTCATGGTGTGGCTCCAATTTAAGGGGGGGGAGGGCGTTAGCGGGCCTTACTCTCGAGCCAGGCTTTGGTGAACATATTGGCCTCGAGCGGGCGCAGATCGATGGTGCGCATCACCACTGTGGTGGCATTGGACTTCTCGATCTCATCGTAGAAGCGCATTTCTTCGGGGAACCAGACATCCGCCTTCTTTGATTCGCTGTAGAGCTTCTTCCAGCGTGGATAGAGTGAGGTGCGCATCAGCTTGCCCGACAGTGCATACTCTTGGCGTTTGAGCACCGTGTTGTTGCTGACATCCACCCAGAGATGCAGCACTGGAAAGGACACATCTACTCCGTCTTTGACCTTCAGCTCGAGGTGATGCACGGTATAGACCCCGAGTTTTTCCTGCCCTTTGTAGATGGGATCGTACTCTTCTGACAGACGCGACTCATCAAAATCGGCTCGGCGAGTATCTGTTCCGCCGATACGTTCGCGCTCGGTGCGGCGTTCCCATTTCCCTGACGAGGGTTCAAAGAACCACAGATTTTTGTCGAGCCTCAGATAACCCTTGCCTTGCTCCGACTTGGGCTTGGTGAACAGAATCATCAGCTTATCATCGGCGTCTCGTCGGAAGATGATGGCCTCTTGCGCCACATCGGTCTTATCTTTCTCTTTTCGCTCGATATAGTATTGAGCGCGGAAGTCGCCTCCATTACGTTGTGCATCGTCGATCTTTGCCAACAGATCCGCCATCTGTTGAGCATTGAGTGCCGACTGAGCTTGAGTTGGCAATGCCCATCCGAACATCAGCAGGGCCCACACCCATACAAAGCCTGTGCGCATCCACGTATAGCCGCGCTGCGCCCGCGTAGGGGAGGGTGGGCGCTGAAGGAGCTTCATTGTCATCATATCTAAATCCTTCCAAAATGCAGGGTCTCAGCCAATGTGATGCATGGCCGTGACGGGTTTAAGCCGTGCTGCACGCCAAGCGGGATAGAGGGCCGCCAGGGTTCCCACCAGCACAATCAGTGCCATCGACCGTAAGATCGAAGGTGCCTGAAGTGAGAGCCATAGGGTATCCGACATCAAAAAGATGCGCAGGGCATCCGGCACCTGAAGCTGCATCAGATTGAGCCCCGTGGCCACACCAATGCCTGCCAAAGCACCTGCTGAAGTGCCAAAGATGCCCAACAACAGCGCCTCCATCAGAAACATGATCATCACTCGAGAGCGTTGCATGCCAATGGCGCGCAGGGTTCCGATCTCTCGGGTGCGCTCACGAATGGCGATCCACATGGTATTCATAATGCCCACCACGATGATGATCAAGAGGATGGAGATCAAGCTGGCGGTCAGCCCATCCAGCGTGGAGAGGGTCCACATCAAAAACGAGATCTCTTCGTCCCACGTTGTGAGATCCAAGCGTTGGCCGGTCCAGTCTTCTCGGTTGACCCCTTCAAACTTGAACCAGAATGCGCGTGGATCGGTATCCATGAGGGTATACCCCGCTTCCTCCAGACTCTTCCGCAGGCGCTCACGCACAGCAGACGCCTGAGATATGTCCTTCAGATACAACATCAGCGCCCCGGTGGTGGTATCATTGAGCTGATAGAGTGTGCGTAGAGAGCTGGCGTTGACGAAGATGCTGAAGTTGGAGATCAACCCCATACTTTCGGCGATGGCCACCACTCTGAAGTCGGTGGTATTGGCCACACCTCTTGCGGTGGTGGTGGAGGCTGTGACGGTATCACCCACCTTCAGCTCCAGCCGTTTGGCTTGTTCCTCAAAGACCAGCGCCGTGTTAGGCTCCTTAAGTCCTTCGAGGTTGCCATCCTTGAGCTTGAGCACCCGCTGGATGCCTTTTTCATCCTCCACCTGGATGCCCGAGAGTCCGATCTGCATGAAGCCTATATCGCTGATGATCTTGCCCCAGCCACGGCCACGTTCGACCACAAACTCGAGCTCCGGCACCGACTTTCTGATCACCTCTTTGACCTTCTGAAAGTCTGTGACCACCGGTGCAGACTGACCGGCACTGACCTTATAAAAGCCTGCCACATTGACGTGACCCGTAGACGTTGTAGTCGCCGCGCGAAGCATCGTCTGTTGCAATCCACTGGAGAGACCCAGCAGCAGCACCAGCAGCCCCGTGACCAGCGCCATTGCCCCTCCCAGGAGCAGACTTCGACGCCGATGTTGGGCCAGATTTCGCAGCGCAATGACAAAAAGTGTTCCCATACAAAAGCTCCTTTAGTCGTCGGTCTGCATGGCCCGCAGCGGTGACACTCGAGTAGCCAGCAGCGCAGGATAGAAGCTGCTAAACGCACTCACCAGCAGGACAATGATAAATGCAATCACCAAACTGGCTGAGCCCAGCTCGGGCCTCAGCCGTGGCCCTGAGAAGAAGAAGTACATATAGTCATTGTAAGCTGGAATGCCGATATTGTGGAGAAGCTGGACCATTCCACCACCGGCGACTGCGCCGAGTGTGCCAAACACCAAGCCGATCACCACCGTCTCGATCAGCAGCATCTGCATCACAAATCCCCGCTGCGCACCAATGGCCCGAAGTGTGCCGATCTCACGGACCCGCTCCAGGGTTGCCATCATCATGGCATTGTTGATGACCACCAGCGCCACGATGAAGATGATCAGCACACAGGCATACAACACCACCCGCAAGAGAAGCGCAAACTGCCCCAACAATCCCGAGGCTTTTTGCCAACTTATGATGTTGAGCTCCAGCCCTTCTTTCTCGCTGAGTGCTTGAAGCTCCGTCATGGTTTGAGCGAGCTGTTTTTCGTCCTTGAGCAGCACAGCGGCGTTGAGCACCACTCCTTTTTCGATCTCATCCTGCGAATAGATGCGCTTCGTGAGATCGTCCACCCGGAGATTTCCAGCCGGTTTTTGGAGCTGTTGCTCCAGCTCAATGACTCCAGCCTGAGCTTCCGCCACCACCGTATTGGATCCCCCGAAGAGCTCCGCCTCGGCATTTTCTCGACTGACCTCCTTGATGCCCACATCCGACTTCATCTGTGCGAACTCTTCGACTTTTTCCGCCGTCAGATATCCGTATAGATCGCGGAAAGACATCAGGTCCATCAAGTTGATGTTGCCTGCCAGTGCAGACTTCTCCAGCCCTTTAAACTGGAAGGTGCCATAAACCTTGACCGTCACCGACTGAATAAAACCCGTGCGGGTCACCGCTTTGATCGTGAGCTGATCCCCCAAGCCGATGCGATAGAGCTGAAGGAGCGGGGCCAGTTGTTCATAGAAGAAGGCATAGCGGGCTTCAAAATTGGCATCATCGGTCTGAAAGAAGCGTGACAGGAGCTTGGAGACATCTGCTTCCGATTCACCTAGAAACTTCTGGAGACGCTCCACCGCTTGACGGGTCTTGAGCGGATCGAGCTGAAGCACCAGCTCCCGCACTTGATCCACATTGGATTTCACATACCGTTGTAGCTCTGGATCCGTTTCAATCGTTCGACCTGACTCCGCTCGAGCTTCTTTGATCTTATCCAGACGCCGTGCGCTCTTGAGCTTCAGTCGATCTTCATAGAAGAACTTGGAGAATACAAAGCCGCGCTGACCTTGTGGCACTGCTTCCCCATCGACGATCTCGAGTCGGTCAAAACTCTTGGCGAAGGCATCCATATCCGTGCCCACATAACGCAGGAAGAGCACATCCGCATCGGTGGTCAATGGAGCCAAGCGATTTTCGAGATACTCAAGCGCATCGAGTGGCTGTTGATCAAACTGAGTCCAGAACTCATCCGACGTCGCCCGGCTGACCACTTCGCGGCTCTCTTGCGTGAGCTCTCCCTCTTGCACGAGCTGAGAAATGTTGCTCAAGTCTGCCTTGATCACCTCCGCCTGAGAGCGAACATGGGCTTTGATGCTCTCGTACTCTGCCATCACCTCGGGCGTGCCTTTGTTTTCGCGGATCAGGTTCACCGCAGTGCGCAATCTCTCCAGCGTGAGGTCGATGGTATTGCCCGAAGTGACGATGGCACCACTGATGCCCATCGGCACCACTTTTTCCACATTGGGGTGTTGTTCCAGCACTTGACGGATCCGAGAGAAGTCATCCAGAGTGCCGAGATCGGAATCTCCCCCGCCCATATTTCCCCAGATCGCCAGCTCATCTTTGGACTTGCTGCTGTAGATCTGAAGGTGACCGGTGACACTTCCGATGATGGAGCGGCTCATGGCAGACTCTACACTGTCGAGCAGCGAGCCGCCCACCACCACCAAGATCGTACCGGCGAAGATGATGCCTCCGATGATCGCCGTCTTGAGTCGGCTGGCCACCAGATTCCGCATCGCGATCTGAGCCAGCATGACAAAGGTTGCGAGGCGACTGTTCATGGATGAGCTCCTTCTGACGTTCCGGTGCTCCCATGTGCCGCCAAGTCTCCCCCAGAGAATCGACCCAATACTTTCCCATCCGCCATCTTTACAATCGCCTCTGCGTTGCTCATCACATTCGAGTCATGGGTGGAGAAGATGAACGTCGTGCCTTCGAGCTTGTTCATTTCTTTCATCAGATCGATGATATTCTGTCCTGTCTTAGAGTCGAGGTTTGCGGTGGGCTCATCCGCCAGAACAAGGCGAGGTTGTGTCACCAGTGCGCGTGCGATGGCAACCCGCTGGCGTTGACCACCGGACAGCTCATTGGGGCGATGTTTGGCATAAGTGCCCAAGCCCACCCGCTCGAGTAATCCCATGATCCGCTCCTTCCGCTGCGATTCTGTCATCTTTCCTTGCAAAAGCAGCGGAAATTCGATGTTCTGGTAAACGCTGAGCACATTCACCAGGTTAAAAGACTGGAAGATAAAGCCGATGGTATGCAAGCGGAGATCGGTCAGGGCTCGATCCGTGAGCTGTGCGGTATTGCGGCCCGCCACCTCCACCACCCCTTTGGTCGCCGTATCCACACAGCCAATCAGGTTGAGCAGCGTTGTCTTCCCGCTGCCGGAGGGCCCTGCAATCGAGATGAACTCACCGGGGTGGACATCCAGTGAGACCTCTCGCAGTGCGGGAACCACCACGTTGCCAAGCTGGTATTCTTTGGTTACATTTTGAATGGAGACAATGGCGGCCATGCATTCGCCTCAAGGATTGGGGTTGTCGCCCTCGGAGGGCTTCACTTCAGAACGGGCTTCATTACTATAGGGATGCGGGTTATAAAGGCAAGTCCCACTTCATAAAGATTTGTTTCAAGATGTGTCAGGAGGAGCGCGTGAAGATCCAATGGAGAGACGGTGCAGCAAGGCTCTCGACCGCCCTGGTGGTGCTGTCCCTGGTGGGGGCGGGCACGGTTTGGTCTACTCGTCCGGTGGGGCCGGATGGACGCACCCGTGAAGCCTCTGCCTTTTTTTCCAGCGAGGCCGCTGTCGCCAGCCCTTCCGCGCAGTCTCCCACCCCGGAGCCCACCGCTCAACCCACCCCTTCTCCTACTCCGTCAGGACAGGAAGTCGCCCAGGAGCTCATGGCCCACGAGCCGGATGAAGACCGCGTTCCCCTCTTTTTGCGCTCCAATACTTCGGCAGAGCCGGAGCGGATGCCGGAGCCGAGCCTGGATGACGAGGGCGAGCCCTCCCTGGAGGTGCGACGTCCGCCGCTGCCGCCCTCCCGTGCTCAGCTTGAGCGGGTGCGGGAGCGCCTAGCGGTGCAGGAGGGCTCTGCCGCTCCCCCTTCCGATGCTGCTGGATGGCGAGCTGCCACACGTCCTTTTGTGCCGGGTGAGCGGCCCCTCAACTTGCCGACCGCCTCTGCCGACGAACCTCCGCCTCCTGCTGGACGGGTACGGCTGCGGGTGGGATCCATTCCGGTCGAACAGCGTCTTGAGATCAACGAGCTGGGTGTCTCTTCTTTCAGCTTGAGGGGACGCGATTTTGCCCCGGGCCCTCAAAAGGTGCGCATCGTCAGCTCTCGTGGCTGCATCCAGTTTACATTGCCCTCTTCCGCTGACGATATTGTATACGCCATCTACGACTTTGAGCTTCAGAGCTGGCGGCGGCTTGAGCGCGTGCGAGCACAGGGGCGAGAAAATCTCTCGATTCCCATTCAAAAGTGTACGGAGCCGACCCCTTGATCGGCCCTCAACGTTTCGGTAGGGAGAGAATATGCGCTGGCCTCTGACCGGCTCCATCCTGCTGCTTCCGCTGCTGACCGCTTCGCCGCTACTGGCGCAGACGCCTGAAGACCGCCCTCGTCCGCCGATGGAGCTGGCCCCCGTGCCCCCCAGCTTTGTGGAGCTGGTGTTGCAACAAATTCTGGTCGAGCGAGATCTGGACGCCGCACGGAAGATGTTGGTCGATCATCTGCCCAAAGCCCTCAACGACCACCTAAACTCGGAGTGGACTGCCCGCGTGTATGTTTTGCTGGCGGCGGTGGCGAGCCTGGGAGGGGACGAGGTGCAGGCTCGAAAGTTGGCCTTACGTGCCGTTGCCCTCAACGAAGCCGTCTCAATGGAGCCCCAGCTCGGTGAAGTGGCGCAAAAAGTGCTTCAAAATGCGCGCTTGGAATGGCGCAGCCGTCCGGCCACAGCGGTGCTGGAAGTTTCCCCGCTTCCGATTGGGCTGGAGTTGTGGGTCGATGGAGGCCCTTTGCTCCTGCCTGCCCGGGAGCCCTTACGCCCGGGAGATCATTTGATCCAGGTGGCATCTCGGCAAGGGGTGGTCGCCCGCGCTTGGGTGATACTAAAATCCGGTGAAACCCTGAAAGAACCTCCGCCATTGCCGGAAGTGCGCCGAACGTTGGAGACCCCGCCCACCCTCGAGAGTGTGTCGATGGAGGAAGTGACCCGGCTGGCCTCCGAAGCCGCCAAAGCCGAAGCGGATATTCAGCAGGTGGCCGACGCCCTGGAGCTGGAGCATTCTCTTGCGCGGGCCAGTCGTTATACCGACCGTGCCCTCTGTCTGGCCGAAGTGGAGCGTCAGCTTGGCCGACTCACCGAGGAGCTGAGCGGCTTTAAGCTGCGCCTGGAGCAGGCCATGTTACGCGACCGGGCCGATGAGATCCGGCACCTCTTTGAGATGATCCGGCTCAGCCGGGATGAAGCCCTCAAACTTCAGGTAGAGCAGGAAGCATGTCTCGATCAGGTGCAGCGAGGGGTGGATCAAGAGCTGCGGGTGACTCAGACACCGGCACAAGCGAAGGCCCTTCCGCTGCTGGAGGCTCAGCCACTCGAAGGGTTGAAGACCGAGTCGCGAGCGCATCGTGCGTATGAGCTGGTGGCCTTTCGACCTCCGAAGCCTCGATTTGAGCTGAGTCGGGGGGGTGCATCCACCCCCTCGAAGTCCAATTCACCGGCAAACCCGGAACAGCAGCCTGCCCCCGCCCGTGCTCCAGGCGGTGAGCCTGAACCTGCAACGTGGCAGCTTCGCACCGATATCTGGGTGGAAGGTGCTGCCCGTCAGACCTGGGATGCCTCCGAAGCCCAGACCCTCGCCGGAATGCGGGTTGCCCCGGCTGTTCAGCTTGCCTCACCTCATCTATCCTTTGAAGCCCTTTGGTCGATAGGGCTTTTTCAGCTTAACCGGCTGGAAGATTATGCCTTGAGTGTGGAAGGGGGAGGGCTGCCTCATCCGGGGAAACAAGAGCGTTCTTGGCAACTCGGACTTGACTTGGGCCAGCAGGTGGCCGAGCTGCCCTTGTTGATCCCGACCAATGCCACGACAGAACGCGCTCACGAGCAGCTTGTGTGGACTCGACAAGGCATCCTAACCAGCAGTATCGAGACCCAGCAGCGTGTGATCCTGTTGCGGGAGCACCTGGAGTATGCCGCGAGCGACGGGGACACCACGACGGAGCAGCCTCTCGTGGCGGGTTACGATGCGGTTCAGCAAGAGCGGTTTAGCCTGACCGCCGAAGCGGGCCTGCGCTGGAAGCTCTATCCATACTCACATCTGCTGGCCGAGCTGGGGGGGGAGCTGGTGGGGTATCCCGAAGAGCCGATCTTTGGCACTCAGGAAGGTTCGATTCTTTCGGCCTTGCCATCCCCGATGCGTTTTGCCCTCGTGCGCGGGCGGGCGGGCGTTGAAGGTTTGCTCTTGCCTCAGTTGACGATTCGGCTCCTGCCTGCGCTTACGTGGTTTCAAGGATTTGACAATCTGGGGCAAGGTTTGGAAGGGGGCTCCATCTGGGATGGTGTGGGGGGAGCTGTATCCTTGACGCTGGGACATCAGACCCAACAGCTTGAGCTTCAGCTTGAACGTCAGCTCCATACGGGTTACGAAGTGCATCGCCTGCTCTATCAGGGTGTGGGGTTGAAGGGCAAGCTCAAGCCTTCTCCCGCGTGGTCCATTTCCGGTGAAGCCCAGCTCGGCCAAGAACAAGGGCGCTGGTGGGGGCTCTCCTCGAGTGAAGCTGACGCCTATTTTAAGCCCGGCACCTACTCCCAGCGGGTCTGGCAGGGGCGGCTGGAGGCGCAGCTCCAACCTTTTGACGAGCTTCCCCTCTGGTTGAGCCTTCGGTATGTGGGGGGCAGTCGCGGTGAGACGGTGATTCAAGACGAAAATGTCGGCAACAGGAACTTCTCAGCTCATACCGTTCATCAGCTCTTCTTAGGTGGTGTGGCAAGATATTGAAGCCTGCTCCTATCCCTGCTCTTGCGCCCCTGTCAGTCCTTCAAGTCCTCCATTCAGACAAAAATAGAGTCGATGTGGATAGGGCAGTAGATCCACCATATCATGGGTGAAGACCTGAAAGCCTATCTGTTTGAGTTGAGAGACCAGCTCAGCAGACGGTAGATAGTGGGGCAGCTCTCCCCCGGTCATCAGCACATCCAGCGCCCACGTAAAGGCCAGCTTATGCCAGGGCTTCGTGTCTACATCTTTGACCAACAGCACCCCTCCTGGCTTAAGATGTGCCTTCACCTCTCTCAGCAGACGTGGCACTTCATCGGGTGGCAGATGGTGCAAGATATCCAGCATATAGATCGCATCATATTGCGCACTCAGATGCAGCGTGCGAGCATCCCCTTGCATAAAGTAAACATTCGTTCGTCCGAGCTTTTGAGCGGCAGCCTGTGCCAGCCCGATACGCTGAGGGTTGAGATCCACCCCTGAGATGTGCAGCTTCTCATGCATGGAGCCAAAATAGAGGGCAAACAGACCAAACCCGCAGCCGATCTCCAAAACGCGGCCTTCTCGGGGCATAAACTGGAGCAGCTCATTGAGAAAACGCTGATGGATGATCAAAAATCGTGCCATACAATAGGCTTTGACCAGCGGATCTCCATACGCATTCATCACCGATGCGGCGAGACGTTGATCAGGGCGAGCCAGGGGTAAAAAAGGACTGAGACGCATAAAAATTCCTCAGGGTGTCGTCCGATCATGCCGCTCGTAGACGATCCAAGCGGGATGTTCGGCCTTCTGGGTATAGTGGGCGGTGAGCCACGTTTGTAATGCGGGAAAAAGCGCAAGATCGGTCTCATGCTGTCGATGAGACCAGCTTGTACGCCACATCAAGATCCAGCGGGGAGGTTGCTGCTCCAGCTCTCTCATCAGCCGCTGCTGAAGGGCTTGAATGAACGGTGCCTCACGATGATGAAAGAAGTGGAAGTCATACAAAAACGACGTCGCAGGCTCCAGACCCAATAAAAAGGCAGCATGCTGAGCTCCTCCCACGGTATCCAGCACCTGCACACGATCCCCTGCTTGAAGCTGAGGGCGAAGTGTGGATACTAACACATCCACAGGCTCCAAAAGTGTTTGCATTTTAGACTCTTGTGGGCGCTCCAGCAGGGCAATTCCGAGCACAGCACTTGCATAGAGTCCAAACAGGCTCCAGCGGAGTCCCGCCCACCGTCCAGGCAACAAGAGCCCTGAGCTGAGCAGCAACAGACCTGCATAGGCGGGCCACCAATGATACCACCAGTGTTTGACCCCGATCACCACATGCAGCAGACCATACCCCACAAAGAGCATCAGCAGGCCCAAACGAATCCGCAACTGTGGAGCCTCTTGAGTCGAACGCCATAACATGACGCTGCCCAGCACTGCACAACCAAATAACACCATCCGGGAGGGATGCCATATCGACTGAAGCAGGAGCTGTGTGGAGCTCAGGTAAACGCTGAGACCTCCTTCTAGCTCCATGCCATCACCATCTAAGCGTGCATAGAGAGGCCCCAAGTATTGAGTCCAGAGGGTCACAAAGTCAGAGAGTGCGCCCCATCGAAACAGCGCCAGACCTGCCATCAGCAGAGGAAGAAGCTGAGCCAGCAGCCAGACGACGAGCGCCCACACCAGTGAGTTGAGCGTCGTGGCATGTGGCAGTTCCGTGTGCTGAGAATGGGCTGTTTTTCGGGTGAGCTGCCATTCCCAGAGGATGGCCCCCAGCAGCAGGGGCGTCAAGAGCAGGGCCTGCGGTTTGATCAGCATGGCCCAACCTAAGCCCAGTCCTCCGACACTCCATTGAACGATACGCATACGTGGGTGTGCATGCCAGCGTGCGCCCGCGAGCGCAAAGAGCAGCGGACCCACCATCAGCCAATCCCGTTGTAAGGCGTCCATCGGCCCACCCATCAGATAGACCGTGCCGAGCAGCAGTGCCGATCCCATTCCCAGACCAAAGCAGCGCATGCAGACATATGCAGCGGTGAGTGTCAGTGCCAACCAGCTTAGATCCGTGAGACGTACCCCGATGGTATCCGCTCCAAACAGCCACTGTCCCCCCACATGAATGATCCAAGTCCCTGGCAGATTCATCTCAAAGAGGTCACGATAGGGGACACGACCCTTTGAGATCAACCATCCGACCACATGTAAAATGGGCAGATCATGCACCATCCGCCACGAGAGGGAGCGCAGCGCCAGCAGCAACAGCAGCACACTCCAGCCCAGCAGCAGCCCTCGCTGAGCCCATGAAAGGAGTGGTCTTTTGTTTTGACAGGCATTTGCTGGACTGATAGACTTCGTCACGTTTTGATTGAACCCCTTAGATTGATGTTGTGAGGAATACCATGCACAAGATTTCCCCCCTCCACCTCAGCGTGGGCTTGCTTTTGGCCCTGCCGGTTGTCACCCTCTCTGCCCTGAACATCGGCTGTGCGCGTGTCGCCGAAGTGATTGAAGAGCTGGACGCCGCACAAGGCACCGTCGCTTCTTTTGAGGCCGCCTCCGAGCTGGCCCATGCTGCCTCCGTTTATGGTGACGCCTTGTCAAATATTGAGGCCACCACCGAAGACGAATATTTGCAAGAAGCATCTGACAAGATCTACGACGCCCTCGCCAGCAGCTTTGTGGGCTGTGTGACCCCTTATCCAGAAGACAGCGACCCTCGCACCGTCGGCGCCACCTTTAGCTGCTCCGGCGACAATGGCCTCTTCAGCATCACCGGCAACCTGGTGGGCACCTTGACCCCCATCATGGAGGGGCTCAAAGTGGTGGGCTCTGAGCTCTCCTTGACCGCCGAAGGGCTGGAAGTGAGCGGACGGAGCCTCACCGGTACGATCCAAGTGGAGTATACCATTGCGACCAACTTGGCGGATCTGGTCATTAATTTTGATGCCACCGATTCTAAAGTGGGCACTGTGACCCTGCTGGTAAATGGCACTGTTGCACCCGTGGCAACTTGCCTCTCCTTTGATGGCGCACTTGCCACCACCGGGGCAAAGTTCACCTCTGACGTTCAAGTCACCGGCTTTGAGCGTTGTGAAGGAAGCTGTCCCTCGGCAGGCGGCGAAGCCATCGCCTCCATCAACGACGAAGAAGGGGCCGCCACCTTGACCATCACCTTTGATGGTTCCTCCGACGCCTCCGTCACTTCCAGCCGTGGCAAGACCTTCGATGTGCCCTTGATCTGCGGCCAGTAAAGCCCGTCGTGCGGCTTCCTCAACGCTGCTGATGCCTGAGCATCCCGGGTGTTCAACCCCATCACGGCTATCCATAAGTTCTCGCCGCGACATCTATTCCCGCCTCGTTTGTTATGATAAGCTCTTGCAAATTTTTTGACCGAGACACCACCGAGACGCCGTGGAGTTTTTATGCCCTCTCTTCAGCTTGAGCAGCCTGCCGTCATACTTCCCCTAGATGAAGACTTTTACGTGGGAATCCTGTTGCAGTTTCCGCAGCTTTCCACCATCCATACCTCCCCCGAGAAGGTACTCCGTGCCCTTCGTTCGTTGGCAGAAAGCACCCTGAAGAACCTTTCCCCCGCTGAAGTGTGGAAGTACGTGCATCAGGGGGAGGTCCAGCTCTCCACGGTTCCGATCCGGCTCCCACCCCCTGCCTCACACGATACAACGCCGAGAGCACCCATCGAATTGAGTGTTCCGGTGGCGAGCTGGCAAGCGGCACGAGAGCCTGCGTTTGTGCAGCTCCTCCTGCTAAACGATGAGACGGTATCAGCACGCCTGTCAGAGCTGCCTAAACTCTTGCCTGGCTGGATTTTATCCACCCTTCAGCGGCATGAGCTGACTCGCTCGTGGACGGCCCTCGGCCTGTGGGAGCGGCTGGGGCCGCCGGAGCTTCATACTGTGTCCTTATGTGTCGAGCTGTTGGATGCACGCAGCCGGAAAGAGCAGGAAGACCAGGGCGAAGCGCAACCTCCCGTCATGCCCGAAGCGACGTTGTCCTGGAGAGAGCTGGAGGGAGGACATCCCGCCTGTTTTGAGGTGGAGGAGGAGCTGAAGCAGCTTCAGCAGCGGCTGAACTCCCTGCCACGGCGGAGCTTTTTGCTGGTCGGACCCTCCGGTGTGGGCAAGACCGCCCGTGTGGTGGAAGTGGCCCGGCGTGAAGAACATCGGCGTGGAAAGCCCTTCATTCGGTTTACATCCGGCGCTCGTTTGATCGCCGGGACTGCGGGCAGCATTGGCGACTGGCAGGAGAAGTGTCAGCGGCTCCTCCAGGAAGCGGGCACCCAGGGGATTGTGCTGCACCTGGGCTCCCTCCTGGAGCTGACGGAGGTGGGGAAAGCCGAAGGTCATACTCAGAGTCTTGCCCATTACTTCCTTCCCGCGATTGCCAAAGGAGAGGTGCAATGCATCTTTGAGTGTACCGCTGAGGAGCTGGGCCTGCTGGAGCGCAATCAGCCCCGCTTGGTCGAAGCACTGGAGCGGATCCAGGTCGAGCAGCCCTCCCTGGGAGTGGCGGGCAAGATCTTGGTCGCCGAGGCCGAGCGAATGTCTGAAGAAGTGGGGGTGATGCCGGAAGCCCTCGCCCTGCTGGAGCGGCTGGTGCGGCGCTACGGGGTCTATTCGGTCTGGCCGGGCTGGGCGCTTCGGCTCCTGCGCAGTCTTCAGCGCCAACATCTGGGCGATCTGATCACCGTTCCAGCGGTGCTGGATCATTTCTCCCGCGTGACCGGTTTGCCACGCTTCTTGCTCGACGAGCGGGCTCCTTTTGATCGAGACCATTGGCGTGCGTGGCTCGCCGCGCGGGTTTTGGGCCAGGCGGAGCCGATTGAAGCGGTGCTCGACGTGTTGGCCACCCTAAAAGCGGGACTCAACCGGCCCCACAAGCCCCTGGCGAGCCTGTTTTTTCTAGGGCCCACCGGCGTGGGAAAGACCCAGCTTGCCCGCTCGCTTGCCGAGCTGATCTTTCAAGGTTATGACCGTTTGTTAAGATTTGATATGAGTGAGTTTTCAAATCCGCTGTCCGTTCAGCGGCTGGTGGGAGGCTTACACTCAGGGGAAGGACTGCTCACCGGAAAAGTGCGCGAGCAGCCTTTTTCCGTGCTGCTCTTTGACGAGGTTGAGAAAGCCGATCCGAGCTTCTTTGACCTGCTGCTCCAGGTTCTCGGAGAAGGTCGTCTGACCGACGCTCGTGGACAGCGTGCTGATTTCACCAATACGATTGTGGTGATGACCTCCAACTTAGGGGTCAGCACCTTTCAGACCTCCTCCGTGGGGTTTGGTGGCGTGGCTGGACTGGAGCAGCGAGCCGCTCAACACTTCATCCGGGAGGTGGAAAAATCGGTCAGACCGGAGCTCTTTAACCGACTTGACCGGATCCTGCCGTTTGCGCCCCTCTCGCGGGAGCATGTGCGGGCGCTGGTGGTGCGTGAGCTGGCCCTGCTGCCTACGCGGGAGGGCCTCAGACAGCGGCAACTCTCCCTCTCTTATGCCCCTGAGCTGGTTGAATTCCTGCTGGAGCGAGGTTTTGATCCCCGCTACGGTGCGCGGCCTCTCAAACGGGCCATCGAACAGCTTGTGCTGCCCTGCATCTCAGATCGTTTGCTGGACACCGATCCGCCGGAGCGGGGATACACCTTACATCTGTCCCTCAAGCATGAGCGGGTGAAAGCGGAATGTGTGCCACCACCCGGAATGGAGTCTCGCGGCAGTCGTGGGGAGCAGCGTCGGTCCCAGGCAGCGGAAGGCAGTGCGTTGAGCAAACATCGCCTGAGGCAGCAGTATATGCTGAACTCCTCGGGGGTCGGCGACCTGCGGAGCGAGCTGCTGGAGCTCAATCGAGTGCTCAACCGGAAGCGGGCTCGGCATGGCCAACCCTTGTTGACCCCTGAACAGCATCGGCAGGAATCCCTCAAAGCTGCGCGGCTGGCTGAGTATCTCGAGTCTCTACAGACCCTGCTGGATGCATTTTTGGCGCACGAGCTGGCGTTGCTCCTTGAGCCCGAGGGGGATGTGGCTCGAGATCTCGCTGTAAAAGAGCTGCTGTTGGATCAGCAAGAGGAGCAGCTTACATACCTGCTGGATCGTGGAGACACACAGTCCGAGCATGCACTGGTGCTGATGTTAGGAGAGCCGAGCATCTTAGAGAACATGGGGGCGCTGTTCTTGGAGTTCTTGCCCCTGTTGGAGCTGAAAGCCAATAATCGTTTGCTCTATCGCCTCACGCGCAGAGGTGCGAAGAAGTCTAAAGAGCCCCTACGTTTGCCGTCCTATGTGTGTCTGCACACGCCCGAGCATGCCGAGGTACTGCTCTTTTCTCATGATAAAAGTAAAACACCCATTCCAGACAGTGAGTTGACAGGATGTATTGTGGAGGCTCGTGGAAAGCGGGCCCAGCTCTACTTAAAGCTGCTGATGGGGACTTGGTGCTGGACGCAGGCGCGGCAAAAGCTGGAGATGCAGGTGTCGCTGGAGCAGGGTGCCCTCGAACGACTGGAGCTGACCCGGCACTTGGGACGACGCAAAAAGGGAGATGGCGGTGGTGTGCTGACGTTAAATGAGGTGGACTCCGTGCTGGACTTCCGTTTCCATAGCGCAGAGCTGACTCGAAACAATCGACTGGATATGCTCAAAAAGATGTTTGATGTCGTGTGGGAGCAGTTCATTTTTACGTTTTTGAGAGGCGAATAATGCTGTTTCAGGTGCCCGTTTTTGTCGTACAGGCGAAAAAAGCCGTCCCGCGTGCGACGGTGCGCTGCCGTCCCCTCTTTCCACTGCCCCCTCCCGACGAGACCCCTCCTCATGGCCTGCGGGAGTCGGTGGAGGTCGTAGAACGTGCGCGTGCGCTCGACTTGGTAAAGTCTTATCTGCGCTGGCGTTTCGCTGAAGAGCTGAAGAAGCCCGATCACCGACTGTTGCTGCACCTGCTCGACGCTCCGCTGCTGCGCTCCCATAAGCTGGAGCTGAAGAGAGTCTACCAAGACAAGACCTATCACTTTAGACTGTTAGTGGTGACATTTGAGCGTTTTGGGACACTGCTGGCTTATGTCCCGGCCATTCCCAGCCTCATGTTTCAGCTCGACAGCCTTGCTCATCTGGAGGCGCAGCTTCATGAGCAGCTTCAGCAATATTTTCGCCAATGTACACGGGAGCAGCGTCACGAGGAGCTTCGGCAACTTCGCCTGCTGGATTTGGAAGACGGGCTGGGGCTCGACGGCGGACAAGTGGTGATGCTCGAGCTGGAAATTGAGGGAAAACAGGCACTTCCACGTCCCAGTCAAGGGCTGGCGGCACTCTTTGCGGGGCAGAAGTTTGAGGGGCAACGGGAGCTGGCCCAAGTAGGGCGTCATCTCAACGCCATCCCTACCTCAGAGCTCTCCCGCATCTATGGTCGAGAGCCTGAGCTCACCCAGCTTCGGGGGCTGCTGGAGGGTGGAGAGAATTCTTCGATCTTGTTGGTGGGCAAATCGGGTGTGGGTCGCACCGCGCTGTTGCTCGAATATGTCCGGCAGGGCAGGTTAAGTTCAAAGAGTGCCCATACTGTTCGTGATATTCACCATCTCAGCCCTGGACGACTGATCGCCGGAATGTCTGTGGTGGGGGCCTGGGAAAGTCGTCTCATGGCCATCCTCAAGCATGCAGCCTCCCGTCGGCTGGTGCTCTATTTTGACGAGCTGGTGGCTCTCTTTCGCACCGGAAGGTCGGCCCAGAGTGCTCTCAACATGGGGCAGGTGCTCAAACCCTGGATCGAACGACGCGCTCTCCAGGTGATCGGCGAAGTCACCCCGGAGGAGCTGGGCCGTCTTCAAGAGCTGGACCGAGCCTTTGTCGAGCTGTTTGAGCGCATCTGGGTTCAAGAGCCGGACACTCGAGGACTCTACGGGATCTTGATGCACCGGGCTGCGGAGCTCGAGCTGAAGAATGGACATAGCAGCATCGCCCATCACTTCTCCGATGTTGTGGCCCTCACACGCCGTTTTGAGCCCACCGTCGCCTTTCCGGGCAAAGCCATGAAGCTCCTCGAGCAGATCAGCACGCTGACGGATGACACCCGCTATGACGCCCTCAGCACCACCACCGCCTATCTCGTTCAGTCTGATCTGGGGTCATGCCCACTGGTGAGTGGGCTTCAGTACAAGCCTGAAAAGGATCCTGCCTTTCGAGGGTTGGAAGACGCCATCTTGGGGCAGGCCCAGGTGATGGCGTGGATCCAGGAGCGGGTGAAGGTGATGCTGGCGGGGCTCACCGAAAAGGAACGTCCACTCTCTGTTTTGCTTTTCACTGGACCAACCGGAGTGGGCAAAACGGAGCTTGCCAAAGCCCTTGCCAAATTCCTTTATGGCGAAAAACAACCCCTGCTGCGTTTTGATATGAATGAGCTGGTGAGCGCCTATTCCGTCGCCCGTTTGGTCGGCACGTTGGATGCACCCGAAGGACTTCTCACCAGCGCCGTCATGCGCCAACCCTTCTGCTTGATCTTGTTGGATGAGATCGAAAAAGCCCATCCCGATGTGTTTACCTTGCTGCTCCAAGTCATGGGTGAAGGACGTCTCACCGACTCCCTGGGCCGTGTGGTGAGCTTCTCCAATACCGTGATCGTCATGACCTCAAACCTCGGGGTGGCGGAGACCAGCCGCTCGACCGGCTTCGGTCAGCAGCAGCTTCAGGCCGGTGTGTGGCAACAAGCGGTCGCGCGGTTCTTTGCGCCTGAGTTTGTCAATCGCATTGACAAGATCTTGCCCTTTCACCCTCTCGACCGAGAAGCACTCCTTCAGATCCTCAACCGGCTTCTCCTTCAGGCGCAGGGCGAGTCGGGCATGGTCCGCCGAGGAATCCACGTTGAAGTGCTGCCTTCCGCCCATGACCTGCTGCTCGCTCAGGTCTCACAGGATATTATGGGGGCGCGGGCCCTCAGGCGGGTGGTCCAGCGGGAGATCATGGAGCCCCTGGCGATGCGGCTGAGCTCTGAAACCGAGCGTCTTCCAGGCCGGGCACTGGTGGCCTGTCATCAAGGGCGACTTGAGCTGCACTGGATGCCCCTCCCCGAAAATGACACGCTGGCACCTCTGCCCTGGGTGAAGGAAGGGCTCGATCCCGCCCAGCTGGAGGGGATTCGGCTGCTGGTCCAAGAGCAGCGGCGGCTGTTGGGCCAAACCGAGCAGGTCGTCTTTAACCTCGAGAACATGACACCCGAGCGGGAGCGGCAGTTTGCCCTGCGCACACTCCTGGAGGAGTTGGACGACTTGTTACCAACGGAGCAAGATCTGGAGGATGTGGGTGAAGAGGTGCGGGTGGTCAAAGTCTCGCTGAATGCCCGGATTCCTTCTCATGCCCCTTCTCGGCTGGGGGTAGAGGCCCTGTTTTCGGTGGCGGATCTGCGCAGCTTCTTGGAGCAGCACTGTGTAAAGGATCCACATCCCCCGGGTGCGCCCTCCAATTTGGTAGGATCTCGGGAGCTGCTGGAGGCACTGCATAGGCTTAGCTGCCTGCTGGATCCGGTTCAGCCGGAAGTCCTGGGCTACTTGCTCATGCCCCACATGCTCGGGGGGCCGTCACAACCCACTCAGGAGGAGTGGGAAATGCGGTATATGCGACTTCGGCGTCAGTTGTTGCCCGCCCTCCTCCGGCATCCCCTCGATTCTCAAGGCTGTCTGTGGCTGGATCCCGACTTCGGAGGCCGAGCCCACTTTGAACAGGGGCTTGAGCTTGACGACGGCTTTATGAGCGAGGTCTCCAGCAAGTCGCTGGTGGCCCTTCATCTCTTTCCCATCCGGAAGGAACAGCTTGCGCAACTTCGACCCGGAGAGTCCCTTTTTACACTCGGGACTCAGCTCTTGCACGAGCGCCACCAGGCACGCTTGCGCTGGATGGAGGCCCTCGCAAAAGGAGAGAGTACGTGGCAAGAAGATCCTTATGCAAGCTGGAAACTCCACCGCATCCTGACGGGATCCTTCATCTTTGAGGTCTCACTGGGTCAAGTGTATGGCTGGACCGACATCCCCTTGTTGCGTCGCACGCTCGCGTATAGTCGAGATCCTCTCCTTCAGCGCCTGCTTCCGCTTGGCAAAACCTCTTCTCAGGAGGCTTCATGAGCGCCTATCGATTTCCTGTGGTGATTTCCAAGCTGGGTGAGCAGCTCTGTACCGGCTGGCTGCTCGAGGACGGCACCTGCGCGGTGGATACGACCCAAGAGCGTGTCCTCGATCAGCTTGAGCGTTATGTGGCGCTGCTGTATCAAGAAGAACCTCACCGGGGAGAGCCCTTTTTTACGAAGCCCAGCTTCCATCGAATTCCGGTGCGGCTCAATCCTGAGTATGGCTCCGCGACACGCCGCTTCCGTTCAGGGCTGAGCTTGCAGGTTCCAATTCCGGTGGTGACGGGTGAAACCCCTTCCGGTGGGCCGCTGCTTTACCTGCCCACCCTGGGCGTCTCCGTTGGGCTCAGCAGCGTCGAGTCGCTCGAGGAGTCAGTCCGGCAGGAGGTGCATTCGGTGCTGCGTGGTAAGCCGCCCGAGCTGTTTTTTCCGTTCTTGCGCGCATCGCAGTGGTCGCTCGACAAGGTGAGCTTTAAGCCTCGAACCAGCTCGGTGAAGGTGCCCGTCCAGTATCCGCCCTTGTTGACTCAGCTTGCAGATCCGCTCTTTGGAGCGGCTTTTCGTCAGCGCCGTCCGCGAGGCTTTGAACGCCGGGAGCTGATCCGTTGCCTCCAGAGTGAGCTGAGCGGTTCCGCTCAAAACCTCCTGCTGGTGGGGCCGTCGGGGGTGGGCAAGACGGAGGTGCTGTACTGTGCGCTGCTCGAATTCCAGCGTTCGCAAGTGCGAGGGCAGCGCGGCGACGACGCTGATTCCGATGAGATCCAGCCGCTGCGTACCTTCTGGCGCTCGACGGCAGCGCGGCTCAACGCGGGCACCCGCTATCTGGGGGAGTGGCAAGGACGGCTTGAGTCGCTGATGGAGGTGCTGACAAACGCCAACGGCACGCTGGTGTTGGAGCGGCTGCTGGATGTGCTGGAGGAGGGAGGCCCCCCCGCCGAGGGGATGGGGGCCTTTCTCATACCGGCGATGAAGGAAAAGCGCGTTCGTATCATCGCGGAGGCCACCCCGGAAGAGGTGGCGGCCATTCGACGGCAACTTCCGGCCCTGCTGGAGTCTTTTACTTCGTTTGTGGTGGATCCACTCCCCAAGGACGGGGCTGAGCTGGAGCTGCTCAAGAAGGTCTTTGAGCTTCACGCTCAAAACCACGGGCTGGAGGTGGAAGAGCAGACCCTCGGGCTGGTCAAACTCCTGCACGAGCGGTTTTTGCCCTATGTGCCGTTTCCGGGGCGGGTGCTGGTCTTCTTACAGGGGCTGGTGGAGTCGCTCAAGCAGCAAAAGTCAAAGCAGCTCACGGACGTGCAGGTATATCAACACTTTCAGCAGGTGACGGGCATTCCCGAGCGGCTGCTGCGGGAGGATCTGCCGCTGCCTCGAGAGGAGGTTGAAGCCTTCTTGACAGCGCGGGTGGTGGGGCAAGAACAGGCAGTGGAGCGCGTGACGCGGCTGGTGCTGATGTTTAAGACCTCGTTGGCAGACTCAAAACGTCCGCTGGGTGTGCTGCTTTTTGCAGGACCAACGGGTGTTGGCAAGACGGAGCTGGCACGCTCATTGGCCGAGCTTCTCTTTGGTGCGGGTGAAGGAGGGGCGGCCTCGCGCCTGATCCGGCTCGACATGAGTGAGTATGCCGATCCGATGGGGGGTGAGCGGCTGGTGCGTGGCCCGGAGGGTGGACCGTCGCTGCTGGTGCAACGGCTCCGCCAGCAGCCCTTCAGTGTGGTGTTGTTGGATGAGATCGAGAAGGCGCACCCACAGGTTTTTGATGTGCTGATGTCTGCGTTTGATGAGGGTCGCCTGACGGATCGGTCGGGACGGGTCACTTGGTTACGCAGCTCGATCATCATCTTGACGTCCAATTTGGGGACGACGCAGAGCGTGCGCAGTGGTTTTGGGCAAGGATCCACGACAAATCCGCTGACGGAGGCGCTGCGGTTTTTCCGTCCCGAGTTTGTGAACCGGCTGGATCAGTGGGTGTCCTTTCAACCGCTGGGGCCGGAGCAGGTGGGGCGGATTGCGGCCCTCGAGCTGGGGCGACTGAACCAACGGGAAGGGCTCCAGCGTCTCAAAATCCAGTTACGCTGGGACAATGCGGTGGTGGAGCGGCTGGCACGGGTGGGATTTGATGCGCGTTATGGGGCGCGTCCGCTGCAACGGGCGGTGGAGCGGGAGGTGGTGGTGCCCCTTTCGTATTATCTGGCGGCTCATCCGACGCTTCATGACTGCATCCTCGGGCTCCGGGTAGAAGCCGACGCCGTGCGCGTAGACGTCTGGGAGGGGTGATGGAGGCTGTGTGCGCAGATGCGGGGGAGGATGTGATGGAGGGGTGAGTGCCGTTTTTGACTGGAAAGGGCAGGCGTATGTTGGTAGAACCTCCTCAATGCGCGGCGCTCGTACCACTCAGCAGGGCAGGGGGCGCTTGTTGCCTCGCGTGCGCGTGCATGCGCGAGCGTGCGTGAGAAGCCCTCAGCGGCGGACAGCCTCTGACATTCCGGCCTTACTCAGCAGCTTGCAGAGCATATACGCTTGGTGGCGAGCATCCGCCAGTGCGTTATGCGCCAGCGCCTCACTGAGTGGCAGCAGTCCCAGCGCCGGCAAGATCGTCTCTTGGTTGAGATTCAGCCAGGGCACACCCAAGATCCCCATCGCCAGCGCGCGGATGTCGAGCGCCTTGTAGCCAAAGGGATTGTCCACCCCAGTGCGGATGAACAGGTCATTGACAAACGCCCAGTCAAAATTGGCACAATAACCCACAAAAACGGGGGGATCCGTTCTGCTCGCCCCCTCGAGCGCCCACGCGCGGATACGCGACGCCGCTTCAATCTGACCCAGCCCTTCCAGCTTGAGCTGCTCCAGATCCATCTTGTTGACCCTCATGGCCCCTGCGTCTACTCCCCCGTACTCGGGGCGCAGCTCCAGGTAGATCTCGTCGTTGGAGGGAATATAAAGCCCGTCTTCATGGCGCACCCGCACCGCGCCAAACGAGAGCATGTCGTATACCCCTGGAATGGGGCCAGACGCTTCAATGTCTACCGAAATAAAGGGCATGAAAAAACTCCTGGAGATATAAAGATGTATGACGAGAAGCCGTCTCGGGAAGAAGGGGCATCAAGGATTGGGCAGCACCAACGGCATGCCCACAAAGAGCAGGTTTTGGTTGCCGATGCGGTATTTGTTCAGCGTCCAGAGCTCCGGCCAGCGAGAACCATCTCCCAGCTCACGCTCCGCCACCTTCTGGAGACTGTCACCCTCTTTGACGATGATGGTCCGAGCACCCGCTGGAATGTCTTCGACCGACGGCGCTCCGCCCAAGTAAGTCTTGAGCAACCTGGCATACTCCGGAGAAGCACGAAGCTGGCGAATGCCTTGATTCACCGCCTGCGCCAGCGAATATTGACCCTCGCGTAAGCCCACGTTATAAGTAGACTCCGTAAGACCAAACTGAGTGATCTTAAGCTGATCCAGATGGGACTTCAACTCTTCCACCAAAAACGGGAAGTCATACAAAAAGGCGTCCACATCTCCGGCTTTAAGCGCCTCCAGATAACCCTGCTCGAGGGCCACCAGCTTGGCGGACGCGGGCACCAGCTTCTGGATGGAAGCTCGAGTGGCGTCGTCGTTGTAATATGCCACCCGCTTGCCTTCCAGATCTTTAACCTCTTTGAGCTTGCCATCTTTCCGAACCACCATCGCAAGACCATACTCCAGATAAGAATCTGACCAGTCGAGCCCACGATGGCTATCAGAAGGGGAGTAGGCGGCAATCATGAGGTCGGCCCGGTCTGCCAAGAGACGCGAGGGCAGCTCGGTGTATTGTCCCGGCACCAGCTCCAGCTTGAGGTTCATGCTCTTGCTCAGCGCGAGCATGAGCGCATGATCGAAGCCGACCGTCTCCCCTTTTTCGTTGCGCATGATCATCGGGGGAGACTCTTCTTCGGTGGCCACCCGCAGGCTGCCCCGCTTTTTCATCTCTGAGAGCTGCTCGGGCTGACCTTTGGCCACCGCATTCGCCGCGTCCATCACACAGCGCAGGCCCAACGAAGCCGATGAGCGGTCGGCCTGCTGCGGCACCCGTTCGGTCAATTTTGCATCCAGCGCCGGATTGGACGAGCTCCAAGATCCGCCTGCCACCAGCTTGAGGTTTTCGTCTTTGCTATCCGCGTCTTGCAGCCACTCCGAGAGACTGCCCCCCAGTCCCAGCACCCCAAAAGGACTGGTATCGGCGTAATATTCGTCGGCATGCACGGAGACCGTTGCCAGTCCTGCCGGATGTTTTTCGGCTTGACTGTAAAACTCTTTGGAGCCCAGCTTGAGCGGTCGCGCCAGCCACGCTTTGGTCTGCGCCACCTCGTTGCCCCACGGATAGAGACGACCATCATCCCCTTGAGCGGCTCGAGTCCACTCCGCCGAGCTTGGCAAGTGCTTGCCAGCCCACTTGCAATATGCCTCTGCGTCACGATAGCTGATATTGGCAATCGGGTGGTTGTTGAGCAGGGCCAGTACGGTCTCATTCCGCTGAAGCACGGGGTGTTCTTCTTTGGGGCCACACAAGGAACCCACCGGACAGTCACGCAAAAATGCTCGGTACTGCCGGAATGTTACCTCGGTGCGTTCCATATAAAAGGCTGGGAGATCGTCTTTACCCGGAATCAGGGCCAGCTCCGCCCCCTTCACCACCAGGGCGGCGGGAAGGTCCGCAGGCGGGGGAGGGGCTGCTTTTTTGACGCCACCACTCATCGAATAATAGATGCCACCCACCGCTAAGAGTGCCGCACCGACCACCAGCCCTCCGGCGATGAGCTTAGAGCTTCTGCCTTGTTCTGCGGCGCTGGGGAGCACGACCGGCACGATCTCTCCGGCCACCGTCGGCGCGCGTGGGGCTAGCGTCGGGCTCGGTGCGGGTGATGCGGGGGCGCTCATGGTTGGCTGAGGTGGCTGCTGAAGGGTGGGTGCTCGACGAGGTTTAGAGGCCGTTCCAAAGATCTGTCGCCAGGTTTCATCTTCGTTGCCGCCCACTTCCTGCACGGTTGGCAGGGCATTGAGCAGGGCATCAACACTCTGGGGGCGTTCGTCAGGATTTTTGGCCATCGCCCACATGACCGTCTGGGCCAACTTCTCCGGTACAGCAGGTGCGAAGGTACGTGGATCGGGAATCGGTGCCTCCACATGAGCCTTCATCACCGTATAACCGTTGTCGCCGGGGTAGGGGAGATCGCCGGTCAACATCTCAAAGAGCATGACGCCCAGTGCGTAAATATCACAGCGGTGATCGAGAGGACGACCCAATACTTGTTCGGGAGACATGTATCCCGGAGAGCCCAAGCTGGCACCGGTCATGGTGATGCGGGTGTCCGACTCAATCCTGGCAATTCCAAAGTCCATCACCTTGACCCCGCCGCCGGGGGTGAGCACGATGTTGGCAGGTTTGATGTCTCGGTGTACCACCCCTTGCCGATGTGCGTAGGCAAACGCATCCAAAACGGGACGGATGATGGTAAGGGTGATGGCGGGTGAGAGTCCACCCATTGCAAAGATCAGACTCTCGAGATTCTGTCCGGCGACAAACTGCATCACCAAGAAGAGGCGGCCATCCATTTCTTCAATAAAATTATAGAGATGGGTAATGCAGGAGTGGTCAAACCGCGAGAGTGCTTTTGCTTCGGTGATGAAGCGCACTCGAAAAGAAGGGTCGGTCAGCAGCTCTTGTCGGAGGGCTTTGACCGCCACGACCTGCTGAG
This sequence comes from Myxococcota bacterium, assembly GCA_046075485.1. Classification (GTDB taxonomy): domain Bacteria; phylum Myxococcota_A; class UBA796; order JAJRTE01; family JBJTQF01; genus JBJTQF01. The sequence continues at coordinate 6,329 of JBJTQF010000202.1, read as the reverse complement.
TGATGCGATGTTCTGCCTTAAAGACCCGGCCCATACCACCTTCGCCCAACAGCTCCAGCACACGATACTGTGCGTTCAGAATGGGGGCATCGGGAATCAGTGTTGTGTTGAGTGCGTCTTGTTCTGCCATGCGTGGGGCGTTCCTTCAGGGGGCTCGGAGATCTATCCTGGCAAGGGCACAGGAATTTTGGTGTCACTTTAACACAGGCATCGGGCTGCTTCAACAAAACACCTCGGGCGCCTGCATAGGTATGCATAGGAAGGCGCGAATTTTAGGGGCGAGCGGCGTTCAGCAGGTGGTCAATCTGGGCGGCCAGCTTAAAATCCCGCTCAGAGAGCCCCCCCACGTCATGGGTGTTGAGGGTGATCTGCACGCGGTTATATACGTTGCTCCAGTCGGGGTGATGGTCCATGCGCTCCGCCAGTAATGCCACCCCACTCATAAATGAAAAGGCTTCCACAAAGTTGCCAAACACAAGGGTACGCCTCAGCGCGCCTTCTTCGATCAGCCACGCAGACGAAATCTGAGGGGCTCGTGCTTGGGCTTCTTCCAAGCTCAGGCGTTTCAGGGTAGACATCTGTTTCCTCCTCTGCATACATCTGTGAAGCGTGGGCCGAATCGCCCAACGGCGCTGCAAGCATACGCACTCAGCGCCGCACTTTCAACCCCTCGGGAGCAGTTCTTACGCATGGCCCGTCGCCGCTCTTATCGCCAGCATGTGTTGATGGAGCGGGTGGACCGCCTCCCAGAGACCCCCGGTGTCTACCTCTTTAAAGGGATAGAGGACGAGATCCTCTATGTCGGCAAGGCGATCAACCTCCGCGCGCGTGTTCGGCAATATTTCCTCGGGCAAGATACGCGCCCGCGTATGCATCGCCTGATGCGCGAGCTCCAGGCGCTCGATGTCAGCTTGGCCACTTCGGAGCAGGAAGCACTGCTGCTCGAGTCTCGCCTCATCCGTCAGCACAAGCCCCGCTACAATATTGCGCTGAAAGGGGGGCTACGTCCGGTCAGTTTACGACTGGATCTACGCTTGCCCTTTCCAAGACTGGATCGAGGGGAAGCCTGCGCCGATGGTGCTACGTGGTTCGGTCCCATGCAGTCCGCGTGGCGTGCCGACCGCATCCAAGAGCTGCTCGAGCGTCGTTTTAAGCTGCGGACCTGCTCGGATCGAGAGCTGGCACGGCAGACGCGGCCCTGTCTTCAGTTCCAGCTCAAGCGGTGTCCAGCGCCATGCGCCGGTCTGGTGTCGCCGGAAGAGTACGCGCTCCAAGTCCAGCAGGTGGTGGACACCCTCCAGGGAGGTGAACAACGCCTCGTTCAGCAGGTGCGCCTGGAGATGCAGCAGGCCGCCGATGCCCTGGAGTTTGAGCAGGCCGCTTGGCTGCGCGACCGCTTGATGGCCCTCGAGGGCATGCATGCGCATCAAGCCGCTTCGGTGCCGGGCCCTGATCGGGATGTGATCGGGCTTTCGCGCTCCGCCGATGAGGTGGCCATTGCGGTGGTGCCGGTGCGCTGGGGACGTCAGCAGCAGACCCGGGCTTGGTATTTTCCGGGGAGTCTGGAGCCTGACGAGGAGCTGCTCACCACGTTCTTGCTCCAGAAGTATGAAGGGCCGCTCGAGCTGCCGCCGATTCTGTCACTGCCGTTTCGGGTGAGTGCTTGGGATGCACTCTCTCTGGTCTTGCAAGAACGTTCGGGACGTGGGATCCAGCTCCAGCTCCCCCCGGATGAAGCAGGGCTGGATAAACTGGCGGAGGCCACCGCTCAGGCGGAGCTGACAGGGGCTTCTTCGGAGCCTCGACGGGTGGCTCGAGCCCTTCAGGATGTGCAGAAACGCCTGAAGTTGCCCAGCGTGTCGGGCATGGAGTGGGTCCAGCTCGATCTCACACAGGGCGAGCTGTGGCGCTTGGGGCTGCTGGAAGGGTCACTCGAGCGCTTAGAAAAACGCCACCACCGACCACGAGGGCTGGCAGGGCAGGGGGATAAGCTCCTGCTTCAGCTCCTGCGACGTTGGCAACAGACGGAGCCTCGAGCGGAGCTGCTGCTGCTGGAAGGCGGACGGGCGCTGCTGAAACAAGCGGCGCAGGTCTGGCAAGGGCTGGATGTGCTGGAAGATCGGCCTCTGCTGGTGGGGGTGCCGTCGGATGAGCAGCTCCGGCTTCCGGGGGTGCTGCTGCCCGGACGGCGTAATCTGCTGCCACTGCCGCAAAATGCACCGGCACGCTGGCTGCTGGAGCAGCTCCGAGAGCAAGGGCTGGCCTGGACAGGACGCGGCGATGGGCAAGCAGATAAAAGCTCGGATGGGCAAGGGGATGGGTAACGGCCACACACGCAGGCAGGCAGGCAGAAAAGGCGCGAAAAAAAGTGCGGAAAAACAAGGGGATGAAGATCGGTCAAAAACGCTCGTGGGCTCAGTTGAGGGTCTGCTCAAAGAGCTCCGGTAAGACGCTGGCGCAGGTGGAGCCTTCTGGCAAGCTGATGAGCTGATAAAAAGACTGCGTGCCTTTCCACTGCACTTCGGGGTCTTCGTTAGGAAAGACCGGGTTGGAAGCGCCGAACTGCGTCTGATCGTTGAGCACGTCTAAGAGCTCCCCCTGGATGCGATAGCCCGTGTCAGTCTCGGCCACCACACCCTCGGCATGGCGAAAGTTCAGCCGCTGACAGATATAGGTCTCGGTAAACTCCGTACCCTCGACGATGATCTTGGTGGTGACGCCAGGGCTATTGTCTTCGTCTTGGTCAAACTCCGGCGTGCCTTCGCTCAACGGGCAGGTGTCCTGCACAGGATCGGCAAGCTGCGCTCCCCAGACGGTGTAAAGAGGGCCAAACTCAGTATCTTCAAGGCCATAACGCACCGAATAAGTGGGATCACCCGGCGCGCCACTCTCCTCAAAAAAACCTGTCCAGGTCTGCACTGGCAAGCGTGAGATCAACCCCTCCGGCACCAGAATGTCCTGCTGCTGCGTGCCGCGTGTGGTGGCCACGGCGATCTCCGATAAGTCCGCCGAGCACAAGGTCTCGTGCTGAAGGACCCGCCCATCGGGAAGATCTTCCCATGTCACCAGAAAATAACTCCAGGAGACTTGGTCGTACCAGCGTGTCTGAGTGATCAGGGGAGCCGCTGCGTATACCAACACCTGCTGATACATCTGACGCATCATGGCCCAGGTGCGCGGATGTGCGTCGGCAAATCCCACCGGCGGAGTTCCATTCGGATCCGGGGTGGGCGAGAGGTTGATGTCGGTACAGCCGTTACACTCTTCGGCGCAGCCAAGTTGACCCAGAGCAAAGCCCAGAAAACCGGTCAGACTTAACACCAGTGCATAGGCGCGTACCTGCGTGCGTGCGCGCGAAGCGGAAGCCATCGCGGACATGGAGCCTCCATCGAGAAGGTGCATTGAGGGATTCAGTCTGGAATAATAGATACGATAATTGCGGATTTGTACAGTATGAATTGAGCGTCACGGATGACGGGGCATCATGAAGCAAGTGGCAACGATGTCAATAACGCTGGCAAACGGCTTAGGTAAAGACCCACACTCCCCCATGAGACAGACTCGGCAGGACAGGCAGGACCGGCTGCTGCTGCTGCTGCTGAACCCTCGGGAGGATGCGGCATTCCCCTCCGCTCACGCTTGATCGTTGACGCGCGAAGTTAGGACGGCTAGATTCCATATGCCTCTGCACCCCTCGCTCGGACCTGCCGCACGAGCGGGCGCTATCCATTCACGTCCTTTGTCAGACAGGAGTGTGCCTTGAAGCTACTCGAGGGAAAAAAGATCCTGGTGGCCGGTGTTGCCAATGAGATGAGCCTCGCGTGGGGCATTTCTAAAGCCCTGCACGCCCACGGTGCGGAGCTCGCATTCAGTTGTGTTGAAAACAACGTGCGCCGACTCAAGAAGCTCACGCCAAAGGTGGGCTCTGACCTGATCATCCCCTGCAACGTGCAAAAGGATGAGGATGTCACCGCGCTCTTTGCTCAGCTCGAGGAAAAGTGGCCGGATGGCATCGATGGCATCATCCACTCCATCGCTTACGCCCGCTTTGAGGATCTCGAAGGTGAGTTCATCAAGACCACTCGGGATGGATTCTGGCTGGCCACCGATGTCAGCGCCTACTCGTTGGTGTCGATGGCCCGCGCTGCTCGCCCCGCGCTCAAGAAAAAAGGGGGCTCGATCACCACGCTGACCTTCGGAGCAAGCCGTCGAGTGGTGCCCAACTACAATGTGATGGGGCCCGCCAAAGCCGCACTCGAGAGCGCCGCCATCTATCTTGCCTATGATTTGGGCAAGGATGGGATCCGGGTCAATGTGCTCTCGGCAGGGGTGGTGCGCACCGCCAGCGCCAATGCCATCAAAGGGCTGGATTATGCGCTGGATTTTTTGGAGAAAAACAACCCCATCGGTCGGAATATCACTCAGGATGACCTGGGTGGGCCAGCGGTCTTCTTGTGCAGCGACTTGTCAAAGGCTGTGACAGGTGTGACGCTCTTTGTGGATGGGGGCGCTTCGATTCTGGCGGGTGGCTGAACCCAGAGATGTGTGGCGGTCGCAGAAAAAGGCTGCGGGGGATCTCTCATGAACCCCGTGGCCTTTTCTGTTTTTGATAAACACACCGGAGAAGAGGGCTCAGCCCTGAGCAGGACTCTCGAAGGCCGGACTCTGGGTGTCAAGCTGCTCACGAGAATGGGTCACGGCAAAAGCGACTTTGTTCAGCAGATCGTCCACCGAGTAGGGTTTGCCTAAACAATCGTCGGCACTACACCCTTCGGCTTCCAGATCCAGCCCTCGCACGGCAGATAAGAGCAGGATCCGAGGCTCTCGGCCTCCCGGAAGCGCTTTAAGACGGGCGGCAAACTCCCAGCCATCCATCAAGGGCATCATCAGGTCGAGCAGGATCACGTCCGGCATCTGCTCCTGCACTCGAGCAAGGGCTTCACGCCCATTGGCCGCTGTACGGACGTGATAACCTTCTTCGCTGAGAAGCTGACGGGTGGTGTCCAAGATTAGGGGGCTGTCGTCTACCACCAGAATATCACTGTGTTCTTTGGCCTGCTCCAGCACGCCGTCTAAGAAACTTGTCTGAATCCCCATGATATCCCCACATGCATTTAAAAATCGAGAGTGCCATTGGATTTGGTGGACTTGTGATGCTCGGTGAACATCGTGTGCCAAAATGAGGGCATTGGTCAAGGGCGAATCACTCCGCGATGCGTATCATGGCAGCTCACGCGCTCCTTCACAGGTCAAGGGGCTCTGCGTCACACCCTCCACCGGACGTAAGCCCCAAAAAGAAGGCAGGTCCGAAGAAGGTGTGTCGAGATCAGACAGGCGGTCATAAGCCAGAAATCGTGTCACACCCGATGTCCCATGCGCAAGGGTCGGGCTAAAATGCCCCACCCAGAGATCTTCTCCCCGCTGCCGGGTGGCTTCTTGAGGCCAACGCCATAACTCTTCTTGGCCCGACGGACGCCCCCGCAGGTAAAGCCAGTGCGCCGCTTCGTCCGAGAGCTTCTCCCAGCAGGCCGCTCCGGTCTCACGCGAGAGATCCCGCATAAACCATGCAATGCCTGCCATGCCCTCCTCCAGCCCCGGTAAATAACGCCAAGTGATGGGGCCTCCGGTCTGAGTCAGCTCCACGCCGGTCACATTTCCGTCCGATGCACTGCTGCTGTCTTGCCAACCCTGGGGCTGCTCCGGCCACCACGTCCGACCCTGGTAATAATGCGCGTTGAGCGCATGAGACAACCAGCGCGCACTCCCCTCCGCGCCTGCGAGGGCTCCCGTTACGCCCGCCTGAGACGCCTGCAAGAGTGCCCACCCAATGCCCGCTTGTCCCGCGAGCACCCCCGTGGGGCCACGGGTACTGTCGGTGCTGCTGTTGGTGCCGCTGTTGGTGCCACCGATGCTCAGGCTCAAGCGCGAGGGCCAGCTCAATCCGGTCAGCTCACTGCGCACGACGTCGTCGGAGAGCAGGTAGGCCACCATCCCTTCGGCCAGGGCTTGATTAAATCCGGCCTCTTCGCTGAGCAGGCTGGCTTCTCCGACCAATCCAGAAGCGGCTGCCAGGGCTGCATCGGTACGCTCGACGCTTGCCACGTTTAGCAGAAAAAATGCCACACCGGCGTTTCCATCGGCCAGTCCAGTCTGAAGCTGCTCGGCACCAGCGGCTTCCGGCACCACCAGGGTCAAGCCGTCTCCATGTGGATCAAGGGAGAGCAGGCGCAACCAACGGGCCAGCTCTTCGGCGGCTTCACGCCAGCTCGGGTCTCCGGTGCGTTCGTAGAGGCGTAAAAAGAAGTAACCGATGCCTGCCCCTCCTTGCC
>JBJTQF010000201.1:0-15096 GCA_046075485.1 Myxococcota bacterium | reverse complement strand
GCCCTCTCTGCACTCACCCGCAAGGGGCCAGCGGGCCCCTTGACCCCATTTTGTTGTGTGGTTTAGATTTCTAGTTTGTGTTTGCTTATCACTTTTAGTAATGTATTTTTCCTGTTCTTGATGATACTGCCCCCGCTCAGCGGCTGTGCCCCCGCCCCCTTCTCCTCCCCACCCCCCGCCCTTCTCTTCCAGCTCGACGACAGTGAGCCGTGTCTCCATCAAGGTCAACCCATGCGCTGTCTGCCCACTCAGGCCCCTCTCCGACTGCTCCTCACGCCCGCCCCCGACCCCTCCTGCCTGCTCGCGCGTGAGGGCCAGCTCACCCTCACCCTCCACGACCCCCAGCGCCAACCTCTGTTCGCCTGGACCGGACGGCTCAGCAGCTTGCCCTCCACCCCCGAGGGTCTCCGCCTCGAGCTGCCCGCTCCCCTCGAGACCGCCGGTCTCTACCACCTCGACCTTCGCTGGTCCTGCGGCAACAACGCCGCCGAACAGCAGCCCGCCGAGCGCCTGCGCACATTCCCCTTCCTCCTGGAAGGCCCCGATCCCACCTTTGAAGCCTCCAAAAAGGAGCTGCGCACACAGCTCAAAGGGGCCAGCAGCGAGACACGCGCCCGCGCCTACCAACACGCCCTAAGCCAACCTCAAACCCCCATGAGCCGCCTCTGGCTCTACCGCCGCTGGGTCAGAGCCCTGCTCGACGCAGGCCACGGAGCTCAGGCCGAACCCGTCGCCCTCGCCTGGAACCACGAAGCCCGACAGTTAGGCCGCTCCGCCGAACAAGTCTGGGCCCTGAGCATGGCCCAAGAAGCCGCTCGCCAACAGGAAACACTGCCTCGCGCCCGAGGCTACCTCCAACAAGCACGAGGACTCGCACAAACGCAAGACGTGCCAGAAGCCCTCGCCGAGCTGTGGTACAACGACGCCTACCTGCTCGACCTGCTCGGAGAACCCCTCGCCGCACTGGAAGCCACCGCTCAGGCCCTCAACGCCGCACGCGCATCCGAGGACAACGTCTACGAGGAAGCCACCCGCCTGCTAGAGCTGGACCTGCTCCAGGGCCTGGGACAACATCACACCGTGCGCGAAAAGCTGAGAAGCTGGCTCTCTCAACCGCCCACCGGTGTCTATTCGGCAGGAACTCTGGCTTGGCTGGTCACCCGCGCCGTCGAAGCCGGAACCCCCCCTGGCCTCGACACCCCCCAAAGCCTGCAAGCAGCCGAAAATATGCTCCTCCAGGCCCTCAACACGCCCGAAGCACAACAAAACCTCACCGCACGCGCCCATACCCTCGCCAATCTCGGACTGGTTCGCCTGCTCCTGGGAGACCTCCCCGGCACACAACAGCGACTCCAGCAAGCCCAAGAAGCCGCTCCCCCCGGAGAAATCACCCTCCAGCTCTTTCTGCTCACCCTCGACGTGCGCCTGAAGCTGGCACAAGGCACACCCTCCACCCTTCGGCTAGCACAACACCTGGCCACCCAGCTCGAGCAAAAAGGTCAAGCCCTCCTCCAGAACGGAGACGCCGGAGAAGGTGCCTACTTTCAAGGCGAAATCGCCACACGCCTCGGCCAGCCTGAAGCCGCCCTGCAACACTATGCTCGAGCCCTCACCCACCTCGAGACCGAAGCAGGCCATCGCACCTTACTCTATCGCGCCAGCGTGCGAACCTCCCGCATGCGCTGGGAAGAAGCCCAGATCAAGTGCCTGCTCCAGCTCGGACGTCCGCTGGAAGCCCTCGAGCAAGCCGAACGAAGCACCTGGACACGACAACAAGCCCTCCGACGAAGCGCACAACGCGCCCAGCTCAGCCCCCGCCAACAAGCAGAAGTAGACGAACGAAAGCAACACCTGGATCTCCTGGAGCGAGAACTTGTCCGGCTTTACCGGATGCCAGCCATCCAGCCCTTTCTGACCGAACGGGAGACCGTGGAGCAAGAACGCGCCCGCCAGTGGGATCAGCTCCAGACCCTGCTCAGCAGCACCCAGCCAACGCCCCCTCCGCCGCTCGAAGCGGCAAGGCTGGCACAACTGCCGACTCAGACCCTCCGCCTGCGCTATCTGCTGCTCTCGGATCGACTGGTGGTGTGGGAGCAGGAAAAAGGCGGTACGCTCCAGGTACGAAACGTACCGGTCTCGCGGGGGACGGTGGAGGCGCTCACCGAAGCGTATCGAACCCAAGCCCAAGCTGGAAAACTCGATGCGGAGACGGGACGACAGCTCTCCGCTTGGCTGCTCGGCCCTCGCGCGCAGGAGCGGCGGCTGCCCTCACAGCTCTGGGTGGTGGCCGAAGGTGCCCTGCGAAGCCTTCCCTGGAACGCCTTGCCCACCCCTCACGGTTTCCTGTTGGAGCGGAGCGTGATAACCTTCGTCTCGAGCCTGCTGTCAGATGGCGGACAGGCACCCGCGACAGGGCCCGCCCTCCTGGTCGCCGATCCCGCCCGAGATCTGCCTCAGACCGTGCTCGAAGTAGACAAAATTGCCACCACCCTCTCGACGTGTGGATATGACATCAAACGCCTACAACACGAGGCCGTCACACACGCCACCCTCTCCGAGCGGCTCCCTCAGAGCGCCCTGATACACTATGCCGGTCATGCAAAGGTAGATGAATCCCTGGTCTTTTCTTCGGCCCTGCTGCTGAGCCGAGGTGAACGCCTACGCTTGAGCGAAGTCCGCAGCCTCAACCTCAAAGCGGGACTGGTGTTTCTCAACGCCTGTGGCTCCGCCCTCTCGAGCGTAGAAGTCGGAGGTGCTCACGGTCTCGCCGATGCCTTTGCCAGCGCAGGGGCCGCGCATGTGGTGGCGACGCTGTGGGATGTGCCGGACATCGGCGGCCAGCGCGTGGCTCAGACCTTTTATCAGCACCTGTGTGCGCAACCTCCCGCCGATCCCGGCATGGCACTGGCAGAAGCCCTCCGCGCTCGCCTCCGCGACACCGGACCCGCTGGCGCTCAGCTCTGGAGTGGTTATCTTGTGTTGCGGGCGACACCACCGTGATTATGACAGACCCCACTCGTTGCACCTTACGTTTGAGCGGCCCAAAAGAGCGTGGATCAGGTGGTCAACATGCGGAATCTTTTCATCCGCACGGTGATTTTACAGCACGATGCAGGATGCTTGTTATAGGGTCATGGGGACGCTACTATCATCTTAAAGCGCAACTTGCTGTAAGGATGTAGGAATGGAATCGGAAGACTTACTCAAACGAGTGGCACAGTCTGAAACATGGCCTGGACCACCAGAGGGCTCCTGCCTCTCTCAGCAGGTCTTGACTGCCTTTCGGAGTGGAAGTCTGGACAGCAGCCAGTTGGAAATGGCCGAAAAACATCTCAGCACCTGTGCCTTCTGCACCGACCGCCTCGTCAGCAGCACCACGCCACGGCCTCAGCTCTCGCCAAAAGCACGACACGCGCTGTACACGCGGCTGGAACACTCGAGCACCCCCGCACCGACTCGCTGGTCCTGGTGGTGGAGCGCCGGGATGGGGATGACAGCCACCGCCCTGCTGCTCCTGCTGCTCCTGCGTGGACAACATCCCGAGCAGACCGCACACCTGGGACGCTATCAGCTCTACGTACAAGGAGAAGTACAGGCCGTGCGTGGCACGTCTCATGGCTCAACATCGGCGGAGGTGAAGCTGACCCCCGAGAGCCTGCTGCGGCTTCAGCTCCTGCCGGAGAAGGAGACCGTTGGCCTCAGCACACCCGAGGGACTGCCTCAGGTGGGCCTCTACGTGGACGACGGACATGGCGGAGTAGAACGTATCACCGGGCCGCTCACCCCGGAGCTCGATGCACCCACCGGTATGCTCACCGTGCAAGGGGTGGTGAAGACCCTGCTGCCAGAAAAACAGGGCTCGCTGAGACTGTATATCCTGCTCATGCCCAACAAAAAACCCCTCCCTCCAACACTGGAGGAAGGGGGTGTCCATGAAGGGCAGCTCTTGGAGCAGACCTTGATCATCGAAGGCTCAACGCCCTGAAGGCTCAGAGCTCTGCACCAAATGCCACCTTTCGTTTATATCAACGATGTAGGCTGCTCACCACACCGCGATGGCCGCTGTTGGGGTGGTCGGGCCGGCATTCATGCTGCCATTTCCGAGCTGACCAGACCAGTTGTTGCCACAGCCCCGCAGCACGCCCCGCGCATCCACGAGCTGAGAAGTGGCGGCGCCGGCGCTGCTGCCCTGGCCTCGCGCTTGAAGGTCCGCCGAGACCACGGCGGTGGGCACTGTGGCCGACGTCGTGCTGCCAATGCAGAGCTGGCCGTTGCTGTTGCTCCCAAAAGCCAGGGCCGAACCATTGGCACGCAGCACCATCGAGTGATAAGAACCCGTGGCGAGTGACACCGCGTCGCTGATCCCCGGCACCTGAATGGGGGAGATCCGAGTGGTGGTGGTGCCGTCTCCGAGCTGGCCGGAGAAGTTGGCACCGGCACCATACACGGTGCCATCAAACTTGCGGAAGAGGCTGTGGTTGTTGCCAGCGGCGACTTCTCGAATGCCACTCAAGCCTGGAATCTGGACGGGCGCTTGTTGGTTGGTCCAGTTGCCCAGGCCCAGGTTGCCGTAGCCGTTGCTGCCAAAAGCAAACACCGCGCCATCGGCGCGCACCGCCAGCGAATGATACGATCCGGCGGCGATGCCCACGATATCGGTCAGACCCACCACCTCCACCGGGACATTACTGGAACCTTGACAGGCACCATTGCCGAGCTGGCCATAGTTATCACTTCCCCAAGCGTAGACCTTTCCAGATTGGCCGAGGGCAAGGGCATGGTCGGTGCCAGCGGAGATGGCGATCACATTGCTCAGGCCGGAGACCTGCACGGGGACGTTGCTGTCGGCGGAGGCACCGTTGCCGAGCTGGCCCTGAGTTCCGTATCCGAAGGCGAAGACCTCTCCATCGGCGGTGAGCACGAAGGAGGTGCCATATCCGGCGGCGACGGAGACCGCTCCGCTGATGCCGGGCACGCTGGCGGGGGTGGAGGAGTAGGCACCGAGAGCGCCTCGTCCGAGCTGTCCGTGGCTGTTTTTTCCGTAGGTGTAGACAAAACCGTCGGGCCGCACGGTCAAGCTGTGGGCTGCCCCTCCTGAGACCACTTGATGTTGAGCATATCCGGCCATAGCCTCGGGCATTGCCATGCTCAGTCCAGCCGCCAGCACCAAAGAAGCGATGATACGACGCATAAGAACCTCCAGAACGTTCATCTATGTTGAAGGAGTCTGTCTCTGTGTTCCTCGGGAGAGGCTCCCTATGAGCCGCTCTTGCGAGGGCGACGCATATGAGAAATACAACTGCTGTGCCAGAGGCCGAAGTCTTTGAGATGGATTCAAAAAGTGCTTGAAAAGCCGAGGGATTTTCCGTTCTTCTCAGAGGAAGTATGGGGTTGCGCGGCTTGACCGGTCAAGGGTGCCACGACCTGACCGGCTCTGACCGGTCAACTGACGCCACGCGGGAGGGGCGATAGAGCAGGGGAGGGGCACGCCAATGAGCCGGGTGTACATTGTCAAACGCTCACGCTTGCGGTAAGAATGGCACATGCGGACGCTGGCGCGTGAAGAGTCCACTGTGCTGACGTCTCGAACCGTATGAGCCCTGGAGACAATACGATGACCTCTCCACTTCCGTGGACACTCGAAGTTGAAGGGCTGGGGAAGATCCAGTCTGCTTCGATAGAGCCTCGTCCCTTGCTGCTGCTGATCGGCAAAAACAACAGCGGCAAGCGTTCTCTGGCCTCTCTCCTCTGGGGACTTCTGGCGACCGATGAGCTGTGGATGATGCCCTCACAAGGGGAGGCTCAGCGGCGTTGTGTGGAGTGGGCCAAACGGCTCATCAAGCGATGGCGTTTGACCTCAGACGACTACATCCTCACGGAAGCAGACTGGGGGCTGTTCTCTGCGTGGTTGGACGAGCTGCTGGAGGCAAACAAGGCTCGATTTGCTCAAATCTTGTTTAACAGCAGTGAGGTGCCCATTCAGAGGCTGCGGCTGAGGCTGAATCCGAGGGCTTATCGCATACATGCGGAAATTCTCCACTGGGTGGGTGCCGATGCTGTTTACTGGAGTGTCTCGGAAGAGGCTGAGCCGATCATCAGGCTGATTTATGATTCCTATGTATTTCCGAAAACGGAAGGGCGTGAGGTTCTAAAAGCGCTGTTGCAGGCGCTGCTCTTTGCACCTTGGGGTCGTGTTGATGAGAGCTGTGTGCCTTTTTTGCCTGCCTCACGCACGGGTTTTATGCTGACCTACAAAGCGGTGGTGAGACAGCAGGAGCGTAAGTGGGAGCGCCATCGTGAGCCGGAGCCTTCTCTCGAGCTGTCCTTGCCGATGGAGTCTTTTGTGGAGCGGCTGGCGAGGGATTCGAGCAGAATACCTGGCCTGTTTGCGGCAGAGGCGGCGTTTCTCGAGCGTGAGGCGCTGGAAGGAAGGCTGGGGGTGAGCCGCAGTATTAGAACTAATGAGTTTAGTTTCCTCCCCACCGATGTTGCCGCCTCGCATGCCAGGGTTAAGGATTCCCTTCCGTCTGGACTTCCCCCGGAGCAGGTGGGGCAGCCGCTTCCTGAACTGCCCATCCACTTGAGCTCTTCGCTGGTGACGGAGCTTGCACCCCTTGTTTTTCTGCTGCGTTATGCGTCGGACCTGAAGGTGCTGGTGCTGGAGGAGCCGGAGAGTCATCTTCATCCTCATCATCAGCGGGTGGTGGCCCAGGTGATAGCCCGTTTGATCCGAAAGGGTGTCTCAGTTTGGATCACGACACACAGTGAGAACTTTTGTCAGCAGATCAACAACTTCATCAGCTTAGGGACACATCCTGCTCGAGCGGCGCTGCAACAGGAGCTGGGGTACACCTCGGAAGACTATCTTCTGCCTGAAGAGGTGGGGGCTTATCAGTTCCAGCCGGTGGGACCACGTTCTGAGCTGCGTCTGCTGCGCACCACCGATGAGGGGATTGCCATGCCCAGCTTCAACGAGGAGCTGCTCAAGCTGGCCCAAGAGAGTCAACGTCTCTCCGAAGCTCGTGAGGAGTCATGAAGCTCAGCGGACAGCGTCCTGAATCCGGTGCAGCTTAAGCAGGGGGTGGGGCCGCCTGGTGCCCTGGAGGGGTCGGGGCGGTTGCTGGCGCTGGTGCAGCAGTGGAGCAAGAAGGAGCTGAGGTGGGAGGGCTTCGAAGGGGCTGTCCCACATCGGGGCATTCCGCTGGACAAAAACACGGGCGAAGCGCAGCTTCACCCGGAGGGGCATCCCCCCTCAAACCGACGCACCTCCTCAATTGACGATGCCGCTGGTATCGGGTAGAACCATCACCACCTGAAATCCTCACGACTGCTCGTCATGGGGTCTCTTTCTCCCATCGCCTCTGCTGCGGAGTGCTCATGTCTCACTGGGAATGTCAGAACTGTGGTTATCGATATACCCCCTCCCGAGGTCTGGAAGACGCCGGCATTGCCCCCGGCACCGCCTTTGAGCAGCTCCCACCCGGCTTTAAGTGCCCGGAGTGTGGAGCGCGCCGCGATGATTTTGAAGAAGTAGACGCCGAGCTTGAACAAGAAGGCTCCGACGAAGCCCTCGACCCCCTTCAAGCCCTCGACGACGAAGCCGAAGCCAGCCGCCTCGAAGCCGAAGACGACGAAGAAGTGTACGACGACCTCGACGACGAGCAGGGATTTGACGACGAGCTCCCCGACTCCGACGCGCCGGAAGAAGAAGACGACGAGCCCCTCGACTGGAGCAGCACCGACCCCGAGGCACTCGACGACGATCCCTTCGACGCCGAAGAAGAGCTCCAAGACGACGCCTTTTTTGACGAAGAAGACGCCTTACCTGCCTTCCTCGAAGACGAACCCGAGCTCGAAGGATTTGCCGAAGACGAAGAAGAAGCCTCCTTGTTGGACGACGGCCTCGGCGATGACCTCGAAGAAAAAGACAGCGAGCCCGACGACGAACGCGACGACGACTACCAAGACTTCGACCAAGAAGCCTTCGACGAACACATCGACGAAGACGTCGGCGACGAATACCTCGAAGACGACGAAGACGAAGACACCGCCCTCATGGCACCCTGGCAGTGCAAATCCTGCGGCTGGATCTATCAGCCCTCCGAAGGGCTCCCCGCTCAGGAGATCGAAAAGGGGACTCCCTTCGACGACCTGCTCGAAGACTTCACCTGCCCGAGCTGCGGTGCGGGGATCATGGCCTTCCATCGAGTGCCCAGCCCCTCCGCTCAGGTGGAGCTGCCCTTGATGACCGACGCCCCCGCGCCTGATGCATCCGCGCCTGATGCCCCCGCGCCTGATGCACCCGCGCCTGATGCACCCGCGCCTGATGCCCCCGCGCCTGACGCATCCGCGCCTGACGCACCCGCGCCTGACGCACCCGCGCCTGACGTGTCCGAACCTCAAGACCCTGAGACCTCCAAGCGGAGCTGAAGTGCGGACGCCTCCTGAGTGTGGGGTTCTGGGCTCGAGCCGGCCTTTCGAGTTTCTGCGAAGTCGGCTCAAAAGCCTGCCCTGCGCTGTCATCGGGCATAGGCGTGTGTTATCCTGATCTGGAATGTGCAACGTCTGAGGAGATGCCCCCATGTCTGAAGCGGTCTATCGTGCCTTTGCGGAGCAGCTTGCCCGTCCTGACGACGAGCTGGAGCTGGATCGGTTGGCCTTGCTCATCGCGCAGGTTTTCCAGCCTGACCTGGATGTGGAAGCCTATCTCCATCGGCTGGACTTGATGGGTGAGCATGCGGCGGTTCGGCTTGCCGACGTGATTGGTGCGCGACAGACCATCTTGGCGCTCAACCAGTATTTGTTTGACGATGAGCGGTTTCAGGGCAACTCCGAGAGTTATTACGATCCGCGCAATTCATTTCTCAACGAAGTGCTGGAGCGACGCACCGGCATTCCGATCACCCTCTCATTGTTGTACATGGAAGTGGCGCGGCGCGTGGGATTTGCAGTGGAAGGCGTGGGGCTTCCGGGGCATTTTTTGGTGCGTCATCCGGGGCCTGAAGGGATCCTCTATTTTGACCCCTTTGACCGAGGGCGGTTCATGACGGCACACGACTGTGAGCAGAAGCTCCAGGCCATGTTTGGTAAGGGGGCCGAGTGTGATCCGCGCTGGTTGGAAGCCTTGCCACCACGTCGCATCTTGAGCCGGATGCTCAGCAACCTCAAGGGGGTGTATGTGCATGCGCAGGAGCCCACCGCCGTGGTGAAGGTGCTGGAGCTGACCGTGCGGCTGGATCCCAACAACCTGGACGATCTGAAATCGCGTGGTTTGATTTATCTCCAGTTGGAGTGTTTTGGCAAAGCCCGGGCGGATTTTGAGCTCTACCTCCAGCTCGAGCCAGACGCACCGGATCGCAGCCGGATTCAGGGCTATCTGACCGTTGCCCGTGACCAGCTCATGCGTATGAACTGACGATGCCAGCCTCGAGCCTGCTTCACGTCCAGCTTATGCCAGCCTCCGCGAACCAGCTTCGCCTCTTGCTCCACGCCCCGGAGCGTTTTGAAGCCTTGCAGGGCATTCGCCCCGAGCCTCATTTTTGTGGTCAAGCGGAGACCCTCCCCTTTTTCCTGGAGCGGCTGGAGCTGGGCGGAGAGCCTCCTGAGTGGTGGCTTCACCTGGTGATCCTCCCGGAGCAGCTTGAGCTTCATCCAGCAAGACTGGTGGGAACGGCGGGCTTTCGAGGCTCCCCCGACGCCGACGGCTGGGTGGAGCTGGGCTACGAAATCGCCCCGTTCTGGCGAGGGCGAGGGCTGGCCACCGAAGTCACCCGTCAGTTGTTGGTCCGAGCCTTTGCCGATCCGCGTGTGCGGGGGGTGCAGGCGCATACGGAGGCCCTTCGAGGTGCTTCCGCCACGGTGCTCAAGCGTAACCAGTTTGTGTCGGTGGGACGGGTTGAACATCCGACCGACGGCGTGCTTTGGGGTTGGCAGCGCCTCCGATCCGCTGACCCCTGAGCTTTTGGCAGGAGGTGTTTTTCACCTCGCTTTAACAGAAAGGAGTCCTCATGCTCTCGGTTCGAGAAGCCCGTGACGCGATCTTGGCTCAAGTGGAGCCGCTGGGAACGGAGCGGGTCAGCCTGCTGGATGCGGTGGGCCGGGTGAGTGCCGAGTCGGTGCTGGCCAGTCGTCAGCAGCCTCCCTGGGACAACTCCGCGATGGATGGGTATGCGGTGCGAGCGGAAGATCTCCTGGGTGCGCGTGTGGATGCGCCGGTGCGCTTGCGGGTGCTCGAGGATCTGATGGCGGGGTGTGTGCCCACTCAGACAGTGGGTGCTGGAGAAACCAGCCGGATCATGACCGGTGCGCCAGTGCCTCCGGGAGCCAATGCCATCATCAAGGTGGAGCTGACCCGTAGCCTTCAGCGTGACGAGGTGGAGATCCTTGCGGCGGTGCCTGAAGGCAACGACATTCGCCGAGCGGGAGAGGATCAGCGGGTGGGCGACCTGCTGCTCTCGGCGGGCACGCTGCTGAGACCGGCGGAGATTGCGGTCTTGGCGAGTGCGCCGAGGGCCTTTGTGCGGGTATATCGTCGGCCCGTGGTGGCCATTCTTGCCACCGGTGACGAGCTGGCGGAGCCGGATGAGGTGCCACATCCCGGACAGATCATCAACACCAACTCCTATGGGTTGGCGGCGATGGTGCAGGCGCTGGGAGGGATTGCGCGGGTGCTCCCGGTGGCCCACGATGGGGTGGAGGCCCTTCAAGCGACCTTTCGAGAAGCGCGGGGTGCCGACGTGATCCTGTCCTCTGGAGGGGTGAGTGTGGGGGAGCATGACTTTGTGAAGGAGGCGCTCGAGGGGTTGGGCATGCAGCTTGGGTTTTGGAAGGTGAAGATGACGCCGGGCAAGCCGCTGGCGTTTGGGCGCTGGGGGGAGACCCCGGTGTTTGGCCTGCCAGGAAATCCGGTCTCGAGCTTGGTTTCGTTTGAGCTCTTTGTGCGTCCTGCCTTGTTGCGGATGGCGGGTCATACCCGCATCTATCGTCGTCTGTTGCGGGCCACGATGGAGGACAGTGTGGGCAAGCGGCCGGGCATGCCTCATTTCTTGCGGGTGACGTTACGGGAAGAGCAGGGGCGATGGTATGCTTCTTCGACGGGCGCTCAGGGCAGTGGGGTGTTGCGTTCGATGAGCCGTGCGCATGGGCTGGCGGTGGCGGAGGAGTCTTGGCAGCGGGTCGAGAAGGGAACAGAGCTCTGGGTGATGCCTTTGGATGAGCAGTGGGCACTGTCTGAGACTCGGGAGGTCTGACCATGAACAAGCAAGACGATCACGGCGAAAAGCTCGACGCGGTGCCGCGTGAGGTGCGTGCGGAGGCACCGGGGTGGTTTCGGGAGGCGCTTGCCACGCCCTACCGGGTGGGTAAAGTGGAGGTGCAGGGGTGTTCGCTCAACGTGCTGCACTGGGGAGATCCGGCTCGACCGGGTCTGCTCTTGGTGCATGGGGGTGCGGCCCATGCTCATTGGTGGAGCTTTTTGGCACCGATGTTGGCTCGACATTATTATGTGGTGGCACCGGAGCTGAGTGGTCACGGCGAGAGTGGCCGTCGAGTGGAGTATCCGCGCCAGCTTTTTGCCGACGAGGTGATGGCGGTGTTGGAGGCGTCGCATTTTGTGGGGCCGCCGGTGCTGGTGGGTCACAGCATGGGTGGCATGGTGGCCATCATTGTGGCTTCGTTGTATGGCGAGCAGCTTACGGGTGCGGTGATTGTGGATGCGCCGGTGCAGCGTCCTGATCCGGAGAGCCGGGCGAGCTCGCGCAGCAATACCTTTCGGAAGCCGGGGGTGTATGCCACTTACGAGGAGGCCATGCGTCATTTTCGCCTGGTGCCGGATCAGCCTTGTGAGAACGACTATATTCTGGAGCATATTGCTCGGCACTCATTGAAGCAGACCGAGGAGGGCTGGACCTGGAAGTTTGACCCGCGCATTTTTATGAACATCTCATCGCGCACCATGAGCGACTATTTGGCGAGTGTGAAGTGTCGGGTGGCGCTGATGAGGGGTGAGTTTAGTACGGTGGTGCCTCCTGAGACGAGCGAGTACATGTACGAGGTGTTGGACCGGGATGCGCCGTTGATTGAGATTCCGCAGAGTCATCATCATCTGATCTTGGATCAGCCGCTGGCGTTTATCTCGGCGTTGAGGGCGTTGTTGGCGGACTGGGAACATTCGCTTCCGCGCGCGCGTCGTTTTCAGGCGGTGATGGGTTTTTGAGGGGGCCTCCTGCCTCGCAGGTTTTGCCCTGATGCGTCCTGCCCGTACCTGCAAGCCAGACCGCCCGCCCTGCAAGCCAGACCGACCGCCCCCCCTGCAAGCCAGACCGACCGCCCCCCCTCCAACCTTGACCGACCGCCTCTCCTCCAACCTCCCCCCCAATTCTGGGGTGGAGGCTAACTAAAAGTCCAGATTGTGAGACGTAACTCTGCGTCCTCACCCTCCCCCACGGGCCGGGGTGGGGGCGGACGGCTCGGGGCGGTCGGCTCCGCTGCGCCGGGGTGGGGGCGGTCGGCTCCCCGCCTCCGAGCTGGGCGCAGGCATGACGGGGGTGTGATGTCTCAGGGGTGTGTCTCTGGTTTGGGGATCCAATCGTAGAGGGGTTTCCCTTTATCGACCACATGCACGGTGAGCAGTTTGATGGGCGTATGGCCGACGACTTTAAATCCGGCGTGGGGGATATCGCGGAGGTTCATGAGGGGTGTGCCGGTTTTGAGCTCGACGGCTTCTTTTCCGGGGGCTTGGATGCGTCCGCCTTCGAGTACATATCCGGCTTCGACCCCGTGGTGGAGGTGGAGGGGCAGCTCCATGCCGGGTTTGAGCTCACTGACGGACATGACCACTTCCATGCCGGGTGCTCCTGAGAGCTCCGTGCGTTTCAGTTCTTGTCGAGTGGCCTGATCTTGTGCAGACAGTGAGGGGGCGTGGAGCAGCAGCAGGGCAAGCAGCAATCCTTTGAGAGCGGAGGGCATGGGATGCTCCTTGGGGGGTTAGCTCTGGCCGGGACCGAGCTGTCGTTCGTAGTTATGGAGTCGGTCGAAGTTTTCTTGCGACATGAAGAGCAGCTTAAAGCCTTGCCAGATCCCGATTATTGCTGGAAGTGGGGTCCAGAACAGGAGCAACGAGAGTATGCCCCAGCCGGTCTGACCCAGATAAAAGCGTTGAGCGCCGAGCCAGCCCAAGAAGAAGGCCAGCAGCACGGCCACCCCTTTGGAGCGGGCGTGGGTGCGGACCAGCACATCTCGGTCGGTGGAGTATCCCACACTCGACATGGGGGGGAGCGGAGCGGGTTGATAGACGGGGGTGACATGTCCTGCCTGATTCTGTCCGGGCTGATTCTGTGCGGCCTGGTGCATCACCTGGGGGGCGCTGTTGTGGTTTTGTACGACCACATTGATGGGCATCATGCCGTACCCGTAGGGGCCTTGCATCCCTTGCGGTTGCATCCCTTGCGGTTGCATCCCCTGCTGTTGGAATGTGGGGTTCATCATGCCGGAGGGCATGGGTTGTCCGCTCATCATGTGGGGGTGTTGAGCCTGTCCGTTCATGTTGGAGCTGCTCAGCGGCTGTTGCATGTGAGGAGCCATCTGCTGAGGAGCCATCTGCTGAGGGGTCATCATGCCGTGGGGTGTATGATGGGGCATGGGATAGCCTTGCATCATATTGGGCGCGTGAGTGCTGGGCATGGGATACCCTTGAGGTGCTTGGGTGTGGTTTCCGGGGTAGGGGTAGGGTTGGTTTGGGTTAGGCATTCCGGCGTAACCGTACCATTGAGGGGCCTGCATACCTTGAGGGGCCTGCATACCTTGAGGGGCCTGCATACCTTGAGGGGCCTGCATACCTGGAGGGGCCTGCATGTTTTGCATCCCGTGTCCGTAGGGAGGGGCCGCAGGATAGCCGCTGGACGAGCTGGGCGGCATGCCTTGAGTGCCTGCTTGGGGCCCTTGAGCGCCATAGGGCCACACGGGGGCGGGGGGATATGCTTGCTGAGGCATGGGCCAGCCGGGGGCTGCTCCGTTCCAGCCGGGATAGGGTGAGCCACTGGGGACGAGCCCATGTTCGCCGTTACTTCCGGGGGGGAGTGCGGCGGGTGTTGTACCGGGAGGCAGTCCGGGGTAAGCGGTGGAGGCCGCTGGACTGTTCGGATCGGAGAGCTCTCCTGGAGCCATCAGCTCACCTTCGACGAGTGGTAGGGTTCTGGCCTGTTCTGGCGTCACCGACGATGCGCCTGTGGGTCGTTGTTCATCCATGACTGCTCATGACCTCCCAGCTCGAGGAGCCGTATGGCTCCGCTTCAGCCCAGCCGATATACAGGCCCTTGGGTTTCAGGATCAAACTCGAGAACCGCGTGTCCTTTGGACACCAAACGATTGAGTGTGGCTTGAGCCTCATCGAAGCTCAGGCCGTGGGTGCGAACGACGTCTACCACGCGCAGTCTTCCGCCGTGTTGGTCGGCGAGTAGGACGAGGGCGCGCTCGAGGTGTGCCTCATCGGTCACTGGCTCGGAGCGGTGTCGTCTCCAGAGCCAGATGCCGGTGATAACACTCAGCAGGGGACATAATACGCTGAGAACGGTAAAAATCGGGATGCCGGTTTGAACGCCGAGCATGCCAGCGCCGAGTGCCGCCAATCCGCTCAACGCGAGGCCCATCAGCTCTCGGGGGCGCAGCGGAGCCAGAACCAGTCCGGTGCGAGGAGGCAGCGGCTGGAGGGCGGAGCGGGTATCGCGCTCGGGGGGAGTCGGAGCGGCTCGGCTGGGGCGTTTCTCCAGCGACTGGACGGCGGAGGCTGTTGGAGCGGCCTGTACCGCCTGTGTTGGAGCGGTTGGCGCGGGTGCCGTGTGCCTCCCGGCGCCGGCGGAGGCGGAGGCTGGAGCTGGATACGTTCCGGGTGCCGGATGTGGGTGTCCGGGATGGGGTGACGTGGCCTGTGGTCCTTGTCCTGGATAGGGCGGAGCAGGATAAGCGTTCTCTCCGGGATAGGGTGGAGCCGGGTAAGCGTTCTGTCCGGGATAGGGTGGAGCAGGGTAAGCGTTCTGTCCCGGATAAGGCGGAGCCGGGTAAGCGTTCTGTCCGGGATAGGGTGGAGCAGGATAAGCGTTC
>JBJTQF010000200.1:0-25922 GCA_046075485.1 Myxococcota bacterium | reverse complement strand
TTATCGGAAAAGCTGGACGCCGAACAGGCCGAGCGCACCCGAGCAGAGGCGGAGCGCACCCGCGCAGAAGCCGCCGCTCAAGCCTTATCAGAAAAGCTGGACGCCGAACAGGCCGAGCGCACCCGAGCAGAGGCGGAGCGCACCCGTGCAGAAGCCGCAGCCCTCGCCTTATCAGAAAAGCTGGACGCCGAACAGGCCGAGCGCACCCGTGCAGAAGCCGAGCGCACCCGTGCAGAAGCCGCAGCCCTCGCCTTATCGGAAAAGCTGGACGCCGAACAAGCCGAGCGCACCCGAGCAGAAGCCGCCGCTCAAGCCTTATCGGAAAAGCTGGACGCCGAACAGGCCGAGCGCACCCGAGCAGAGGCGGAGCGCACCCGCGCAGAAGCCGCCGCTCAAGCCTTATCGGAAAAGCTGGACGCCGAACAGGCCGAGCGCACCCGTGCAGAAGCCGAGCGCACCCGTGCTGAAGCCGCAGCCCTCGCCTTATCTGAAAAGCTGGACGCCGAACAAGCGGAGCGCACCCGTGCAGAAGCCGCAGCCCTCGCCTTATCAGAGAAGCTGAACGCCGAACAAGCCGAGCGTGCGAGAATGGCCGACGAGCTGGCATGGCTGAAGGCTCAGCTCGCGCAGCGTGTGGGATGACAAACAGGCGTCGTATCGAGAGGGGGACGCGCATTTTTGAGCCTCTAAGCTCCCTCCAGCTTCTGCTGCAGCATGACCCGGCTGGGGTTCCACTGGGGCTCATCTTCGCCCTCTGACGCCGTAACGATTGAAAAGTCTGTCCTCATAGCCTACTCTATGAGCCAACTTCGTGCCGAGCTTATTTGGAAGACCGAGGTTGTGGATGCGGATACCTTGCGGAGTGGCTTCATGACTCAGACCCCCACCGTGACCATCATCATTGCCACCTACGAGCGTGTGGCCCACCTCTGTCGTCTCCTCCGAGAGCTCGAGCGCCAGACCTACCCCCGAGAGCAGCTCGAGGTGATTGTGGTAGACGATGCCTCTCCCACCGACCCACGAGAAGCCATTGCTCGCCTGGGACTTGCCCTCAAGCTCACCGTGTTGACGGTGCCTCACGGTGGCCCTGCTCGGGCTCGAAACGTAGGGCTTTCTCATGCCACCGGAGAGCTGGTACTCTTCCTAAACGATGATGTTCGGGCCGCCCTCGATCTGGTGGATGTTCACGTCAACGTGCATCGCAGCCTTGAGACCCCCGCTGCCGTACTCGGCACCTTTTGTTTCACCCACGAGCTGCGACAAGACCCCTTCTGCCGAGTCCTGGAAGATTATGGCTTTACCCACACCCTCCAGCTCAAAAACGGTGCGTGGTACGACTACCACACCTTTTGGACCGGAAATTTGAGCCTGCCTCGAGCGGCTCTCCAGTTTGTGGGTGGCTTTCACCAAGACTTTGTTGAGCCCTCCCACGACGACCTCGAGCTCGGATACCGTCTCGAGCGGGAGCTGGGCCTCAAAGTGTATTATTCAGAGCTGGCCCGCTGCCGTCACGACCACCACCACGACCCCCAGATGTGGCGAAGACGCAACCGGATGGTCGGTCGAAACATCCTTCGCATGCACCGACTCCACGGCCTCACCGATCTCCGTGCCTTTCAAGAAGGCCCGAACCTCTCACGCACCCGACTCATGGCCGCTCGAGAAGCCCTCGACGAGCAGCGCCCGAGCATGGATGCCCTCGAATCAGCCCTGATCTCGACCCTCACACGCGCGAGCGTCGGAAAGCTCCAGGGAGAAATTGACCTGGATGGAACCCTCTATCACCTGCCTGCTCAGCTCGATGCTTTTCTCAACGCCAGCTTAAGCCTGCTCACCCGCCATGATCAGCTTCAAGGACTGGTTCAAGCAGCCCTCGAGCTGCCCGAGCTGGCACCCTGAGCCCCTGGCCTAAGAACAGCTCCTTCCGCAGTCTTGCCGCCCCCCCCACTTCTTACAAGATGCCCTGCCAGCCGCTTCAAGACCAGCCCGTGCGTTCAACGGTCATAACCCGCCGCGTGGGTGACAACAAGCGTTTATTAGCAGTCTCAGCGGCCCCATTTCTCAGTATGGCCCCACAATTGAGCCAAAAAGCACTTGCAATCTGGTATGAAAGTTCGCATATTTTCTGACAAACGTCAGTGAAATGAAAAATGGAGGGTGGCATGTTTTTTCTTCCCTTTAACCAAAAGCCGACCATGCGTGCGGGTTTCCCTGTTGTGCCAGGCGGTTGGCCCTATTTTGGACACTTTTTTACCACCAGCCGCAACCTGCTGGGCTTTATCCAGGCCGCCGAGAGCCGCTTCGGAAATACCTTCTGGATCGATGGCGGTTTTGGCCGCAGCAGCCTCTGCTGTACCGACCCCGACGTCTTCAACGTCTTCCGCAACAAAGGCACCACCTCCGAACACCTCGGGGAGATGGCCGGTGACTTTCTCGGACAGTCTCTGCTCGTTCACGACGGCAAAAAACATACCCGGATGCGCGGCGCCAT
Source organism: Myxococcota bacterium (assembly GCA_046075485.1). Taxonomy (GTDB): domain Bacteria; phylum Myxococcota_A; class UBA796; order JAJRTE01; family JBJTQF01; genus JBJTQF01. Next base: position 23,431 of record JBJTQF010000200.1, on the reverse strand, counting down.
GAACACCCCCTTCACCCCCAAAGGGCTGGGAGGCACCGAGCTGGGCCCCATGATGGCCGAGATCATCGAAGCCTGGACCGCCTCCCTGCAAGAAGGCCAGACCCTCCCCATCTTACACGCCACCCGCGAGCTCACCCTCAACGTGCTCTTCCGCATGATCGGCGCTCCCGCCGACGAGCTCCCCGAGTGGCGACACCACTACGAAGAGTTTATGCTCCTCCTGGTGCCACCCGCGTGGGATCTTCCTGGATTCCCGCTCCGGCGCGGTCGCAACGCAAAAGCCTGGCTGGATGTAAAACTCAGAGAGCTCGTCGCCCGCGTGCGCGAGAACCCCGAACCCGGTAAACTCCTCACCCAGCTCGTCCAGGGCAGAGACGACAGCGGCGATGGCCTCACCGAACAAGAGCTGCTCGACAACCTGCGCCTGCTCGTGCTCGCCGGACACGAAACCACCGCCTCGACCATGGCCTGGATGACCGTCGTGCTCGGCAGACAACCCGAGATCTGGGAAAAGCTCGTCGCAGAAGCCACCGCCGCCCCCGAAGTGCCCCGCGTGCCCAAAACACTCCGCAGCTTGCCGTATGCGGAAGGTGTGTTTCGTGAAGCCTTACGGCTCAATCCTCCGGTAACGCAGGATGGACGCCGGGTCAATGGGGAGTTTAAGCTGGCCGGACAAACCGTCCCCGTGGGAACCGATATCACCATTCCCATCATCCAGCTCTCACGCAACCCCAACCTGTATCCCGAACCCGAGCGCTTTAAGCCTGAACGTTGGATCGAAAAACAAGGCGCACTTGAAGCCCTAGAGCTGGTTCAGTTTGGCGGAGGCCCTCACTTCTGTCTGGGATATCACGTCGCTTGGATGGAGTCTGTGCAGTTCACCGTGGCCCTCGCCCGGCAGCTCAGCGCCAAAGGGCTCCGGCCCCTGCACGAAGGGCCCTTCCCGAAGTGGGAGTACCTCCCACTCCTGCACATGCCCACCAAAACCCAGGTGAAGATCGTTAAGGCGTAAGCAAAAAATGCTGGACCGTATCCGCTCACGGACCCGGCGTCGGCGTAGAGTCAGGCGTGCCGTCAGGCGTGGAGGTGGGTGAGCTCTCAGGCCCCGGCGTCGGCGTGGAGTCAGGCCCCGGCGTCGGCGTGCTGTCAGGCGTGCTGTCAGGCGTGGAGGTGGGTGAGCTCTCAGGCTCCGGCGTCGGAGAGGTCTCCTCCTCGATGATATCCCCCGGCAGGCAGTCATTGAGCCCATCTCCGTCCTCATCCAGCGCCTGGACCATTGGATCGGCGTCGTCACAGTCACCCTCGTAAGGCGCCAGCCCATCCAGATCGTAGTCGCGATAGGGGCGATCCGAGCCCTCCTGACTGTAGCAGGCATACGTCTCTACCTGGATGCGCTCAAACAGCTCACACTCGTTGAGATCGCTCTTCACCATCACGATCTTCATCGGAGGCACCGGAGCCCACCAGTTGACGTCGATACAATCCCACGCCTGAATCACCCGTTTTCCACCGTCTTCCGGTCCCACATTAACCGGCGGAGCCGTGGCCTCCACCAGCTCCGAATACGTGAAGCTGGGCTCCGCCTTCACCATCACCGGGTAGACTTCTTCTTCGCCCCGACAGTCCGAGAGCTCATCACAGCCCATGAGCTGGCCTGACAAGAGCCCTCCACCCACCAACACCGCCCACTTTAACCGCACGGCAGACCCAAACATCCCCCGCGACACAGAGATATGAAGATGCTGAAACATAATATGGTCCTCCAGAGAGACTGTATATAAAAGGGAGAAACGTGAGCATTCCCGGTTTTTAGGGCGCTTGCTCTGCGGGCGTCACATAGTCTATGCCGTTGTAAAAGGGTGCCGCACAACGATGGGCGTCCTCCGAGTCCGTCATTTCAAAGGTGAGAACATCCCCCGTGTCGAACTCCAACGTGGCCGTGACGGTGCGTTTACAAGGCTGATTGAACAAGAGCCGCGCCAGCAGTGAGCCTTGACAGTCGCCCACATTCCGGCTCACCTGCAGCGTGGTGTATTCACGAAGCCCCTCCTCCGTGTTGATCGCCGCATATCCCCGAAAAGAGCCCACCGACGCCACCCAGTAATAACCCGTCGGAGCCTCTATCTTCGTCATCCGTTCGCAGAGACGCCCCACACTGGAGAACACCACCATGGGACTGTTCTCCGTCATCTCATAGGCAAAACCATTCACCGAGCCCAGATTGTATCCATCCAACATCAAGGGCTCTGGCTCAGGAGGCTCAGACGTACACGCCCCCAACAAGAGCAGCATCGACATCCACAAAAGCCGCGCAGAGGTCAGCAGATAACGCCTCCGAGCAGAGAGAGCAGGTGAGTACAGCATAGAGAAAACTCCCAAGATGAGCAGGCCGTGATGATTGCAGAAGATGTGAAAGCACCCAGTGGGTACACCCTGAAGTGTTCCAAGAATTGTGCCAACGTGTGGGTTTAGGAAAGTAATTCTGAGGTGGGCAGGGAAAATGAAGGGATATCAAGCGGTTGAGAAATGAAGGGTGGGAGCAGGATGGACGCGATCTTCTCAAAAATGTGTGTGGAGGCGCACACACCTCTGCATTGTATGTCAGGGTGTGTGCGCACGCATATCAGCCTCGGCCCGCAGTCCGACGACGACGCAGGAGCCCCACCGCCCCCAGCAGCACCAGCAAGCCCCCCAGATGGGTCTCTCCTTGCGCTGCACTTCCGCTCTCGAGGGTACAGGCACACCCCGAAGCAGGATCTTGATTGGTCGGCGTGGGTGTCTCTCCGGTTGGATCCGTGGTCGGGGCTGGCGTCACCCCCCCCGGAGTGGACGTGGGGGTCACCGGCTCAGGCGTCGCAGTCCCCGGAAGCTCCGTGGGCGTCACCTCCACCGTAGGCGTCGGCGAGCTCGGCTCCGGCGTGGCGGTCGGAGGCACCGGGGTCGGCGTGGGGGGCACCGGGGTCGGCGTGGGGGGCACAGGGGTCGGCGTGGGGGGCACCGGGGTCGGCGTGGGGGGCACCGGCGTTGAGGTCGGCTCCCCCGGCGTTGAGGTCGGCTCCACCGGCGTGGGCGTCGGAGGAAGTGGGGTCGGCGTGGGTGGCACCGGGGTCGGAGTGGGAGGCAATGGTGTGGCCGTCGGTTCCGGCGTGGGCTCCGGGGTGGGGGTGGGGATATCCGAGACCAGCTCCACTGAGCCATCCAGCACCACACTATGGCCGCCGTAGTCGGTGGTGGTCATACGCAGGGTATACAGTCCATCCGCCAGCCGGATCCCCGAGCTGTTGCGTCCATTCCAGGGAAGGGCCAGGGTCACAGAGGTTGAGCTGGTGCCCTCACTCCGGGTATAGACCAGCGTGCCACTCGCCGAGAGGATCTCCAGCTTATACGACACCAAGCCGGTGAGGTCGGAGAGCTGGGCGTGAATGGTGGTGGTGGTCAAGTCTGGATTAAACGGACTGGGATCGGCCACCAAGTCTGAGATGGTGGGAGGTGCGACGTCAATGATCTCGATGCCGTTGGAGCTGGACCAGGGACTGCCGTTGCGGTCTCGGTCGTAGGCCTGCACCAGCACCCGATAGCTCCGGCCATACACCAAACGGCTGTCGGTGATCACGAGCTGCGTGGTATTGCCCACGTCCATCCAATCGACCACGTAGGTGTTGCGGTCGCTGAGCACCGCCATCATATACCCAGTGGCACCCGGCACCGCATCCCAGGTTGCACCCAGTCGCTCGATCACCTCGGTCTGACTGGCATCGGCACCGGGATTTAAGATCTGGCCCTCGGGAGACACCGCTGCATCTCGCACATTTTGGACCGCGCCGAGGGTGGCACGGGTGAGCACATAGACATGGCCATCCGCCACTGCCACCACGATGTCGAGGGTGCCGTCGCCATCGGTGTCGGCCAGCACGGGCTCTCCCACCTGATAATAGAACTCGTTGACCCACTCGATATCCCCGGTGAGGGCATCGATGCAGTACAAAAAGCCGTCGGTGGCACCCACCAGCACCTCGAGCGCCCCATCTCCATCGGTATCACCCACGGTCACACTGCCCAGCCGGTTGCTGGTGACGCTGGAGATCTCCACGCCGTTCTCCAGCCGCAGGATCCAGGCGGTGCTGCCGTTCGGGTTAAACTTGTAGAGGGTGTTTCGGTTGGCCACATACAGCTCAGACTTCCCGTCCTCATCGGCATCGGCGAGCGCGCCGTCTTTGACCACGCTCGTGCTGGGCCAGGCGCTGGTTTCTCCGCTGGCACGGTCAAGCCGGTAGTTGAGGCTGCTGTTGAGGTTCATCAAGCTGACATATTGAGGCTGGAAGAGGGCGACATCCGGCTCGGCATCTCCATCCACTTCTCCTTTGGCCATGCCCCAGCCAAACAAGTACGTATCCCGGGTCGAGCAGGCACCTTGCACACCGGTCAGACCCGCCATCCGGCAGACATACCACTGATGACCATAGAAGATATCGTCTCGCCCATCTCCGTTGAAGTCGATGGGAATGGCGGTGAGGTCTTCTACCGGAGAGGTGGTGGTATCGGGATAGACCGCTTTGCTCTCCCAGGCGACTTTGGTCCAGTTCGCACCATCCACGACGAAGTTATAATATTGTCCGTCGCTGCCCAGCCGAGTAGCGAACACATCCAGAGTGCTGTCTCCGACGAAGTTGCTCACCACAAAGTTATAGGGATTGGAGGCCAGCTCCAGAGACTCCAGGACGATGCCGTCGGCGTCGAGCAGCTCCAAGCGGATGCTGCCGGAGTTTCGAGCGTTGCGCACTACAAACTCCTTGTTGCCATCTCCGTAAAAGTCCGCTGCCAAGCCATACTGCGTCGTGAGGCCACTATAAGCCCAATATTCATCCCCCAAGCCGATCTCACCGGTCTGGTCGAGCAGGAACGGATCCAGCGAGCGCAGCACGTTGGCGGAGTTGGCCACCACCAGCTCCGCGTCTCCATCCTGATTGGCGTCGAGCACCTGAGCAAAACGCCGGAAATACCCTCCCACCTTGAGGCTGGCACGGGTCTCCAGCCGAGGTCCGAGAATCTTCAAAAAACCATAGGTGTCGAGCACCGCCAGCTCATCGATGGCGGAGGGGCTGCTCAAGCCATCCCCCACCCGCAAGAGGGTTAAGCCATAACCCTCCGCATAGAGCTGCTCCTGGAGCATCTTCGGCGCTCCGCCCTTAAAAGAGTAGATGCGCAGGCCGTCGGCGAGGTTGTCACGGTCTTCATCGACACTCAGATAGAGATCCAGGGCCCCATCTCCGTTCACGTCTTGGGTGACGAGTGAGCCATCGGTGGCGAGGGTGTTGAGGCTGGCAGTCCCCCGCTCTCCGACCTGCGGAATGGCGGCACGATTGAGCTGCCAGACGGCGCTGAGTGCGCCCTCGGCGAAGGCATACCCGGTGACGGTGGCGAAGGGCTCCAGCAGACGTTTGCCTTCCACGGTGTTGCGTGCGAGCAGCTCGGGGAAGCCGTCTCCGTTGAGGTCCGCAGCCCCCAGCAGGTAGGCGTTGCTCAGGCTGGCCAAGACCGTCAGCGTGCCGCTGGTGCTGCCTTCGGTGTAGCGATAGAGCAGGGCATTCCAGCGTGTGCCATCAAATCGATTGGCGAGGATCTCCGGCTTTCCGTCCTTGTCCAGATCCACCACCGCTTGATAAGGAGCCGCGAGGGCATCTCCGGCGCTGAACAGTGCTTGCGCCATAAAGGTCGAGTTCTGCTTTGAAAAGTCGAACAGGGTGATCGACTTGTCGCTCAAGCTCGAGTACAACAGCACCTCAAGCTGAGGGTCACTGTCGAGGTTGACCACTTCCGTGCGGCCTCCATACATGCTGGTGGGGAGGGCGATGTATCGCTCATCCGCCCCATTGGTGGCGTTGCAGGTGTCGATGGCGCTGCCGATGGCGCTGAAGACCTCCGGCTGCGTGTCTCCGTCGATGTCGGCCACCACTGGAAAGTAGCCGTTTTTGAGGGTGCCCTGGATGCTGTGTGACCAGAGCAGGTTCTCATCGGCGTTGGAGCGGATGCCGTTACGAAAGCTATAAGCGTAGACCAGCCCGCTGGAGATCCAGTGCGGTTTGACGATGATGTCGAGCTTTCCGTCGCGGTTGATATCGACGAGCTTGGTATTTTGGGTGTTGGTGCGGTTTTCGGAGCTGGTCCAGCCGGACTTCTTCCACAAGATGGCACCATCTCGACCACGCAGGAGGTGAAGGCCATCGTTGCCGAGCACCAGCAGCTCCGGGTTTTTGTCGCCGTCGAAGTCTCCGTCGGCGAGGATCTCGGTGGCCTGGATGTTGAGGGTATCCCACAACACTCGGTCTTGCATGTCTTTGAGCAGGACTTTACCGCTGACCACCACGGCGGCTTCGACGCGGCCATCGTTGTTGACGTCGCGGATGTAGACGCTGTTTGAGGTGAGTGTGCCGCCCAGGTAGGCGCGCGAGCGTACAGCAGGCACATCTATCTCACCGGCTCCGCTGGCAAATCCGGTGCGTGCGGGATTTTGTCGAGTGTAGGGCCATTCCTGTGCGCTGGCTCGTGTGGGCAGCAGGGTGCCCAGGAGCAACGACAGGCTCAAGACGATGGTTGATTTGTTCATAAGCATCCTCAACGTGGCTGGGTTGCGCTAGATTCGTAATAGAAGCGTATTTTACCAGATCATTGCTTACAGGCATGCCTGCAAAAGAAAGAGACTGACACATCACCCCGAACCAGTTATCTACATATTCCTGCCAACCACAACAAAGGTGATGATCGCATGGATTGGAGCTTGATCGAAGAGGTGCGCCGCCGCAAAGACGCTGAGCGTGGTGCGCGCCATTCCCATGATAAAGATGTCCGCGTGGCCCTGGTCTATCCCAGCCCCTACCATGTGGGGATGTCTTCGCTCGGATTTCAGACCCTCTATCGGCTCATCAACGAAGACCCGGCCTTGAGCGCGGAGCGGGCCTTCTTACCCGACGATGTGCCTCGTTTCCGCAAAAGCCGGATGCCGCTCTTTACCTACGAGACCGAGACCCATGTGGGTGACCTCGATCTCTTCATGGTCTCGGTGGCCTACGAGCTGGAGCTGCCCGGCCTCTTTGAAGTGCTCGAGCTCAGTGGCTTGCCCGTGCTCGCCCGTGAGCGCGGAGACCGTTTTCCGCTGGTGGTGGTGGGAGGACCGCTGACCTTCTCCAACCCCATGCCGCTGGGCCCCTTCGTGGACGTGGTCGTCATGGGTGAAGCGGAGGAAGCTGCCCTTTCACTCCTGCACCTCGCGCGCGAGCTGCCACGACGGGATCAGCTCCTCGAGCGGCTGAGCCAGCAGCCGGGGTTTTACGTGCCCTCGGTGCATGGGGAGCATCTCCCCGGGATCCTGGCGGCTCCCGATGAGCGACTGCCTGCGTATTCGGCGCTGATGACGCCTCATACCGAGCTCTCGGATATGTTTCTGGTGGAGGCGGAGCGTGGATGCTCTCGCGGCTGTACCTTCTGTGTGATGCGCCGCTCAACCAATGGAGGCATGCGCTTGGTGACGCCGGAGAAGCTCCTGTCGTTGATTCCGGCGGACGCTAAAAAGGTGGGGCTGGTCGGAGCGGCGGTGAGTGACCATCCACGCTTGCCGGAGCTGGTGCGCACCATCGTAGAGTCGGGGCGAGGGCTGGGCATCTCCAGCTTACGGGCCGATAAGATGACCCCGGAGCTGCTCCAGCTCTTTCGTCAGGGGGGCTATCGCCAGTTGACGGTGGCCAGTGACGGTGCTTCGGAGCGTCTGCGGCGAGGTCTCGAGCGGCGCATCCAAGAGAAACACCTGATGCGCAGTGCGGAGCTGGCGGCGGAAGTCGGCATGGCCGCCCTCAAGGTCTACATGATGATCGGTGTGCCCGGAGAGACCGACGACGACATCGAGGAGCTGATCCGCTTCATTCGGGAGCTGTCGAAGATCATTCCCGTGGCGTTGGGGGTTTCTCCGTTTGTCTCTAAGCGGAATACCCCCCTCGATGGCAGCCCGTTTGAGGAAATCCCTGTGCTCGAGCGCCGTCTGAAGCGGATGGCACAAGGCATCCGACCCCGTGCGGAGGTGCGCTCGACGAGTGCGCGCTGGGCGTGGGTGGAATATCGCCTGGCACAAGGGGGCTGGAGCGCAGGGCTGGCCATTCATCGCGCTTGGCGAGAAGGTTACGGGTTTGCCGCCATCAAGCGGGCCATGCTCGAGGAGGTGGGCAAGGGGGTCGATCCACCCTGGCGACGTGGGCTTCCGCCTCCAGCGGATGTCTTGAGCATGGATGTGAAAGAACGCATTCGACCGACGGTGATGGCTTCTCCTTCCGCCCTGCTGAGCGTCTGAGGGCTCCGTGCCTCTGAGGGCTCCGCGCCTCTGAGGGCTGCGCGCGTGAGTCCTGAACAATGCCCCGCTCTCTTCTGGTGCTGCTCTCCTAAAAATAATCACTTCTCCGGTGAAAGTTTTGAGATTCTCCTGTCGCTAGTATGGGTGCAATGCAGGTCTATCGTTCCTTTGAATTCTGCATTCTGCATTCTGCATACTGCCCATATGATTGGAGAATACCCCATGAGACCCCGTTTTAACAATCGGACTTTATCTAAGACTCTGAGAAACTATAAACAAGGCCAGCTTGGGCGCTGGAGTGTGGCACTCACCCTCACAGCCTCCTTACTCGGCACCTTGAGTCAGCCCGTGGCCGCCGCGAGTCTGCGTGTTTCAGAGCGTGTGGAGAAGGTCACTCCATCGTCTGAGTCGGTGTCGGTGGACCGTGTACGAGATCATCGCCGCCTGTTGGTGACCCCTCCGGCTCCGCTGGTGAAGGCCAAGCCTGGCGGTCTGCGGATGAACCAGGCTCTCGCAACACCGGAGAAAGGTGCTGAGCCGATGCCACTCGTCGAGGGAGGCCAGGAGCTCCAAGTGCCTGCTCAGTATGCCACCATTCAGGAGGCCATCCACGCGGCGGCTTCGGGAGACCTCATCCGGGTGGCGCCGGGCACTTATTTTGAGCGGCTCGACTTTCAGGGCAAGGGGCTCTATCTCACCAGCACGGAAGGACCGGAGCTGACCATCCTCGATGCGGAGGAGCTCGGCGCGGTGGTGAGTGTGGTGAGCGGTGAGCCCGAGGGTACGACGCTGGAGGGCTTTACCCTTCGGAATGGCGCAGGTTTTGTGGGAGGGGCCGTCTCGATCTCCAGCAGCCAGCTCAACCTCACCCGCTGCATCGTCGAGGACAACCGCTCAGACTACGGCGGTGCTTTGGGGGTGGAGTGGGGGGTGCTCAACGTCCATGACACTCGTTTGGCTCAGAATGAAGCCTATGCGCTGGGGGGGGCGCTCTACAGCGACTACTACAGCACGGTGCAGCTCATCAATACCGAGATTCGGGACAATGAGGCATGGTACGATGGAGGTGGACTCTGGGCCTCTCTGTCTGAGCTGACGATGAGCAATAACGTGGTGCGGAACAATACACAAGGAGACTCTGACTCCGCCGCTGTGGAAGTCTATGATGGTACTCGTGCCACACTGGTCAACAACCTCTTCGTCGATAACGTCAGCAGTGGTCCTGCGGATGTTTTTCTCAATATGGGGTCGGTGGAGCTGCGTAACAATATTTTTGCCGGAAGTGAGAGCAGCGCCGCGCTGTATAACATGAATGGCCAGACAACGGTGGCCTATAACCTCTTTGGGAGTTACCCACTCGGCCCCACGCTGGACGGAATTGACCCGATTGGAACGGATGGAAACCTCAGCGGTGATCCCGCACTGTTGGCCTATTCCAACGACGGAGATCCCAACAACGACGACTTTACCCTCTCTCCGGTGAGCCCTGCCATCGACGCAGGGGATCCGGCAGCGCAGTATCGAGATCCGAATGGCTCTCGCAATGATATGGGCAACCTGGGGGGGCCTCTGGGTGCCGATATGACCGACTCTGATGGCGATGGTATGACGGATGGATGGGAACTCCGCTACGGATTGGATCCCAACCAGGATGACAGTGCGCTGGATCTCGATGCGGATGGACTGACCAATCTGGAGGAATATACCCTCCGACTTGATCCTTCCAGTCCTGACACCGATGTGGATGGCATCTCTGATCTGGCGGAGCTTCTGGCAGGACAGAATCCACGGGATGCCTCTGACAATCGCCCTGTCGCGTATGCCGGAGAAGATGACTCGGTGGAGCTGGGAGAACGTCTCATCCTGACCGCTTCGGGTGACGATCCCAATGGTGATGTCCTCACGTATGTCTGGAGCTTGACGCAGAAACCTGCGGAGAGTCAGCTCAGCACGCAAGACCTCGAGGTGGCAGCCGATGGCACCTTGACCTTTGAGCCCGATGTACGCGGCACCTTCACCTTGAGTCTGATGGCCAACGATGGACGGGTGAACAGTCTCCTCGATGCTGTGAATGTCTCGGCGCTGGGGGTGCTCAAGGTTCCGTCGCAGTTTGCCTCCATTCAGAGTGCGGTGGATGCCGCCTTTGAGCACGAGAGAGTGCAGGTGGCTCCGGGTCTCTATTCAGAGCGTGTGATCATTCGTAAGCCCTTGAAGCTCGAGTCTGAGGGAGGCTCTGCTGTCACCACGCTGTCGGGTCTGGGAAGGTATGGGCGGGTGATGACCATCGAGGCGGCTGAGAGTCATGTGACGGGTTTCACCCTCCGCGACAGCTCGGATTGGTATGGGGGCGCCTTGCTGGTTTCGGGAGGCGCTCATGTCTTCACGGACATGCGGCTCATTCGGAACGACGCCAGTTATGCGGGTGGTATGGGCATCGATTGGTATTCAACGGTGCAATGTGTAAGCTGCATCTTTGAAGAGAATACGGGAGACCAGGGCGCGGCGCTCAGCCTGGACTCTGAAAGCACTCTGGAGCTGCTGGACAGTCGGTTTCAGAATAATGCCGGTGAGCAGGGGGCGATCTACGCTTATCTCAGCACCTTGAGCCTGACACGAACAGCGCTCGTGGACAATGACGGAACCTGGGCCGGCGCTTTGTACGCTTATGGCACAGAGCTCCTGATGCGTCATTCGTTGGTTCAAGCCAATACCGCGACCGAGAGCAACGGTGCTGGGGGACTCTCTTTACACGTCTGCGAGGACGTCACGCTGCGCAACAATACCTTCGCCGGAAACTGGTCTACTGTGACGGGTGATGTGTGGATGGCCGATGCGCAGGTGCGCTTCGAGAACAATATCGTGGCGGGTGGGGCTTCCATCGCACTCTATGGAAAAGGTCGAAACACCTTCGACGCTTCCTATAACGATGTTTATGGCTATCGTATCCGCTACGGAGGCTCTCTGCTGGAGATGACTGGGCGGAATGGGAATATCTCAGCGCCTGCATCCTTTGTGGCCTATAGTCGGGATCATATCACCGCAAATGATGACTTCCATCTGCTGTCCAAGAGTCCGGCGCTCAACGCAGGAAATCCGACGGCTTCTCAGAATGATGTGGATGGAAGCCGCAATGACATGGGCATGTATGGTGGACCCGATGCAGCTCCCTGAGCAGATAGAATCTCGCCTGATGTATCATCTCTCTCCCGCTTGAGCCCTGCCACGCGCATCACGCGCATGCATCACGCGCATCACACGCACGCATCACGCGCATGCATGACGCGCACGCATCACGCGCACGGGACACCATCCACCTGAATCCGAAGTTCTGCGAACCGAAGCTCCTCTCCTCATCCGCGTTTCATCCGTGGCAGAAAAATCCGAGGGGCGGTGGGGGGGCGACGCCTCTGGGCATCGATTCAACCCCATGCCTCCCGCCCTCGCTTTAATTTCCCCCGGGGAGTGATGCTAGCGCCCCTTCCACTGGAGCCACGTCAGATAGTTCGTATACCGTTGATGCAGATACTTGAGCTTGAGCACATCATCAAACATCGGGCCGTAGAGCTTACGCCCCGTCGTCCAGCTTGCCAGCAGTTGTTCGATCTCCACCATCCGTTTGCGTACATCCGCCTCATGCAGTCCGTCCAGCCCCCGCTCAAAGGATTGCTCCAGGAGGAGCACCGCATCGCCTTTTTCACCACCCAAGCGGTCGTATTCGGCACAGCTCAGATCGAAGAGGTTACGAATCCACGAGATCTTGTCCACCCGAAACAGATGATGACCCGGCTTGTCAAAAAAGGGAGAGTCCGGATTTTGAACCAGCTTGTCGTGCAACACAAAAGGCAGGATCTGCCGCACATCCTCAAAGGAGACCTCCGAGCGCCCTCGGAAATACGCCATCGCCTTCACGTACACCAGGGAGGTCATCAGCGCCCGCACCGAGAGCCCATTTCGAGTCTGACTGCCCAGATCCTTGACCAGATCACGCCCGGAGTTCTCCGGCAGCGCCGAAAAATCAACCCCCGCCAGCTTCACCGTGTCCTTCGTTTTGTACTCAAACTGAGCCCCCGCCTCCTCACAGAGCTCAAACTGGCTGGCAAAAAACGCCAGACGCCGACGCAGCTCCGGCGAGAGCTGCACCGCCAAGACCTCCTTGTTCATGCGGGAGAGCTCCTCCTCGGTGAAGATGATCTGAGGCGGCACCACCTCTTCCGGGCGGATTTCCTCTTCAATGCGGGCCAACAGCTCCCCCAAAAAACGAGGGTTGAAGTGCAGCGCCTTCACCACCACATCGATGCGGTCTCGCAGCGCCTCAATCACCTGATAAGTACCACCCCCCGCATCGTCATTGGCGGTCAGATACCAGGCCGCCTCCGGGCAGTCGTAGATCTGATCGTAGAGCTCAGCGTAGTTGTCCGCCATCACCGTCAAGAGCGCCGACTGAGTACGAGTGGGAATCCGGTTATACTCATCGATGATCTTCACCCGCATGCCCAGCCAGCGCCGCCATGAGATCTTCACCTGCTCCATATCTTGGGCATTGACCAACGAAGAAGGCAAGGGCGTCCCCAAGAGGTCCGCAATGGTCATCTGAGGCTGGCCGTGCTGAATGGCGCGTTTGACCTCCCGCAAGGTGGAGCCCGCCAGCACCCCCATCAAGATGGCAATCGCGGTCTTGCCTCGTCCCGGACCCCCCACCAGCAGACACCGCCGCCTCACCGCCAGGGTCAACAAGGGCATCAGCACGTAGCTGGAGTAACTCTGCGCCGACGGCAACCTCAAGGGCGTCTTAAGGTCGCCAAACTGGAAGGACGGAGCAGGCTTGTCGCTGTACTCGATGTCGTAGAAGGGACTGATGATGGCATGGTTGACAATCCAAAAATACGCCTGACGCAACTTTTCATCTAGCTCAACCGCTGCCGCTTGTGTTTCCTCTAGTGTGACCGGTCCCTGGTAGAGGTCCGCCACGTCAAAACGCGCCGCTTGCACCCCCGCGCGCGGCAACGTCGGTGATTGGGAGACCTTCTGGAACAGGTCCAGATTTTTCTTCAGCAGACTTGAAGGCATAAACGCACCACTCCCTTCAGAACAAACATCTGATGCATGTCGATGATGATGACTAACCCGCATCCCATGGACGTGGCAACCAAAAAGTGTGTAGTCCCCTCCATTGACAGCCCTCATCGGCTTGGATACGGTGTGAACACACGGAGTTTAACCCTTGACGCGCTTGAGCGATGAGCCTCTAAATCCAGCATGCTTTTGACCGATGACCCTCTGAACCCATGAAGAAGGAGCCCCCATGCATGTGAAGTTTTTAACCTTGGGCCTAACCCTGACCGTCGGAGCCCTCGGCGGTTTTTGGGCCTCCGGCTGCTCAGGAGACCCCGACGACCCCGGCACGTCCCCCACGCCCGGAGACCTTCGGGTGGTCTTTTACCATCCCCTCGGCCAGTACGAAGGGCTGGGCATGACCGTCAGTGGCGACTCCCCCGACGCCGGAAGCAACATCACCCCCAGCGGCTCTGACGCCTGTGGTACGTTGTTTGACCTCGACTTGGCGGACAATCCCAAATCCCTCAGCTTCAGCATCACCCGCGCTGGCACCGATGAGCTGGGGGGCACCGTCTCACTCTCCAATTTGGAGAAGGGCAAGACTCTCTACGTCTTTGCGGGCAAGCCTCAAGCCTACGAAGATAAACCCGTCTGCCCCGGCACCGATGAGGCCATCATCTACTATGTACGCCCTCAAGGAGACTATACCGACTGGGGCCTTCACACCTGGAATGGAGCCGCAGAAACGCAGTGGACCGCGCCTCTCCCCATCACCGGGCAAGACAGCTATGGCGCATACTGGAAAGTGGCCCTCTTCCCCGACGCCACCAAGCTGGGTTTCATCATCCACCAGGGTGATACCAAAGATCCAGGGCCTGACCAGTTTCTCATCCCGGCGGAGCATGGGTATCGTATCTGGCGTCTCCAGGGTGATCCCACCTTGTATGGGTATCCGGTGGATGCGGACATGGGGCCGCGCATCGATGGCATTCGAGCCCACTTCTTGGATACGAAGACCCTGGCGTGGGAGCTCGGCTCGAGCCCCAGTGCTTACGAAGGGCATACGTTTAAGCTCTTCTCCAGCCGCACCGCGTCCATCGAGCTGGTGGATGGAAAGCTCATCGGTGGAGATGAAATCAATGTGACCCTCAACCCCGAGGGGCTCTCGGAGGCGCTCCAAGAGAAGTATCCACACTTGGCCAACTCCGAAGCCTTCAGTCTCTCCAGCTTGAGTGAGGAAGAAGTCAAGGCGTTGGTGCAAGGGCAGCTCGTGCTGGCCCGCTTTGATGCGGAAGGCACACTCACCGATGCCACGCAGCTCCAGCTTCCGGGGGTGTTGGATACGCTCTTTGTGTATGAGGGACCGCTCGGCCCGACCTTTACCGATGATGCGGTGAGTCTCCACCTATGGGCACCGACGGCGCAGGCGGTGGGGCTGGAGATCTACGACGATGCCACCAGCACCTCCTTCGAGACGGTGACGTTAACAGCCAACAAAGGAGTGTGGCAAGCTCAGGGGCCTACTTCCTGGCGAGGCAAGTATTACCGCTATGTGGTGTTGGTGTATGCTCCCACCACAGGCAAGCTCGAGACCAACCATGTGACCGATCCCTACTCGACCGGCTTGTCGCTCAACAGTCAGCGGAGCCAGTTTCTGGACCTGGCGGATCCGCTCCACTTCCCCGAGGGCTGGGCGGAGGCCAATGCACCAGAAGGGGCCTTTAACCCGGTGCTCTATGAGCTGCATGTGCGAGACTTCAGCGCCTCCGATGTCTCGGTGCCCGAGGCGCTGCGGGGCACATTCCAAGCATTTGCGCAGGAGGAGTCCGCAGGACGAGCACATCTCGAGGCGCTCCACGCGGCGGGTTTGACCCATGTTCACCTCTTGCCCTCGTTTGATATTGCCACCATCGAAGAAGACCGGAGCCTCTGGGATGACCCCGGCGAGCTCACCGCTTATGGTCCGGCAGGAGAAGAACAGCAGGCGGCCATTGCCGCCATCCAGGACACAGATGGGTATAACTGGGGTTACGATCCCTATCATTATAATGTCCCAGAAGGGAGTTATGCCACAGACCCCGATGGTCCAGCGCGCACGGTGGAGTTCCGTAACATGGTGCAGGCGCTGCATGGCATCGGGCTCCGGGTGGTGATGGATGTGGTCTACAACCACACGAACGCTTCAGGACAAGCGGATAAGTCGGTGCTGGATAAGGTGGTGCCGGGTTATTATCACCGCTTGGATACCAACGGAAATGTGGCAACCTCGACGTGCTGTCAGAACACGGCGACAGAACACGCCATGATGGAACGGCTGATGATCGACAGCTTGGTGCAGTGGGCTCGAGCCTATAAGGTGGATGGCTTCCGTTTTGATCTCATGGGTCATCACATGAAGCAGAACATGCTCAACGCGCGGGCGGCGCTCGACGCACTGACGCTGGAGAAGGATGGGGTGGATGGCCGTCAGATCTTGATGTACGGGGAAGGTTGGGACTTCGGAGAGGTGGCCAACAACTCACGAGGGGTCAACGCGACGCAGCTCAACATGGCGGGAACGGGGATCGGTACGTTCAACGACCGGCTGCGGGATGCCGTGCGAGGGGGTGGGCCCTTCGACAGTGGGGAGGCGTTGCAGAAACAAGGATTTGCCTCGGGACTCTACGTGGAGCCCAATGACTATGATCAGGGATCCGACAGTGATCAGCTTGCGAAGCTGCTGCTGCTCCAGGATCAGATCCGAGTGGGGCTCACCGGCAATCTTGCCAATTACGAGTTTGAGGGGCGTATCGATCAAACAGTCAAGGGCTCGGAGGTGGAGTACAACGGCGCTCCGTGTGGTTATACGCTCGCGCCGAAGGAGGCCATCAACTATGTGGAGGCGCACGACAATCAGACCTTCTTTGACATCCTGCAATACAAGCTGGCGCCTGCGGTGACGGCGGAGGACCGGGTGAGGGCTCAGGTGTTGGGGCTCTCGACGGTGCTGTTGAGCCAGGGCATTCCGTTTGTGCATGCGGGCCAAGAGCTGCTGCGCAGTAAGTCGCTCGACCGAGACAGCTATAACTCGGGTGACTGGTTCAATCGGCTGGACTTCACGTATCAGGACAATCACTTTGGCATGGGTCTGCCAATGGAGGAGGTTAATGGCACCAACTGGCCTCTGATGATCCCACTCCTGGAGGATGAGACGCGCAAACCTGCTCCGAAAGAGATTCTGGATACGGCGGCACGCACGATGGAGCTGTTGCAGGTGCGGGCGAGCTCCCCCCTCTTTGCGCTCCAGACGGAGGCGGAGGTACAGGCGCGGCTGTTCTTCGACAACACAGGCTCAAAGCAGGTGCCGGGGCTGATCGTGATGACCCTCCGGGATGATGTGGGGGGCTTGACGGATCTGGACTCGAGGTACGAGCGGCTGGTGGTGGTCTTCAACGGGAGCCCCGAGCCGGTATCCTACACCGTAGATGCGCTGACGTCAGGGCATACGCTGGAGCTGCATCCGGTGCAGGCGGCTGGCAACGACGCGGTGGTGAAGACCAGCGCCTTCGATGCTGGGACGTTTACGGTGCCCGGTCGCTCCGTGGCCGTGTTCGTAGAGTACGAGCAGAAATAAAAGCCCGCCCCCCGCTTGCTGCGGCTCCTGCCATTGGCACGGCTCATCTCAACACGGGCTACCAGAGTATGCCTGCCGTTGCGACGGGTTGAAAGGCAGGAGCTGCTCCCCTCCATTTCACCGGCGATCAAACCCCGCATCGCGTATACACTCCCCCATACGGGCGCGCCTGAGCCCGTGTATGAGGGAGACATCACATGGAACGATTTTTTAACACCGCCGGTCCTTGTCGGGAAGAGTGGCACTATATGCTGCCCGCCACCGCTCGGGTGGAGTCCCTCAAGGAGCTGATTGCTCAAAAACTCTACTTTGTCATCCATGCACCTCGTCAGGTAGGCAAGACCACCAGCATGATCGGGCTGGCAAAGGAGCTCACGGCGTCAGGCGCTTATGCATCCGTGCTCTTGACCTGTGAGCAGGGCGCGGTCTTTAAGGATGATGTGGAAAAAGCAGAGCTGGCCATTCTCGACCGTTCCTGATCCTCAAATCGAAGCTGTCAACAGAAGCCGGAGCTCCTTCAGCCCTCCTCTGGATACGAGCAGCACTTGAGTCTCAATTCATCTCTACCAGTGATGTTGTTCCAGGGTGGAGCGGAGCAGGCCTGCCGATACATACGCAGGTCTAAGCGGAGCTGGAGCACCTGCTTCGATGGTGCCTCGCCCACACAATGCAGCCATTTTTACCGAGAGGCTTAACCGAGAGGCTTAACCGAGAGGCTTAACAGGGAGGCGCTTCTCTTAGAACTGTCCACTCAACAGCCCGACTTGAACCTGAGTACCGTGTTCCTTGATGCGATCTTCTCCTTTCCCACGCTCGCGAACGGCTTGGGCGAGCTGGGGCAAGGGAGAGCCGAGCTTAAACTGTCCATCCTGAAAGGCCACCACGCTGGGCATGCTGGAGATCGGCAGTCCGCTCACGCTGGTGTTCTGATCCCAGCCGTTTGTGGCCACCACGCCCAGGGCCAATCCTCCGCCCATGCCCGCAAAGAGCAGGGAGCCTACGGCAAGGGCTGAGTCGGTCTCACTGACGGCGATCAAGGCGCCTGCGCTGGCCAGACCGAGCAGGCCGCCCAGGTTGATCAGGCGAGCACGTCCTCGGCTGAGCTGAATATTTTCTTTGAGCATCCACGAAAACGCGCCCACCGCTGCCAGCTCCGAGGAGATGGGCAGCAGAAACAGCGCTGCGGGTGCTGGATCGGCAAACTCCGAAGTGGCGGTCAGCAGGGCCATCATCAGTCCGGGTGCCCACGCGCCTGCACTAAAACCTGCCGTCACTTGTCCTTCGGTCAACGGAAGCTGAGGGCTGAACCCATATCCCAGCGCTGTTCCCAGTCCGAGGCCCACGAGAGAAGCGCCTAACGGGTTTCCAACATAGTCACTGCTGGCGGAATCAAACGCAATCTTCCACAGCACCGCGTTATAGGCGGAGAAGGTCTGGGTCTGCCAGATAAACTGTGCTTGAGCGGAGCTCACCGGTACTTGTGTTGAGTAGAGCTGCCCAGCCCCCAACCCAGCCCCCAACCCGAGCAGCGGAAACAGCGCATACGTGCTCCCGAGGGACAGATCTGCTGCAATCGGCAGCACGCTGAGGGCATATCCTCCGAGCAGAGACTGAGACACCAGCAGCTCGGCTTTGCCGCTCGAGTGTTTGGCCGGAGCACTTGTCACCGGTGTACCTGCCGCCGGTGTACCTGCCATCCCTTCCGTCGTTGGAGGCACACTCAGCACGGTCTTCACCTGCTCGAGCTGCTGTTGAGCAGACGCCGCCAGTGACGAGGTCGGATACTTTTGCAAGAGGCTCTCGAAGCGGCTCTGGGCTTCCTGAAAGCGTCCTTGACTGCTGAGGTAGAGTCCTTGCCGATAGAGGGAAGCGGCTTCCAGCTCTTCGGTGTTGGCCTGCTCGGTCACGGGCACTTCGGCGTCGAGTGCCACTCGAATCACGGGGGTGTCTTGCGCTGGAACAAAGGAGGTCTTAAGTCCCAGCCGAGGGCTTGGGGTCTCGGCGGAGAGCTTCATGGCGTGGGCTTGTTCTGGCAAGAGGCTCAAGCTCAGGGCCAGCAGGCCCATCCAGAGGGAGTTGGTACGGTTCAGCATATGTTTTGCTCCTACGTGACGGAGAGTTGATAGAAATCCTGGTCTATGTTTTTTCCGCAATCGCATAAAACGACCCTGCGTTGCGTCATCGCTCTTTCATGAGCATATGATGTGCCAATCACCACGATTTTTTGTGTATTTATACAACCATCCGTTTTTGAAGGCGCTTTTTTACCGATTTCCATTCCACACGTAATATTCATTCTCGCTGATTCGGATGCGGATGTCGGGTGGGTCGTGTTATACGCAGCAGAGCGCCCCTCCCAGCAACAATCACCGTGCAGGTGCGAAGCTGTGTATACAGATGCGCTCACGGGTGCGTACTCGAGCGAGCAGGCACGCGGGGAGCAGGCACGCGAGGAGCAGGCACGCGAGGAGCAGGCATGCGGGGAGCAGGCACACGGGGAGCAGGCACGCGGGGAACGGCTCAGGGATAGAATTTTTTCCCAGCGGCGGCGAGCTCTCGCAGCACGGGTGCGGGATTAAAGCGAGGTCCATGCTGATGGGCGAGGCTTTCCAGGCGGGTCAGGAGGGCGGCGGCGCTCATGGTATCGACGTAGCGGAAGGGCCCACCTCGGAAGGGGGGGAAGCCGAGTCCGAAGATGGCCCCGACGTCTCCGTCTCTGGGGGAGCGTAGGATGCCTTCTCTGTAGCACAGCATGGCTTCGTTGACCATGAGCAGGGCGCATCGTTCGGCGATCTCGAGGGGATCGGGTGTGCGGGTGGGGGCGATGCCGAGCACGTTGTAGATGCTGGCATCGACTTCTTTTTTCTTTTTCTTATCATCGGTGTAGAGGTAAAACCCCTTTTTGTTTTTGCTTCCAGCGCGTCCGTCGGCGATGAGCTTCTCGAAGGCGGGGGGAGGTGCCATGCGTTCTCCGAAGGCGTTGATCATGATCACGCCGACTTTGGCGCCCACATCGATGCCAACTTCGTCCATGAGGGTGATGGGCCCCACTGGAAAGCCCCATCGTTTGAGGGCGTCATCGATGCGCTCGATGGCCACACCTTCGGAGAGAATGCGGGCGGCTTCGTTCATGTAGGGGGCGAGGATGCGGCTGGTATAAAATCCGACGCCGTCGCGTACCACGATGACGGTTTTTCCCTGGCGTTTGCCCAGCTCCACGCAGGTGGCGATGGTCTGGGCGGAGGTCTTCTCGGTCACGATGATCTCGAGCAGGGGCATCTTATCGACGGGCGAAAAATAGTGCATGCCGATGACGTTTTCGGGGCGGCTCGAGGCTTCTGCCAGCTTCCCAATGGGAATGGAGGAGGTATTGCTGGCCACAATCGTCGAGGGTGGGCAATGTGCTTCGAGGCTCTGGATCAGGCGATGTTTGAGGGCGAGGTCTTCAAACACGGCTTCGACGACCACTTCGCATCGTTCGAGTCCTTCCATTCCGCTTGTGCCGGTCACTCGTGAAAAGGCCAGCTCTGCTTCGGGCCGAGAGAGTGAGCGACGTTTCACCCGTCCTTGATACAGCTCATGCACACTCTTGAGTCCACGGGCGAGGGCGTTGGCATCGCGGTCTTTGAGGCGTACTGGCAGCTCGGCGAGGGAGCTGCTGACGTAGGCGATGCCTGCACCCATGAGCCCTGCGCCCAACATGCCGAGGCGTTTAACGGGCAGGGGTTTGATCTGCGGGTCATCCACGCCGGTGTCTTTTTTGAGCTGGAGGGTGGCAAAAAACAGGTTCATCAACTGACGTGCTTGAGGGGAGACCACCAGCTCTCCGAAGAGGCGGGCTTCGACGGTCAGTCCTTCTGCCAGTCCGCGCTCGTAGCCTGCTTCCACGGCGTCGATGATGAAGGCGGGGGCGGGATAGTTGCCGAAGGTCTTGCCTTGAAGGGTCTTGCGCGCTTGTTGAAAGAGCACTTTACGCCCGAGGGGGTTTTCTTCGAGCACCAGCTCTTGGACGTGCTGAGGCTGGGTCAGCTCTCGGAAGAAGCCACCGAGTGCCACCAGGGGGTTGGGGGTGGCTTTGACGGGCTTGGTGTCGAGCTGGGCTTGTAGGCTCAGGGCGCGGGCGCGGGCGGCTCGCAGGAGATGGGCGTGTGGGACCACTTCATCCACCAGGCCGAGCTTCAGGGCTTTGGGGCTCTTGAGCTTTTTGCCGGTCAGCATGAGGTCGAGGGCGGCGGCAATTCCGATGAGGCGTGGGAGGCGCTGAGTGCCACCGGCTCCGGGCAGGAGTCCGAGCTGAACTTCGGGGAGGGCCAGCTCGGTCTTACGGTCATCGGAGCAGACGCGGGCGTGGCAGGCGAGGGCCAGCTCCAGTCCTCCGCCGAGGCAGGGGCCATGAATGGCGGCGACCACGGGGAATGGCAGGCGTGAGAGGCGCTCAAAAGCGGCTTGTCCACGTTTAGACAAGGTGGTGGCTTGGGCAGCGGTCTGCACGTTCTCGAGCATCTTGATATCGGCTCCTGCCATAAAGGAGTCCGGTTTACCGCTGATGATCACCAGGGAGCGCACGCCGGGGGTTTGCTCGAGCTTCTGGAGCAGTGCTTCAAAGTCGGCGGAGAAGCTCTCTTTGAGGGTATTCTGGCTTTCTCCCTGCACGTCGAGGGTAAGGGTGGCGAGCCCGTCGGGGCTGATCTCAAGGCGGAAGGCTTGACTATCCATGACAGATCCTCCAAATCGATGGGGTGCGGAGCGGGTGATGGGCGCTTTGCACGACAGGGCTCATGGGCTCTCGAGCACCAGGGCGGCTCCGAGACCTCCGGCGGCGCAGGCGGTGCAGAGGGCGAGCCCTCCGCCTCGTCGTCTCAGCTCGTGGAGGGTCTGGGTGATCATGCGGGCTCCGGTGGCGGCGAAGGGGTGGCCGTAGGCGATGGAGCCTCCGAGCACGTTAAAGCGGTCCATATCGACTTCTCCGAGGGCTTGGGTGCGTCCGAGCACGTCCTGGGCGAAACGTTGGGAGGCAAACATCTTAAGATTGGCGAGCACTTGAGCCGCAAATGCCTCATGCATGTCGATGAGGGTGAGGTCTTGGAGGCTCACGCCCGCACGCTCGAGGGCGCGTGGGGAGGCGTGGGCGGGTCCGAGCAGCATGTCTTTGCGTGGGTCGAGGGCGGCAAAGGCGGCGGCGCGCAGAAATCCGAGGGGCTCGAGTCCCAGGGCTCGAGCGCGATCTTCGCGCATGAGCAACACGGCGGCGGCCCCATCGGTGAGGGGAGAGCTGTTTCCAGCGGTGAGGGTGCCATACTTCTTATCAAAGGCGGGTTTGAGTCGCGCGTAGGCGTCGAGGGTCGAATCAAACCGCACGACGTTGTCTTTTTCGAGGGGTTCTGTGAAGGGGGGGATCAAGGCGGTCATGACTTCGGCGTGGAGTTTGCCTTCGTTCCAGGCGGCGGCGGCGAGACTGTGAGAGCGATGGGCAAACAAATCTTGTTCGTCCCGGGAGATCTGGTAATCTCGGGCGAGTTGTTCTCCATGTTCTCCCATTGTCCAGCCGGTGGAGGGCTCTTTTGCAGAAGGGGGGACCGGTGCAAGGTCTTTGAGGCTCAAGGCGGCCAGGAGCCGCGCCCGCTGCTGGAGGCTCTTGGCTTTCGAGAGGTCGAGTAAGGCAGCCGCCAGCCGCTTCGAGACGGCAATGGGCACCACGGAAGCACTGTCCGCGCCTCCGGCGATGCCCACGTCGATGCTGCCCACTTCGATGGACTCTGCGATGCTCACCGCTGCTTGAAAGCTGGTGGCACAGGCACGTGAGACGCTGAAGGCGTCGGTGCTCCGCTTCATGGGGGTGCCGAGCACGATTTCTCGGGCAATGTTGGGAGCATCAAGGGAGGGGACCACCTGCCCGAACACCACACGGTCGATGAGGGCTGGCTCAATGGGGGTCCGTGCGAGCAGCTCATTGACCACCAGCTTGCCCAAGTCCAGGGCGCTGAGAGACTTAAAAGCAGAGGACTGACGCGCAAAGGGGGTGCGTAGACCGGCGACAATGGCGACTCGGGGGCGTGAGGACTGAATCAAAGGACCGGGCTCCGTCATGATGGCCTCCTGAAGCGGAACAGGGACAGTCAAAGAGATGCTGGAAAGGCAAAGGGTGTGGGGTAGGGTATGCGCAGGTCAGGAGGGCGTCAAGCGAAAGCAAATGATCGAGGCTCGTAGGGATGGAGAAGTAGGGCGCTCAGGCACTCGGGCACGCCAGCGGCAGGGCGGTGAGACAACAGCACTCAACGCGCGGTCGTGGCCTGCTGGCTCCGCTCAAGGGCGTCCAGCTTCTGCATGTAGACCTCGCGTGAGATCATCCCCTCCTGAAAGAAGGACTCAATGGACTCACGCCAGCCTTTGAGTACACCCTGCTGCATTCCCTGCTGCATTCCCTGCTG
>JBJTQF010000199.1:0-31196 GCA_046075485.1 Myxococcota bacterium | reverse complement strand
CAGTGCCAGTGCCAGTGCCAGTTCCAGTGCCAGTGCCAGTGCCAGTGCCAGTGCCAGTGCCGGTTCCTGTGCCCGTTCCTGTGCCCGTTCCTGTGCCAGTGCCCGTGCCAGTTCCTGTTCCCGTTCCGGTTCCAGTGCCAGTTCCAGTGCCAGTTCCGGTTCCAGTACCCGTGCCAGTTCCTGTTCCCGTGCCAGTTCCTGTTCCCGTGCCAGTCCCGGTGCCCGTTCCTGTTCCCGTGCCAGTCCCGGTGCCCGTTCCGGTTCCAGTGCCGGTTCCTGTGCCTGTTCCCGTCCCCGTTCCCTGCCCGTTCTCTCCTTCTTGACCGTCACAGTCGTTGTCCACGCCGTCCGCGTAGTCGGGTGAGGTATTCTCAGGAAATACCTGCTTGTTGAAGTCGTCGCAATCGCACTCCTCTTCGCTCACCCCATCGCCATCATCGTCGTTGTTACAAGCGCCATTACACGTCACCGAGTCTGGATCCACTGGGCACTGGTCAGGAGGGGGCGTCTCATTTTCCCCTTCTCGCCCATCGCAGTCTTGGTCGATGCCGTCTTTTACGTCCAACGCGGTATTGCCTGGATAGCTGTCCTTCTGAGCGTCGTCGCAGTCGCACTGTGCTTCACTTAGGCCATCGCCGTCGTCATCCACTTCGCAGGAACCTGTGCAGACCGGAGCCGGGTTGACACAGGACGGAGGCTGATCTTCACCCTCAGCGCCATCACAGTCGTTGTCGATGCCATCCGCGAGGTCGGGCGCGGTGTTTCCTGGGAATGCTTGCGCTTGATTGTCATCGCAGTCGCATTGTTCTTCTGCGCGTCCGTCCTTATCGTTGTCCACGCTACAGCTACCGACACAGTCGCCTTCTGGCTCAGGGCAGGCTTCGTCTATCAGCTTGTCACAGTCGTTGTCCTTACCATCCAGCGCGATCTCCGAAGCCGCCGGATTGCTGGTGGCATCGGCGTCGTCACAATCTCCTTGCTCCGTTGAGTAGCCGTCTTGGTCCGCATCACTGCTGGAGAATCCTTCGTCGATCTCTCCATCGCAGTCGTTGTCGATGCCGTCCTGAAGCTCTTCTGCCCCCGGATGGATCGCCGGATCGTTTGGTTCACAGTCGGAGCCATCCACCGTGCCGTCTTGATCCTGGTCCGTAGGCGTGGGAGACGGATCTTCTCCACCATCGCCTGTACAGCTCAGCAGCCAGAGTGTGGCAAACAAGCTGGTCCAGAGCTTATTGCTGGGTATCCACTGCGTCCGCATCTATGCACCTCATGAGCTGGTCGAGCCTATCGCGCTTCGAATGTCTGGTAAAATTTCATCATGGCTGGAACAGAATATCATACCTGTCAATTCAAATAAATCCAGTATTTATCATTTGATAGGCTATCTCTCATTTTATAATGCAATATTTTAATGCCCCCCGAATGGAGGCTTCAGGACCACGCAATATGACCACTCCCCCACTCCCCGTTGATTCTCACGGTCTGTCTCACGGACGACCCACCACTGCCTGTTATAGAAGCTCATCCCCAGAGCTTCGACACGCACACGCCAGGACGCGCACACACGCGCACGCCAGGACGCGCACACACGCACACGCCAGGACGCAGGCACTGCCCCGGCTGGAGCTCGGCAGCCCATCAACACGCTGATATGCTTGATTTATGGCAGTGAATTCAGCTCGGTAAGAACAACGATGGCAGGATGATGGGGAAGGAAAGGCTCAAACGCACGCACTCATGCGGCAGCCGTGGGCTCCGCCTTCACCACCGTGCCGGACGCAATGGTGAGGAGCTGATTCAAGCCTGCCACCAGCTCCGCCGGATTCGGATGCAACCCTTCGGCCAGCAGCGCCGTGTCAAACAGGTATTGCACCAGCGGACGCAACTTCTCTTGCCCTGCCGGATCTGCCAACACCTGCTCATAACCCTTCGCCAAGTTCTGGATCAAGACGTGTGACGGATTCACTTCCAGGATCTTCCGGCTCATCTTAAACTCTTTGTCCATCAGGCTGTAGAGACGCTGCATATCCGAGGACATGCTGTGCTCCGGGTTCACCAGACAGGCCGGGCTGTCCACCAAACGGTTGCTGACACGCACGCCCTCCACTTTTTCGCCCAAGGTCCGCTTCATAAAATCGACCAGCTCCGTCACCGAGCCCTGCACTTCTGGCTGCTGGTCGTCCTCGAGCTTTAAGGTCGGATCGTCGATGATCCGCAGCTTCTTGCCCTTATATTCACGCAGTGCCATCACCACCAGCGGATCAATGGACTCCGTCAGATAGAGCACTTCGTAGTGCTTACGCTTGAGCACCTCCAGATGCGGACTGCGCTCGATCTGCTCCCGATTGGCACCGGTGAAGTAGTAGATCTCCGTCTGGCCCTCCGGCATACGCTCCACGTAGTGCGCCAAGGACGTCAGTCCCTGACCATCGACATGATGGCTGGAGTTAAAACGCAGCAAGTCTGCCAGCAGCTCCTTATTCTTATTGTCCTCGCGCGCACCCTCTTTCAAGAACAGGCCAAAGCCACGCCAGAAGGTCTCGTACTTCTCTTGATCCTTCTCGGCCAAGTCTCTGAGCAGGTTGAGGGTCTTACGGGTGAGGTTCGACTCAATCTTGTCAAGCAGCGGATTCTTCTGAATCACCTCGCGGCTGACGTTGAGCGGCAGATCGTCCACGTCCACCACACCCTTCATGAAGCGCAGATAACGGGGCACCAGCTCTTCGCAGTTCTCCTGGATGAAGACCCGCTTCACATACAAGTGAACCCCATGCTTCTGCTCGAGGGGGGAGTACCATGCGGGGGCCTCATGCGGCACGTAGAGGATCGAATAAAACTGGATCGGCACGTCCGCCTGCACATGGAGATGGGCCAGCGGCTTCTGAGTGGTGTGTGCCAAGTGGCCATAAAACTCCTGGTACATCTCCTCGGTGATCTCCGAGCGCGACTGAGCCCACAGAGCCTTCTGACGGTTGGCCAGCTCATCTTCGATGTAGATGGGGAAGCTGACGAAGTTCGACCAGGTCTTAACGATCTCTTCCAGACGCCACTTCGAGAGGAATTCACCCGCATCTTCACGCAGATGCAGCACGATCTCGGTGCCGCGTGTATCTTTGTCGGCGGGCTCGAGGGTAAACGAACCTTCCCCCTGAGAAATCCAGGTAAAAGGCTGACTGTCCTGGATGTACGAGCGAGAGGTCACGGCCACCTTCTCGGCCACCATAAAGACGGAGTAGAAACCCACACCAAACTGGCCGATCAGCTCCATCGCCGCGCCTTCACCCTTCTGCCGCTGCTCCGCAAGCTGCTGCATAAAGGCGCGCGAGCCCGAGTGCGCGATGGTGCCGAGGTTACGCACCAGCTCGTCGTGGGTCATGCCCACCCCGGTGTCGCTGATGGTCAGTGTGCGGCCAGCCTCATCAAACTTGATCCGAATGGCCAGCTCTGCATCAGGAGACACAATCTGCGGATTGGTGAGCTGCTCAAACTGCACCTTGTTGAGGGCGTCGGAAGCATTGGAAATCAGCTCACGCAAGAAGACTTCACGTTTGGTATAGAGCGAATGAATCAGCAGGTGGAGAAGCTGCTTGATCTCCGTCTGAAAGGGATAAGACTCGGCACCGTTGCTGACCTCGCTCTTCACGTCGTCGCTCATGATTCAGTAACCTCCAAATGAAAGAACAGTGGTTTGGACTGCGCAGAAAGCGGTCCTTCAGTTGAGTACGGGCGAAATATAGGCATGGGGTTGAGCGCGTCAATGGGGGGAAAAAGAAAGCGAGCAGGAAGGTTTTCCCAGGTATATCCCGCCGAGGCAGGATTATAAGGAGAGACCTAAGCACCTGTAAAAATAACGTTTGACTGCGACAGAGATGGCAATATGCTGAGGTCATAAGAGATTTTCAGAATGTAACACTGCTCTGACGGAGGTCCAAATGCTCAGCGCGCTCTTTTCTCCGAGCGGATTGACACATGCCGCCAAGCTGACGGGCCTCCTGGCGGGGCTGACGGTGGTGGTCGGCGTACCGGGTGTCTGGCTCTCTCGCTGGTCCGCCGGAGGTTTGGGAGAGACCGGGGTGCAGTTCTTGCTCGGCGTCACACTCCTGGCAGGTTTGTGGTCGCTGCTGATGGCAGGGGTCTACGTCACCTTTCAGCTCCCCCGTGCAGAAAGCTCCGTAGGTCTCGCCATTTCAGCGGAGCGGCGGAAGGTCTCGGCGCTGGCCCTCTTTGTTGGAGGGCTGATCTGGGCGGAAGGGTTCAACTGGTTCATCAAACAGTTTTTGACGGTTCACGGGCCTCTGGGAGAATTTGTCCTGGCGGCGGACTGGCTGGGCATTCCCCTCCGTGTACCGCATGAGGAGTTTACTTCCCAAGATCTTTTTACGGTCCTGCTGCTCCTGCTGAGTGCTGCTTCTCTCGCACGAAGCTGGTATGCCCACTATTTTGAGGGATTTCAGTCTCGCCTGCCTGCACCCCTCTTGGGCTTTATGGCCTTCGGATTTCTCTATTTGGCCTTCGATGAGTTTTTCATGATACATGAGCTTCTGGGGGCTAATATTTTGTTTTTAAAAGAAGTTCCCTTCGTGAAGCAGCCCGATGACGTGATCATGTTGGGCTATCTGGTGGGGGCGGGGTTGGTGCTGTTGCCTCACCTTCCTCGGCTCCGGGATGATCAGCTCTCGCGCTGGATTCTGCT
Organism: Myxococcota bacterium; assembly: GCA_046075485.1. Classification (GTDB taxonomy): domain Bacteria; phylum Myxococcota_A; class UBA796; order JAJRTE01; family JBJTQF01; genus JBJTQF01. The sequence goes on along the minus strand of JBJTQF010000199.1, from coordinate 26,503 downwards.
GTTTGCATTGGGTACACAAGGGCTGGCGGCACTGGCGGACGGCTTTTTTCCTCGGAGCTTGTGGCGCATCGAAGAGTTGGCGGAAATTCTGGCAGCAGGTTGTTACTTGCTCTTTGCTCAGCGCGCGGGTAGCAAAGCAACCTTGACGGTTCCGTTGACGGCCTCGGAAGAAGTCACGGAAGCTGCTCCAGCACTGGACACAAAACTCTCTGGGGTGCTGCGCGCTTAAGTTGGGTCAGTTTAGCTCTTCCAGTGTTGCCACCAAGCCCACCGCCGAGAACCGACCTTTATCATCTCGTTTGACCCCACTCAAGGCCGTATGGGGGTCATGGGTGAAAAAGAGTGCTCCCCCTTCTGCTTCCAGCGACGACAGATAGGTCTCTTTTTCTTCGATGAGCCGCTCAGGAAAGCGGTCGTAGCCCATCGTAATGGGCAGATGTACCCACGGCACACCTGGGATCATATCCGATGCAAAGAGAATTCGCCGCTTTCCATGCACGTTGAGCATGGTCAATCCAGGGGTATGCCCATCCGAGAACGAAAAAGAATAGGCGGCCCCCAGCGGATGATCGTCGGCTCCGTGGATCAGATGCAGCCGTCCGGTCTCCCGCAGGAGCTGCGAAAATCCGGGAATAAAAGAAGCTCGATCTCGCGCATGAGGGCGCTCCGCGCGTGCGAAGGCTTCAGCGCCCACCAGCCAAGTGGCATTCGGGAATGCCAGGCGCAGGGGCTGTCCTTCTTCGTAGGGCAACAGCGCCCCTCCTGCGTGGTCAAAGTGCAAGTGTGAGAGCACCACATGGGTGATCTCGGCGGGTGAGATGCCCCGCTGCTCCAGGGCCAACAGGAGCCGATGCTCGGATTCTACCACTCCAAACCGCTCCCGGAGAGCCGGGGCCATATACGTCCCGATGCCGGTCTCCGCCAGAATCTTGCGGTCTCCGTCTTCGATCAGCAGGCAGCGACAGGCCAGCGGAATCCGGTGGAGGGCGTCGGGTGGGCTCCATTTTTCCCACATCGGACGGGGGGCATTGCCATACATAGCACCCCCATCAAGACGTTGAGAATTTCCAAGCAGAGACGTGAGCTTCATAAAGATCCTCTCATTTTGCATGTCGCCTTAAGCATGACGGCGCTAAAATAGTGCACCGCAGCGCACCCGGGTGATTGGCAGGGGGTGCAAACGGAGCTCAATCCCTCACGGGAAAGGAGATGGTGCTGCTAATGTGCGTCAGCTTTGATCGAAAAGCAACCATCCGCTGGAGCTGGGTGGCACTTGCCTTGACCCTTTTGTACGCCCTGGCGGTGATGGTGCGTGCGCATCGGCTGGAACAACTGGAGGTGGGAGACGGAACACCATTCTGGATCGAGTCGGCCATGCGCTACCGGATCATCACCCAAGTCTATTCTGGAGAAGGTCCACCCATGCGGGACATGCTCCAGCAGCATCCCGAGGGGTATTTTACCTATGGAGACACGATCCTCCAGGAGTATGTGTATGGTACGCTGGCGCGTCTTTTCCAGCCGGAGTCCCTGACAGCATTTGTACGCCTGATCACCCCTGCGCTCTATAGTCTGCTGCTCTTCCCGATGTTTTGGCTGTGTTATCAAGCCACAGGCTCTGCGGGGGCTGCGCTGGTGGCCTGTGTCTTGTATACCACCCTCCCCCCTTCAATTGATCGCAGCAATGGCTTGGTCATCTATCGAGAAAATGTGTGTTTTCCCCTGCTCGCGCTGCATCTGGCGGCCCTTTTTGCGGCATCCAGAGCGGTGCGTGGTTATGGGCTGATGGTGCTCTCGGCGGCGGCGCTGGTGGGCATGCATCTGGCATGGAAGGTCTCGACGTTCTATCAGGTGATGCTCCTAGTATATTTCCTTTTTATTTTCATATTTTATGATCAATCTTTAAAGTTAAAACTCATCATTTTACTCCACAGTGTACCGCTGTTTCTGCTCTCGTTCCTGCCACCCTTGCCCCTGTTGGGGACGCTGAGTGCCGACCGTTATTGGGGATCGCTCAACGGAGCTCTGACGTTGGTGCTGTGCGTGTTGTGTGCGGTGGTCCATCCTCCGCCTTTGCAGGGGGGGCATCCACGCAGTCATTTCTCAAGACTGATGGACAGTCCCTGGGTTCGGCTGGCCTTGAGTGTGGGGCTCCTGCTGCTCTTTGTGAAGCTCCTGCCGGGTGGCCAATCGTATGGCCATGCGTGGAGTACCTTACGCGCGCACCTAGAGTTTCCGTTTGGAAAGCCCAAAGATCCTTCGGAGCTTAATATTGCAGCTCGACATTACTGGACGGGTAATTATCGCTCTCCCAACTTAGCGCGGGGGCTGCGAGACTTTGCATTTCCGGCCCCGCTGCTGGTCTTTTTGCTGCGGCGGAAGGTGACGCTGAGCCGCTTCCTGCCGAGCCAGTTTAAGCTCGCGGACTTGGGCTGGGGGCTCTCGCTGCTGAGTTTTGTGGCTTACGTGGTGGCGTACCTGTTGATTCGGAAGTTTGGGACACTGCTGGCGCTCTTTTCGATGCCGTTGGTGGCGCTGGCCTGTGTGACCATGCTGGAGCAGGCGCAACACCGGAAAAAGCTGGCGGTCGGAGTGCTGGTGGGCTTGTTGAGTGTGGCCTATCTCTCCGCTTGGAATGATGTGGGGGCAGACAAGCTCGTCACGCGCATCACCGAGTCCGAAGACAAGTCCCCTCGGGAGGAGCTGGTGCCCGAGGAGCCTTCGGTGGTCTACAGCATCAAGAGCTTTAATGAGGTCTCTCAGTGGATACGAGACCATACCACGGAGAAGGAGCCCATCTTGGCGTCATGGGTGTTGGCACCGTATCTCTCGGCGTATCTGGAGCGCACGACGGTTATCCATTCTTTTTTTGAGAGTGACAATATCTTTCGAGTTGAAGCCTACTATGAAGTGCTCTTCCAGCCACTGGAGAAGCTCCACACCTTCGCACGGCAGTATGGCAGCCGCTATCTGGTGCTGGAGGCTCACTTTCTGCTGCGCACGGACGAGTGGATGTCTTATCGATATGTGGCCAATCGTTTGCAGCTCACCGGTGATGAGGCGTGTTATCGACTTCACTATCAGCCGGAGAACAGTCCGGGTTTTGCGCTGCGTTACCAGAATGAATACTTTCGGGTGTATGAGGTGCTCCCGGAGGCCGTGAATGCACCGGTCCTTGCCGATTTGGCGTATGCACCTCTCTTTGATGCAGAAATACCGGGGGCTCAAGTGGGCGCGCCGCTCGATCAAGGTCCGAAGCTGCTCTACGGGATGTTGGAGGCGCAGCGGTACTGGCAAGTAGGCCAGCTCGCACTGCGGAAGCAGCTTCCAGATCAGGCACTGGCCGCGTGGGTGGAGGGTCTGAAGTATAGCTCATGGCATCCGGACCTGTGGAAGGGTCTTTATGCGCTCGCACGCGCACAAGGACGCACGCAGGAAGCAGAGCGCATCGCAGCGGAGGTTCAAGCTCGTTTTCACACCCATGTGACTTTGGATCCCTGAGGTCCGTGCTTCGTCCCGCCGATTTTCTTGAAAAAAGCCTCATTCCCAGCTAAGGTAGCTTCCCTTTTCTGCCGATCCGCGCAAACTCGTACTGTGTATACGGGGGAAGACGGCGGCATCTTCAGGTGAGCATCATGTACGTCGAGCTGATCAAAGAGTTTCGGTTTGAGGCGGCCCATCGTCTCCCCAGAGTGCCAGTCGGACATAAATGTGCCCGGCTCCACGGCCATTCTTACAAAATTGAAGTGCGCGTCGGCGGTGAGGCCGATCCAGAATCCGGCTGGTTGATCGACTATTCCGAGATCAAAGCAGCATTTGAGCCTCTGTGGAAGCGGCTGGATCACTACTATCTGAATGAAGTGGAAGAGCTGGAGAATCCCACCTCTGAAGTGCTCGCCGTCTGGATCTGGGAGCGCCTGAAGCCGAGCCTGCCTTGTTTGATCGAAGTTGTGGTGCATGAGACCTGTACCGCCCGCTGCGCGTATCGCGGATAATCTCTTTCAAACCAACTACTTAGACATAGATATCTCATCCTATTTCTCGGGAGTTTTCATGCTCACAGGCACCCTCAGCAAGATGCGCACCGAGCTTCAGCAGCCCATTCAGTATGCCCTCTTGGTGGGCGGTGCCCCCATGCCGCTCAATCCCTTGTTGGGGCAGACGTTGGTCCTTGAGCATACCGGCAATATCTTCTGCGTCTCGTGTGGGCGTAAGACCTCCAAGAGCTTCGACGATGGATATTGTTTTCCGTGCAGTCAGAAGCTGGCGGAGTGTGATATGTGCATCGTCAAGCCAGAGCGATGTCATTTTGCAGAAGGTACGTGTCGCCAGCCTGAGTGGGGTATGGCCCACTGTATGCAGCCGCATTATGTGTACTTGGCCAACTCCTCCGGGATCAAGGTGGGCATCACCCGCGAACATCAGGTGCCGTTTCGGTGGATCGATCAAGGGGCCACCCAAGCACTCCCGATCTTTAAGGTGAAGACCCGCTATCAGTCGGGGCTCTTGGAGGTGCTGCTGGCTCAGTATGTTCCCGACAAGACCGACTGGCGTAAGATGCTCAAGGGTGATGCGCCCCCCTTGGAGATGCGCACCCTCCGAGACGAGCTGCTGAACAAGGCGGAGGTCGCTCTCAACGCACTGATCGCCGAGCAGGGCCGTGGCTCTATCGAGCGGCTCCACGACGCTCAGGTGGTGGAGCTGCAATATCCCAGCGTGGGACAGCCCGAAAAACTCACTTCGCTGAGCCTTGAGAAGACCCCGTCGATTCGAGGCAAGCTCTTGGGCATCAAAGGACAGTACCTGCTCTTTGAAGAAGGGGTGCTCAACATCCGCCGCTTTGGAGGCTTTGAGGTCAAAGTCGAGGCTTAAAGGGCAGGAAGATCGGGTGGGTTTGACAGCACACAGCAAGGGGAGCAGCCAGCCTGTTCCCCTTTTTTTTGCGGGATCTATCGTTATGGTGCCGCACACTCCGCATTGGTCATCACCAAGGGTTGAGGTTTGGTCTTTACCTCGAAGGTCGCGGCCTCGTTCTGCCGGTCGTCGTCAATGTTCAGATCGTAGTTGATCAGGTTGCTGATGCCAGTGATACCGGTCTCACTCTCGATGCGCTTGACGTTATCCTCGGTCACATAACCCTTGAGAATGAAGTTGGTCATGGTCTGGATGTTGCCAGAGGATGAGGTGGTGCTGGTCATATTGGCATCCGACACGTAGAGGTTTACGCCGGTGGTGCCGATGTACAACGGGAAGATGGCGCTGGGACCACTACAGTTAAAGGCACCGCTCGAGCTGACGGAGCAGCTCTCAAAGGTTGAGGTATAGCCTTCCGGTCGCAGCTCATTGACGCCATTGGTGGTTTTGTAGGCACCCAAGACAACTTCGACCCCGGAGAGAGGGAACGCAGCCGTGCGTAAGGTGTCCACAAAAACCAGTGCTACCGGATAATCATTGCCGTACTGCTGAATGGAGGCGTTCAGCGCCGAGACCACACCGGGGCTAGAGCCGAGCTTGACCACCTCTGTCTCGTACCCGATGTTGATGGGGGTGCCACAGGGCTGACGGGTGGTGAAACAGGCGACATGGCGCAAAGGCCAGCGTCCGTTGATGTTGGACTGATAATCGACCTCCGCCAACAAACAATAATCGGTATTGGCTTGGAGTGATGGATAGAAGAGTGCCTCGTCGTTGCGAATGGTCACGGGCGGCTCCAGCATATTGCTGTACTGATCGACGATGGTGACATGAACCGCCGCGCTGTCGCCGGAGTAGTCCTTGCTGAAGTAAATACGACCGGTCGGGCTGAGCTGGACTTTCTGATATCCCTCGTCGGGGAACGAGCCGTAGATGAAAAAGTCAGCATTATCCGCAGCGTCGGGGGCGGGATCTCCACATTCACCGTCGGCGTTGTTATCGGGATTATCGTTGGGGCACGGATCACACTCATCCCCCACCGTATCCTGATCGCGGTCCATCTGGTTGGGATTGGCCTTGTTGGGGCAGTTATCGACGTTGGCGCAGAAGCCGTCACCATCGGCGTCGTTGCTGGCGTCGAGCATACAAGCATCACAGACATCACCGGCACCGTCTTTGTCGGAGTCGGCTTGATCGGCGTTGTCTACGTCTGCGCAGTTATCGCAAGCGTCCCCCACGCCGTCGCTGTCGGTATCTTTTTGCTCCGCATCACTCTTGTTGGGGCAGACATCTACATCGCCGCAGACGCCATCCTTGTCTGCATCGTTGGAGGCATCATTGGGGCAGGTGTCACAGGCGTCACCGTCTCCATCGTCGTCGGCGTCGAGCTGATTGGGATCTCGGTTGTCGGGGCAGACATCTACATCACCGCACACACCATCCCCATCGGCATCGTCTTCGGCGTCGTTGGGGCATGCGTCACAGGCGTCACCGGCACCATCATCGTCGGCGTCTTTTTGATCGGTATTTTTGTCATCAACGCAGTTGTCTTGGGCGTCGGCAACACCATCTCCGTCGGCATCGGGCGCCAAGGTGGGGGTGACTTCGGGCGCTTGGGTGGGAGTTGGGTCTACGACCGGCGTAGGAGATGCAGTTGGAGTGTCTTCGCCAGGCTCTCCAGAACAGCCGGCAATCAACGCACTGAGGGCTACGAGGGGGACACAGGTTCGCAGCGAAAGCCAGCTCAGGGAAGCAACAGTGCTTCGGAGTACAAGCATAATCTTCCTCCAGGTTGAGAAGATAGACTTCAGAAGAGAGACACAAAAACCTTGTGTCATCCTACCTGGAACCACGCCAATGTCAACTTGATATACAAGTAATCCCGCTCAGGAAGGATAGGCTGAACAGGAATTGGGAAGGGCCGTCGTGCTGTTACCCCCCGTTGTTGAGCAGCGCGGCGAGGATGTCTTCAACGTTGGGCAGATAGCTGTACGTTCGGCCCCGATGGGGATCCCGATCAAAGAGGAAGGGCATCGGATCGAGATCTTCTCGATGGAAGGCAAGCTGAATAAATCGACGAACCACGGGCTCCAGATGAGGCTGAAGGGTCGGCAAGCTCACGGCGTACCCTCCCATTGCCTGATCATAATAACGTAAGGCCAAGCCCACCGCCAAGCTTGAAGCCGTCGTAGGAGAAATCTGGGCATGGGCGAGGGCCGATTCTTTGCGCTTCAACGCATTGAGCACCCCCATCAGCGGGGCGATCTCCTCTCGCTCCAACAATCGCTGAAGCAATCCGGCGAGGGCCAAACGAGCACGCAGGCGCATCAACGGGGAGCCCGACTCGCCCCCGTGTGCGTAAGCGCGGGTCAGCTCCTGACTGGCCACACTCCACTGCTGGCGAGCCACTGCGCCCGCCGCCTTGAGACGATGCCACCGCTCGATGTGGGTAAAGGAGGCCAGCTCCGCCGTCACCTGGGAAGGCGCAGGCAAAAAGGAGACATCCCCCGAGCGCGCAAAGCTCAGCTCGGCACGCTCGAGCTCCAGCTCTTCGTCGTGCAGGGGTCGCTCACTGGGGAGTAAGTCGCTGAGATTTAAGGCGGAGAGAGCCCGCTCCAAGCGTAAGGCGCTGCTGTGCTCCAACGGCGGGCGCTCCACTCCGATGAAGTGAGAGATCAAGGCTTCTTCGACCTGAGAGCGTCCGGTTTGAGCCAAGAGGTAGCGGAACCAAGCGCGCTCATGGGGCGTCTCAAGGGAGGCTTCCAGGCTCTTTCGACGGCTGAAGATGTCTGCTAAAGCTTCGTCAGACCAAAGCTCCAGCCACGTCAGCAGGGCGAAGGCTCCCACCCAGTGACGCTGGAGATGCTCACACAGGGCCAACAGCGTGGGTGAGAGCGGCTGATCGTCGCCATGAAACCAAGCCAGCTCATCCAGATCACGCAGGGCAGTGACCTCTTCGTCAGGCGCAGCGCCCGGCACCTCCACCTTCAGCGCCTGACAGAGTCCCTCCAAAAAGCTGGAGAGGCGACCGCGCACACGCCAGCCTCCTTGAACGCTGAGCAGACGTTCGGCAAAATCACCTTCGAGAAGCTGAGGCCCCGCACGCGGCACAAACCGCTCCACGCGGCTGGCGGCGGGGGTCTCGTCGGCCCACATCAGGCCGTTTAAACGGGTGGTGGCCAGCATGGGCCAGAGGTCAAAGGGATCCGGTCCTCGATACCCCAAGACCAGCGTGGGACAGGTTTCGAGGGTGCGGCTTAACTCTGCCATCAGGGAGGAATCACAGGCCAAGTGCAAACGATGCAGATCCAATGGCCACTGATCGGGTCGGCTCGAGGTGCCATGCAGCTTAAAGAGATGAGACCTAATGCCTTGCTCTGATGGAGTTTCTCCTCCTACGGCATTGAGGACATTCAGACGATATCCCAGCCGAAGGGCCGCCGACTCCAGCAGCTCATCATGGTTGGCCGTCACCACACGGCCAGCAAATCCCGCTTTGACCAACGCCACAATGGCCCGATGGGCATAACCCGGAATGCCTCGGTGAGTCGCTTGAAGTAGGGCCTGCCACTCCGGGATGCGGGCCTGCGTGCCATCAAACGGATCTTCTAATGAAATTGGGAGGTTACGACCGATGGAGCGATCCGCCACCGACAAGGAGAGCTCCGCCCCCAAGCTCTCAAGGCGAGAGACCATCTGCCCAGATGTGGGCAACAAAAAATGATGGTGAGAGAGCGCCTGAAGGGTCACTCGGGCGATCTTACGAAGGAGTCGGATGCCGGTCGGAAGCACCATCGAGGAGACATCTTCACCCACCCAAAGAGTGGCCTGACGGGTCTCAAGATGCTCAACTCCTTGACGCACTGCTGCCTGAAAAGACGCCGTAATCCCGGACATTTACGAGACCTTCCCTAGAAATAGCTGGAGATATTTCTGAGCTGTCCCTCTCTCACGTCCGGGTCCGCTGTTCCGCTGCCTTTGCTCAGGCTCTACTGCCGCTGCTGCTGCCAGGGTGAGGGCTCCACATGATTTTCCAGCTTTCAGCGTAGGGAGATTCCACCAGCACGTCAATCAAAATTCAGTGGCTGCGGCAAGGAATTCTGTCACGCCTGTCAAAATGCCAGGTTCATGCCCGATGACATGCGGGGCACTTGCATCACACGCATCAACCGGCTACCATAACCCGCTATTCTCCCTCGTTTTTGTACAGCTCGGTGAATGACCATGCGGACTCTGTTTCAGAGGCTCTTTGCCCGCTCGCCCCTACCAGACCCATCCGGATGCGGACGCACCACTCAACGGCCTCGCCCGGGAGAGCTGGCAGCTCTGTTTCGGGCGGCTCTGGTTCGGGCGGCTCTGTTGCTGGCCGTGGTGAGCGTCTGTCAACCGCTTCAGGCGGACACACGCTTTCAGCTTGTGCAGTTTCTGCCAGAGCAAGGACTGTCGCAGAGCCAAGTCACCTGCTTGCTACAGGATCATCACGGCTATCTGTGGGTGGGTACTCGCAGCGGTGGGCTCAATCGCTTCGATGGGCATCGATTTCGCACGTTCCGCCGAGCTGATGGGCTCAACGCCGCCCATGTTCGAGTGCTCAGCCAGCACAATAACCAGCTCTATGCGGGCACTCGGCAAGGACTCTTTCAGCTCAAAGAGGACCGTTTTGAGCCGGTGAAGACCGATCCCGCTCAGTCCCTCGACATTAACTTTCTGACCAGCTTACCCGATGGGAAGCTGTTGGCGGGCTCCTCCAGTGGACTTTTTCAGGTGGAGGGGGATGGGCTCGTGCCGTTGACCATCAAGACCCCCCTGCCCGACCCACGCTTGTGGGATGCCGCCGTGACCTCGGACGGCGCACTTTGGCTGCTCTCCCCGCGCTGGCTGGGGACTTTGACCGGCGATCAGCTCCAGTTTGTAGAGATCCCCGACGATCTGACCCTCACCACCCTTCATGCATCCGCCCGCGCAGGGCTGTGGGTGGGGACTCGAAGGGGGCTGTATCGGGTGCAGGATGGGCAGCTCATCCCGTATCAGGACGCATCCAGTACGCTCAGTCAGAGTGTGGTCAGCCTGATGAGCGATAGAGATGGACGGCTGCTGGTGGCCACTCGAAAAGGTGTGGTGGTGCTTCAGCCTGATGCCCCTCCAGACGCTGTCTATTTGACCACCCTGGACGGTGCTGCCGGAATGCCCTCCAGTATGGTGCGCAGCATGCTCGAGGATCGAGAAGGCAACCTGTTTTTTGGCACCGACGGAGAAGGGCTGCTTCAGCTCCCCCGCCAGCCCTTTGAGCCCTTTGTGCAGCCTCCATTTGAGGATTATGCCCCTGCCGCCACGTTGGTGGATGGAGGCCGTCGCCGCTGGATCGCCACCTATGGCCAGGGGCTTTGGTATCTGGATGGCAATCGTGCCACCATGATCGGCGAGGACCAGGGTCTGACCAGCCAAGATGCCTATAGCCTGCTCTTGGTCTCACCGGACACCTTATGGGTTGCCACGCTCAACGGACTTTTTGAAGGCAAGCTCAACACCACCCCTTTCAGCTTCAAACCGCTGTGGACGGTCGGCAACAACACCGTGATCGACCTGGAGGCCGACGAGAGCTTGCGGTATGTCTCCACCGAAAATGGGCTCTGGACGTATGACGGACGGCGCTGGAAAAACTATGGTCCTCCCGAGCTGCCCTCCAAAGCCCTCTATGATCTGCTCAAGACCCCGGATGGGAAGTTATGGGTCAGCACCCAGGATCAAGGGGCTTTTTTGTGGAATCCGGCTTCTCGTCAAGTGGAGCTGCATCTCAAGCCCGAAGAGGAGCTGCCCGCAGCCTTCGTACTCTCGCTGTATCTGCATAAAGACGGCACCTTGTATCTGGGCACCGAAGAAGGTTTGGTGGCCTACAAAGATGGAAAGACAGAACTTTTTACCTCCCGAGATGGATTACCGGACGATACCATCACCTTTGTGACCGCTTCGCCGAGTGACGGCTCGTTGTGGGTGGGCACCAACCGAGGGGTGGGTGCTCGTTTCGACGGACAGTGGCGACGTTACGGACGCCGTCAGGGGCTCCCCGGTGAAGAGATCAACACCGGCGCGGTGAGCTGGGACCAGGAAGGCAACCTCTGGGTGGGCACAGTACACGGTTATGCCATCTTGCGGCAATATCCACCCCTGCGAAACGAGGTGCCCCCGCTGGTGCATCTCGAGCAGATCCAGCTCCCCGAAAAGCTCCTGCCCCCCAACGCATCGGTGGAGCTGGCACATCATCAAAACTCACTTCGTTTTACCTTTGTGGGCCTGTCGCTGACCGATCCGCAGAACATCTCGTATCGCTATCGACTGGTGGGACTGGAGGAGCAGTGGCTGGAGACCGACCAGCGAGAGGTGCGATATCCCGCCCTTCCACCGGGTACGTATCAGTTTGAGGTGACGGCGAGCAACAACGATGGACTTTGGGCGCCTCAGCCTGCGACCTTTCCTTTTTCGATCCAGCCTCCCTGGTGGCAGACGTGGTGGGCGCGGAGTCTTCAGGCCCTGGCGCTCTTTGCTTCTGGCTTGGTGGCCTATAGTTACCGGGCACGCCGGATCGAGCGCCTCAACGAACACCTCGAGCAACTGGTACAAGAACGCACGAAAGAACTTCAACTTGAGAAGGATAAGTCCGAGAAATTGCTCTTAAATATTCTTCCGGGCCCTATTGCGGAAGAGCTGCGTGAGCAAGGCGTGGCCACCACCCGACTCTACGAAGATGTCACCATCCTGGTCACGGACTTTCAAGACTTCACCCGGACCTGTGCCACCCTCAGCCCCGAGAAGCTGGTGGAAGAGCTCAACGAGGTCTTTGCCGCATTTGATGAGATCTGTCGCGCACATCGGCTCGAAAAGCTCAAGACCATCGGAGATGCGTTTATGGCCGCCAGTGGCCTGCCGACGCCGACCCCTCATCATGCGGTGGATGCGGTGGAAGCGGCAGTGGAGATGATGGATTTCCTCATCGAGCGAAATCAGCTCCCCCACAAGATTCCGCTCCAGCTACGGATAGGGATTCACACCGGGCCGGTGGTCGCGGGGGTGATTGGGCGCTGGAAGTTCGCCTACGATATTTGGGGGGATGCGGTCAACACCGCCGCTCGCATGGAGTCTTCTGGCATGGCAGGAGAGATCAACGTCTCACGGGCCACCTATGACCGCATCAAACACATCTTTGTCTGTGATCCACGCGGGCAGGTCTTGGCCAAAGGCAAGGGGGCGCTGGAGATGTTTTTCGTGCGCGGGCGCGTGAGTGATCACGGGCGTGCGTGAGTATCGGCGTGCGTGAGTATCGGGGGCGTGAGCGGGCCTTCGACAGGTCTTAGAGGTCGATCATCCCAAAACGATCTGGCTCAAACGCATCGTCATCCACTTGTGGACGCGCGGCGGGTGGTGGAGGTGGGGGTGCCGGGCGGCTGTTTTCCACTCTGGTCGGAGGTGGCGCGGCAGGTGCGCTGCCTCCAAAGGCCGCTGAAGCCGCTGCTGCGGGTGGCGGAGCGGGTGGCGGTGGAGTCCCCGCGTTGGCCATCGAGACCCCGGGGCTGAGGTTGCTGTTGGCCGAAGCTGCCGGAGCGGGTCGCCCCCCCATTGGATTGGCGGATGCCCGCGTGTTGGTCACCGCAGGCGCACCTCCACGAGCGGCATCGGCGGGAGCCCCTCCCCCTCTCCCATAACGGGTCAAGGGTACATCCCCTGCATTAGTGCGGATATAGACGTTTTCGCCTTCCACCAGGATCTGGTTAAACTCGTCGTGCTGGAAACGCTCCTTGATGAAGCGGATCAGGTCCGCGAAGCCTAAATTCCGCTGTCGCAGGAGAGCAGCGGCACGATCTTCTGAAAACAGCGCGCCTGTCCCTTCGATCACATACAGCCGGAGCAGCTCTCGCGAGAGACGGGTCAGCGCCGTCGGCCCCAGCCGCTCCAGGTGTGACTCCAGGGGAATGTCTACTGCGCGAGCCGCTGGACTTTCGGAATAACGCGGCAAGAACGAAGCCGCCCGCCGTACTCGGTTGAGCAGCTCATCGGACACACCTTGACACTCTACCAATGAGATGCCTTCCAGATTGGCCCCATCCAGGTTTGCGCCCTGGAGATGGCAACGCACCAGCATTGCGCCGCTGAGATTAACATACTGAAGGTTTGCTTCTCGTAGGTCCAGATCGACGAGCTGAGCGCCTTCAAAGGAGCAGCTCATCAGGTTGGCGGTGCCGAGGCGAGCGTCACGAAAGCGGCAGCGCACGAGCAAGGCGTTTTGGAAGCTGGAGTTCATGAGATCGCACAGGTCGAACTCACAGCCGGTCAAGGTGGAGCGGGCGAAGTCGGCTCCGGCGAGTAAGGTTTCATCTACGCGGCAGTTGTTGAGCACGGAGTCTGTGAGGGTGAATCCCGCCATGTCACACAGGCGCAGGCGCACATCCACCCACGCGGAGCGTTCACCCCGCGCTTGACGGAAGCTGGTGTTGCTGATCCGTACTTCGTCTAGGCGAGCGCGATCAAAGACGGCGTTTGCCATGCCACAGCGTTCGATTTGACACGCTTGGAGCGTGGCTTCGGTGAAATCTGCCCCGTCGAGCACAAGCTGACGAAACACATCGGCTTGAAATGCACTTTGAGCCCGCAGCCGCTCCAGCACTTGAAGTTGTTGTCCTGAGATATATTCCGCCACCGCATCCTCCACAGGTTATGGGCCAAACGTAGTTGGCGTGCTTTTGCACCTGATTGACTTTGGATCATATCCCAGGCAAGTAGGAATTTCAACTGCGCCCCCTGTGCTTGACGCCCTCGGTTGGCTTGGCTACAGTGAAAGAAACGCCTGTCTATCTGGGAAGACGCATGGAAGAAACACACCCCCTTCGGACGGAGGCTCAAAGTGAGCCTCTTGATACCCTTTTGCCACCCTCTCAGCGTTATTATAACCGGGAGCTTTCGTGGATTGCGTTTAACCGTCGGGTGCTGGAGGAAGCGCAGGATCAGAGCCTGCCCTTGCTCGAGCGGCTGAGGTTTTTGTGCATTTTTGCGACCAACCTGGACGAGTTTTTTATGATCCGGGTGTCGGGCCTGAAGCAGCAGGTGGAGGCAGGCGTCGATGCCTCTTCTGCCGATGAGCTGACCGCGCGTGAGCAGCTTGCCGCCATCTCAGCGGCCCTGCGGCCTTTGATTCAGCAGCAGATCCAGTCCCTGACCGAGGATCTGTTGCCGAAGCTCGCCGACAGGGGCATCAAGGTTTTACCGTTTCACCAGCTTCCGAAGGGCCAGCAGCGGCAGATCAAGGACTACTTTGAGAAGCAAGTGTTTCCGGTGCTGACCCCGCTGGTGGTGGATCCGGGTCATCCCTTCCCGCACATCTCGAACCTTTCCCTCAACCTGGGGGTGGAGGTAGCGGACCCGGAGGATCCTTCTGAGCACCGTTTTGCCCGCATCAAGGTGCCGGAGCATCTGGCGCGCTTGGTGCCACTTCCCAATCGTAAGGCCACCTTTGTCTTGCTGGAAGAGGTGATCGCCGCGCATATTGGCCGTCTCTTTCCGGGCATGACGATCTTAAGCTGTCATCCGTTTCGCATCACCCGCAACGCCGACATTGAGATCGAAGAAGACGAGGCCGACGATCTGCTCAAGAGCCTGGAAGAAGAGCTGCGCCGCCGACGCTTTGGGCGTGCCGTGCGCCTTCAGGTGGACAAGCAGATGCCCAGCCATATGTGTGAGATGTTGCTGAAGGTCTTGAGGCTCCATCAGCAGGACTGTTACCACCTTGATGGACCGGTGGGTATTGCCGACTTCATGCACCTGTGTAAGCTCGACCGTCCAGACCTGAAGTTTGAGCCCTTCCAGCCCCAGCCTCACCCTCGGCTCAAGGACAACCACGATGTGTTTAAGGTCATTCGTGACGGGGATCTGCTCCTGCACCATCCCTTTGAAGCGTTTGATCCCGTGGTGAGCTTTCTGCGGCAGGCCGCGATAGATCCCGATGTATTGACCATCAAACAGACCCTCTATCGTACCAGCGGTGACTCTCCGATTGTGCAGGCCCTGATCCGCGCCGCTCAACATGGCAAACAAGTGGCGGTGCTGCTGGAGCTCAAGGCCCGCTTCGACGAAGAGAACAACATTCAGTGGGCACGTAAGCTCGAAGAGGTGGGCGTGCATGTGGTCTACGGTGTCTTGGGACTCAAGACACACGCAAAAATGGCCTTGGTGGTGCGACGCGAAAAAGAAGGGCTTCGACGTTATGTTCACCTGGGCACTGGAAATTACAACGCCTCCACCGCCAAGGTGTACACCGATCTGGGCTTTTTCAGCGCCTCCCCGGAGCTGGGCGCGGATGCCTCCGAGTTGTTTAACTTCTTGACCGGCTACTGCAAGATGGGACGCTTTAAGAAGCTGGTGGCCGCTCCGGTGGGTCTCCGCGACCGCTTACTTCAGCTCATCGAACGTGAGGTGGAGCTCAACCGCCCTGAAAGACCGGGCCGCATTGTCATCAAGTGTAATCAGCTCACCGACTTAGAGCTGGTGGATGCCCTCTACGAAGCCAGCCAAGCCGGCGTGCGCATCGATCTGATCATTCGTGGCACCTGCTGCTTGCGGGCAGGAATTCCCGGACTCTCCGAGAATATCCGGGTGATCAGCATTGTGGGGCGATTCCTCGAGCATAGCCGCATCTTCTACTTTAACAACGCAGGCAACGAAGAGATCTACGTCGGCAGTGCAGACTGGATGAACCGCAACCTCGACCGTCGAGTGGAGACCCTCTTTCCCATCGAAGATCCGCAGCTTCGCCTGCGCATCCGCGATCAGATTTTGGGCATCTACCTGCGCGACAACCTCCGAGCGCGAAAGCTGGAGCCCGATGGCAACTATCGGCGCTTGTCTCCCGAGCCCGGCGCCCTCCCCATCGACAGCCAAGAGGTGCTGATGCAGCTCGCCCTAGAAGAGCAGCTTCCGTTTAGACTGGAGGGGTTGTGAGTCTCAACACGGAACAGGGCCCTCCACCGTCGAGCCCTTTCCGAACGAAATCCGGCACCTTGCGGATTCGGCTGCACTCTCATGCCTCCTTGGAGCTGGATGAAGAAGAGCTGCCCTCGCTGAAGCCTGAGCCTCGCCTGAGCCCTTCGTGGGTGGAGCAGATTCCGGCAGAACGAGAGACCGGTCTCCAGGCCCCACCCGACCGACTGGCCCGCTGGCTGATGGCTGCCGTTCTTTTGCATGTGGGAGCACTCTTTTTGTTGTGTTTTGTGGCCAGCCTACGCCCTCCGTCCGACGAGCCGCCCCCGGAGCCGATGGAGGTGGTGCCCCTCGACTTATCCACGATGGACCTGCCGGAAGAGAGCCTGCCTGCCGTCCAGCCTCCGGTCTTGCCGCCTCAACCGGTGGAGCAAGTCCAGGCTGCCGCGTCTCGTCCGATGGGACAAGTGGTGGATCTGCCACCTCCGCCTCAGCCGCAGCAAGCCCCACCCGACGCGCGATATATGGCGGAGCAAGATCATCGGGTGGATCAGCAGCTTCAGTCTGAGAAGAGTGCGGTCAATCCAAAACAAGTGGCGGAGCGTTACGAAGATCCCAACCAAAAGCGAGCGGAACAAGCGGAAGCCTCGGCGACGTTGGCCTCCCCCCAGGTGGCCAGTGTGGCCGTACCGGATCCAGCGGCATCCTCGGAGCAAGCGCAGCCCTCAGCCCCCGCTCCCGAGCTGCCGGAGCTGGAAGGAGGCCCAGAGCGGCCCAGCAGTGCGACCCGTGCTCAACCTCGTCCGCTCAACTTGTTTCCCAGCAATCAACAAGTGGCAATGGTCTTACGTCAGAGTGCTCGAGAAGCCCAGGAAGGAGGTTCTACAGGTGGCGCACCCGACACCAACGTGTTGGATGTGGCCAAAGGAGATCGAACGGCCCTCAACGCCAAGGGATCGGAGTATGCCCGGTATTTTAATGGGCTGCGGCGACAGTTTAACTATTATTATAGTCAGGCCAGCGACCAGCTCCGCCGAAGTGACGTGCGAGAGCGGATCTTTGACAAGACCTACGTGACGCGCTTTGTGGTCACGCTCAACGCGCAGGGGCAGGTGGTGAATGTGCGGATTCTCCAGTCGGCCAACGTATACGCCTTTGATGAGCTGATCCGCACTGCCCTTCGGAATGCCTCCCCCTTTGATGCCCCGCCTGCCGGACTGCTTGATGCCCGTGGCATTCTCGAGCTGAGTGGTGAGTGTCGTCTCGGAGTGGGAATGGGAGTCCCCAATTTTGCCCGCTGAGCCAGGAGCCGTTCATGAAGATCCCTGACCTTCGTTATCGTCCACAAGCCCACGTTTTTGTGTGCAACAACCGTCGAACACCGGGTGCTGAGCTGCCGTGTTGTGCCCTCGCCAACGGAGAAGAGGTGCTGCGCCAGCTTCGTGCGGGCATTGCCCGTGGACCGATGCGCGGGCGCGTGTGGGCCACCGCCACAAGCTGCCTCACCTTTTGCAGCAAAGGGGGCGCCACCGTGGTCATGTATCCCAGCGGACAATACTTGCACGAGGTGAAGGTGGAAGACATCCCCTCACTTTTGCAGGCCCTCACCCTCGCCCTGCCTGAAGCGGAAGAAGTATGAGGTCTTTGGCTAAACTTCCGACTTGCCCGCCCGCACATTTCCCCCTTGACATCCCTCCTGCAAATCATGTCAGGATACTTTAGGCGCATGTTGCTGCATGAGGAGATTCTATGCCTGCTTCCCGTTGGCTGCTTGTGATGCTCGTTTGGCTCGGCTCAATGCTCGTGGCCTGTCAACCGCCAGTGTATACCGCGACCCTCAATGTGGGGGATCTCAACCCCACGGCGGGCGAACTACAAGGGTACTCCTTTCAAGTCCTCGACAATGACGGCGAAGATCACACCGGAGACGCGCAGCTCACCCTGCTGGAGGTGGTGCCCTCCGAAGGGGTGGAGCAAACCAACGGGAAGTTGCTGTTTACCGTGGCCACCACCTATCAGCTCCGCGCCACCATTCAAGTGGACGGACAGCAGCTCGAGGCGCGCACCAGCATCACCATTTCCCCCGCTGAAGCCGCCCGGGTGATCGTGCTGGCCGATCCGCCGGAGCCCGTGGCCGGTGAAGTGATCAGCCTCCAGGGGAAGCTCGTCGATCCCTATGGAAATGCCGCCATTCCACCCGGCAGTTTTAAGATCAGCATCAGCCCGGTGGCGGGTGTCTCTCAGACGTCTGCTCAGGCGGTGTTCACCATCGCCGATACTTATACCATCACCGCCACGGAGCTCAACCGTCAGTGGACGGGCGAGCTCAAGCTCAAGATCGGCTTGGCCGAGCTGATCAAGCTCCAGCTCGAGCTCAGCAGCAATCGTATTGGCCCGGGTCAGACCATCAGCGCCAACGTGTACGGCATCGATGGATATGGCAACAGGGGCCCCACCACCGCCGAGCTGCGCGTGTTGCCCAATGAGGGGGTCTCGATCAAAGACGAGGATATCCGCTTCAGCGAAGAAGGCAACTACGTGGTGAAGGCTGAACTTCCGGGCCTGACCCCGGATGAAGCAGATGTGGTGGTGGATGGCACCGCACCGATCTTGACCCTCAGCAGCCCAGAGCGGGCCAGCTTTCAGACCGATGCCGATGTGAGATTTGTGGGGACCGTCAGCGATGCCCTGGCAGGGCTCAAGAAGCTGAGCATCAACGGGGCCGATGTGCGGGTGCTCAATGGGCAGTTTGACCAAATTTTTCCGGCAGCACCGGGCACCAACATCATCGAGCTGGTGGCCGAAGACCTCAACGGGAATACCAGCACCCTCACGCAGAGTTTTATTTATGGTCCTCGTTGGTCTCCGGTGGGCACGCCTACCCCGGGCGGACTCTATGGACGCCTCAACATGCCGACCATCAACTTGATCACCGACCTGCTCGAAGATGAGCTGGATGCCGATACACTGGAAGCCGATCTGCTGGCAGAAAACCCGATTGCGACCTACGACGACAGTGGCATCACCGCGACGGTGTTGATTGAAGCCTTCGACTATTCGCTGGTGGAGGTTATTCTCCAGCCACGCCGGAACAGCAGCAATGGTGACTTGTATATTCAGGCCACGTTTTATAACCTGTATGCGCGGCTGAGGGCCTATGGAGATGCTTTTTTCAGTGACTATAACGTCACCGGAGAGCTGAGTGCATCGACGGGGGTGGCCAAAGGTGTGGCGCGGGCGACGGTCTCAAACGGGGTGGCGGATGTCTCCATCGATCCGGCCAGCTTGGATGTGATCTTCAACGACTTTGACGTGAGCTTTTCCGGCACCGTGCTCAACAGCATCGGCGAGATCCTCGAAGGTCAGATTCAAGACGAGCTGGAGACGGCCCTCGAAGATTATGTGCTGGAAGAAGTGCCGCCCTTTTTGGAAGACTATCTGACGTACCTCAACTACACCTACACGACCCCGCTGGCCATTGGCGAGCTGAGCACCGAGCTCACCCTCAGCACGCAGCTTGAAGGGTTGTATTTTGACGATACCGGCTTGAGCTTGGCGGAGACCACCACATTAAGCGCGCCCGCATCGCCGGAAGTGCCAGCCAATCCGGGAGCGCCGCAGGTGGGCGCAACGGGGCTGGTGTATCCTTCGGCACCGGGTTATCTGGTATCGGCTTCCTACGATGCACTCAATACCTTGTTGCACACCGTCTGGAGCACCGGCATCCTGCGTTACGATTATACGGTGGTGGCGGACTCGGGGCAGAGTTTTATGGCGGCGATCTCCTTGCCGCTGCCGCCGCTGGTGCAGCCTTCGCTGGATCCTGCTTATGTGATCGACGCAACGGCAGGAGATATCTACCTGGATCTGTACCTCGATCCAAATGGAGCGGCGACCTATCGTCTGGCGGTGAGTCTGGTAGTGCCTGCCACCGTGCAGACCTCCCCCGATGGCATCACCATCTCGGTGTTGTTTGGAGATCCATTGGTGCGGTTTCAGGTCTTGGAAGCCCCTGCTCGAGGGCTCGATGCCGCTGCGCTGGGTGCGCTGGTCAATGAGCTGGTGGTGCAGCTTCTGGCAGAGGCAGAAGGGTCGTTGCAAAACATCCTGTTGCCAGAGTTCGAAGGATATCAGCTCAGTGTGACTCAGGCCACCACCCTGGGCAACGGCTGGGGCTGGCTCAGCATCGGGGGATATCTGGAGTGATGCGGTCTGCGCGTCTGTCGCCCCTGCCCTCTTCACTGCCCGCTTCGCTGCTCTCTTCTTTGCCTTCTTCTTTGCCCTCTTGGAGGTTCGCTTGAGTGTGTCTCCCATCCGCTTGGCCTTGTTGCTACAATCGGCGGAGCATAATCGTCTGCATACGGCGGTCTCGTTGGTGGCTACCGCAGTGGCACAAGGAGGAGAAGCCCACCTGCTCCTCACCCATGCAGCCCTCCACACGTTTCTGGAAGGGCGTTGGGATACGCAGCCCTGCCACTTCGGAGACCCCACCTATGACCAGCTTTATGCCGATGCCGTCGATGCAGAGCGCATCCCCAGCTTGTTGGACCTGCTCGCTCAGGCGCGTGCGCGAGGGAATGTGCGGGTGTACGGCTGCCAAACCTCCATCATCCTACATCGAGGGTATCCACCCGAGGCCCTCGAGCAGCTCGATGCGGTGATCGGACACTCCACCTTTATGACCCTGGCTCGAGACATGCAATGGCTGGTGCTCTGAGCTCGCCTGCCGACCTCCCATGAAGCACTGAGAATCCTGCCTCAAGCCCTGCCTTCATTCAGCCGATCACTGGTTCGGTCATGCCGCTGTTGAGCGTCGTCATCGTGGCCTCTCTCACAGACAGCTTCTTTTGATACAGGTGATCTCATGAAAGCCCCCCGCTGGCTCAAGCCTCTGATTGTTGGCTCGGCGTTTGTGCTCTTTCACAAAGCAGCGGTCCTGGCAGCGGAGCTACCGAGTTCTCCGGCAGGACTGGAGCTGTTGCCTCCCCCATTTCCCGTGACCGCTCCGGCAGAACGGGGCCTGGAGCCTCGGGAGCGCGTGGCTCCCCAGAACGTTCCGGCAAGACAGGACAATTCGGCGCACCGTGCGGGTCGAGAAGTGGGCCAACGTGTCCCCACCGACGCACCTGCACCGGCCTCGGACGAAGAAGATCACCCTGCCCTGCCCCTCGGGCTGAAGTCGGAGTCCTCCGCCTGGAGGCTGGCCCAAGCGGTTAAGCCTCAGACTCGTCACACCCTGGTGTTTGCAGGCATTGCAGCAGGCGGTCTTGAGCTGGTGGATCGTGCCAAAGCCGCTACGGATGCCCTCGATGCCACCCTGCGGACGAAATACGACGTGCTTCGGCTGGAGGAGCTGCCCGCAGAGAATGGCATCCCCGCTCCCACCTATTATAAGGACTGCCCCGATTCTGAAGGATGTCTCGGGGTCTTGGCGCAGCGGGTGCAAGCGTCGCTGGCGGTGGTGGGCATTCTCCAGCTTCACGCCGAGCCGACCGAGGCCGTTCAGCGCACCTCCGATAACCAGCGGGTGGTGGTGGAGCTGACGTTGATCGACCTGCGGCACTTCGAGCCCAGCTCGCCCCTTCAGATCGAGATGTTGGGAGATGATCTGTCGCTGCTCCAAGAGAGTGCCATGTTAGGGCTCAACAAGGTGGAGCGGCGCTGGAAGGTGTTGGAAGCCGGGCCAGCCAAAGCCCCCGAGCCTGCACCTCGTGTCAAGCTGGAAGAAGAACAGCTCCAGCGGCACCGTCGGACCTCCCCGGAGCTGACCCCTCCACGCGGTCGGCGTGGACAGCTTGCCCTACGGGTGAGTGCGGGGGGGGGTTATGGGCTTCTCGGTCAGGAGTATCTTTCTCATCGGCTGGTGGAGCTGGCGGATCAGCCGGATACCACGGTGGCGGAGTATAGCCGCTTGACCCTCGCTCCCTCACGCGGCTCATTGTTGGGCGCTTCGATGAGCGTTGGTGTGACCTCACGGCTGGAGCTGGAGGCGCATGCGCGTGGTTCTTTTGCCAGCGGAAGGGTCAGCACCGCTTTGATCCAGGAGGATGACTATCAAAACGTAACGCCCTGGACGTATGCAGGCTGCGAAGCGGGGGGTGAAAACTGTCCCGAGGTGCAGGTGGTCAACGCACCCATGCTGAGTGTGGGGTTGCGAGGCCGTTTTGTCATGACCCCTCGTACGCTCACGCAGCCGGTGTTATTTGGAGGGGCCCATCTCAATCTACACGGCGATATTTGGAGCGACCTTCAGCGGGAGGACTATACGAGCCAAGCGTGGTGGCCGAGTTATCCACCGCTCCGCTCGGTGGATCTGACGGCGGGGGTGGGAATTCAGCGGGTGATCAGCCGCCAGCTCACGATGGTGTTGCAGGTGCCCATCACGTTTCAGCTCCAGAGCTCACAGGATGAGCGGTACGAGACTGTGCAGAGCACTCCCGGCCATGCGAACTTTGCAGATACGCCTCCCGCCCGTGTTCTGGGGCTCCCGCTGGGGGCGAGCGTTGAGGTCGGTCTCCAGTGGGAATTGAACTGAAACCCTTTGTGTTCCTGCCCTTTTTGCGCTAAACTCCTGAAGTTCTCCCCATTTTTTGGCCCGGAGGAGAATGTTCATCCCATGCAGGAGTGGTTATGCGCATGCACCATGTACCCGTTCAAAATCCCCCATATATGTCCTCATCCCCCCTTCTCCGCACCACTGCAACAACACGGGGTGGACGTACTTTTCTTTCGTGGCTGGCATTGAGCAGTGTGTTATGCAGCGTCAGTCCGAGTGTCGAAGCGGCCTCGGCTCCGCCGCCGGGCGCAAAACAGACCTGCGCTCCAGCGGGATTTGCTCCGGGAGGTTCGGTGCTGAGTCCGGCGCAGTGGGGGCAGCTCGAGCAGCGGCTGTCCTCGTACAGCGTGGAGCAGCTTCAGCAGGATCCTGCGCGTGCGCTCGAGGTGCTGCGGGAGGTCTCGACGGTGCTGACGCCGGTGCAGCGTCAGGCGCTGGGCGTTTTAGCGCCGACGGAGCTGGTGCTGGATCCACACTTCGTTGAGCGTACCAGCTCAACGGTTTATCCTGCCATGTGTCGGATGCTGAACAGCGTGGCCTACGGACTGACGATGGGTGCCACCGGCATCTGCCAGGGGAGTTTGTATCCTAACTCAGAGGAAAATCTGAACAGCAATGCGACCTCCGCCTATGACTGGAGCAAAGATTGTTCTCCGATGAACACCGATGCCTGTTTGTGGGCCAGCTCGTATGATCTGGGCATCGTATACTTCATTGCAACCGAGTTTTATGGTTATACCAACTGTCGTTTATACACCCCTCCGCTCATAGTCGGTTATGCGGCCTTTCTCGCCTGTGGCAGCAACACGCTTTGAGGGCGGATGTCTCACTGTTCAATCGAGGAGCCCTCATCCACACGTCATCGTCTCCCCTGATACTCTTTTTTGATCACCCTGAAGCGACTGAGCTGAGCCTGGTGGGAGGGAAGGCCGCCAATCTCGGCCTGTTGTTTCAGGCGGGTTTGGCGGTGCCGCCGGGATTTAGTGTCACCACCCACGGCTTTGATCGCCTGCTGGAGCAGGAAGGTCTGGGCGCTTGGATCGAGGCGGAGCTGGCCCAAATTCCCACCGGGCCGGAGCTGGGGGCGCGTCTGGAGGTGGTTCGGGAGGTGAGTGCGCGCATCCGCTCGCGTATTCATGCGACGCCGTTTCCTCCTGTTTTACAAGACTCGGTGCGGGAGGCGCTGACTCGGGCGGGGCTCGAGCATGCGTATGCGGTGCGCTCGAGTGCGACGGCGGAGGATCTCCCGGATGCTTCGTTTGCCGGTCAGCAGGATACGTACTTGGGGCTTCGAGGGCTGGAGCCGATTCTGGACGCGATTCGGCGCTGTCAAGCGTCGTTGTACACCGAACGAGCGGTGCAGTACCGGATTCAGCAGGGATTTGAGCACGCTCGGGTCAAGCTGGCGGTGGTGGTACAACGCATGCTGGCGTCGGAGGTCTCGGGGGTGCTGTTTACGGCCAATCCGTTGACGGGGCATCGTCGGCGGCTGGTGATCGAAGCCTGTTTTGGGCTGGGGGAGGCGCTGGTTTCGGGGCAGCTTGACCCGGATCGGTTTGAGGTGGCCCGAGGGCCTCAGCACGCACCGGCGCTGACGCTCTTGGAGACTCAACGAGGCAAGAAGCAGCTCGCGATCTGGCAAGTCTCTTCGGGAGGAACCCACACGGAGCAGCTCTCGGCGGAGCGCTCGGCGCAACTGACCCTGACCCCGGAGCAGGTGCTGACGCTGGCGCGGCTCGGCGAGCAGGTGGAGGCGCACTATGCTCAACGAGAGGGGCGGACTCAGCCGACGCCGCAGGATATTGAGTGGGGGCTGGAGGGGGGACGGTTTTATCTGCTTCAAGCGCGGCCTATTACCACCTTGTATCCCCTGCCTTCTCCGCCTCCACAGGATCAGGCACTCCATGCGTATCTGTGTTTTAACCATCTTCAGGTGATGCTGGATCCGTTTCCACCGCTGGCGGCGGATGTCTTTCGGTATGCCTTTCCGTTTGGACGGCCCAGCAGTCGGCAGCCCAACCCGTGGCTCCTGGAGGCGGGAGGTCGGCTCTATGTGGATACAACCGGGCTGCTGACCCATCCTCAGATGGGCGGGCTGATCTGCGAAGGGATGAAAAACGGGGACGATATGGCGGGGCTTCAGCTTGGGGCGCTGCGGCTCCGACCTGATTTTGTGTCCAATCGCGCCATTCCGGGGATACAGACGTCGGTGAGTGCGGTTTTGTCGGTGCTGGGGCCCATCGGGATGCGGCTGATGGGCTGGCTCTGGTGGCGTGATCCGCAGCAGCTCCGGCCACGGGTGCTGGGGCTGATGGAGACACATCTCCAGGCGGCGGATCAGCGTCTATCAGCGGCTTCTTCGGACCTGGATCGGGTGCGGGTGTGTTTTGAGGAAATCTGTGGAGATCTTTTTGGCAACCTCTTGCCACGCCTGTTTCCGATGGTCATGCCGGGGATGGTGGGGATCAACCTCCTGCGCAAGCTGCTCTCGCCCTGGCTGGCGGCGGCAGAGGTGGATCGGGTGCTGCGTGGACTGGAGGGAAATATCACCACGGAGATGGATCTCTGTGTGGGGGATCTGGCGGACTGTCTCCGTCCGTATCCGGCTTTAGCGGAAAGGCTCCGACAAAACCTGGCGCGGGGTGTGCCCCTCGAGGGGCTGGCGCTTCTCGAAGGAGGGCCCTCATTTCTGGCAGAGCTGGATCGTTTTATGCAACGTTTTGGCATGCGAGGGCCGTCAGAGATCGATATCAGCCGAGCGCGCTGGCAGGATGACCCCACATCGTTGCTTCAGATGATGATGGGCAACCTCTCACATGGCACGCTGGGACAACATCGGGCGCATCATAAGCGCATGCAGGGGGAAGGGGAACAACAGGCGCTCCACCTGGAGCAGACGGCTCGGCAAGGGCTGTGGGGGATGTTTCGGGCAAGACTGGTCCGTCGGATGGCGCGGGTGGTGCGGGCGACGATGGCGCTCCGCGAGCATCCGAAGTATCTGCTGATCCAGCTTCTCGAGCGGGTCAGGTCCACGCTGCTGGGGGTGGGGGAACGGCTGGTGAAGGCGGGCAGGCTCGAGCAGGCGCAAGACGTGTTTTTTCTGGATCGGCTGACGTTGGAGGCCGGGCTCCGGGATCCGTCGCTGCCGCTGCGGGGGCGGGTGGAGCAGGCGAAGGCCCAACATGGCCAGAACTTGAAGCGGTTTCCGCCCAAGACCATGACCAGTGAGGGGGAGGTGCTCCGGCAGGTGCTGGTGCGAGGGCATGCGCCAGCGGGAGCACTGCTGGGAACGGCAGCCTCGGCGGGGGTGGTGGAGGGCATCGCTCGAGTGGTGCGGGATCCGGCTCAGGAGGTGCTGCACGCGGGGGAGATCTTGGTGGCGCCGTTTACGGATCCGGGCTGGACACCTCTTTTTCTCAACGCGGCGGGTCTGGTGATGCAGGTGGGGGGGCTGATGACCCACGGGTCGGTGATCGCTCGGGAGTACGGGATCCCTGCGGTGGTGGGGGTAGAAAACGCCCTCCAGACGCTCAAAACGGGCATGCGGGTGAGGGTCCACGGCACCGAAGGATATGTGGAAATCTTGGAGACATGAGGCTCCGTGTGTCCGCGCCTCAGCAGGCCTGCTGGTAAAAGCGCTAGGTTCGGAAGCGGAGGGGGAAGTAGGAGGCGGGCCGGAGACCAAGCCCCTGACCAAACAGGCTCTAAAAACGTTGGTAAGCCGAGATGCGGGGGGGGGAAGCCTCCACCAGGGAATTTTCGGGCAAGAAAAAAGGGGGGGAAGCCTCCACCAGAGCACACATACACCCATGCACACTTGCGCGGATACTCACAGATGTACAGGTAAGCTCCTTCTATCAGAAGTATGCTGTGACAATCCAGATATAAAGCTCTTCAACACTCTCTGCCTGTACCAACTCATCAGCAGTATTTATCGTGGTCATGAGATCACTTCTGGGATAATATCCACCGAATGTATTCATGCAGATAGTATGTTGAAGCGGCTGGAGTAGCACCCTCGACCGCCCAGCACTCACCCCTCATGCTACACCCTTGCCTCAAGGTGGAGCC
>JBJTQF010000198.1:0-22003 GCA_046075485.1 Myxococcota bacterium | reverse complement strand
TTTTTTGTTTTGCGCTTATGTTGCTGCACCCTTTTTTTAGCTGAGAGGACGCTGTCCTCTCAGACACACCTGCAAGGGATTCCATCCCTTGACCCGTGTATTGTTTTTTTGTTTTGCGCTTATGTTGCTGCACCCTTTTTTTAGCTGAGAGGACGCTGTCCTCTCAGACACACCTGCAAGGGATTCCATCCCTTGACCCGTGTATTGTTTGGTGTAGCATGGGCTTACGTGGTCGCGCGAGCACGCCCGCTCAACGGCAACACTAGCTGCTCATACTGCCGCGCCAGCCGCTCCAACAAACCCCTCGCCGCCTTCAACTGCTCCCCCGGCACATAAATCCGGCTCAACTGCCGTTGTTGTTCATATCGACTAAACAAATCCGTATACTCCTCCAGCGGCTGTACCCCTCGTGTGCTGATCACATGACCCGAGGCCCTCGGCACCACATAAATGGCTGCCCCCTGTCGCCGCTTCTCCCCCACCCGCGTATACTTCGACAGGTTCCCCGTCGAGGACGCCACAAAAAACGGAATCTGCTCCCCCTCCAGCGCCTCCTGCATGGGCTTCATATTATGCTCGTCGAGCTGGCCATGCAGCTCCAAGGCCACCCGATACGGATCGTGCATCGAAATCCGCTGCGCCCACGGCTGACCTCTCCGCGCCGCCTGCCTCAAGTGATGGCTGAGCTGCGCATCGTCTACATCCGTATACGCCTCAATATCCGCCGGAATGCTGTAGCTGGCGTCCGCGCTCTGGAAATAACGACGCAACATCTCCTCATACACCACCGACTTGTGATGAAAATACACCATCAAAAACATATGATACCGAGAGATCAAAAAGTCGTTAAACGCATAGATCGCCCTCGGGTCAAGCCCCAGATGCGCCCGCTGCTCATGCACATGGAACGTCAGGTTGGTCAAGAGCCAGTCTACGTCATAGGTGCCATAACTCACCCCAGCGTAGTAGGAATCACGCTGGAGATAATCCATCCGGTCCACATCCAGCTCGCTGCTGATGATCTGCGCCAGCACCGTCCGGTAATGAATTCCCCCGTCGAGAAAAAAATCGTCGTCCACCGGAAGACTCTGGTTCACCAGGGCCGCCACATGCAAGGGGCGAATGTGCGGAAACTGCTCCTCCAATACCCGAGTCAAGGGCGAGTCCGTCAGGATCTTGATGGTATAGTCCTCATGAGTCGCCCTCCGCCCCTCACTGTTGGGCACTCCCCGATACACCGGAATCTGAAGGGCCTCCACCGAAGGCATGGCAAACTCCGTGCAATGCGACAGCGGCGCATGCCCAATGTCATGCAATAAGGCCCCCAGTCTCACGAGCTGCCGAAAGGTCGCCGCCAACCCCGGACGCTCAAACCGATGCGGCTCAAAAATACGATCAAAAGCCCGCTCCGCCAAATGCATCGCCCCAATCGAGTGAATGTAGCGGCTGTGCGTCGCTCCCGGAAAAGCAAGATCGGCAAATCCCATCTGCTTGATCTGACGCAGTCGCTGAAATAAAGGGGTGTCAATGACCTTCCGCTCTCCATCGTTGACGGAGATGGAACCATGCAGGGGATCGCGGACTTCCATGCCGAACTTCCTCCAGGACAAAAAGCAAAACGGGGTGCAAGGAAAACCCTGCACCCCGCTCAGTCTCAAGGGCTACTCGCACACACCCACTTACGCAATGAGCGGGGCAATGAGCAAGGACACAACGCTCATCACCTTGATCAGAATGGAGACACCCGGACCGGACGTATCCTTAAACGGATCACCCACGGTGTCACCCACCACAGCAGCCTTGTGCGTATCAGAACGTTTCGGATGACCCGGAAGCCCACCCTTCTCGATGAACTTCTTGGCATTGTCCCAAGCGCCTCCAGCATTGGCCATAAAGAGCGACATGGTCGCGCCCACCGCCAAGGAGCCCGCCAGGGTTCCCGCCAAAGCCGTCGGCCCCAACACAAACCCAATCACCACCGGGGCCACAATCGCCACCATGCCAGGCAGGATCATCTCACGCAAAGCCGCTTGGGTGGAGATGTCCACAATCTTTGCAGGCTCCGGCTCGGCTTTCCCTTCCAGCAGACCGGGGATCTCACGGAACTGACGGGCGATCTCTTCTACAATCGAACCCGCCGCACGTCCCACCGCCAACATGGTCGAAGCTCCCACCGCAAAAGGCAGGATCGAACCCAGCAGCACCCCAATCAACACCTTCGCGTCGGTGAGGAAGATCTGCATCTCCTGACCACCCGCCAGAGACCGCGCATGGTTCACTTCCATGTTAAAGGCAGAGAACAAGGCCACCACGGTCAAGGTGGCGGAACCAATCGCAAACCCCTTGCCAATCGCCGCCGTGGTATTGCCCACCGCGTCAAGCTCGTCCGTAATAGCACGCACTTCTTTGCCCAGACCCGCCATCTCCGAGATACCACCGGCATTGTCGGAGATCGGACCATAAGCATCGACGGTCATCACAATGGCTGTCCCCGCCAACATACCCACGGCAGAGAGGGCAATGCCGTACAGTCCCAAAAACTCGTTGGAGATATATGCCACAATCGCCACCACCAACATCGGAATGGCCACGGACTCCATACCCACCGCCAGACCTCGGATCACGTTGGTGCCCGCTCCCGTCTTGGCTGCTTCGGCCACACGCTCAATCGGTCCCTTCGAGGTGTAATAGTCGGTGACCACCCCAATGATACCACCACCAATGGCACCACCAGCCAGGGCAATGGTCACACTCTGATTCACACCCATCATCGGCATCAGCACCGCCGAGACCGCCGTCAACACCACCGGAGGAATGATCATGCAGGAGCGCAGCACGTTGTACGGATCGTTGTTGCGCAGCGCCCGCGCCAGGAAGATCCCCACAATCGATACCACCAAGCCCACGCCCGAAAGAATCAAGGGCAAGGCCGCTCCCACCATACGCAAGGTCTCCACGGGAGTCCCCGCCGCCATCAGGTTGGCCAAGTCGTTGGGAGAAGCCGTCAACGCAATGGCAATAGCAGCCACAATCGCGGCCACCATCGACTCGTAGATGTCAGCGCCCATACCGGCCACGTCACCCACGTTGTCGCCCACGTTGTCGGCGATCACTCCGGGGTTACGAGGATCGTCTTCGGGGATGTTCTCGATCACCTTACCGGCAATGTCCGCGCCCACGTCCGCCGCTTTGGTATAAATACCACCGCCGATACGCGCAAACAGCGCAATCGAGCTCGCACCCACCGCAAACGAATGCAGCACGCTCGAGAGCTCCGAGCGGCCCACAAACGCTTGATATAGTCCGGCCATACCGATGAGGCCCAAACCTGCGACGGCCAGACCCATCACGGCACCACCCTCAAGGGCGATCAGCAGTGCGTTGGGCTTGGAGCCCAAACGAGCAGCCTGAGCGGTGCGCACGTTGGCAAAGGTAGCAGCCTTCATGCCGCTATACCCCGCCACCAAGCTCAAGAAGGCACCCAGCAAGAAGGCCACACCCGCCATCATCCCGAGAGAGGCGGCCAACGCCGCAAACACCACCAAGGCGTAAAT
This sequence comes from Myxococcota bacterium, assembly GCA_046075485.1. Lineage (GTDB taxonomy): Bacteria > Myxococcota_A > UBA796 > JAJRTE01 > JBJTQF01 > JBJTQF01. The sequence continues at coordinate 18,449 of JBJTQF010000198.1, read as the reverse complement.
GGCGAGCACTCTATATTCGCGGTTCAAGAATGCCATTGCCCCTTCGCGAATATATTGGGCAATGCGGTTCATGTCTTCATTTCCATCTGGCTGGTTCTTCACGCGGACGTAAAAAAAGTACGCCAGCACGAGACCCACAGCGCCGATGGCCAAGGGAGAGTATCCCCAGGTCGTCCACTGCTCTTGTGACATCCAAGCCTCCTCAAGATGACATCGTAATAGTACCGGAATCGGTCAGCACGGAAATTGGTCAGCACGGAAACTGGTCAGCACGGAAATTGGTCAGCACTGAGCCCAACGGGGACCACCAAGGCAGGAGATAATCCTCTACATGAGCAACAGGGTCAGGCATGAGAGACCAGCAGCAGCAGCAGTGTGGGATGTCGCTCCGCACGGCGGTGGACCTCAAGCCGTAAGCGGTTTATGGCGCGCCAGTATAGCCGATCAGGGAGATCATTCAAGTAATTCCTTTCATCTGACGCACACCTTCTCTCGATCTTTACGATCTTGCAGGATCAAGACGGATCTGCTATCACCCCTTGCACGCAGTTGTCTGAAGCTGGGGCAAAGAAAGGCCAATTATGGATCTGCTGGATGCACTCATCATGGGGGTGGTGGAAGGGCTCACCGAGTTCCTGCCCGTCTCATCCACGGGACACTTGATCCTCACCGGACACCTGCTCGGGATCGAGGGCCACGCCGCTCATACCTTTGAGATCTTCATCCAGCTCGGGGCCATCCTCGCCGTGGCTTGGGTCTATCGCACGCGCCTCTTGGAGCTGCTCGCACGCGCACGCACAGACGCTCAGGCGCGAGACTTCATCTTAAAAGTGGGACTGGCCTTCTTGCCCGCTGCGGTGGTCGGATTGCTCGCAGGCTCCGCCATCAAGCGGCTGCTCTTCTCGCCTCAGACCGTGGCGGTGGCGTTGATCGTCGGTGGTGTGGCCATGATCGCGCTGGAGCGCTTCTTACCCTCACGAGCCCCTCAAGAGACCACGGCGCTCAGCTTTCGTCAGGCGCTCACGGTCGGACTCTGCCAGATCCTGGCGCTGATCCCCGGGATGAGCCGCTCGGCCACCACCATCATGGGAGGCATGGTGAGCGGTCTGGATCGACGCTCGGCCACGGAGTTCTCCTTTTTTCTGGCCTTACCCACCCTGGGGGCTGCTACCGTCTATGATCTGCTCAAAAACCTGCACCAGCTCTCGAGCGCGGATGTCTTGCCGTTTTCGGTCGGGGTGATCACCGCTTTTGTCTCGGCGCTGGTGGTGATCCGCGCATTCTTGAAGTATGTGCAAGGACATGACTTTCAAGGCATGGCGCTCTATCGTATTGTGGTGGGTGTGCTGGTATTGTGGTGGATGTAAACCACACTCGAGGGCCTGCTGGATAGCAGACCCCTTCGGGAGAAGAAAACGCTCCAGGGGCCGCTGGCCCACCGGCTCACACCACCGGCATGGTGGCCGAACGCACGAAGGTTACACTCTCGAGCACCACCGGCGTGCGGGGCTTGTCGCGTCCGTCGCGTGGCACACCGGCGATCTTTTTGATCAGGTCCAGCCCACTCACCACCGCGCCAAACACGGAGTGGCGATTGTCAAGGTGCGGCGTCGGCACTTCGGTGATGAAAAACTGCGAGCCGTTGGTGTTGGGCCCCGAGTTGGCCATCGAGAGAATGCCCGGCTTGTTGTGACGCAGCTCAGGGTGGAATTCATCGGCGAACTTATAGCCGGGGCCCCCAAATCCCTGGCCGAGAGGGTCTCCGCCCTGAATCATGAAGTTCGGGATCACGCGGTGAAAGACGGTGCCGTTATACAGCGACACGCCTTCTTTGGTCTCGCGGGTCTCGGGATGCATCCAGGTCTTGGTGCCGGTGCCGAGCCCGACAAAATTGGCCACGGTCTTGGGCGCTTTATCGTCAAACAGCTCCACCACCAGCGATCCCAGGGTGGTCTTAAAGATGGCGTACAGTTTGCCTTCGCCCTTGAGGTTCTCGGGCAGCTCAGAACTGGCGGGGGCACTCTTCTTCATAAAATCAAACATGATCGGCTCCTGATACCCAATAATATACAGTCACATGTGACCCATTGGACCCAACACCGTTCACGATGAGGGTCTCTCTCACCGGGCTCATCATGGCTGGACTGAGGTCTGAAGTCAAGTCGAGTGCCACCTCAGGGCAGGGGGATGCTCCTCCCGCATGAGCCAAGTGGCCCCAACCGCGATGAATGTAGACCGGCGTGATGGCTGAACGCTCTGAGGCTGAACGCTCTGAGGCTGAACCGGGATGATATCGCTGGACGATAAAATAGGGTCCGACCTGTTGTCAGGAGTCTCGATGCCGCTCAATCTCCGCACCTTTACCGCAAGCAGCTCCACCGAAAATGCGGCGAGCTCGAGCAGCTCCACCACGAGCTTTCCAGCCTTGCCCCATCCGTCTCAGCCGGATGCGCTGGAGGCGGCCTCACACGAGCACCCACGCCTGCCCATGACCTCCCGCTACCAGGATCTGGGACGCATCGCCAGCGGCGGCATGGGAGAAGTTCACCGGGTCTTTGATCGTGAGCTGAACCGAGTGCTGGCCATGAAGATCATCCGCCCCACCTTCCCGATGGAGGAGCCGATCATCCGGCGCTTCATCGAAGAAGCCCGCATCACGGCAGGGCTGCAACATCCGGCCATCATTCCCGTGCATGACGCAGGACGGCTCGAAGACGGACGCCTGTTTTATACCATGCGCTTGGTGCAAGGGCAGACCCTGCGAGAGGTCATCGCCGCCACACACCTCAACGCCCATGACTCGGGGAGCCTCCACGAAGGGGTTACACTGCGGCCCCTCCTCGAAGCCTTCCGCCGCGTGTGTGAAGCCGTGGCGTATGCCCATAGCTAGGGGGTGATCCACCGAGATCTCAAACCCTCCAACATCATGCTGGGAGATTTCGGCGAAGTGCTGGTGGTCGATTGGGGGCTGGCTCAACGAGCAAGCGGGCTCGATCAAGCCGCCAACGGGCTCAACCGTCTGCCGCTGATGGGAACACCCGCCTATATGGCCCCCGAGCTGGCACGCGGTGACGAAGTCTTCGGTACTCCCGCTTCCGATGTGTACGCGCTCGGTGCCATCCTCTATGAGATCCTCTGCGGACGTGCGCCCTACATCGGCACCGAAGCAGGGGTCGTGCTGCTTCAAGTGCTGGCGGGTCCACCGCCTCCCCCTCGACCGCTGGCTTGGCACGCTTCACAGACCACCCGAGAGACCACCACCCAAGAGTCCACCACACGGGAGCTACTCCCAGACGAACCACCCCCTCCGGCTCCAACGGAGGCTTATGCAGGGGCACTCACCCCGCTCACCGTCTTGATGGGAGAAGCCCTCATCGAAGCCTGCACCCGCGCGATGGCTCGAAATGTCCACGAACGTTTTGCCGATGCCGCCAGCCTGGGTGCCGCAGTCAGTGCGTGGTTGGAGGGCTCTCAACGACGTCGTCATGCCGCAAACTTGGTGGCGTCCGTCGCGCCTCTGGAGCAGGCCCGCCGAGACCTTGCACAAGAAGCCACCGCTCTGGAGCAGGCCGCGTTTCAGACCTTGAGCCAGCTTGAGCCCTGGCAAGCCCTCGAAGCGAAACGCACCGCCTGGGCGTTGAGAGATCAAGCGCAGCTCCTCCAAGCCAGAGCCGATGCCGCCGAAGCCGCTTGGTTGGAGGGCCTCCAGGCTGCACTGGTACATGATCCCGAGCTGCCTGAAGCTCACCGGCTCCTCGCCCTTTACTATCGAGAAGAACAGGCGCTGGCAGAGTCTCGGCGAGACCTTCGGGTGGCCGCACGCTGCGAGCGCATGTTACGCGCACATGATCGAGACGGTCTGCACACGGCATATCTGCGGGGCGAAACTCGATTTTCGCTCCTGAGTGAGCCTCCAGGCGCGCAGGTGACGCTCTATAAGCTGGAGACGCAGGATCTGCGGCTGGTGCCGACTGCTCCCCAGCGGCTCGGGCCGACGCCGATTCTCAACCGACCCATCGGGATGGGCAGCTATGTGGCAATCTTGGAGCTCGCAGGGCATGTTCCGGTGCGTTATCCGCTCTGGGTGGGACGCGCGCGGCCCTGGTCGATCATGCCGCCCGAAGGATGTGAGGGGGCGGGTCAGCCTCGACCGATTCTACTTCCGGTCACACTGGGCGAGGACGAGGTGTATGTGCCTGCGGGATTTTTCCAAAAAGGGGGAGATCCCAAAGTCACCGCTCCCTCACCGCTCACCTGGGAGTGGCTGGAAGGGTTCGTCATTCAGAAGTTTCCGGTGACGAACGCACAATACTTGGTCTTCCTCAACGATATGCTGGAGCGCGAAGGAGAAGCACGGGCGCTCACCCTGGCCCCGTGTGAGCGAGGCTCCACCTCGGGGGTGGGCCTGCCGCCTCCGATCTATCCACGGGATGCGAAGGGGCGTTTTATGCTCGGCGCGGATGCAGATGGAGACGAATGGCGTCCGCTCATGCCGGTGATTCACATCGACTTTGCCTGCGCTCAAGCGTATGCGGCGTGGCTGTCGGAGCGCACCGGGCTAACCTGGACCTTGCCCACCGAAGATCAGTGGGAAAAAGCCGCCCGAGGTGTCGATGCCCGCGTCTATCCCTGAGGAGATGCGTTTGACCCGACCCTGGCGTGTATCTCCGACTCCAGGCCCGGACAAGTGCTGATCTCGGACGTCACCGACTTCCCGCTCGACGAGAGCGTCTATGGAGTGCGGGGGCTCGCCGGAAATGTGCAAGACTGGTGTGTGGATGTGTGGCAACCTCGCTCCTGGGTGGGGCTGGTGAATATGCCACGGGTCACCCCCACCACCGAAGTGGCCCGCTTGCCCAGGGTCATGAGAGGAGGAGCTTGGCGTGGCTCCTCGATGTTCTGTCGCTACGCCGAGCGATCATGGACTCGACCTTCGGCGCGGGTTCCCAGCTTGGGCATGCGGCTGGTGCGTGGGGTGTAAATCGGTCTCTGAGCTGTTTGAGGTCTGTGATGAGTGTCACCTTGTCTCCATCTCCGCTGTCCGCGTGGCTGACGCCCGGAGAGCCGCCGCTGGTCCCCACCTTGACCGTATTATGGTGTCGTGCCGAGCCCGAGCGGATGGGCGAGCTCTTTCAGCTCCCCTTGGGCCCTTCTTTTTTGGGGCGTGGCGCGGGGAGCCCCGAACATCCGCACCTCATGCCCCTTCGTCAGCGACCCGGCTTGCTGGAGCCTCGTTCGCCGCTGGCTTCTCCTCGTCTCTCGCGGCAGCAGCTTAAGCTGGAGGGGCAAGGCTCCTCCATCCGAGTGGAGAATCTCGGACGTTGTGTGTTGAGTGTCAACGGGCAGCCGACGCTCCACGCGACGCTGAAGGCGGGTGAGCTGCTGGAGATTCAGGATGAGCTGCTCCTGCTGTTCCAGATGCGTCCGGCGTTGCTGGTGCCTCGGCCCGAAGGGGCGGTGGTGCATGCTTTTGGAGAGCCGGATGCGTTTGGCATCATCGGAGAGAGTCCTCAAGTGTGGGGGCTGCGCAACACGCTCTTTCGGCTGGCGACGTTGCCGGATCATCTGCTGGTGACGGGGCCGAGTGGGGCGGGAAAAGAGCTGATTGCGCGGGCGTTGCACCAGCTCTCGCCTCGGGCGTTGCGGCCTCCGGTGGCTCGAAATGCGGCCACGTTGCCCGAGTCGCTCATCGAGGCGGAGCTCTTTGGCAATGTGAAGGGGTATCCCACCCCCACCATGCAGGCTCGACCGGGACTGGTCGGAGAAGCGGATGGCTCGACCCTGATCCTCGACGAAATCGGGGAGCTGCCCATCGCGCTTCAGGCGCGGCTGCTGCGTCTGATGGATGCGGGAGAGTACCACCGGCTGGGTGAGGCCAAACCAAGTCGGGCATCGTTGCGCATCTTGGCCATGACCAACCGTCCCGAGGCGCTCAAGCATGATGTGGCGGCCCGTTTCTCCAGCCGGGTGATGGTGCCGGGGTTGAGCGAGCGGCCCGAGGACATTCCGCTCATCGCGCGGCACTTGGCGAGTCGTCGTTGGCAGGCGTTGCGTAGGGGGGAGCCGGGAACGCCTACCTTGACCCCGAGGTTGATCTCCGCCTTCATTCAGCATCGTTGGAGCACGCATGTGCGGGAGCTGGATGCCATGCTGCTGACGGCGGTGCTCGAGAGTCCTTCCCGTTATCTGGATGTGACGGCGGGAGTGCAGCGGCTCTTGAGCGCGGAGCCCCGGGCAGATGAACACCGGGCAGATGAACACCGGCCAGAGACACACCGGGCAGGGCAGGCGTCTAAACGCTTTCTCGCGCGGGAGAACTTGGCGGAGTCCGTCTCGGCACCGGAGGATGAGTCGGCGCTTCGTCTGCGGCTGCTGAGGGCTCATGCATTTAGTCCGGCGGCTTGTGGGGAGGATCCGGGGTATCCGGGCAATCGTCAGACGGCGGATCTGCACTGGCGTCTGCTCATGGTGGATGCGTTGGAGCGGCATTGGCCTCATGAGGCGGGTGCGGAGGCGGGTGCGGAGGCGCTGCATGATGCGCTGCATGATGCGCGGAGGAATGCGTGCATTTGGCTGGCAGGCCAAGCGGAAGGTCCGGGTTGGGAGCGCGTGGTGGAGCGGATGGTGTCCTTTACGCAGTCGTTGGCTCAGCGGGCAGAGCAGGCGCTTGTACAACAGGATGTCTCCACGTTTGAGCAGGCGATCAAGCGAGAGTATAAACGACAGGGGGAGCGGGTGTCGCGGCTGGCCGTTCGTCTCGCGCGTGTGCAGGGGTGAGTGGGGGCGGGGTCTGAGCGGAGGTTGGGAGAGGGTGGTGTCTGAGCGGAGGTTGGGAGAGGGTGGTTTTCCTCCGCTTAGGGGGTATAGTCGAGCAGGAAGAGCTTGCCGAGGTTGACGCCGTAGTTGGTATCCCAGCCGGGAGCGCCCATGAGGATTTCCTCGCGGCCATCTCCATCGACGTCGCCGATGCCGCTGACGCCTTGTCCGCCGTTGGCCCAGTAGCCGAGGCTGTCGAGGGTGGCGGCCGCCGGATACACCAGGCCGTTGGCGGAGCCGAGGTAGAGGTGGATGCGGCCTTCATTATAATAGTAGGCACCGGTGCTGGAGGAATAATCGTAACCGGGAGACCCCACCACCACATCATCAAAGCCGTCGCCGTTGACGTCTCCGGCGGGCATGGCAGCCGCTCCCATGTTGGCGTAGCCCTGGTTGCTGGTATCGAAGGGGGTGGTGGGCAGTGCCGTGAGGGTGCTGTATTGCTCATCGATCCCGTAGATGATCCAGAAGCCTCCTTCGTCGGGGGTGTTGGTGGCGTCTTCGTAGCCGCTGCTGGAGACGATCACGTCACCCAGTCCATCGGCGTTGATGTCTCCGGCGCTGCTGATGCCGACTCCGAAGCGTGCCCCGTTCACCTGATAGTCCAGTACATAGTCATCCATGTAGGTCTCCACGGGGATGGAGCGGGTGGGGCCATCACAGGCGACGTTGGGGTTGTCGGGCTGACCCAGGAACAGATCGATGGAGCCTCGGTTGGCTTCATACCATCCCCAGCGGGGGGAGCCGACCACGAAGTCATCGCAGCCATCGCCGTTGAAGTCTCCGACGGCGTCCATATCCCAGCCGAACTCGGACAGATAGACCCGCCCGTAGGACGACCAGCTCGGCGTGGAGGGCAGCACGGAGCCTCCGTAGAAGGCCACGACGGCGCCCGCGTAGACCCCGGTATAGTTGTTATCGGTGTTGTTCCCGTCGCTGATGTCCGCCAGCTCCTGGCAGGAGTTGGTGGGACCGGTGGAGGCGTGAGAGGTCACCAGGATGTCTTTGATGCCGTCGCAGTTGACGTCGGAGCCACCGGCCACGGACCAGCCGAAGTACGGTCCTTGGTCCATGCCGACGAATTTCCAGTTGTGGGTGAGCTGTACGGGCTGATTGCTCATGGGAAAGCCGGTGCGTCCATAGAAGACATAGACACCGCCGACCTTCTGCTCGCTGGTGGCACCCACGATGACGTCTGCAAGCCCGTCGCCGTTTACGTCACCGGAAGAGACGGCGGCTCCAAAACCAGAGCCGTTGAAGTTATCGGCGGTCAGCATGTAGGTTGGCGTGGTGCTCGTCAGGCCGTAGCCGCTGCCGGTTCCTAACCAGATGAAGACCGCTCCTTGACGGCTGCTGGTGCCGGGAGGAACCCAGCCTCCGGCGGCCAATGCGACATCGGGGCGTGTATCGCCGTTGAAGTCGCCAATCGACACGATATTTGAGCCAAAGCCTGCATTTCCCTGTGAGGAGATATAGCTCCAGCCGGAGTTATTGAGCCCTGCGTGGGCCTGAGAGGTGGGGAGTGTCAGGGCCAGTGCGCTCAGCAGCAGGCCAGCAGGTTGAACCGCCCGAGAAACCTTATTCCAAGCAGTCAGTGCGTGTTGAGCAGACATAACGTCCTCCAATGTATGAGCTGATCGGCTCCGTTTGAACCCTCTTGTGAGTGCGAGGGCGGCTGTTGCTGAGGTCGTGTGCGCCGCTCGCTCGTCGTAGGAGGTTATTTCAAGGGGCGTGCCAGCGGTGGAAAGGGGCGTGCTGATTTTCGGTGTAAGGGCGTTTTTTATTTGTAAGTATATGATTTTAATGCAAATTTATGATTTTATGTTCACATGGCGTTCAACAAGCTCGTCGCTGCTGTGTGACCTTGAAGAAGGCTCAGGAGGGCGTGTCGAGGTGGTTTCGGCCTCAAAAGGAGCGGGATGTCTTCCGTCGGCGTCTTACGGGGATGTCTTCCGTCTGTCTTGCGCGTCTTTTATTTCTCTTCTTCCTTATGGCAGCGGGTGGGTTCCCTTGAGCCGTGCGGTCCACCCTGGCCCTTCACCTCGAACATCCCATCACCCGCTTCAGGTTACGCTTGAGCCTGGGCGCACTTGCGGCTATCATCTGCCCCACTGTTTCGGCCCGGGTGGCCTGTCGCCTCGACGCGCTTCCCTCTGGAGCCCGCACGAGTGCTGCGACAGACTTCCCACACTCTTATGCTGGTGGAGCGACATCACGTTATGGCTCAGGAATTTATTTATCAGATGCAGGGGCTGCGCAAGGTCCATCCTGGCGGTAAAGAAGTGCTCAAAAACATTTGGCTCTCCTTCTTCCCCGGTGCCAAAATTGGTGTGCTGGGCTCCAATGGCGCCGGAAAAAGCTCCCTGCTGCGTGTCATGGCAGGCGAAGACACCGAGTTTTTTGGCGAAGCACGCCTCACCAAAGGCTTCACCCGAGGATATCTCCCCCAAGAACCCAAGCTCGACGCCAGCAAAGACGTGCGCGGCAACGTCGAAGAAGGTGTCAAGGCCACCCGCGCCCTGCTCGAGCGCTTCGATGAGGTCTCCAACAAGCTCGGCGAAGTCACCGATGACGACGAGATGAACGCCCTGCTGGAGGAACAAGCCACCCTCCAAGACCAGATCGACGCCGTGAATGCTTGGGAGCTCGACCGCCAGCTCGACATCGCGATGGACGCCTTACGCTGTCCTCCCGGCGACGCCGACGTCAGCAAACTCTCGGGCGGTGAGCGCCGCCGCGTGGCCCTCTGCCAGCTTCTCCTTCAAAAGCCGGATCTGCTCCTGCTCGACGAACCGACCAACCATCTCGACGCGGAGAGTGTTTACTGGCTGGAACGTTTCCTGCAAGAATATTCCGGCACGGTGGTGGCCGTCACCCATGACCGCTACTTCCTCGACAACGCCGCGCAGTGGATCCTCGAGCTCGACCGAGGCGAAGGCATCCCCTGGCAGGGCAACTATAGCTCCTGGCTCGACCAGAAGAAGAAACGGCTCGAGATCGAAGAGAAGTCCAACGAGTCACGCCGTAAGACCCTCGAGCGAGAGCTCGAGTGGATTCAGCAGTCGCCCCGCGCACGCCAGGCCAAGAGCAAAGCCCGTATCGCCGCTTATGAAGAGCTGCGCAACCAAGAGGCAAAAGCCAAAGATACTGCCGCCGAGATCATCATCCCACCCGGGCCCCGCCTCGGAGAGCTGGTCGTCGAGCTCAAGAACGTCACCAAGAGCTTCGGAGATCGGGTGCTCATCGACAACCTGAGCTTCAGTCTCCCGCGTGGTGCGATTGTGGGCATCATCGGCCCCAACGGTGCCGGAAAAACCACCCTGTTTAAGCTCATCACCGGGCAAGAGAAGCCCGACAGCGGCACCCTCCGGGTCGGCGAGACCGTCAAGATCAGCTACGTTGACCAGAGCCGCGACACACTCGACGCCCAGAAGAGTGTGTTTGATGTGGTCTCGGGAGGCGAAGAACAACTGGTGGTCAATGGGCTCAAGATCAATACCCGCGCTTATACCGCTCAGTTTGGTTTTAAGGGCACCGACCAGCAGAAGAAAGTCGGCGTGCTCTCGGGAGGCGAGCGGAACCGGGTACACTTGGCCAAGCTGGTCCTCTCCGGCGGAAACCTCCTGCTGCTCGACGAGCCCACCAACGACATCGATGTGGCAACCCTGCGAAACTTGGAAGATGCGGTGCTCAACTTCTCGGGCTGCGTGATGGTGGTGAGCCATGATCGCTGGTTCCTGGATCGCATTGCCACGCATATTTTGGCATTTGAGGACGAAGGCAAGGTTATCTTCTTTGAAGGCAACTTCCAAGATTATCATGCGGATCTCAAGCGCCGTCTGGGGGCCGAGGCCGAGCAGCCTCATCGCCTGCGTTACAAGAAGCTCACCCGCTGAGCACGGCAGCACGAGGCCCGCATGGAGTCGCCCTCCCGTTATAGTCCGCTGTTTTTGCAGCATATGCTCCAGCCCCGCTTTCTGTGCAAGTCTGGCCTCCCTTCTTTTGAGTGGGAAGGTATGGGTGAAGTACAAGGGATGACCGCTCGCACCTGCCTGCGTGTGTGGGTGCGGGTGGACAGCGCAGGACGCATCGCGCAGCTCGAGTGGCAGGCAATGGGGATGCCACAGGTAATCCCTTCGACCTCGGTGCTGGCGGAGTGGGTGCTGAACGGCGGACCCGACGGAAAAGGCTTGACGCTCCCGGAGGCGCTGGCAATCTCGCCAGACCAAGTCGCAGCACGGCTCGGAGGACTGCCCGCTCGAAAGATCCATGAGACCGTGCTGGGTCCAAAAGCCCTGCGTGAAGCCCTCGGGGATCGGTTTAAGCGCCGAGGGCTGGCAAGGCAGGATGAGGCAGGGTCGGCACTCCATCAAAACACCTCCCAAGAGGAGCTGCTCTGCTCCTGCTGGAGCGTCAAGCCGTCGGAGCTCAGGGCGCTGGCGATTAGCGGCTTGACATTCGAGAGCGCACAGGAACAACTCGGGGTGTCCACCGGCTGCGGTTCGTGTTTGTTAGAGGCACAGGCTCTTTTTGCCTGGTATCAATCAGAACATTGGAAGGCGGTCCTCAGCCCCACTCGGCTGGACCAGGAAGGTTAAAAGATGAGAATCCACCGTCGCGTCTTGCAGGTGTCCGGGCTGATGTTAGGCTTGCTGTGGGGGGCTGCGTGCTCCAAGTCCGGCGGAGAAGGTGCCAACGCTGGCCATGAAGGTCATGGGGACCAAGCCAGCCAAGCCGCTCCGGGCGGAGGCGAAAACCACGCGGCCCATGTAGAGCATGGAGAAGCAGCGCCCGCTGAGTACCTCAAGGCCGGTGCAACGCTCCAGGAGATGGTCAAGGCCGGTGGGCATATCATGCCCAAAAAGGATGCGGTGGCCGGTATGCCCTCGCCAGAGAGCCAGCCCAATGCCACGTTTGATGCCGCGTTTGGGAAAGTGCTGACCGAATATTTTGCCATCCGGAAGGCACTCGCGGGAGACGGGGTCACAGGGGTGAAAGAAGCCGCCGGACGACTCAAGGAGGCGCTCGCAGAGGTGAAAGCCGCACCTTCGCCTGCGGTGACGGATGCAGAGAAGGGGAACTTGAGCCAACAGCTCGACGCACTCGGCACCGCCACCGATGGACTGATGGCAGAGGGGGTGGCCGTGGAAGGGGCACGAGAGACCTTTGCTCTGGTGTCAAAGCCAGTTATGTATGTGGTCGCGTTCCACTACGGCGGAAACGCACCGGAGATTTTCTACTGTCCGATGAAGAACTTGGCTTGGTTGCAGGATGAAGCACAGATGGGAAATCCGTACTACGGAAGCCAGATGCTCACCTGCGGGCTCAAAGTGGCCCAGAAATAAACCGGGGTGAAGGGGGCCGCTGGCGAAACCCTTTTTGAGCTGAAAGGACGCTGTCCTTTCGGACTTTCCTGCAAGGGATTCCATCCCTTGACCCGTGTTTTATTTTTTTATACTTCTTTTTTTTGCACTTCCTTTTTGCAGAGAGGGCGACGCCGGAACAGCGCCAGCAGCAGCACCATCCAGCCCATATGCCACGGCCTGCTATCCTCATCCCCCATCATCGAACATCCCCCCGCCCCCGTCACCACCAACACCAGCTCCGGCGTCGGCGTCGGCGGTACATAACACAAGTCCTCCGGGTCAATCTCCCCATCACAGTTATTATCTATCCCATCCCCACAGCGTTCCTGCTCTCGCTCAGACACATCGGGCCGCGTATCATCACAGTCCTTAAACCGGTCATTCGGACATGCCGTGCCGTCCCGCACGTTATCTCCATCCCGGTCAAAGTCCTCATCCGTCAGCCGATCGCAGTCGTCGTCGATCCCGTTACACTGCTCGGGGGCCCCTGGATACACCTCTGCATTCCAGTCTCGACAGTCCCCCCGTCGGATCGAATATCCATCCTTATCCGCATCAAAATCCTCGGGGGTCAGACATGCAGCGTCAAAGGTCTCATCGATGGCATAATCACAGTCGTTGTCGATGCCATCACACAGCTCCACCGCCCCCGGATACGTCGCGGCGTTGAGATCATCACAGTCTGTTCCTTCCGCGCACCGCTCCAGGTCTGTAAAACCGTCCTCATCCACATCAAAGTCTTCATCCCGGAGCTCATCACAGTCCTGGTCGATGCCATCACACACCTCCGGAGCGTTCGGGTAAATCCCTGCGTCTCCATCGTGGCAATCACCATCCACCGGGCGGTAGCCATCTCCATCTGCATCGAGCGTCAGACAGTCTTCTGGAAAGCTCTCATCGACCTCCACATCACAGTCATCGTCGAGCCCATTGCAGACTTCCTCCGCGCCGGGGTACGCCTGCGTGCGGGTGTCGTCACAGTCTGAGCCCGTAGGACAGACGAGCTGGAAATATCCATCCCGATCCGCATCAAATTCTTCATCGACGAGCCCGTTACAATCCTGATCCACCCCGTCGCAGAGCTCCGTCGCACCCGGATAAACACTGGCATCCCCATCGTTACAGTCGCGGTTGACCGGCGTATACCCATCCCCGTCAAAGTCCTCCGCCGCACAGCTTGAATCCAGCCCCTCATCTCGCTGATTGTCACAGTCATTGTCGATGCCATCACACACTTCTTCCGCCGACGGTGACACACTCGCCAGGAGATCATTGCAGTCATCCCCCGTCACACAGTCACGGCTCGACAAGTGCCCATCCCCATCCGCATCAAAACCCTCGTCGATGCGCTGATCACAGTTATTATCCCGCTCGTCACACAGCTCAGGCGCCTCCGGCGAGACCTCCGGGTCCAGGTCGTCACAGTCTCCTTCCTCCGGGCGATAGCCATCTTCATCGAGATCCGCACTGGCGCAATCCCAGAGACCCTCATCGACCTCCCGATTGCAGTTGTTATCCTGCCCGTCGCAGAGCTCCTCCGCCCCTTCAAACGTCAGCGGATCGGCATCGTTGCAGTCCGTGCCACGCTCACCGCAGACCGATGCATCGAGCTGGCCGTCGAAGTCGAGGTCAAACGACTCATCAATATCGCCTTCACAGCTCTGATCACGTCCGTCACACCGCTCCGGCGCACCTGGATAGACCGCTGGATCTGACCCATCACAGTCCGTTCCCGCCTCTGGACACAGCTCGGGATCCGCATAACCATCGAAGTCCGCATCGTATCCTTCATCCGTGAGCCCGTTGCAGTTGTTATCCTGGCCGTCACAGACCTCCGCCGCCGTGGGCGCAAGCGCCGTCTGAGTATCATCACAGTCACCGTTACAGATGCGCCAGCCATCCCCGTCATCGTCGAGCTCCTCCGGGAGAAGCTGACCATCACAGTTCTCATCCGCTCCGCTGCATAGCTCCTCTGCACCCATATAAACTTCTGGATTGAGATCATCACAATCTGATCCAAGCTGCTCACAAGATTGTGCGTCGAGTGCCCCATCTTGGTCGAGGTCAAAGACCTCATCGGGTGTATCATCACAGTTGTTATCGACCCCGTCACACAGCTCGGGCGCTCCCGGATACGCGCGTGGATCGAGATCGTCGCAGTCTGTGCCGAGCACCCCACACGCCACCGGATCAAATGCCTCATCCTCGTCGAGATCAAAGTCTTCATCTGCTTGGCCGTCGCAGTCTTGGTCCAGCGCATCGCAGAGCTCGAGGGCTCCGGGGTGTGTGCTGGCCTCGAGGTCGTCACAGTCTCCATCGATGGGGCGATAACCATCCCCATCTTCGTCGAGGGTTGGACATTCGGGCACCAGTCCATCGTCGGGGAAGCCGTCACAGTCGTTGTCGAGCCCGTCACAACGCTCCGCCGTGTCGGGATTCATCAGGGCTTGGCGGTCGTTGCAGTCATCCCCCAGAGAGGGACAGGTGGCGGGATCGAGGCTGCCGTCACGATCTTGATCGTAGGGTTCATCGGCGCGTCCCGAGCAGTTATTGTCCAGCCCATCACACTGTTCGACTGCACCAGGCTTGATGGCGCTGTTTTCATCGTTGCAGTCACCCCGTGCGGGGCTGAAGCCATCTCCATCGGCGTCCCCGGTGGCGCACTGGCTGAGCCCTTCATCGACGCTGAGATCACAGTCATTGTCGCGTCCGTCACACAGCTCGGGGGCCGAGGGATTGATGCTGGCGCGGGAATCATCGCAGTCGGTGCCTCCGGAGCAGCGGCGGCGGTCGGTGAAGCCATCGCGGTCGCGGTCGAAGTCTTCATCGATGAGGCGGTCGCAGTCTTGGTCGAGCCCGTCACATTTTTCGGGGGCGTTGGGGTAGCGGCTGGGGTCGAGGTCATCGCAGTCCGCCCCTCCGGTCTGGCTGGCGGGATAGCCATCGGCGTCGAGGTCGGCGCGATCTTCACCGGAGCAGTCTTCATCGATGCCGTTGTAGGGGATTTCGGCGGCGAAGGGGCTCAAGCTGGGGTCGAGATCATCACAATCATCGGGGCAGCTTGCGTAGATGTGGAGGTCTTCGGCACCTGCGCCATCCTCATCTTGGTCGGTGCAGGGGTCGCAGAGGTCGCCGAGTGCGTCCTCATCGCGGTCGAGCTGCTCGGGGTCATGGGCATAGGGGCAGACATCTTGGTTATTGGGGATGCCGTCGCGGTCGTCATCGATGAACTGGACCACGGCGATCACGTTGGCCAAGTATCCTTTGTTGAGCACCACCTCCCCGACGAAGTCAAAGGAGAGCAGGAGCTGGCCCAGGCCATCATAGGGGACACGAAACAGCTCATCGGAGAGGCGGCTGTCGGTGCGGTCTCCCGAGGGTTCGTAGGGGACACTGTCGCCGTCGAGTGCGACCACCCGCTCGCGCTCAAACCCGAAGGTGCCGGATGTAATCAGGCTGTTGGTGTCTTCGCCTTTGGGGGAGCAGGTGGGGTTGGTGGAGTAGATGCCATCGTCGCGGCCTCCGGCGGCGCTGGTCAGGAGCAGGGGCTCGAGCGGATTGGGATCGAGCAGCCCGGAGATGCTGAGGGCTCCGTTTTGATCACACGCGCCGTTGAAGATCAGGGTGGTGGAGAGGGTGGCGTAGGGCTCCAGGTGGTAGGTGCCGAGGGGCAGGCTGTCGAGTCGCCAGACCGCAGGGGGAGGCGCATAACCATAATAGATGGAGACATCCCGCAGGGGTGAGTCTGCATCCTGGAACAGCACGATGAGCTGAGAGCCCTGGATGGAGACCGAACTTTTGTCACTGGTATCGGCTCGTCCTTGCTCTTCGATGCTGAGCTTGAGGGGGGAGCTGGTGACGGGGGAGCGGGCCTCGAGCCAAGATAACACGTTATAGACGCGCGCGACTCGCCGTCCATCTTCGTTGCGGAGCTCGGCCTCGAGGGTGGCACCCCCTTCTTTGAGGGTGATGCCCCCCAGCTTGATCTGATCGGGGGTGTCGGAGGAGGAGGAGACGCTCAACCCGTTGGGGCCGCCGTACACAAAAAGCCATGCCTGAAGGAAAGTGGCGTCGAGTGGCACGGCGAGCTGGAGATCGGGGCCTCGATAGAAGCGGGTATCGTAAGCGCCGGGGGAGACACCGGTGGCGTCGGAAGCCACTCCTCCCTGGAGCCGGGTTTGATAAAACAGCGCCTGAGCGCGAGCCTCAACGGGCAGGAGGGCCAGCAGGAGGGCCAGCAGGAGCCCTCCGAGTAACAGCAGCAACCGCATGCGCAACCTCAGCAAGAGCGTGTTTAAGCTGGGGGGATTATGGGGAGACATCACCGAGCTGTCAAGGTGAAGCCTGACGTGCGTCCTGGATCTTCTCCTTGTCACCCCAAGAGAGATCGGGCATCTTAAGCACCCCGTGGAGCAGGCGGTGAGGCTTGCACAGAAGGAGTGAAGAGATGAAGCTCAATCGATTTCAGTTTTGGGCGGTGCTGACCACCCTGGCGACCTACTTCTTGATCATGGTGGGGGCGTTGGTGAGAGCGGCGGGGGCGGGCATGGGCTGTCCAGACTGGCCGCGTTGTTTTGACCGCTGGATTCCGCCGACGGATGTGAGCCAGGTGCCTGCTCATATTGATCCGGCTTTATTCAACGTCACGCTGGCGTGGATCGAGTACATCAACCGGCTGATTGGGGTGATGATTGGGATCTTCATCTTTGTGACGTTGGTGTTGGCCCTTCGTCATTACCGGAAGGTGGGGCGGGTTTTGTGGCCCACGGTGGCGGCGTTTGTGGGGGTGGTCTTTGAGGGGTGGCTGGGCAGCTTGGTGGTGCGTTACCATCTGGATCCGCACTTTGTGACCTTACATCTGCTGGTGGCGTTGGGGGTGGTGAGCTTGTTGCTCTACGCGACGGTGTGTGCATTTTTCCCCGAGGGCAAGCCATTGGCCAATCTTCCGGCGGAGCGGGAACAGTTGGGGGTGGCCAGTCGTGGGGTCTTGGCGTATGCGCTCCTGCATGTGGGGGTGGGCGCCTGGCTCCGGGGAGACTTGGAGGTGGTGGCGGAGCAGCAACCCATGCTCGCGAGGGGTGCATGGATTGACCAGGTGGGCTTCACAGATCCGCTGCATCGGCTGATGAGTTTTATCCTGCTGGCGTTGATTGTGTGGCTTTTTGTGTGGGTCCGGCGGAAATTTCGGGAGACGCCCTGGCTGGTGCGCACGGCGTCATTTTGTTTGGGGTTGGTGGTGGTGCAGCTCATCGTCGGTTTGGTGCTGGCGGAGCTGGCCTTACCTCCGGCTGCTCAGGTGCTGCATCTGCTGCTGGCCAGCTTGCTGATGGGGGGGTTGACCATGCTCTCGCTGCTGGCCTTCCGGCTCCCGGTGGGCGAAGGGCAGCCGTCACCGGCTGTTCACACAGGATCTTGAGCGGTATGGTGGGCGAGACTTGCGATCTGGACTACAAGACATTATATTAAGGCAGGAATTTTGCTCAGCCAGAGAGGGAATTGCCGTGAGCGTCGTCACCTTCTTTAAGCAGTGGCTTCAGAATCCTCGCCGTACCGGGGCGATTGTGCCATCTTCGCGTGCTTTGGCCCGCCGCATGGTGAAGGATCTGGACTTCAGCCGACCTCGTGTGGTCATTGAGCTCGGCTCGGGCACAGGGGTCTTCAGTGCAGAGCTGTGGGAGCGCATGGGCAACCGAGGCAAGCTCGTCTTGGTGGAACGCAATGAGGATCTGGCATCGCACCTCCGGGAACGTTTTCTGGATGCGGTGGTGATCTGCGATTGTGTCTCCAACTTGAGCACGCACTTGGAGCAACTGAATATCCATGAGGTGGATTATATCGTCTCAGGATTGCCCTGGACACTTTTTCCGCCAGAGCTGCAAGAACGTGGGCTTGAGCAAGTACGCGGCTCGCTGAGACCGGGTGGGGTTTTTGTCACCTTCATTTATCTGCATGGTATGCGCTTTTTTAACCTCGGCGCACGGTTTGAGCAGCGATTGCGCGCGGTGCTCGGACGTATTGAGAAGAGCTCTCCGGTATGGGCCAACCTCCCGCCTGCGCGTGTGTGGACGTGGCGCAACGGAACCAGCGCCAATACCTACCTGCACTGAATCACACGCCTGACTCACAAAAAAATAAAAAATGGGGTGCAGGGGGGAGATCCCCCCCTGCTGGGATAGTTTGAAAGGGCAAAGCCCTTTCAATAAAAAAGAAAAGCCGCTTTCCAAGCGGCTTTTTAAGCTGAAAGGACGCTGTCCTTTCAGACTTTCC
>JBJTQF010000197.1:0-2643 GCA_046075485.1 Myxococcota bacterium | reverse complement strand
CTTGGCGGCCATCTCTCCCATAATGGGGCTCCGGGTTGGCTCGTCATTCGAAGAGGGTTCGATAAGCTGCGATTCATTGAATTGGGGTGGGCGCTACGCACCCAGCTCGATACCGGTTAAGATGTGATCAATCATAAGCGCAGGCGTCGCCCCTACATACACCCCCCACGTTCGTAGGGGCGACGCCTGCGTCGCGCGATCCCTCGTCGCCCGTCGCGCGATCCCCCGTCGCCCGTCGCCAGTCGCCCGATCCCAACGGATTGTTGGAAGGCAGTGGAAAGCGCATGCGGCATGTGAAGCTACGACCAGGGCAACCGGTTGATGATGCAGCTCTCTCCGCGCTCATTGCTGCGGCTTATCAGGATCTTCGGGAAAGACTTGGGAAGTGATTCGGCGAGCCGAGAGGGCAGACAACTCTTTCAGGGCAATCGCAGAAGCTCAGACCTCCGCCCCTTGCGGCAGATCCTGACGATAGCAGCCGGTGCAGTAGTCGGGCAGATCGTGACGGGCAATCCTGCTGCGCATTTCACGATAGGCTGGACCGTTCCAGATCTCCTTAAAGCTCTGCTCAAAGAGGTTGCCCATCTTCACAGTGTCCGAGTTTGCCAGAATACAGCACGGCACCACGTCCCCGTTGCTGGCCACATACGCACCCGTCCAGGGCCACGGACACTTCTTCTTTTGGCTGTAGGCGTCGGCCTGATTGACCTCAAACGTGACACCAATGTCTGCAGCGAGCTTCTTGGCATCGTCCAAAATCCCTGCTAGCTTGGGATGTTCCGCCACCCGTTGCGCCTCGGTATAGGCTTTCATCTCGTCCTGACCCCAGGAGCATAGATTGGGCTGCACCGTGAACGTATCCAGCCCCAGCTCCTTCACCAGGCGAATCACGTCGTTCAGCTCGGGGAGATTGGTGCGCGTGAGCACCATCCAGGCGGAGACCCGCAAGGCTCCCCCGCCCTGCCGCACCTCCACCAGCCGTCCGATGTTCTTCTTGATCTTCTCAAACTTGCTGCCCACCCGCACCGACTCAAAGGTCTCCTTTTTGGCGCCGTCCAGGCTGAAATAGAGGTGGGTCTGCTTAAGCCCTGACAGCTCCTTGGCAAGCGAGTCGGTCATGATGGTGCCGTTGGAGTTGAACTGAATGGAGATGCCGCGTTTTTCCGCCTCATGCAGCATGTTTGGCAGGCTCTTATTCAGGGTCGGCTCGCCCATGCCCTGCAGCTTCAGCCGGGACAGGAGCGGCACCTGATTCAGGATCTGCTGGAAGGAGTCCATGCCGAGGTGCGCTCGCTCCTTTGCTCAGTGGGTCACCTGGCAATGAGGACATTTTAAGTTGCAGTCGTTGTTGGGCTCCACGTCGAGCACCGACGGCATAAAAGGCGTACGGTCCAGCTCCAGATGGTAGGCCACCTTGGTTCCCACATAATTGGCCAGCCGCACCGGATGCCGAATCTGCTCTTTGAGCGCCCGGAGACGATTTTCGGTCAGAATATTGAGCAACATGGTGATACCTCTTGGGGGACGCAACTTGTTAAGATTGAACTATATCGGCTCATCCGAACGCCCACATGATTACCGTCCGAGACAGTCATGGCATTATAGTTATAGAAATGAGTGTGGAAACAAGGGCGATGCTTACAAGAGAATGCACGAGGAGTGGCTGAATTCCGGCGAATTTGAATCTTATCCGGGCCATGCGTCTTCAGGCGGACTCGAAGAAGGGGAAGCCAGGACTTGTCAGGCTCAGCTCGGGAAGTACGTGGAGGCTTGATCTCAGGAACCCAACCATCGAATTTTCCGTTGCACGAAACTAAAGTCTAGCTTAATATTCGTGCATGGATCAGAACCACCCCATCATCACCACCCCCGATTGGAACCGACTCTTCTCGATTGCGCTCGAGCAGGAAGGCTACTTTACCACCGCTCAGGCTGCTGACGCTGGTTTTGGACCGCAGCTCCTGCACCATCATCTCGACGCCGGTCGTTTTCAACGGCCCGTGCGAGGGGTCTATCGGCTGGTCCACTTTCCGCCCGGCGACCATGAAGAACTTGTGATCGCCTGGCTTTGGACAGGCCGACAGGGGATCGTGGGACTCGAGTCTGCGCTCGCCCTCCACGGCCTCTCTGACGCGCTCCCGGCTGAAATTCACATGGTGCTTCCGCAGGTCTGGTCCCGACGACGCCTGAGAGTGCCAGCGGGAGTGTGTCTGCACTTTCACGACCTTTGTGAACAAGATATCCAATGGCATGGGGCAGTCCCCGTCACTTCTCTGGCCTGTACGCTGCGACTCTCAACCCTCGAGCATCTTCCGCCCGACCTGATTCAGCAGGCGGCGGAGCAGGGGATGCGACGAGGTCTCTTCTCTCGGGAGGATGTTGCCCCGGTGTGGGCATACCTGGAGGCATTTCACCTGCAATTGGAGCATGCGTGATCCAGCAGTACAAGACGGCACTCGCCTTCAAGATGGCGCTCGAGCAGCGGCTGCGCAACGAAGCATTGCGTTCAGGACAGAATCTGGAGCGGCTTCGCCAGATGCTGGTCTTCGACCGGTTTCTGGCTCGAGTCTTCACCACCCAAGATGACACCGTGATTCTGAAGGGTGGGCTGGTCTTGGAGCTTCGTCTCGAGAGGGCGCGGAC
>JBJTQF010000196.1:0-1905 GCA_046075485.1 Myxococcota bacterium | reverse complement strand
AGCGTTGTGGAGCGGAGCGAGTAACGCGGAGCTGAGTGGAAGCTGCGGATGCTGAGCGGAGCGAGTAACGCGGAGTGGTGCTGAAGCGTTGTGGAGCGGAGCGAGTAACGCGGAGCTGAGTGGACCGGGCGAGTCCCCGGGGCATTTTTCAGAGCGGAGCAGCAGCAGCGCGGTAATGGCGACAGCGGAGCGGAGCGGTACATTCAGCGGAAGTGGAAGTGGCCGTGAGAGTAGAGCGACTTGTGGATGCGGTGCCGGCCTCAAGCGTCGGCTTACAAAAGAATCCACTCGGGTGAGGAGCGTATGGCGGTAAAAGCCTGTCAGTATCTGCTGGCGGGGCTGGACGTCCATCCGAGGTTGAGGAGGACACACGAAGCAGTTTTCTCGAGACCCTTGTGCTCGAATCGGTTATGTATATCCGTGGCGGGATCTACATAGACCCTCGAGAGGCATGCTCGAGCAGGCAGCTTACCTTACCGGATCCCACGCGGCGATGAGCCTTTCGTGCGGGTCCGGTTTTTTTTCTTCGGAGGCAGGGTTATGCGCCAAGTACACATTTTTTTTGTCATGGTTCTTCTTAGCTTGGTGGGATGTGGAGCAGAGGAAGATCCGTTGGCCATCACGTACCACGAGGACTTGGCGCCGGTGCTTGAGAAGCAGTGTCTCTCGTGTCATCAGACGGGAGGCATCGCGCCGTTTTCATTGCAGGGTTACGATGCGGCGAAGCAGTATGCGTCGGCGATGCGTCAGTCGGTGACCAGTCGGCGGATGCCTCCGCAGCCGCTCTTGCATGACGGGAGCTGTCAGACCTTTACCAATGCACGCTGGATGAGTGACGATGAGATCCGGCTCTTCGGGGAGTGGATGGATCAGGGCATGTTGGAGGGCAATCCGGATGCGGTGTCACCAACGCCGGTGGAGGCGTCGGGGTTGACGGGGGAGGTGGTGTCGCTCAAGACGCCGACCTATCGTCCGAAGCCGAGCTCGAATAGTGGGTTGAACGATGACTATCGATGTTTTTTGATCGAGCCAGGGTTTGACACAGACAAGTTTTTGACCGCGTTTGAGGTGGAGCCGGGGAATCCGGCGCTGGTGCATCATGTGCTGGCGTTTTCGGTGGCACCCAACCAAGTGGTGGATGAGAAGACGGGGGTCACAAATCGTCAGGTGATTGAGGGCCTTCAGGCGGAGTCGGGGGGCACTCCTGGCTGGACCTGTTATGGGCTGTCGGGGGAAGGGGTGGTGCCCAATGGGTTGCCTGCGTCATGGGCTCCGGGGGCGGGTGTGACGCGGTATCCTGATAATACGGGCCTGCGCCTGCGCGCGGGAGAGTGGCTGGTGGTCCAGCTTCACTACAATCTGGATTATGCGGAAGGTGAGGACAGCACCACACTCCGGCTGGAGCTGAAAGACGGGGTGTTCAATGAAGGGGTGAACTTGCTGGATGATGGCTTCTTACAGACCCTCTCGGATGAGGTGCCTGCGAGCCTGCCGCCAGGAGACAGCAGTGTGCTGTTTCAGTGGGAGGTGACCTTCGAGGAGGTGGAGGCGTTTGTTCAGACGTATTATGGATACGACGGTGCCTTGCCGGAGCTCACGATCTTTGGCGTGTATCCCCATATGCATGGGCTGGGACGCTCGATGTATGTGAGCTTGGAGGGCGCTGGTGGGCAGACGTGTGCGGTGAATGTGACAGATTGGGACTTTAACTGGCAACAGTTTTACTTTTATGCGCAGCCGCTGGTGTTTAAACCGGGAGATGCGGTAAAAGTGACGTGCGAGTTTGATACCCGAGGGCAAGATACGGCGGTATTGCCGGGCCTGGGAACGGCTGATGAAATGTGTATGCTCGGTGCTTTTGTCAACGTCTCGCTGTTCTAAGTCAAAACGGGGTCAAGGGGGGTG
>JBJTQF010000195.1:0-6247 GCA_046075485.1 Myxococcota bacterium | reverse complement strand
AAAGTATCTGCTGGCCACCGATGTCTTACGTGCCAGTACCAGTGCATATGCACTCGATATCGATGGGGATGGAAATGATGAGATTCCCTTCTATAACTACTATTATTATGCGGGGCAGAGTGTGCCTCGTTATGGACTCTGGGACTACGATGCAACCACCAAAAATCTGAAGATGGTCTGGCAAACGAAGCTCGCCGATCCCGTCAATGATCGGGTCGAAGGTGGCATTGAGTGGCTGGGGGATCTGGATGGTAATGGCTCCGTCGAGATGGTGCTGAGTATCTTCAGTAAGTCGGCCACCGTGTGGACCCTGTATGTGGTGGATGTACGCACAGGTACTTACTTAGGACAGCTCATTGATGAGCGCATTCTATCGCTGGCCCCCTTGATTGCGGGTCAAGGGCTTCAGATTCTGACCACCGACGCAGATCGAGAGCGGGTGAGTGCTTGGCAATGGAGCTCCAGCGGCTTCCTTCCCCTTTGGAGTATGGAAGGACGTATGGTGTTGGGTGAGCGTTCTCGCGAAGATGGCCGCTCAACCTTTTACAACACCCTGCTTACCATTGATTACGATGGAGATGGGCAGATCGAGCTTCCCATGTTGGTCCGAGACAACAAAGGGAACAATCTCAACCTTGCATTGGTGGATCCCAGCCAAGTGGTGGGAGAAGCGCCCGTGGAGCTGGCCCGCACGACACTTCCTTCGGGTCTGGAGGTAGAGCGGGTGGTGCGTTGTGATGGCTTTGACGAAGTCTCCCCGGGATTGTGTCTGGTGCGCACCGATGGATATTTGCAGGCACTGGACGAAGATCTGCAAGTGCTCAATCAGGATGGACCGGAGCCTGCCTTTCTGCCGGGTTTGCAGCTCGGTGGATTTTTGCCCAGTGATGTGTTGGGTTCCTATCCGCTGGTCTCTAAATTTAAGAGCAGCGAGCCTGTGCGCGTGTGGACCCGCAACAGTCAAGGATTCCATGTCGCGTTGGATCCCACCGGCGCCTCCCTCTATACCCCTGCGACCACCAAGCTCTCCTTTGAGTCGAGCTGTCCTCCTGCACTGGCAGATCTGGAAGGAGATGGAAACCGCGAGCTGCTCTACGTCGATCTGGATGGACGACTGCATGCCCGTCGTTCGGATGGTGTGACCGACGCTTGGACCGCAACATGGGCCCCCGATGATGCCAGCCCGAACTTTGGAATTGCAGTCGGTGACGCGGATGCCGATAAGGTCTTGGATGTCTTTTATGCATGGTATACCCGCGATGGATTCTCAAAAGTGGTGCCACTCAATGGGAAGAGTGGCGCTCGGATCTGGGCCAATCCATTCTCGATACAGGCTCAGTGGGGAGCCCTTCCATTTTCGGTCAACGATGTGGATGTGGACGGAGATGCCGACCTGTTGACGACTTGGAATTATTTCTATTTGGTGGATGGGAAGTCTGGCAGCACCCTCATTGCCGATACCACCTTTCAGGCATATGGAGTGCCCATTACTTGGAATATTGACAGTGACGCCACCCTCGAAATCCTTCAGCAGAGTGGATATTACCCAGATCGGATGTTGGATCCCAATTTCTCGGGGAAGACCGTCTCGCCGCTGTGGAACAACACCGATGGACTTCGGACCTATCAGCAAGGCACCTTTGTACAGTGCTCCTCCTCGGATATTCGTTTTGTGAAGGGCTTCTCGGCGGATGATCGTTTCCAGGTCTTTAACCTCAAGACCGGGGCACTGTTGGCCGACTGGCGAGCAGCGGGAGGCCAGTTGTTCGCGAGCGCCTCCGCCCGTGATGCCGCAGGGGTGGAACCAGGTTTGTTGACCAGCATGACCGCGTCGCCGGACCTGGCTGGCACTGGGATTCCGGGTGTGGTCTTTGGATCATCGGATGGGCATCTCTATGCCTTTGCAGCCTGTACCAATCCCACCAAGCTCCTCTGGTCATATTATTTTGGCCCTAAAGTGGGCACACCCATTCTCGCCGACACCGATGCCGATGGAAAGTCTGAGCTCTTGGTACATGTCGGAGATGGATATCTGTATCACTTTGATAACTTGCCTCTCGCAGTCCCTGCTCAGGTACGCGATCTGGATACGGCTTCTGGAACGGTGGATGTGGATGCATTTTCCACCATCTCGACTCTTTATGGTGGATGGGATTCCGCTCCATCTGCCACTTCCTATCAAGTGGGTGTGCTGTCTGCTGCTGGAACCTTTGTCACCAGCCCTTCTTTTCAGAATGTGAGTGGCACCAGTGTGACACTCTCCAATCTATCCTTGTGTGACAATGCCACCTATCGTCTGGCGGTGAGAGCCATCGGACCCGGAGGCACCAGTCCTGAAGCCCTCAGTGATGGGGTGAAGGTGAAGGTCGGTGAGCTGTGTGATGGAAAGGATAACAACTGCAACGGCAAAGCCGACGAAGGCTTTGATGGAGATGGGGATGGCTCCGTGAGCTGTGTGACCTCCGTCCCTGCCGATTGTAATGACGCCGACGCCTCCACCTATCCAGGGGCACCGGAGAAGTGTGATGGCAAAGATAATGACTGTGATGGGGTGATTGATGACAATGCTCAGGATGCTCAGACTTGGTACGGTGACACCGACAAAGATGGTTATGGCAATCCAGAGTATACCAAGATCGCCTGTTCTCAGCCGCGTAACTTTGTCTCCAATAACCTCGACTGTGATGACACCGAAAAGACGGTCTATCCAGGAGCTCCTGAGTTATGCGATACCCTCGACAACGACTGTGATGGGGCGACAGACGAAGGTGTCACCACGACCTTCTATGTGGATGCAGACCGTGATGGGTACGGAGATGCCCTCAAACCAGTGTCGGCGTGTTCCATCTCGGCAGGTCAGTCGCTGAATGGCGCGGATTGTAATGATGCCGATCCCAATATTCGGCCCGGCGCCACTGAAGCCTGTGATGGTGTGGATCAAGACTGTGATGGCCAGGTCGATGAAGGTGTTCAGGGCACTTGGTATGCCGATGTGGATGGAGATACCTACGGTGATCCGGCCACGCCACTTCAAGCCTGCGCTCAGCCTGCTCAGAGCAGCATCGACAATCGAGACTGTAATGATGCCTCCGCTGCCATCTATCCCACCGCCCCTGAGACGTGTGGAGATGGCATCGATCAGGACTGCAATGGTTATGATCTGGGCTGCAATGACGTGGACGATGATCAGGATGGATTCACGGAAGCACAAGGAGACTGCAACGATGCCAATGCCAGCATCAATCCTCGTGCGGAGGAGCTGCCCTATAATGGTGTGGATGAGGATTGTGATGGTGAGGATGAACAGGATGTAGACGATGATGGCTTTAAGGCGCAACCCTTTGGTGACGACTGTGATGATACACTCGCCTATGTCTATCCAGAAGCAGAGGAGCTGTGTGATGGTCTGGACAACGATTGTAATGGTGAGGTAGACGACCGTGACATGGATGTGGATGGTGAGATTGCATTGGCCTGCGGAGGTGCCGATTGTGATGATCAGGATCCCAACATCAACTCCAGCGGTGCAGAGCTTCCCGACGGCGTTGATCAAGACTGTGATGGACTGATCGACGAAGGAACCTCCACCTATGACGATGATGGAGATGGTGTGTCAGAGGGGGAGGGGGATTGCAACGATGGAGACAGCTCCACCTATCCGGGGGCGGAAGAGAACCCGACCGATGGCGTAGACAACGACTGTGATGAGCAGATTGATGAGGTGGATGCCACTCCAACGCCGGAGCCCACCGCCACACCCACGGAAGCTCCGTCGCCCGATGACTCGCCGACGCCCGGGGAGACACCCTCGTCTACACCCACGGATGCGCCTGAGCTAACGCCAACCGCTTCACCGGAATTGACTCCCACGGAGACGCCGGATCAGGCCGGATCGCTGCCTCCCGATACGGGCACACCGGATCCCAACGTGGGCGGCGGTTGTCAGTGTGATACAGGAGCCCAGGAACAGACTCCGTCACCTCTCTTGGCAGTGATGTTGTTGTGTGGGCTGGCGTGGATGCGTCGGCTTCGCCGTCGGTGAGACGTTCGATGCTGCCCTGTTGGTTCCTGCCTTATGAGCTCCTGCCTTAAAGCCGGTCGGGCGGACCACATCTTCTGCTTGCACTGGCGCTAAAATCCGGCTGAACTCAACCCAGAGGGGCATGAAGCGCCTCTGCCGGTCGCATGCGAGCCGCTCGCCACGCCGGATAAAGTGCCGCCACCAGCCCACACACCAGCGCCACACCCAACACCCACAGCGCATATTCCGGCGTCATCCGAGGATAGACATAAAACCAGCGGGTTGCCTGACCCAGTGGCGGCAGCGGAAACCCCACCACCCCAAACCCACTCACCACCGCATAACCCAGCAGCACACCAATCAGCGAGCCCAACACCCCCAGCAGGGTGGCCTCCAGCACAATGAGCAGCAAAATCCGGCGACGTCGGACCCCCACCGCCATCATCGTCCCGATCTCCTGCGTGCGCTCGAACACCGACATCATCATCGTGTTGACAATCCCCGAGATCATCGTGATATACAACGTCACGACGATATATTGGAGGATATACTCCTGCTCCTGCATCATGTGCAGATACTGCTTGCCCAAGTCCGTCCACGCATGCGCCTCGAGCCGTTCCCCCATTCCCGCAGCCCTCAGACGCTCCCGAAGGACATCTCGCACCGGCTCCACCTCCTCCAGCGGCTCCACATTCATGATCAGCTCGGTGAGCTGGTCGGGCATGCGCAACAGTCGCTGCGCCGTCGCCAGTGGCATCTGAATGATCCGACTTCCCGGCCCGGGCAGCTTGTACTCGATGATGCCTCCCACCGTCAGATCCATTCCACTCAGTCCGCCATCTTGAGCATTGGCCAACACCGTCAGCTCTGAGCCCAGCGTGAGCCCGAGGGCATCCGCCAGCGGTTTTCCCACCACCACCCGCGTGGGATGGTCGGGATGGGTCGGCTCTCCAAGCAAGATGTTTTCGCGCTGAAACTGACAGATCTCGTACTCCCCGACGGGATCGATGCCGAGTCCAAAAAAGAAGCTGTTAAAGTCCCCCACACTGACCATACCGGAAAAATGGACTCGTCCAGACGCCCGCGTGATGCGGGGATCCGCTGCCAGCACCGCTTGCAGCGCCTTGTCTAACACAAACGACTCCTGGAGGGGCATGGCCGTGGCAGCCTCGAGATATCCCGTCCGGTGTAACTGGAGATCCCCCAGCCGAGTCTCTGTGACCCCATGCACCAGCCCATCCCCCAGACCATTCACCAGCCCCCGCGAGAACACGATCATATACGTGCCCAAGCTGAGCCCCAACGCGGTGATCAACGTTCGACGGAGGTTTCGACGAAGGTTACGGAAGGCAATCCGAAGCAGCGACTCGAGCATTCGGCTTCTCCTGGAGGCGGGCAGGCGAGCAGGTCAGGTGCGGGTGGGAAGGCCCTGGAGTGACGCCTGAAGCTCTCCGTTTTGAAAGAGCTCCGTCACGATGTCAGCGCCCCCGATGAACTGCCCACGCACGAAGATTTGTGGGATGGTGGGCCACTGGGTAAACGCCTTGATGCCCTCCCGCACTTCATAGTCTTCGAGCACATTGACGGTCTGATACTGAACTCCGGTTCGGTTAAACAGGTCGATCACCTTTGCCGAGAACCCACAAGCGGGAGCGGACGGGGTTCCCTTCACAAAGAGCAGGACCGGATTTTTTTCCAGCGCATCCTTGAGATAGCTGTCCACATCAGCGGTGCGACGGGGGAGCCCTTCCCGTTGGGCACTTCCTGGTTTTTTGCCAAGCTGGACTTCCGCCACATGGCCCTTCTTCACTGGCTCCGACGCGGGCGCTTCGGACGCTTGCCCGTGTGAGTGGCTATGAGAATGACTATGGGAATGGTTATGGGAGTGACTGTGAGAGTGTCCGTGCGAAGGTTGAGTCGCCCCCTTCTCTGCTGCACCTTTCTGTGCCGTCTGTGTTGGTCCAGCCGGTGGCGTGGGTGGCGTCCAGTTTTTTTCCGGGCGCTCGGGCTCTGTGCCGAGCTGCTCTTTCACCTTCAACGAGACCTCTTTGACCGCAATCCGGCCCAGATCCAGCCCCAGCTTGAGTCCCTTTTTGAGGGTCGAACGGATCATGATCGGCTCCTTTTCTCAGAACTGCTTCAGTTGCCAAATAACTCAGTACATGCTTGCCAAAACCGCTTCACACACGCTTCATCCGAGAGAAGGCCCCCAGCAGGCTCAGCTCC
>JBJTQF010000194.1:0-55712 GCA_046075485.1 Myxococcota bacterium | reverse complement strand
CGCAGGCATCACCTTGAGCGTCTCCATCGTTGTTGGCCTGGGTGGTGTTGGCCGCGAAGGGGCAGTTATCGCTCGTATCTGCGACGTTATCGTTGTCATCGTCACTGTCACAGGCGTCACCCTGAGAGTCGCTGTCGTTGTTGGCTTGGGTGACGTTGGAGATAAAGGGACAGTTGTCACTCGTATCGGCCACGGTGTCGTTATCATCATCGGTATCGCACGCATCACCTTGAGCGTCGCCATCGTTGTTGGCCTGGGTGGTGTTCGATACAAAGGGGCAGTTGTCGCTCGTATCTGCGACGGTATCGTTGTCATCGTCGGTGTCGCAGGCATCCCCCTGAGCGTCTCCATCGTTGTTGGCTTGAGAAGTGTTTGCGCTAAACGGGCAATTGTCGGAGGTGTCGGCGACGGTGTCGTTGTCGTCGTCGGTATCACACACGTCTCCTTGACTGTCCGCATCATTGTTGGCCTGGTTGCTGTTCGCGATCAGGCTACAGTTATCGCTGGTGTCTGCCACTCCATCGTTGTCGTCATCGGTATCACAGGCGTCACCCTGCGCATCTCCATCGTTGTTGGACTGCGTCGTATTGGAGACAAGTGGGCAGTTATCGGAGGTATCTTTTACACCATCATTGTCGTCATCCAGATCACAGAAGTCACCCCGTCCATCGCCGTCGGTATCACTGGAGTCAAAACAGTATCCAACCGAGACATCATTCACAACGACGGTAGAGGCTCCCGAGCTTGTCAATTGAATACGATAATAGAAGAGGCTTCCATACCAGCTCAGCGCCGACAGGTCGAGGGTGACATTGGAGCCGGTAGCGAGTGTGTTGGTGGCATTGAGGGTGCCACTGGCATTGTACCAGCTTGTCAGATTTTGGCTAAATTGAATGGTCGCGGTGGTCCCCGATGGAAGGCTGCCCAGGTTATATACAAAGGAGCTGATCGCTCCCACATTGGCGGCAGAGACGAGCAGATTGCTGGAGACCACCGTGCTGCTGGTGGTAAAGCTGGTGGTTCCAGTGGTGGCTGTGGGGCTGGTAGAGCCACTCAGCGAGGTTGAATAATAAGCAGCGATGCGTCCAGTACCACCCGCACCTCCACCATTTTCGGGTCGCCCCGCAGAGGCACCACCCGCACCCGATGCAACGACACGATTAGAACCCAACGTGACGCTGTTGCCATAGAGCAGGATAGAGCCTCCAGAGCCACCAGCACCTCCTCCGGTCTCTCCATCCCCATAAGTGCCTGATGCTCCATTTGAGCGAATGAATCCCGTCACAGAGAGGTTGTCAGCCGTGACAAAGACGATGCCCCCTCCAGCTCCACCTCCACCTCCATCATCGGGGTTGTCACCATCAACACCACCACTTCCGCCGCCACTTCCAAAGTGGAGCGATGTGAGAGCGGCTGAACCATAGGTGGATCCGGGAACGGCAGAGTATCCACCGTAATACCATCCACCACCGCAGCTATAAAAAGCGGCGCCACCCGAGGCACCGGCTGAGCCATAGGCTCCACCTGCTGCACCATTACCAGAGTGACAGTATTCTGCATCACCGCCACCTCCTCCGCCGATGGAAGCGCCATAACTGGAGACGGGAAAGGTGCCAAATGTCGCTGTACTCTCGCCTTGAAAGCCACCGCCCCAGCCTCGATAGGCGCGAACGCGAGGCCCTCCACGAAAGCCAATGCCTGAGACATCAATGGCACCCACCACGCTGGTGGTGCCAGTGCTGCGAAAGGCCACAATGCCGCCAGAGTTGCCATCCCATGTGGATGCAGTCAAGATTCCATTGATGGTCACACTGGTGTATTGCGGAATGCGTTGCACCATGACACGCCCAGACGTGGCGGCATACGCGCGGCTTAGGGCCGACTGAAGGGTGATGGTGCTGCCACTCACGCTGGCCACCCGCACCGTTTCCCAGCTTCCAGCACTGCTGGAGGTGCTGGAGTTGCCTTGAACCATGAGGATGAGCACCTCGTCTCCAGCAGCCAAGGCGGAAGCGGTGGTGTGAACGGTGATGGAGGTCGCGCCAGCGGATGCGGCAGCGGTCATGTAATAGACCGCCCCGTCGGCAGTTGAACGTCCAGCGCAGGAGCTGGTGTTGAGGTTGGTGGTGACACCTGTTCCTACCGCACAAGCACCATCTTTTCCGGTGCCCGGATCAATGCTTGAAAAGGAACGAAGTGCGCCGCCATACACGCGATATCCACTCGAACGGCTGGTGTCAATCTTGCTGGTGTCATCATAACTGTCTGCAACGGAGCTGTTTCCGGAAGCAGCAGAGGCACTGGAGACCGGGCTCAGCAGGATCAGGCTGACGGTGGCCAGTAACGGAAACGGGGTGAGGAGGGAGTGTCGTCTATGCGACACCGACATTGTTTCCATGAAATTCTCCTGATGGATGAATAAACAATAAACAACTACTTAGCCCACACAGATCTGTATTTTATGGTATTTATCCTATTTTTGGCAATAATCAGAAGGCATTAAAAACGCTCAAGAGACAATCCAATACTGACCATAAAGTAGGTATTTAAAAGAAGCATTCATCTTCAGATGAGAAATGCACAGATGAATTGCTGACGGGAATATCCTACTTTAGCGTCCCCTTTCTACGTACTCGCGAGCGGGTGGACGACAGACGAACAGCAGCGCTGTGTGGAGGGGAGAAAATGTGGAGGGGAGAAAATGGCGGGTGCCGCAGCACCCCACGGGCGATCAAGAGAAGCAGCCCTCTGACGAGAGGATGTGCCTGAAAGGAACTGAGCTGGTGGAAGGTTGGTGTCTGCGTGGAGGGTGTCTTAGGATATGAGGACATTCAACTTAAGATAAGGGAGCGTCATGCTAAAAAGTAGGTGAGCGGGCCGGTCTTGGAGTCAAATGCTCAAACATTGAGGAGGAGGGAAGTTTATCGCCAGCTCGAGCCTCGCGTTTTCCGGTACCGTGACCGTCAACTCACCACCCTTACACCAAACTCGAGCCGGCGTACCCTTAAGAAGCGGTGCTAGACATGCGGTTTCAAGAAATTTCGAGGCACGCCCTAAAAAGCAATGATGGGCGATAGATTACCATAACTCTTCACTATGTCAACCTACGCTGCCTTACGTCGTCGCCACATCCCAAGAAGGCCCACGCCGAGACACAGCCCCACCCCATAATGAGCCCGCTTTGAGGACTCTGTACGCCCCCCCACCACCGTCTCAGCGGCATCCCCCGTTTCCTTCAAGCTCAGCCGCTCGGACAGCAGCAGCTCTACACGATTGCCCGCACCGCTACAGCCGCCCGAGCTGCCGTCATCACCCGTGCTGCTGCTCTCGAGGGTCAGGAGCACGGTGCTGAGCTGCTGAGCGGCAAGAGACAGGTTGAGGGTTGCCCCGTTGAGGGCGAGTGTCTCCACCGGAGTTTCCACATGGGTCAGCCGCTGAGCTGAGGTCAGGGCGCGGGTACTGGTAAAACTTGCTGACTTGCTCGCGGAGGCCATATTCCAGAGTCGTACCACCATGCCAGTATCGATGCCGTCGTCGGCTGGCTTCAGGCTCCATACCAAAACCTGGGGATCGCTGACGAGCCCTAATGTATAGGACCCTTCTGGAAGTGCAGAGCCTCCTCCCGGGATGGCCCCTACCAGCAGCGGATTTTGATGGGCGAGTGCAAAGCGCATGGCGTCCGATGGGTCATACCCCCCGTGCGCACGAAGGGCAAAACGTTGAGTAAACCGTGTGTCACCTCCTTGATTGGGAATGCCCAGGTGGGTGCCATCCACTTGGCCTCCCGCCAAGAGCTTTAGCTGTGAGATGTTGACATCTAACAC
Organism: Myxococcota bacterium; assembly: GCA_046075485.1. Lineage (GTDB taxonomy): Bacteria > Myxococcota_A > UBA796 > JAJRTE01 > JBJTQF01 > JBJTQF01. The sequence continues at coordinate 51,888 of JBJTQF010000194.1, read as the reverse complement.
GGAGGTCGTACTATTGCCCAACTTCATAAACGCCAGATCTTGGTTGGAGAGTGTCAAGCCTCCAGTCCCCGCCCCGTCGCTGAGATCTGCAAAGTGTTGAACGGATAACCAATCGTAGCGGGCGTTGCGCGTGGCGTATACCCCTCCGTCCGTGCTCAGGCGCGCTCGCACGAGAGCTCCCACTTCTTCATGATGCACCACGGGACTGCTCAGGTTGGCACTGAAGGCCCAGCTCCGCACGTCTGAGAAGCCCTGCGTGATGGTATTGTCGAGGGTGATCCGCTCCTCGCCTCGGTTGAGGGTCAAGCGGGTGGTGTGGGCCAGTGGACCGGTTGCGGTGGCTTTGAGGGTGACGGTCACGGGCCCTAGCTGCTCAACGGTGAGGGTGCCGGTTCCGCTGCCCAGATCGTTGAGGGCCAGCCCGCTGATGGTGGTTGCCAGCTCCCGATTGTTGCGCTTTTTGTCGATGAGGCTGGTGATGGCACCTCTCTCAGAGAAGGTGATCTTCAGGCTTCCGTTCTCCACAACATTGCTTGCGACACTGGCGGCGTTTGAGAAGGTCTGGCCAGCACCGGTGCGCACTTCATAGGTGCGATATCCCAGGGCCGGTACGTTGCCAGCCCAGAGCTGGAGATAGGTCTTTCCATCACGGCTGAGCACTTGTGAAGGGACTTCCGTTCCACGCTCCACTTCTACGACATGCACGGGAGTGCTGCCACTCCATTCAAGCTCCGCAACGTCATCCCGATCCCATGAGAGTGCATTAAAAACAAAATAGCGTGGAGCGGTGCTGCTATTTTGAATGAGCATGCCCAAGCGGGTTATGGCATCCTTTTGAAGGGTGTCAACATAGGACGTAATGCCTGCTGCCATACGTCTCTGCCACTCACGCCGAGCATCACGTGAGACAGGTCCGTCAGCCGTCCAATCGTGTTCCCAGTAGAGACCGAGGTTCATCCAAGCGGTATCACGCGCCTGCTCACGCCCCTGCATGAAGGTGGGATCTTCGAGACTGACCAGGGTGGCCAGGGCTTCCGCGCCCCGGAGTTGTTCCACCGCACGCTTCACACTGCTGGAGACTTCCATCATCGATGCGGAGTAGAGATCCCACTCATTTCCAAAGCTCACACCCATTGAAGGGATGATGCTGCCGTGGGTCTTCTCCAAGTCTATAAAGAAGTCCTCTTGGTTGCTGACAATCACCTGCCGACTGGAGCTGCTCTTGCTCTTTGCGATGCTTGGAAAGTTGCTGTTGAGGGTCTGAAGATCGTCCCATCCATATCCGAATGCGCCGATCACTTGATAGGGCCAGCGGGCCTGAAAGGAGCTGTTGCTGCTCACATAATCTATCACCGTGGACGTATCACGCGCCTCTGCATAACCTCCCATAAAGGCGTTATTCCCGGTGAGCATTGAGTTCCATTTCATCAGGATCTTGCTACCGTCTGGTCCGGTCCAATAGTAGGCATCATATGGGCGATCCCAAGCACTCGGCACTTGAGAGACACAGCCACAGATGCCACGCCAGGAGTATTTGGCACCCGCGCCTGCCCAGAGGGCTCCCAGACCATAGGGCAAGGTCTGATTCTCCATGGAGTGAACCTGTGTCAGATCCAGGTTATAACGTCGCTCCAGACTGCCTGCATAATACATTCCCCGCAGAATGGCTTCTGTGGGCTGGCCTCCATAGGTAGAGACCAGGGCATTCATGGGCACGCTGATATGCCCTGACTTCACACGACTGATCAGCCGTTCAAACTCGGTGGTGCTCTTATTCTTTTCGTAAGTCCAGAGCCAAAAGGTGCCATCGGTATTAAAGCGACTCTGATAAGCAGATGCTTCAGCACTCGTGGCATCGGCTTGGTTGAGATAATAGTCTAAGGTGGTCAGAAAGGTGGTCTGATAGGTGGCTTCATCCGCCGTCCACATATAGTCGGTGTGGTCATCGAGTGCGATATAGACCCGCTTATCTTGTGCGAGCGCAGGGTCAGCGTGTAAGCAGAGACTTAGCAGGAGCCACATCGGTTTGGTTCGGTTCACACATCCTCCAACGCCCATAAGAGCGATGTCATACGACTGCTTCTTCCACAATATGCTCAAAGACAGTCTGCCTGATGACACAAAAGAATGTCGCACAATTTGGCAGACTGCTATTTGATTCTGACACGTCACGCGGTGGGAGGGAAGTAGTTTTGCCTTGTTCTTACGGCAGCTCTTGATGTAGGAGGGGGGTGCCAGCCCATTCGAGGGTCTCCGGTGACGGGGTCTCTAATGTAAACATCAACCACACACTGGTCACGGGTGCATTCAACAACGTGGACGGAAGCTGAAGTGTCAATTTCCCCCGCAGGAAGAGCTGGCCCGTGGGGTCACTCCAGAGCGTACCCGGGAGGTTATTCAGGGGTACATAATAGGCCGCTGAGCCCGAACGTAGGCGTAAGTGCATGTTGGAGAGCCCTTGTGCTTGAAGCGCATCATATTGAAATATCAACGTATTGCTGGAGGTTGAGCGTCGAGTGTCGCAGGAGGCACAGCCAATCATGAAGGGGGCGCTGGCCAGACCCTCCGCCCACGTCGCCCAGTAGCCATCATCGGGAACCACACTGCCCGGAGGCGCATAAAGCTCAAGCTGCTCCGCCATGCCCACCCACTCGTAGGGACCGGGGCTTGGCTGAAGGGCTCCCGAACGGCGCACCGGCTCCACACAGCCATCTTGCCAGATCTGGATGGCACGGATACTGCGACGCTCTCGACATTGAAGTTTTGGCAACAGCTCAAACAGCGGATGTCCTGCTAAGTCTGCGTTGATGGTGCAGCCTTTGAGGTCAACCCCCTCCCCCTTTTTGCCGGACAAGAGCGCCTCCGCGAGCTGAGGCTTCCAAGATGTCGGGGTGTTGCCACGCATCTTTTGGTAGGCGCCGAGCATGGCATAAAATGCCACCCACTGCGGAACCGCCAAGCTCGTTCCACTGATGCGCTGCGTGGTGAGGAGCGCTGGAGAAGCCACATCCGCCACACAGAGCTGCTCAGAAGGGGCAAACGCTCGAAGTAAGGGGTGCTCCACACTCTGCTCACTGGTGAGACCGGAGAAATGGCGCCCACCCACCCCATAGAGGGGCAATCCTTCCACGCTCGAGGCAGGCAAAAATCGCTGACTCTCCAACGGTTCCTGAAAAGTAAATCGGTTGCCAGCCGCAACAAAGGTGACCACGCCCTGTCGTGATGCGGCTTGGAATGCCAGTGCCAGAGCGGGAGGAAGCTGTCCTTCCGCCGTGTCTCGAAAGGCGAGGCTGAGGTTGAGCACCTCTGCTTGATGGCGAAAAACAGCCTCCAAGATGCCCTGCGCCAGCCCGCTGATATACCCGCGTCCGTGATCGTCGAGCACTCGAATGGAGAGCAACGACACTGCAGGACCAGCCGAACGCGACAGCAGCGATGCCACGCCGGAGCCATGACCGGCATGATCTTCTAGGTGATTCATGATCATTCCAGTGTTTCGGTCCACCGCACCCCACCCTTCGGTCAAAACGGGAAGTGCGCCCGTCGCTTGAATGCCGGTATCCAGTACGGCCACCCGCATCGGCATCCGCTGACTGATGCCGATGCTGTTCCAGTATTTTAAGAATGCACGCCGAACGGCCCCCATCCCGGTGAGGGCTTCTTCGTAACCCGGCTCTTGCCAACGATCACTTGGGACCGCACCAGGCCCGCCAGAAGCGGAGTTGCCAGAAGTCGTCTGAGCAGCCGTACTTGTTGACATGGCCATGACTTGACAATCGGGATGAATGTCCACATATCCCGCGCCCGCAATGGCTGTAAGCTGGGCATCGGTGAGCGGTGTGCCACTCCTCAACACCACCTGCTCAGCGAGGGAAGCAGCCAGCAGGGGATCCAGCCCTGCCACCACTCCCACCGTGACCGGATCAAAGAGCGGTTGTTCGGTGATGCCCCCCGGAGGGCTTACGCTCCCCCCCTGAGCCGCCAGCACCTGATACATATCACAAGGATAGAGGGGGGCTGCCTCCAGTCTTGCAGGATTCCCCCATGTCCACAGCAACATCAAGGCCCATCAGCCGCTCAAATGTTGGGATATTTTTTTCCTCGGTTGTGCCAGCTCCGTCGTTTGCCGCCATCTTGCCATAACACCTCCTCATGAATGGACCCGCCGCGTTTTGCGGGACACCCCTCTACATATTCAGGGGATACGCGCTATCTGACAGCACTGCCAAATAATTCTGCATGATATAAAAGATTCTACGCGATGCTTTCCTTCTGTGTGGATTCACTCGACAGGTATCCGGTGACTTCGTAAGATGAAAGACAAGGTGGCTCTCCCATTCGTTTGTGTAAGAGGCGCGGATCCGTATGTTGCTGGTGCTTCTCCTTCCTGGCTGGATTTCCAAGCTCTTCCGCTCGAACCCGTTTCAAAACGCCCACTTTGAGCAGCTCCGGCGCGGCTGTATGGATGGGAATCCTCAAGCATATCAAGCATTTATATCCCGCTATGAACGGCTGGTGTGGTATGCCGTGCGACAGGAGCTAAGCCATGCGTCTCAAGAGGATCAGGAGGAAGTGGTGGCCAATACCTTCTTTTCCCTGCTCAGCCAGAATGCGAGCGTGCTCTCTCGTTATGTCTCCACCCTGGGCTTGAGCCCTGAGTCGTATATTCGCCGCCAAGCGCACTTTCAGGTTCAGAATCGCCGACGTTCCCTTCAAAGTCTCGCCCTTCAGCACACGTCCCCCCTGGCACCAGCCCAAACGCAAGCGGGGGTACTGGACACCACGCCCTCCCCGCTTCCGACGGCGGAGGATCAGCTTCTTGAGCAGCAGCAGCTACGGGGCCTCATTGCGCAGCTTGAATCCCGCCTCTCGCCTGCCATCATGCTCACCTTCCAGTTGTTGTATGAGGAGGAACGCAGCCCGGCAGAGGTCGCCAAAGCCCTTGGTATTTCATTGGATTTGGTATATGCACGAAAAAAACGTATTGCAGACACGCTTCAGGTTCTTCTGACGAGCACCCGCTCAGAAGGGAGCTTGCCATGAGCTTCAAGCCTCGCCTCCTTCGCCATGCCACACCTTGGTTGAGTCTGAGTGTTCTGCTTGCCTGCCAGCCGGAGAAGGTGCCAGTCTCGATTCAGGTGGAGCCGATGGGTCGTATTCGCCTCTTTCGTCCGCCTGAATCTGTCACAGATACAACGGCTATGCGCCTATTTCAGGGGGATTCACTCACGCTTCGTTTTCAACCGTCGCCCCTCACAGCGCAGACGTGTGACCCTTTTATCGAAGGAGAGCTAGATCTTCAACTCGAGGATGCCGCAGGACATCTGCTACAGACGGAGCGGTTGTCCACTTCAGGAATACCGTTTCAACCGGTGCCCGGCCTTGATCCGGAAGGCCCTCAAGCCTATTTGCTCTCACCGCTACCACTCATGCTGGAGAGGACCACTGGCTGTTACACGCTGAGGCTGAGGTGGCGCTGTCAGCCTCATGCGCGAGCTCACGAGCAGAAGCGGATCCTCTGGTTGGATCTTGCCCCAGATCGTCAGCCATCCATAGAAAAGTTGTGGCAAGTGCTTCCTACGGTGTTGGATGCGCTCCCAGCGCCTGCGCCATCCACGGACGCTCGGAACCCTCTCAGCCCCCTGCCGGTGGCACCCCTCATGCCTATGCTGGCTCAGCTCTCCACCCCTGTGGAGCGATTGGCCCTGCTCAAGCGAACGCTGGAGCTGCTCTTTGAGCGTCGGCAGTTTGAAGCCATGTGGTGGGTAGCCCTTCAGCAGCAACAGGAGGCGGAAGGTAGCGGATTTCTGTCTGAGCAGGTGGTGGCGGCGGTTGCTCAGCATGAGGCGTTGCGGGAGCTCGGGAAGCTGGATGCGGCCTCGGAAGCTCTGGAGCGGGCCCTTCAACTGAGCCACCAGTTTGGTTATGTTGCCCGGCTCGAGCGTGAATATTATAGTCAGGCCATCCTGCTCTTTCATCGACGGCATCTCTCGGAAGCCCTTGAAGCAGCTCAACATTCAGCCGAGGCGGCGGCAAGGGCGGGCAGGCGGGATCGTCAGCGGGATGCGGAGCTGTTGCAGCTCCACCTCCTTCAGCGGCTGGGATTTCAAGCCACCGTGCGACAGCGCCTGGAGAACCTGCTCCGTCAGCCCATGCCTCCAGAACCTTTACGAGACAATAACTTAGGCTGGCTGCTGCTGACGACGTTGGTGGCGGGCTCTCCTCCCTGGCTGGATGCAAAACGAACCCATGCGGAGGCCACTCGGCTCTTTGAGTCCGCCCTGGCTCATTTCAGCAAAACCGGAAATCTCTATGGGGTGGCCCATGTGCGCTCTAGTCTCGCTCAGCTCGAGCTGCTTCAAGGACAACCGGAGCGAGCAGCCAGTCACCTCAACGCACCCGCGCTCGCTTCAGCCCCCCTCGACGCTGAACTTCAGCTTTTTCTGGCGCTTTTGCGCACGGAAGTAAAGCGTCAGGGGGCCCAAGTCTCCACACAAGCAGACTTTGAAGCCCAAGAACAGCGGGCATTGTCACTTCCGACAGGAGATTTATACCGTAGAATGGCTGCGTTTGGAGTGGGACGAAGTCTTGAGGATGAAGGAAAGCTCGAGCAGGCACTTCAGGCGTACACTCGCGCACTGGCACAGGCACAGCGCCCATCCAAGGCCAGTCCCGAAGAGAGTACCACCCTGGCTGCACAACGATTTCCGTGGGAAGGACGCGCCATCCTGACCCAGTTAAAGCTGGGTCACATCTGGGAGGCCCTTGAAGCCGTGGAGCTGGCCCGCCAGCGAGAGCGCCAGCAGGTCTTGGCGGAGATCCGAGGCACCCCCTCAGACATCGTGCCTACGTTCTGGAAAGATTGGAGGCAACTTGTCCATCGACTTCCTACCGGGGCCCGAGTTCTGCGTTTTGCGACACTTCCCGAAGCGGTGGTGGTCTGGGAGCTCTCACAAGCGGGGCTGCAACATCGCGTAGAAGCCCTGCCCTTTCCCACGCGGAGCCTCCAGCTCGCCAAGCTCGAACAGGAGGGGCTTGACTCCAGACACTCCGTTGAGATTCTAAACGAGCTGAGCCGAAATCTGCTCCGCTCGCTTTGGGAGGCTCCACACGCGACACCGTCCTCTGAGCGTTTGTATCTGGTCCCCGATGGTCCTCTGCGAAATCTGCCCTGGGGAGCACTTCCCCTGCACGGCCAGCCCCTTGCGACACGTCAGGCGCTGGTGCTCTTGCCCCATCTTCCGGCACCATCGGAGGCTGCGCCCACCACTCCCTCGACCTCTTCGCTGCTGATTGTGGCCGATCCCGATGGAAGTTTGCCTCTTGCCCGAGAAGAAGCAACGAGCATTGCCCAGCTCCAACCTGACGCAACTCGCTGGGTGGGCACTGACGCGAACCGGATGGCGCTCACACAAGAACTCAGCCGACATGGTTTTTTGCACTTTGCTGGACATGCGCTGGCTCCCCCCCTCAACCCCTTGGATGCCGGTCTGATATTGGCTCACCGAGAGCGCCTGACATTGAAAGACCTGCTACGCTGGCGCTTGCCCGGCTTAGGGGTTTTTCTCAACGGCTGTCGAGCAGGTGCCACCGCTCAGGAGGGTCAGCATGTCTGGAGCTTAGCGGATGGATTTGTTGCCTCAGGTGCTCGCTGGGTGATTGCCAATCTCTGGGATGTACCAGATCAGACAGGACAGACACTGGCCCGTGCATTTTATGCGGAGGGCCCTCCTCCTGTGACGGCGGATGAGGCGGCGCGTCGCCTGCAACATGTGCTGAAGCTGCTTGAGGCGGAGCCTCCATCGAGGCATCACCCAGCGCAGCGGTTGTTTCAGGACGCACAGGACAACCTGGACGGTCCCACGGCTGCGCGTGCATGGGCGCATGTGCGAGGTTACACCGTGTTGGCCCATCCCCAGGGCATTTTAAAACCGGCGCGGGAGGATACATTGTGACCCGATCAAATCCGGTGTAAAATGGCTTACTTATCCATAGACCTCACACGAGGGCAGGCACCCATAGCCTGAGGAGTCTCATCGATGGATACATCGCTTCAGCGGCTGGCACAACTTCGTCGGGAGACGCAGCTCGAAAACGGCCCTCATGTGGCGGAAGAGCTGCTGCGGCAGCTTCAACGGGGCCAGCTTCCTCCTATCCAACAAGAGGAGGTTGAACGGCATACGTCGAGCTGCGCCGTCTGTCGAGAGGCGCTCTTGAGCCTCGACCTGCACGTGCCTCAGCTCAGCGCGTCTCGGAAAGCAGCCTTGATTCAGGCGTTGAGTGCTTCAACCGCCCCACCGTCAGCGGCAGAAGCGACTCTCCCACATCACTCAGCTTGGGGGCCCATGTTTGGGCGAGGACTCCAAGTGGTGCTCCCTCTGAGTCTTGTGGCGCTTGCCTGGTTCTTCTTTCGTGGAGCTCCAGACGATAACACCTCCGCCCTCCCTCCTTATCACATGACCCTTGCGGGAGCTGTTCAGGAGGTGCGTGGGGAGCCGACATCTACGGCACTTCCCTTACTCGTACCCACCAGTCAGCTTGTGCTGGAGCTTGCTCCAGCCAGAGGACAAGTACTGGAGCCCCCCACAGCATGGCTCTATCTGCCTGATATATCTGGCTGGAAAAGAAGTGATGCCCCCCTCCAGCAAGTGCCACTACGACAAGGCAAGCTGGTGGTGTCGGTGGAGGCTCAGACCCTGCTGGGGCAACAATTTGGAAAGCTCTGCTTGTTGGTATGGTTACGCTCTTCTAGTGAAACCCCTCCAACACTGCTGAAGACAACGCCCCCCCAGGCGCTGGAGCAGTGTGTGTACTACCAACCGTCACCGTAGGGTCACCGGCTGGACCGAGAGAACCTCTCCCCTCTGCAAGACGCCTGTGATAGACTTCCCCGAAATTTTCGGCACCCCTTCTCAGGAGACACGAACATGCCAAACTTCTTGCTTGATCAGCTTCCCGCTCCGGTTCTAGCCCTGACCGACGCCCTCCAACTGCGCCCGCTGATCCAAGCGGGACAGTGGTTGGCAAGTCTGGAAAAGCTGATGCCGTTGTTATATCCCAGCGGTGATGTGGATGTGGAGCAGCTCACCAACGCTCGCACACTGCGGGATGCCCTGCTGAGCGCCCTTCGCCAGACGGTGGAGACCTCCACACTGCCGCCCGAGACACGGATGAAGTTTGGGACTTCTGGCTGGCGCGGCCTGCTGGCCCACGACTTTACGGTTCACAACGTCGCCTGTGTCACGCAAGGGCTGGTAGAAGTGCTGCTGCGACCGGAGCTGCACCCGATCTTGGGCGTCAAAGATGCCGACGACCTGCGCAAGCGTGGATGCATTCTCGCGCATGATACGCGCATGATGGGACCGGAGTTTGCCGACACTGCCGCGCGGGTTCTATTGGCACACGACATCAAAGTGATGCTGCTTGGAATGGCCACCACTCCCGAGGTCTCAGCGGCCATCGCGGAGACACAGGCCGCATTTTCCATCAACTTTACACCCAGTCATAATCCTTTTACCTATCACGGGTATAAGTTTAACCCATCGGACGGAGGGCCAGCACCCGCCACCCTCACCGGCCCCGTCGCGCAGCGTGCCAATGAGATCTTGGCGGTAGGCAGTGGATATGCGCAGCTCTCCCTCGATGCCTATCAAGAGGCGCAGCAGGATCCCACACGCTTTCAGAGACTGGATCCCATTGATCTGTACAAACAGGGCTTAAAACGGCGCTTTCCCTGGCTCAACCTAGAGACGCTGGTACAGCAGATCAATCAGCGGGGACTCTCACTCTATATCGATAATGGATTTGGAGCCACCACCGGTAAATATGAGCGCTTATTGGAAGGGATTCGGCCTGAGCTCCTGCATGTCTATCATGCGGAGTCAGATCCGCTGTTTGGGGGTGCCAATCGTGAGCCCTCGGTGGCAAACTTTCGCCAGCTTCAGGCACGCATGCAGCACGATCCAGCCGAGCTGATCGTAGGCGTCATGAACGATGGAGATGGTGATCGTTTTGTGGGAGGTGGGCGCGAAGCCGTGCTGGTGATGAACAAGTATGGAGCGATGGTGGTCCGCTATCTGGCCCGCCGATTGGGACTCAAAGGGGATGTCGCACGCAGTGTCATGACCAGTCATATGGCAGATGTAGCGCAGCAGATCTACCTTCCCGAAGGAAAGCTCCACGTCACCGCTGTCGGATTTCAATACCTGAGAGATGCCATCCCTTCTTCCGTCAATGCCTGGGAAGAAAGCGATGGGATGTCACCTCTGGGCTGGAGCCTGGACAAAGATGGTCTGATTGCCGCCCTGCTCCTGATTCAGCAGGTACTTGACGCCAACGAAGAGGCGGAGAAGCTCTTGGAGCGCACTGAGCAGGAGCTGGGCAGCTTCTATTTTGAACGCCGCAAGGTCTCGGGCCGCTTGAGTGGCGAAGCCCTCACCCGCGCCTTACACGCTTCTGTCTCCTCGATGCAGGTAGGCAGCACCTTCGAGCTACATGGTCATAAATTTACCATTCAGCAGCGCCTGACGATCGATGGCATCAAGCTGGTGCTTGACAATGGCTGGTGGTTTGGATTGCGTGCTTCCGGGACCGAGCCGGTGGTGCGTCCGTATGTTGAGACCTTCACGCAGCCCGGCGCATCTGAGCAAGACCGGCAAGAGGCCGCAGCATGGCAGAAGAGGCTGGCAGATTGGCTCGAAGCGTTGGTGGCAGCAGCCATTCAATGAGCGGCAAAGCAGGCGGATACGAACCTTACGGAGAACCGATGCGGCCCCGCAGAGAAGACGAGCGGCACTCGATACTTAGGGTTCAATTTCAACCGGAAGAAGTGCCACACGTTCCTGCACGTTACTATTTAACCCCTTGACTTCTCTACGTTTATTCTTATCCACCTCGATATAGATTCTTAAGTTTGAATCTCCCACTTTAGAGCGAGGCGGCAAGAGCAGCTCATATTGCAGTCGATAATAGTGTTCAGGGGCCAACGACTCCATCTCAATGCTGGGATAGGTCTGCTTTAAACGCACATCACGCCACTCACCCCGATCATTTTCGACTTCTGCCTTGACGCGCCAGCCTCCGACAAGGTTATTCTTGACCCCAAAATAGAGCGCAATCTTACCCGCACTCCCGCGCTGAAGGGGCTCCGGCACATCATATCCCATCAGCTCGAGCTTATCAGAGAAGGTGGCTTGAAGTGGCGCATCAGGCGAAGGTCGTTTGACGGAGACATACCCTTCACTGTGCAACAATGCATGGGTAGAATACACCTTTCGCACATGCGTGCGCCATGCCAAAACCTCATCCGTATACTGCTTAATCTGTTCTGCTGGCAGCGTCGCAATCAGATTCTTGCGCTCTTCTGGATCTGCGTCCAGGCGATAGAATTCATCCTTCTGTTTGCCGTAGAAGTGGATAAACTTTTCAAATCCCTCGATGCGGGTGATGCACTGATCTTCGATCCAGCATGAAGAATAGATGACACGAGCGGGCACAGGCTCAAACAGACTCTTACCTTCGAGAGAGCCCTTCACCACCTTGAGCTTGAGGGCATCTAAGACGGTGGGGAGCACATCAATATTCCAACGTAGACCCTCGATCTGCGTGGGTTGTGGAAAGAGTCGCTGACTATATAATAACATGGGAATATGCAGCCCTTCGTCGTATGGAATCTGGTCATGCCCTTTGCGTCCATGCTCTCCATGCCCCTCTCCATGATCACCCAGAAAGACGAAGAGGGTATTTTTGAGCAAGCCTCGCTTCTCGAACTCAGTAAAGAGCTCACCCACGAAAGTATCTACATAGTGAACCGAGTTCAGATAGTCATTCCAGCGGGTCGAGCCGGGCCAAGTGCGCCGAGGAAAATCGGTGGGAATCTGATAGTCGTGATGACTGACCAGGGTCAAGACACTGAGGAGAAATGGCTTCTTCGGAGACTCGGCCTCTCGTTGATCCACCCACTGCATAATGGGCTCCAGCATGGCGCGGTCCTCCAAGCCCAAATAATTGGGCGACTCAAACCGGGTTGCATCGAGCTTCTCGCGGGCCACATATAGATCGTAGCCGAGGTTTTTGATCAAGACATCGTTGTTTTCAAAATCCCCATAAGCCGAGTGAAAATAGGCACTGGAATAGCCGACAGACTTCAAAATACGAGCGATGCCAGTACCGGGAACTCCGGCGGAGGTGGTCTCTGAGAGGGGCCGTCTAATGTCGGGAGGATAGCCAGAGAGGACCGAGACCAGGGCCTTGGTGGTATGAGGTAAGGTGACATAAGCGCGCTGGACGGTGGCTCCCTCACGCGCAACCCGCGCCAAAAAGGGGGTTGAATCGAGCTCAGGGGCATAGGGAGAAGTGGCCGATGCGCGGATCGACTCCAACAAGATGATCACCACATTATCGAGCTTCGACTCGGGGGTGAGCTCCACCTGTACGGGCTCTGGAACAGGGTAGCTGAGATCCTGCGGCGCGAGTGCATCAAGCGTGCGCGAGACCACAAGCTGCGCCTGCTCGAGCATCAGATTGCCGGAGATCAACGCCAGCGGAGACTGAGTGCGAGGCTGAGCTTGAAGCGCAAAGGCCCCCGCCATTCCGACGAGCGCCACGAGGAGGGTCAGGGCCCCCGCCCAGCGAGGGAGGGTTGGGGGTACGTAGCGGGCGCTCAAACGAAGCAAACCGATCCCGCCCATGATTGCCAAGATATTGGCAACGATCCATTGCCAGGTGATCTCGGCGGCCACCAGACCGATGAGCTGGTCCAGATAGCGGAGGCCATGCAAGAAGATGGGCAGATCCATGGGGGCACCGCTGGCCTGAAAGAAGCGGAGATCCGCTGCAAAGTAGACACCGAAGAGCAAAAGCAGCGCGGACCACATCACGGCTGCGCGAGATTTCCAGCGATCCGGCAAGAACGAGAGCATCGCGAGAAACCCCAGCTCCAGCGCGAGTACCACCAGCAGATCGATCAAGAGTAAGGGGAGGACCACCTCTGGAGCGAGCTTCGGCGCGAGCTGATGCGCCTTCAGGAGCTTGGGCAACACAAGGCCCAGCAGCAACATGAGCCCGTGAAGAAGAGGAAGGAGGAGAGGAAGGAGAAGGCGCATGCGTTCCGCTCACACAGGTATTTGAAGAGAAGACGGGAATACCGGCTGGTCCCGGTGATTCAGGAAAAAGCCGTCGAGAGTGTATGCAAGCGTCGTGCGTATGTCAATGACGAGCCCATGCAAACGCAGGAAAAGGTCTCGCACATTTCTGTCAAACGGGTATAATAAAGAGGTTTTTATTGGGTGTTTCATGGATCCTCAAGACTAGGGAACAACGTTATGGAGACACAGACGAATCCGCCCTCAATCTTCAGCAAGTCGCATCATTATGTGCAGATCAGCGGGATTCTGCTGTTTTTTGCATTGGAGCTGGTGCTGTTCGTGCGCATTTTTTCAGCGCCCAGCGATGGTGCAGCCTGGGCCACCTTGGGACTGGGCTTGGCCCTGGGATACGTTTCAGGCGATTTTGCTTCCGGTTTTGTCCACTGGCTCTTTGACCGGTACGGCACCGTGGATACGCCCGTGGTAGGACAACCCTTTATCAAGCCGTTCCGGATTCATCACGTCGATCAGAAAGACATTACCTTACACGGTTTTGTCGATACCAATGGCAACAACTGTTTGGCCACCAACCCCTTTCTGATCGCACTGATGTTTTTTCCTACGCCCAGCGGGGCGGGACTGAATTTGCTCTTCCAAGCCTTTTTTGCGGCCCTCTGTGTTGGTGTCTTTGCCACCAATCAGTTCCATAAGTGGTCTCACGAAGACAATCCTTCCCCGGTTGTGCGCTGGCTTCAGGATCATCATCTGATCCTCGGTCGGGCACATCACGCCATCCACCATGCACCGCCCTACGACAAATACTATTGTATCATGGCCGGTTGGCTCAACCTCCCCTTGGCCAAACTTCATTTCTGGGAAAACCTCGAAGCCCTGATCTTTAAGCTCACGGGTGTTCAAGCTGGCGTAGAAGACGCTGCCATGGTGGAAGCCGCTCGCCAAGCCCATGCTCAGCCCGGTAACGTCTGATACACCCTAAAGGAGCGCGAGAGCGGTATGGCACGGCTTGATCGATACAATGATGGAAAACTGACGGGCTCCCTCGTGCTTCGTCAGCGCGACTACTTGGTCGGGCGCGACCCCGATTGTGACTTGGTGCTTCAAGACAAGCTCGCGTCTCGTCGTCACTTCATGATCTCTTGGAATGACGAAGGTTTTTATGTCTTCAAAGACCTTCAGACCTCCAACGGAACGCTCGTAGACGGTGTCAAAGAGTTCACCCGAAAGCTCACCGTGAACTGCACCATCCAAGTGGGACAGGAGCTGATCCTCTTCTCTTCCTACGAAAGTTCGGTGGACGAAAGCAGCGATGACGCCCTTCCCGCTTGGGCCCTCAAAGGGGATGACTTCGGGTTTGAGACCGACAAGACCGCTCACATGGCCCCCAGCATGCTCCAGCGCCTACAAGCGCGCGTGCGAGCGCGTCAAAAGCCTCACCTGATCCTCCATCGGCCCAACGAGACAGCCGTTTTTCCTCTGGAAGCGGCCATCACCACCGTCGGATTTGGCCCGGTGCGCGCCTCACTCGGCCCCACGCCCGATGGGCGCCCCAAAGTATTGGCGGAGGTACATCGAAAGGATAACGGTGAGTTCCGTATCCGAACCCCAGGCTGGTTTAACTTCTTCAAACGGATTGAGATCAACGGGGTGATGCTTCGCCAAGCCCCGCTCAATCCAGGCGATAAGGTCCGCTTGGGTGAAACGATTGTGGAGTTCAGCTCCGGCATCAAAAAGTAGAGCCCCTGCCCCGCTTCTGACATCCTGCTTCTGACATCCTGCCTGCTCACCAGCTGCGCTACGATTTGGACCCGCTCCCCCATACCTCGCGGCAAAAATATCCGACACAACAGGGATTCTCAGCCTCGCCGGGGCATATCCAAGACATGGGTGGGCAGCACAAAACAGGTAAACTCTCCCTCCATCACCTTCGTTTGAGTGAAGACCTCAACCTTCACCATCCGCTTTTTCCCTTCAGTGCTCAACACTTGCGCCTCTGCACGCAGGGTCTCACCGAGCTGAACAGGCCCCAGAAATCGAGTGGAGGCAGCGCCGAGCACCACATTCGGATCATTGACGGCCACCATTGCGGCGTAGTCCGCCAGTCCGAAGGTAAAGCCGCCGTGAACCAGCCCCCGCGCATCCGCTGCCATTTCCGGCGTAGTCGTCAAGCAGATCGTCGCGTGACCCGCTGAATAGGACTGCGGAACCCCCACGAGCTGACGATTGATGCCAAGATGTGTTATGATGGGATCCATTTGAACTCCTCTATTTCGTGCGATAAGAAGCTGAGCGACCGGGACTTAATTTCGGTTTAAGATACTGAAGAGGCAGCCGATCTCAATGAACATGCGCTGCGAGGCTCAGTTTTTATTGACTTCTGAGGGATAGTGTCCATTTATTTAGACAATTATCCAGTTTAAGTAGCAAAGTTACGCGGTCATGTTCGAGGAACACCATCATGAGTTTAAGGCTGAGCGGATTTCAAGCGCATCAACGGCAGCTCCTGGCGTGGAAACCGCCCATTCCCGGTTTTTATGCCATTCTGCGGCTTCAGTCTCGGCTGACCCGTATAGTGAACTTGAGCAATCATGAGCCATACGGCGTAGAGTCTCGCTGGGATGAAGGAATGGGATTGCAGGTTTTTGCTTCGGGAGGCCGTACTGTTTTTGTGTCTGCCGATTCACTGGAGCTTGAGCAGCTTGAAAACCTGATGAAGCAGAGCCTGAAGCTGCTCGAAGCCCATCCCATTGTTCCGGGTGCGCTGGAAGCGGATTTCAGCAGCGTCGAGAAGCTGGTGGCAGATCGTTTTATGGAGGGAGAAAATGCCGCGAGCCTGAGCCTGCAAGCCCTGCTCGACATGTTGGGCGTGTTGCATCGGGAGCTGTTTGAGCTCTCCAGCCATGTCACCCGGGGCATGAACTCTTCTTTTTCAGCCATTGACGACGAGTGGCACATCTTCCGCAGCGATGGCACCGACGTACACTTTAATACGTGGCGCACTTCTTTGAGCCATCGAGTCACCGTGAGTCAAGAAGGCACCTCTACGGCGGTGCGGGAGAGTGAATCCGGCGCGGACGCCAGCATTTTATGGGATCCGAACCATCGGGCGGCGTTTAAAGATCGGGTGCGACGTAAGATTGAGCTGGGTCTGGGCATCTTAAAAGGAACACCTCTCAAAGCGGGCCACTACAACATCATCTTAGATGCGGGCATGGCCAAAGGTCTGGCCCACGAAGCGTTTGGGCATGCATGTGAATCCGACTCGGTCTTGGATGGGAGCGCCCTGACTCGGAATCATCGTTATCTGGTGGGTGAGCGGGTGGCACCGCCGGGTGTGTACATTGTTGATTTTCCGATGCCACGAGATTGGGCGGATCAGCCCTTCAGCGCCAATGGTTTTGTGCGCCAGGCCGTGGAGATTGTCAAAGATGGGGTCTTGAGCAATGCGCTCTCCGATCTCTTTAGTGGGCCTGCGGTTGGAGTGGCGGTCACGGGGGCGGAGCGGGTGGAACGATACGACTGTGTCCCCATGCCACGGATGACCAATATTCGGCTGGAGCTGGCTCAAGCCATTCCCTGGGATCGAGAGTTTGGTCGGGTGGAGCCGCAGGAGCTCTATCAATTTTTGCAAGGGCAGTCCCTGGTGAATCCTCAAGAGACCTGGCTTTATCTGGAAGGATATCGCGGAGGTCAAGTGAACACCCTGACGGGGGATTACGTCTTCAACTGCACGGCAATTCACAAGTTTCAGGATGGCGTTGTGACCACACACCCCCCGGCGATCTTCAGCGGTCAGATTCTCAAGACCTTGGCGGCGGTGAAAGCTGCTGTGGGCCCCCTTGAGCTGGAATGTCAAGGAATGTGTGGCAAAGACGGCCAGCGTGTGCCCAGCTCCGGTGGCGGACACCTCTTTACCCTCTTTAACGCCACCGAAGGCATCGCCATTGGAGGCCACTGATGCGCCTGATCGATACCCTGCGGGATCCAGCACGCTGGACTTTTACCGGCGTCCCCGCCATCGCAAGCTGGCGAGTGTATCTGATTGAACGGCAAGAAGTGGATGTGGCGTTGAGACGGGCCCTCTTTGGTGGACCCTACTCACCACCGGCCATCCGAAGCAGTGCATGTGCCGAGGTTTTTATTCAGTGGGCCGATGGGCGCTGCACGCAGAGCATCCTCAACCGAACTCAGCTCCTAACACCTTCTGAGACCTTGCCCATCCTGTACAGTCAATCCTATCCTGATCCTTATCCGGAGCATGTGCCTGGACCGACCGAGCTCCCGGACTTGCGGGTGTGTGTCCCCGAGATCAAAGCCGCTGTGCTTGAAGACGCCAGTGTGATAGTGCCCCTTATTCAGCAGCTTGCACAAGAGCTCCGGCGTCTGCCCACGGAGCAGATTCGGGCTAATTTTGGGGCAACCTACTCGCGGGTGACCTTTGTGACCTCCGAAGGGGCGGATTCCAGCCATGAGACCACCCGGGTCAACTACGGCGCCACCATCAGCTCACGCGCGACCTTCAGTCATGACCTGCGCCAGCTTCCCACACCGGAGCAGATTGCGGCTCGGCTCAAGCGGGTGCGCGAAGACTATGAAGTGCTCGAGCGTCCCCGCGAACGGGTGATGGAAACGCCGCGCGTGTTTCTGGTGCCGACTCTATCCCGGATGTTTTTGAACTACTTCTTGCTGCAAAATTTGTCTATGCAGAATGTGCTCAACGGATTCTCTGCTTTTACGCGGCGTCAGCTTGAAGACCAAGAGCAGCTCTTTCATCCCAGCTTGACCATCACCGATCATCCTTTGCGGGACGACCATCCAACGGCCTTCCGTTTATGCGCACGCGGGCAGGTGCCACAGGCGCGTCCGCTGATCCAGGAGGGACGCCTGCTCGATGCGGACATCTCGTTGAGGGCGGCCACTCAAGGCGGGCTGGATCCCACACCCACCTCGATGACGGAAAACTGGATTGTGGAGGGCACCCCCACCGAGCTGGATTCGGAGCTGAACAGTCGCCAGCTTGCTGGCATTGATGACGCGGTCTTGCTCTATTCGGTATTGGGATTACACACCAGCGATCCGGTGCGTGCCGCTTACTCTTTGGGTGTACCACGCGCGATGGTGATCGAGGGAGGAAGGCCGACTGGCTTCATACGTGGTACGGTGGTTGGCAACTTCTTTGAAGATCTTCGGGCCCCGCTCGACCTTCGTCAAGATCCGCTGTCGGAACTTCCGATCCTGCCTCTGCAAGCACGCTTCATTCCACAATAACCACTGCCATCATTGACAGAGCTTGGCGTGTCGCTCATGATACGAGGCCACACGCCACGCTACGGCGGACGACACATTTCTTTCGGGGGCCCGACATGAAGACCCTTTCCCTGGAACGGCAGCGACGAGATGCCGCACTCCGCGACGCCCTTCAGAATCAGATCTTGGTGCTCGACGGAGCGATGGGGACCGCGCTGCAAAACCGAGAGCTCACCGCCGACGACTTTGGAGGCCCAGAGCTGGAGGGCTGTAACGAGCAGCTCGTCATCACGCGCCCAGATGTGGTCTTGGATATCCATCGTGAGTATCTCGCCGCCGGTGCCGATGTGGTGGAAACCAACACCTTTGGGGGGACGCCCCTGGTCTTGGCCGAGTATGGGCTGGAGGCGCAGGCCGAAGAAATCAACCGCCGCGCCGCAGAGCTGGCTCGTGAAGCCTGTGAAGCGTTCTCTGCCGAGCACCCTCGTTTTGTGGCAGGCTCGATGGGCCCCACCACCCGTTCGATCACCGTCACGGGAGGCGTTACCTTTGAGGAGCTGGTACAGAATTTCTACCTTCAAGCTCGAGGTTTGATTGCGGGTGGAGCTGACTATTTGCTGCTGGAGACGGCGCAAGATACCCGCAACCTGAAGGCCGGCTTGTTAGGAATTGACCAACTTCGGCAAGAGCTGGCCTACGACATTCCGGTGGCGGTCTCCGGCACCATTGAGCCGATGGGCACCATGTTGGCGGGACAGGGAGTAGAAGCCCTCTATGCCTCGCTGATGAACTGGCAGCTCCTGTACTTGGGGCTCAACTGTGCCACCGGGCCGGAGTTCATGACCGATCATATCCGCTCGCTTTCGCAGCTCGCGCGGTTTCCGATCTCGTGTGTGCCCAACGCAGGACTCCCGGACGAGCGCGGCTGTTACCTAGAGACCCCCGCCATGATCGCTCGGACCCTCGAGCGTTTTATGGCGGCTGGTTGGCTGAATGTGGTGGGAGGCTGCTGCGGGACCACCCATGCGCATATCGAAGCGATCTCTCGAGTGGCGAGGCAACATCGTCCCCGTCGAGCGTTACAGGTGCCACGCAGTCTGGTATCAGGCATCGATTTCCTAGAAATTACCGATGACAACCGACCTATCCTGGTGGGCGAGCGTACCAATGTGCTGGGCTCGCGGAACTTCAAGAAGCTCATCGCCGAAGGTCAGTACGAGCTTGCCTCCGAAATCGCCCGGAAGCAGGTGCGTGGTGGTGCTCACATTATAGATGTCGGACTGGCCGATCCGGATCGCAACGAAAAACACGACGTCGATCAGTTCTTGCGCCACGTCATCCAGAAGGTCAAAGTGCCCCTGATGATTGACTCGACCGACTCTGCGGTGATCGAACATGCACTGAAGTATTGCCAGGGAAAAGCCATCATCAACTCCATCAACCTTGAAGATGGAGAGGAGCGGTATGAGCAGGTGGTTCCTCTGGCCCTTAAGTATGGGGCAGCCTTGGTGGTAGGCTGCATTGACGAAGATCCGGTGCAAGGGATGGCGGTCTCCCGCGAGCGCAAGCTCGAAGTTGCCGCCCGCTCTCGACAGATCCTCATGGAGCAGTTTGACTTTCCCGAGACCGATATCATCTTTGATCCCCTGGTATTTCCCTGTGCGACCGGTGCTGCGGAATACGTGGGCTCCGCCGTCGAGACCATTGAGGGCATCCGGCTGATCAAAGCCGCATTCCCGCTCTGCCGGACGGTTTTGGGCATCTCCAATGTTAGCTTTGGCCTGCCTGCTGCGGGACGCGAAGTGCTCAACTCCGTATTTTTGTATCACTGCACCCGCGCGGGCCTCGACATGGCCATTGTGAACACGGAAAAGCTCGAACGATATGCCTCTATTCCGGAAGAAGAGCGGCGGCTGGCAGATGAGCTCCTGTACAACCGGGGAGAAGATCCGGTGGCAGCTTATGCAGCGCACTTTAAGGGCGCTCGCGTGCGCACACAGGCGACCAGCACCCTCCCGCTGGATCAACGGCTGGCCCGTTACATCATCGAAGGGGTCAAAGATGGGCTGGTGCAAGATCTGGAGCTGAAGCGCCAAGAAGCCCGTCCTCTGGAGATCATCAACGGGCCCCTGATGGCAGGCATGGAGGAAGTGGGGCGGCTGTTTAACAACAACGAGCTGATTGTCGCAGAGGTGCTTCAATCGGCAGAGGCGATGAAAGCGGCGGTGAGTCACCTGGAACAGTTCATGGAGAAGGATGCGTCTTCTTCTCGTGGCAAGATGCTCTTGGCCACCGTCAAAGGAGATGTTCACGACATTGGCAAGAACCTGGTGGACATCATCTTCTCAAATAATGGCTATCAGGTGATCAACCTGGGCATCAAGATCGCCCCAGAAGCGTTGATCTCCGCCTATCGTGAGCATCAGCCGGATCTGCTGGGTCTCTCCGGGCTCCTGGTGAAGAGTGCTCAGCAAATGGTGGTCACCGCACAAGATCTGCGCACAGCGGGCATTCAAGTACCGATGATGGTGGGTGGAGCCGCCTTAACTCGGAAGTTCGCGGAGACGCAGATTGCCCCGGCATATGACAACTTAGTGGTCTATGCTCGGGATGCGATGAATGGCTTGGAGCTGGCCAATAAGCTCATGCAACCCGCAGGCAAACAGGCGCTTCAGGCGGAGCTTTCCGCTCGACAAGCAGACTGGCAAGTCCCCGGGGCTGGGACTGCGGAACGGGCGGAAGACCTGAAGCCCACCCGCTCTGACGTGCGTCAAGACCTGCCTCAGCTGCTTCCTCCGGATTTGGAGCGCCATGTGATTCGTAACATCTCCGCCCCCGAGATCTGGCGATTTCTCAATCACAACATGCTGTATGCAAAACACCTGGGACTCAAAGGCAACCTTGAGAAACATATGGCCGAGCGTGATGCCCGCTTCCTTGAGCTGCGGGAAGTGATTGAAGAGGTGCAGCAGCACTGGCTCCGCCACGGCCATCAGATTGATGTGCTGTATCAGTTTTTCCAAGCAGAAGCGGAAGGGGATAGCCTGCATATTTTTGATGCAGCCGGAACTAAGCGGGAATCGTTCTTGTTCCCGCGTCAAGGACGAGCCCCCCATCTGTGTTTGAGTGACTACGTCTTGCCTCCTCAAGCGGGTCAACGCGACCATGTTGCATTTTTTGTAACCACCGCCGGGGCTGGAATTCGTGCGCAAGCGGATGTATGGAAAGCACAAGGCCACTATCTCAAGTGCCATGTCTTGCAGGCGCTGGCGTTGGAGACCGCAGAAGCAGCGGCGGAATGGCTTCACAAGCGGCTCCGCAGCGCCTGGGGAGCTCCCGATCCCCTCGAGCTGAGCTTGGATGCCCTGCACAAGGGCCACTATCAGGGCAAACGCTACAGCTTCGGATATCCTGCTTGCCCGGAGCTCGCCGATCAAGCACGTCTATGGCGTCTGCTCCGCCCCGACGAAATGGGAGTCCAGTTGACGGATGGATATATGATGGAGCCTGAAGCCAGCGTCAGCGCGTTGGTCTTCAGCCATCCAGAAGCCCGTTATTTCTCGATCTGAGCGCATCCTTTTGATATACTCCAACCGTTTTCCAGGGTGAATTGCCCGGGCCCCCGCTGAACTTTCACGGTGCTCCCTCCTGCTGTGCTCCCTCCTGCTGTGCTCTCTCTTGTGGTCATTGCTCACCCCATGCTCCTGTTGCCTGCTGATTCTGGCAATTGTGCTGTTGCCTCTTGAGACCTCCAAGCTGATGGCCAGTCGTCCGGGAAAATCGCTCAACCTCTCAACCCCCATTGGAGGCGCGACATGAAGTCACGCTCTGTATCTTCCGTGAGCCGAGGGGCGCTATGCGCTGGACTCGGGCTCTCATTATTGGCAACTGGCTGGACCGCAGGTGCCAAGCAGGACACGCCGCCACAGCAGCAGCAGCGGCAATCGTTGGAGGCTGTCCCCATGCGGCCCACCGATCCGGCTCAGCAGGTGAACTCGGGGAGCCCTCGGCATGCACCGCTACACCTGCTCCTCCAGAGACCGGGCATCGAAGAAGGGCTTCGTTCCCTGCGTACTCGGAATTCTGCCTCCTCATGGCGCAATCTTCCTACATTGCAGGACAGTTGGCACTCGACACGCCCTACTCAGCGGCCTCCCATCGCGTCGCAACACCGATTTTGGCCGCCTGAGCTCTCGGATGGGACCGCTTTTTGGCCGCCGAGCTGGTCGCCACTCTCTCAGACGCACTTTGTCCAGCAGACACCACCTCCGCCATCGTTCTGGGCTCCACCTGATCTATCCGCTGCCCCCGACGCTGCACTGCTCGCACCAGAGGTTTGGCGAGACAGAGCCCCCACCACATCCGCCGTCGGTGGGAACGCAGGAGCCGGCTTTAAGGTCGGGGATAAGCGCACCTTCAACGTGTACAATTTTGCCTCCAGTGCTTATGAGACAATTCCCACCACATTGGTGCAGGAAGGCAATCTGGTGAAGATCTGGGTGGCAGAGAGCCAATATGGAGCCACCAAAGTGGGTGATGGGGTGGTCGCGGCGATCAAAGCGGCGCTGGAAGACAGCACCCCTTCCGGATCATACGACCCAAGCCGAGGCATTCTGGAGGTAGAGCAGGCACTCTTCGGGTTGCCACCAGATCTTGAAAAGACCGGCAAGCTCAACGTGGTGATCACCGACATTCAGGACGGCTGGAGCGCCTCCTGTGCTTGTGCTTATACCGCCGGATTTTTTGACCCCAACGATCTGGTGGCCAGCAACCCGTCGAGTAATGGGGCGGATATCCTGTATCTGGACGCTTATCCTTCGCTGTACACCGAAAAAGGCGCAGCGGATGCCACTCCGGCCCTCGCGACGGCGGCCCACGAATATCAGCATCTGATCCATGCCAATAATGGCAACCTTTACCTTTTCCAAAACGAGGGGCAATCCGAGTGGGCTCAGGGTGTTACGGGATATCCTGTGCGCACCATCCGGTATCTGGATGAGCCGGGGGCGACCAATACCAGCCTCTACCGCTGGTCCAGTGGCACAACGGTGGCACAAGATTATCAGCGGGCCAGCCTCTTCCATGCTTACTTGGCCGGATTGAGCGGAACCGAAGCGTTGGCCAGCATCACCCGCTCCGAGCTGGGAGGATGGGATGCCTATGCACCGGCCCTTGCCCCCAGCGCACGGGCCGATGTCCTCAGCGGATTTCATGTTGCCAATTGGGTGAATGATCCCAAACTCGGCGCATCATACGCCTATGCGGACGATGCACACGCGGGCCTACGCATGAGCGCACCCACGCTGGAGCTGACGGGGAGTACGGTCTCCAGAATGGAGCGGCAGCTCGCCTATGGTGGGGCGGAGTACCTGCGCTGGCGAGGGGTGAAGGATTTGGAGCTGACCCTCGAGCTGGCCGATGGTATGAAAGTTATGGCCATCCAAAAGACAGGGGATACCCGAAACATCCGGCTGGTGTTGGAAGGAACGACCTTCTTCTCTGGAAGTTATGATGAAATTGTTCTAGTAGTGGCAACCGTTGAGCCTCTGACGTCCGCAGGCTTGGCAACCACAGAGCTGTCGGCCTCCGCTCAGACCTATGCCTTCTCGGGACGCTGGACACCCACCGACCTGGTGACAGAAGAGCTGGCCTATACCGATGTGAATACGCTCTTCTATTATGCCAGCTTGCCCTACAACACTGAAACAGCCGGTGCAGTGCGCTTTACGCCCAGTGTGAGCGGGGCTGTTCAACGTGTGACCCTGGGACTGACCACCTTCCTCAATGGTGCGGCCAATCCCAAAGGCTCCGGCAGCGTGCGCCTGGCGTTTACCGATGCAGTGCTGAGCTCAGGCAGTGGCTCGAGTGCCGTGATTGTGCCGGGAACAGAGCGCGGGAGTCTGCTGGTCCCCTTCACCAGCCTCTCGAGTGGACTGAACACGATAGATGTGTCCGCACAGAACTGGAAGGTCACGGCAGGCACCGACTTTTTTGTGCAAGTGAATGTGGAGAGTCCCAGTGGTGATGGGGGCATCTCGTTAGATCTTGATTCAGGCTCCACCGACACGAGTGATCTTGCCTACTATCCGGCAAGAACTCGACGTTATAACAGCAGCACCACCAACTGGAACACCACTTGGCTCAACAATGGCAATATTGACATCCGTGTCAGTGTAACGGGGCAGTTTGCAGAGCCTCCCGGCGCTGTGACGCTCAAGTCACCCGCCGATACAAGCACAGGCTGGCTTTCTCCGCTGGTGGTGTTATGGCAAGAGACACCGGGGGCTCAACGCTATCAGCTTCAGCTCTCCGAGCGTGCGGACTTTAATCCGCTGCTGGACGAGCAAGAGCTGCTGAGCCCTCAAGCGGTGCTGGAGGGACTGGAGCCCGGTCAGCAGTACCATTACCGAATCCGCGCTTCCAACAGTGCAGGCTTCAGCGCCTGGACCGCCGCTTCGTTTGAGATGTTGGCACCTCCAAGCGGAGAATACACGCTGGAATATGTGGACGAAGCGAACAAGATCTGGCTTGCCGCCTTGCCCTTTTACAGTGAGACACAAGCCTCTGTTCGCTTCTCCACCCTGGTGGAAAGTGATGTGCTGTCCCTCACGCTGGAGTTGTCCGATAAGGTCAACGACTTGCCCAATCCACAAGGCACGGGTACTCTTAAGCTGAGCCTGCATCCGGCACTGCTCACCTCCGGCAGTGGACTCTCAGCAGTTTATACGCCGGGGGTGGAGCTGGGCAGCATCGAGACGCCTTTTTCAGCCCTAAAGCCCGGCGAGCAGCTCTTTGAACCCACGGACTGGCGCGTAGGCCCCGGCGAGTACATGGTGGTGATGCAAGTTCTGAATCCAAGCCAAGATGCAGCGGTGGGAATTGTCTTTGACAATGGCTCGTCGGAGCTGAGCAATCAGGAGTATTATCCTGCTCGTAGCCGACGTTATATCCAGGGATATGGGGAGTGGAACAATACGTGGTTCAATAATGGCAATTTTGCGCTGGCCATGACGCTGGAGAGCTTCACGACGGCGACCCCCACGCCCGAACCTGAGACGCCCACCCCTGCCCTGGAGACCCCTACCCTTGCGCCCGAGGAGAGTCCCTCCCCCACATCGCCCCCCACTTCGACGCCTGCACAGACCCCTGCACCGACGCCTGAGGTGACGCCGACGGGCACGGAGCCACCCGACTCTCCCACCCCCTCCGACGGCGATGCAGGAGGGTGTGCTTGCCATACGTCAGGACAAGAATCCTCGACACCTGTGATATGGGCAGTGGCAACTCTGCTTTGGTGGGTCAAGAGAAGACGGAAGGCGGGCTGCTAAACATGCCATGCACAAAATGGCATGGTTTCACATGACTTGCGCAGGAGGCTTGAGCCTGTAGATGAAACAACGGATTCACCGGCTCAGGCTTCAGTGCGCTGTCAGTGCGCTGTCAGTGTGCTGTCAGTGCGCAGTTTGATACACCTCCACGCGGGCGCGAGCGGCGAAATCAAAGTGGATGCCCACCCCTTCTAGCATCTCCACCATCACCATCAATGGCCCCATCAGCAGGCTGATCGGACGCTTGAGCAGCGCGGGTTTGTTGCCCTCAATGCGATGACCTATGATCTGAATGGCCCAGCCCACCACCTGACCGCCCAGCAAAATGGTCCAGCTCAAGGTCACAATGGCGTAGATCAACGTCAACACAATGATGGGAATTCCCACCATGTGCGTGGCCCGATTCATCGGATGACGATGCTCATTGAGATAATAGGCAAACTCTCGCACCCAAAAATCCTGGATGGTGGCAATACGAGGCATGGCGTCTTCGGTGAGCGTGGCAAGCGAGCTCATCATGTATCTCCTTTTCGTTTGGCGATGGGGCTGATCAAATGGCGCTGCTTCCAGGGAAGCTGGGGATGCTGTGCTGCGGTGGCCACGGCAATCGGCTTGGGATTGATCAGGATCGGCTGATGGCACTGGCTGAGCATCGGGATATCGTAGCGCGAATCGCCAAAACCAAAAAGTGGTTTTCCCAGACCAAGCTGCTGAACCACCTCCGGTTTTCCCGTGTCAACCGGCATCGGGCGAATCAAGAGGTCGGTGACAAGTCCATCGTGGACCTCCAAGCCGATGGCCCGCACCTGCTCAAGCGGAAATGGGAGAAACGCAGCACCCGCCCTCACACTCCACAGATTGGAGGCTGAGATGATAAAACAGCGTATCCCCGCACGCTCCAGCTTGTGAAGGGTGTCAAGCTGCTCCGTGTAGACCCGTCCTTCCAGCAATGATGGAATCCTCGCTTCCGCCCACGCCTGAAGCTGTGCCGCGCGGTGCCCGGCCATGCACCACACCATGAGCACGTAGGCTTCAACCCCATGATAGAGCCCTTGTCGATAACCCGCCCAGAGCTGATGAAGGGCTTCAATGGGATTTGTTGAGAGCTCCGGGTTGAGTGACGTGAGGGCGGCCAAGACCTTCGTGGCAATCGACGGGTGCAGGCGCTCAGTCTCTACAAACCACTCGAAGAAGTCTTCGCCCACGTCACACGCCCAGAGGGTCTCGTCGGCATCAAAGACAGCAAACTTGCCAACACCTTCTGGCAATGGCTGCGCCAGGGTCTCTTCAAGCAGCGTGTCAAACTCGGCATCACTCAGCACGGGAACGACGAAGGGTTGACTCATGGACGTGGAGGCTCCATTTTTCGGCGGATCATCAGGCCAGCTTGTTCCCCGGCGAATTTCATCACCTGTCGCACAAACTCCGCTTGATCATCACACGAGAGGGTTTCATGAAAGGCGACAACCATTGTGGCAAGAGAACGAATACTGTTTTCAGGCTCGTATGCCAAGCCTGCTGGCAGGTGCGGAAAGGGAAGCTCAGTCGTTCGGGGTGGCATGGCCTGGCTTTCAGACCCTGGCCGTGGACGAGCGGTCTGATGGAGTGCCGTTCGCAGGGCGCGCAGGGCAGAGGGCTGAGCAGCCGCTTGTGAAGCAGCCGGAGTAGCCGCCTGAGAAGCCACTTGTGAAGCCGCACTTCGCACACGCGCAGCCGGGCGGGGCATACGCGAGACAGAACACCAAGTTCCAGAGTGTAGCCGCTGAGCGGTGCGAAATGGCGGGGTTCGATGAGAACGTTTGCGTGTATCCGCGAGGGCGGAGACCAGAAGCTCCGGTTGAGCAACAAAACCCGAAGAGATCGCCTGAGTCGGACGGCGCGAAGGCTGGCCCATCATTGGCTCCTGTCTGCGGTTGGCCGTCTGCATCATGGCAGAAGCCAAGGGCGCGTGAGGTGCTGGAGAAGAACAAGAAACACCCCGATGTGCTTCTTGCCAAAAGCCGAAAGCCCTCACACTGCCTCGGTGAGAGGGACTACCACATGCACCAATATCCGCCATCACAGGAAGGCCATCATCCGCTTGAGGTCGCCGGGACTGCTACATCGTGCTCGATTGCTGTTTCGACACTTCTGTCAAGACTAGAATCACGAGAATTCAATTCTCTGACGAGGCGTCCTGAAGTTGCCAGCCAATTATTTAAGTATGGCAAGGCATAGTCTTTCAACAATGAATTCACTTATCTTCTCACTATCATGCCAGGATTGAGGTCGTCAACAACGATCTGCATGGCCCTCCCGATTCCCGTTGAGGCAAGAACGAAGGCCGAGCACTGCGGATGACTTGCTACCTTCGGTCTTCTCAGGCATCATAGGAGGGGGTGAGGGCCGACTGCATGTGGCATCGGCGCTCCTCTCTCTGCCGGTCAGAAAGGAATGACAGCATGGACATGCGCATGACCCTTGAATATTGTGTGGTTTGAAACTACGAACCACGCGCCACCAGGTTGGTGGGCATCCTAAATGAACGGTATGGCATCGCCCCACGCCTCATCAAAGGGAGTGGCGGCGTTTACGAGCTGAAGCTGAACGATGAGCTGATCTGGTCGAAAAAGACGGTCAAACGTTTTCCGACCGATGAGGAGGTCTTTGAAGCCCTAGACGCACGGCTTCCAAAACGCTGAGCGAGGTACTGGCGGACTTTAAAGGCACGTTCATGCGGGAAGTAGCCCCCGTGGGTTACTTCCCTTACTTGAAGTAGCCCCGCAGCTCATCCATACTCGACTTGTAATCGGCTCGCTTGTCAGAAAACTGGCGGGTGCTTTTTGATACCGGCGGCTCAGGACGCGCTTCCGGGCGCTCAATCTCCAAGTCATCGAGCGTTCCCGGCCCTCCCATCACCAGAGTACAGGCCAAGATGGAGTCTTCCCGACCATCCGGATCGTCACGCTCCGTATCTTCGCGGGCCTGATTGAAGCGCTGGATGGTGTAGTCCCGGATGTCTTGCATGGCCACCACCAGATGTTTGCGCATAATCCGGCCTTGCAGGAGCGTCATCGACGCACCATCATCTCGGCGCAGATAGGCCAACACCAAGGGCAATAAGGCCCGCAGCTTACGACTGAGAAGCTGCTCACGCTCCGTGTCATTTTCATCTTGCTCATAGAGCACGCCCTGCTCGGGTGCCTGGAAGCGCACCTTATGCACGCCCCCTTCTTGCTCCGTGATCTTCCGCAGATGTCCCATCATGGCGTAAAAATCCAGCAGCGGCTTGATCCGCCCCGCCGAGAGTGTGGGCTCGTGGCGACGCAGATATCTCACGCAGGCTTCAGGCTCGACGGCGTCCTTCCGATTGTAAAAGAAGTCGAGAATCCGCGTCATGAGCTGAACGCCATCATGATTCAGCTCTTCCACCGCTGCCGGTTTTCGTCCCCGCTTCACCTCCCGCTTGGTTTTGTCACCCCGACGGGATTCTTTTGCTTCCGCCTTCTTTTGCTCTTTCTCTTTCTTCTCCTCATTGTCGATCTGCTCATAGTATCGGTAAATCGAACGCTCACTCTTGCCAAAATGCATGGCAAGGACATCCGGCGGAAGTCCCGACTCTCTTGCATACTGTGCGACGCTGGATTTGATATGTGTGACCACACCATCCAAATCACCCGTGCGCGCGACGGCGGGAGCCAACACGTCGCTCACCAATACCTTAATGACCTGCTGCATGAGGTCGATCATTTGCTACCTCCAGGCTGTAGACGCAATACAATCATATCCCATCACATGCGCGCGTCCAGACACTTCCAGTCAGACACGGCATGGGTATGAAGAACACAGACAGATTTTTCGGGCTTCAATTTCAGAGGGGAGTTCAGGGCGGCGCCGATTCCATTACCGGAGAAGTCAGGGGGAAATTTCCGCATTCGCGCATGGCCACAGAGCGCTTGGGTACGGAGAAAGCACAGTTACAGCGTTCAAAATGCGGTCGTGCTCCTGAGAGCACTTTACTGGACCGACGATGAGCTGCTTCTTTTTTTCTCCAAGGCTTTCTTACAATAAATTCGAGTCAACAGGCTGTCAAGGACAAAGAAGACAGCCTCCTTCATCTTTCTGAGTCTACTTCATCTCGCTCCGCTGTCTACACTTTTGTACTGCCTCTTGTTCTTCACTTGGGTTATCATCCTCCTGCATTCCTGACGTTCGTGGCACTCAAAAGACACCTATTGTCCCAATTCTATATTTGACATTGTTGGCAATTTTAACATGTTCGTAGCCTGCCTGGAGCCCCTATGCCCACTTCTCCGTTTTCGCATGCTCATAAGCCGCTTCACCCGCCAAAGCCTCTCCCGTATCACCTGTCAGGAGCCCTTTCCGCCTGCTGGTGGCATGGGCTCCTGATCCTCGCCTTGTTTCAAGGCTGTATGCCTTCTTCGGCAAGTCCTCCCGAAGCGGCATCTTCACGCTCCAATCCGGTGACGCTCACCCCTCAGCCTCCCTCTCAGCCTGAATCGACGACGGTGCAGGAAGCCTCGCCCCAGGATTTTTTGGCAACCCATCGTGCAGGACAGACCTTCTTGAGCTGGAAAGAGTCCGGCTCGACCCCATTTTGGGCCCTCTATCGCCAGCCTCCCGGCGATGCGCCAGACACAGCTCAGCCGCCGCTGGCCGTGTTGGAGCGGGATGCGTGCGCGGCTCCCCGTCAGGCAAGCCTGCCACAATCACCACAAAAACGTTGGATCTTGACCCCTCTCGGGCCGGAGTTGGCACCGGGCTGGAGCTGTTATGTCCACACCCCACATCTCTCGGAAGAAGCGCGGGCCGTCTATTGGCTCCTGCCCCTCACACACGCGACCGCAACGCCCGCGCTGGCTCAGGCACTGCGGGTAGAGATCATCGAACGTCCCGGCACTCCAGAGCCCCTGTTGATTCAGGATGCTCCAGGAGGACGTCGAAAGCTCTTCACGCAGTGGTTGGATGATCGGCTGCCACGGGCTTCAGCGGATGGCCCCGCCTTCAACTTCTGGGTCGGTCTTCCCCCTGGAAAGGCACCCACGACCGGTTGGCCACTGACCATTCACCTTCATGCTTGGGGGGAGAGCTGGCAACGATTTTATCAGTCGTCTTCTCCAGCGTCGCCCGGTACACCCTATGATCTCCCGATGGCGTGGCTGGAGCTGGATGATCCCAGCAATACGTGGTGGACGGGTGCGGTGGCTCGACCGCTCTACCAACCCCAAGCGGCTGCTCAGGCAATGCTTCACACTGAAGCACGGGTCTTGGCAGTCATAGAGTGGCTTCTCAGCCCTGCTTCGGGCATGCCCATTGATCCGGAACGGGTGACGCTGTATGGAGGGTCGATGGGCGGAACGGGTGCGCTCGCGCTAAGCCTGCACCATCCGAGCCGTTTTGCGGCGGTCTATGCGCAGCTCCCGCTGATCCGTCCGGCCAGCTCAACATGGGGAAGACCAGGGTTTCAAGCTCTTTTTGGCAACCCACTGGATCCGCCGAGACTGGCCAATGGCAAGACGCTCTACGAATATTTGGATCTCATCCAGACCCTGGCGGAGCAGCAGGGAGGAAGTGGCCCCTTCACCGTGACCCTGCACGGACGCACCGATCAGATCATTGAGTGGAGCACTCAGGGGCTGCCCTGGCTTCAGGCCGTTACACATCATGGCGCTCCGGGTCCGGCTCTGTTCGCGGAGGGCGATCACAGCTCGGTCTTCGACAGCTTCACCGCCAAGTTGATTCCCAACTTTCGCCCATCGGAAGGCCATTTTCGCCGCCACGAGCCCTACCCGGTCTTCTCCAACTTCAGCGGCGATGATGATCCAGCGGCCCCACTCCCCGCGTGTCGGCATCCGGATCGACTCTATCGGTACGGCTTTGTCGGCGGTGGCATCCGCTGGAGTGGGCAAGGAGTCTCTCTATTAGGACTGGATCAGCCCGAGGAGTCACCCACCACACTTCGTTTAGGACTGCAAATCCGCTCGGATCTGTGCAACTTGCCACAAGAAGGGACCACGGACATCACCCTCCATCGGCTACGGCAGCTCCAGGTCGGCCCAGAGAAGCGCATCGGCTGGGAGACGTTTGATGCACGGGGACAGCGGCGCAGCACCGGGGTCGGAAGGCTGGTTCAAGGCAGAATAAGGCTGGACAAGGTGCCGGTTACACAGGAAGGAATCCTCCTCTCCGTATGGTCACGTTAGAGAGCCTGTACAACAAACATCCCGCCACGATGAGCCCCCCGAAAAGTCCTCGTCGAGCCCATAAGCAAACCATGCGCCGAACACGGAGCCCAGGCTGGACTCTTTAAGCTCCCGTCACGGACTTGAGACCGTTGCCATCTTATGAAGATGAGTCGTCTGAGACTTGCCATTGAGTCTGTGCCTGCGCATACAGTCGATAAAAGATCCCCTGCCAGTCGCCCTCAGCTCTCAGCCGGGTCAAGATGAAGTAGATACCAAAATAGGTGCGATGCAGGTACACCAGATCGGGATGGGCTTGAATCTCTGGCCATGCAAGAAATTGAGTGGCCATACGTTTCACATCTTTAAAGATGTGGGCGTCCTCTTCAAAGCGATAAGGACTCCGACGCAAGGGCTCAAAGACCAAGTCACAAAAACGAAGGAGGAGCGCCAACCCCTCTTTGTGATGCGGTGGCAAGATGCCGAGGGCTTCAAACGCCTGGGCCAGCCCGCGCTCATCTCGTCGAATGCCCGCATCCATCATCGCCAAGTAGGGCTTCAAGAAGGGAGCGTCAAAGCGCTTCACACAGCCGAAGTCATACAAGATGATGCGTCCGTCCTCAAGAAAGCGGAAATTGCCAAGCTGCGGATCGGCGTGAAGCGTCCGAAAGAGGGCAAGCTGGGTCAGCATGAGCTCAAACAAGGTCTCACCCAGTCGATTGCGCCAGCCGGGCTCCGGGTGGAGGGCCAATGCCTGTTCGAGCGTCAGCCCGTCTATGCGTGAGAGCACCAACAAACGGCGGGTACAGTGTGATGCGAGCGGCTCTGGAAAGAGCACGCGGGCATCATGGGCAAAAAAGGCTCGAAATTGTTGAAGGTTTTGGAGCTCTTCTTGGTAATTCAGCTCCTCGAGCATGCGGGCGCGCACCTCATCGAAGAGCAGATCGGCTTCACCTGAGCGGCCCAGCAGGCCCGTACTTTTCAGCAGCGTGCGAACGTGCCACAGATCACTCTCCACACTCTCATCCACGCCCGGGTATTGGACCTTTACGACCACCGGCTGACCTGAGAGAAGGCCGGCGGCGTGGACTTGCCCGATGGAGGCGGCGGCAAGAGGTGTTTCATCCAGCCACTCAAAGACACGCTCGAGGGGCTTGCCAAGTTCCTCTTCAATGCGCTTTTGGATCAAGGGAAAAGGTAAGGTACTGGCTTGATGCTGAAGTTTGGCAAAAACTTCGCTTAGCTCAGGTGGTAACAAGCCCCCTTCGTGGGTGACGGAGATGAGCTGACCCACCTTCATCACCGCACCTTTGAGCTGGTCCATCACCTCAACCGCTTCACGAACGGTGGTCAGGTGCGCTTGGAAGAGGGAGGCTTCGCGGCTCTCTTTGTCCTGAAAAACCCCTCTCACAAGCTGGCCCACATAACGGGTGGATGCGCCCGCCGAGAGGGCAGAGAGTTTCATGAAGCGGCCAAGTCGGCTGCTGGGCATCACGCTGGTGCTGGCTGATGAACCAGCCTCGCTGGATTTTTCCGCCATCGGATAGCTCCTCTCTTCTGTACGTTTTAGGGCCATCGCCTCTGTTCTTTCAGGATGCGACCCATTCTGAGATGTTTCAAGCAATCTGCTGACGATGTCATAGCGCAGATCCGGCACAGCGGTTATCATAGGAAGAGAAAGAGACCGATTTAGCCCGGACCGAGGGACAAAAACCACTCATGAAATCAATGCTCTGCCGAAGCATGACGCTGACCCTCGCCGTGCTTGCCTGGCTTCCAGGATTCGTTGCGCCCCAAGAGCTTGCTGCCGCCAGTCGGATCGTGAAGGTGCAGACGTTGCGTGCGACCGGTCTCCTGAAAGAGCAGGCCGAAGCCTTCTCGCGTGGGGTTTATGTCGAGCGGGTGCCCCTCGAGGAGCCACTCCTCAATCTGTTGCGCTGGCATGCCGTCGGCGCCAGCAGCCCTGGTTGCCCCAGCTCGACGGCGGTGGATCGACCCACTGCTGCGGTCTACAGCTTAAACCAGCTCGATACAAAGCTCAAAGAGGCAGGGGATCAGCTTCTGCATATGGATCTGGAGCAGACCCAAGCCAGCCTGACCATGGCCCGAGGCATGCTGGAGTGTCTGGATGCGCCGGTCTCTCGTTCGACCTTACGCACGCTATTTGTGCTCGAAGCTGTTGTGCTGGCAACACAAGGAAGTCCAAAGGCCGACGCTGCTTTTCGCCAGCTCCTAGCGGTCGATCCACGTCCTGTTTTGGAGCCGGAACATCCGCCCAAAGTGCGTAAGATGTATCTCGCGGTGGCGGAGCGGGAGCTCAAATCGGCCCCCATGGAAGTTTCTCTTGAGGGACTGGAGGGCGACGTATGGGTGAATGGTCAATCGGTGACTGGACAGGTAGACTTGAGGCCGGGCCTGCATCTGGTCCAGCTTCGGGGTCCAGCGGGGATTGTCTTGAGCCAGCTCATCAAACTGCCCGTTGTGAAGTCCCCCCCTCCTCGCTTGCTCGAGCTGCTTCCTCGTCCATTGCCTTCCCGAGAGCACCTGGAGGTCGCACTCGAGCGCGCGTTACGTGAGAATGCCCTCGAACCAGCGCAGCAGCGTGCGCTGATGGCTTGGCTTCAGCAACAACAACATGCAGCCGTTGCATTTCTGTTACCGGAGGAGCGTGGCAAGCCTGAGCTTCGGGTGGTGGGTGCGAATGGACAACTCTTGCCTTGGAATGATGCTTTGCAGCGCCTCCCCCCGGGCAACGTACAGAAGATCCCGCAGCCTCCGGTTGTCATGGGGGCCCAGGTGCGCGTAGGGGCGGGTGTAACCCTGGCTCAACAGCATCAGACCTTAACGGGAGTCTCTACCCTTGAAGCCTTACTGGAGCTTCGACGCCTGCGGCTTCAGCTTTCCTTGAATGGACGCAGCGATCTGAACGGCCTGGGAATATTTCCTACCCTGGCGGGGAGTGGCATGCTGGGCGTTCGGCTTCCGCTCAACCCAGGCATGTCACTGGTGCCCCTCGTCGGCTACGGGATCGGTCAAGGGCCCTTGCTCGCCTACGATGATTGTGGACTGGTGGATGTGGCAACGATTGCCTGTGGTGAGGAAGTAGGTTCAACGCAGGTCTGGACCGGCTCCGTTGGACATGGTCCCATCTTACGTCTGGAAGTCCAGGTAGATCCTCCCAGTACCGGAAAACGTCTCCCCTGGAGCGTACAGGTCGGACTTCAGGCCAGCACCTTCTTCCAGACGATGCCTCAGCCCGCCACCATCACACTCAGCGGTGAGGGCAGCAGCACTTCATATGAGGTGCGCTTTCCAAGTCTCAGCACCGACCTGGCCATGCGCCTGGAAGCGCTGCTTGGGTATCAACGACGTTTTTAGCGCACCGAGCTCAGGCGGTGACGACTCTTGACGACCCCTGCGATGCGCTTGCAGTGACGCAGCACACTTGATCAGCACAGCTTCTTGAAATCCTGAAGAGAATGGCGGCGGAGGTGGCATGAAATTGCGACACAGTGGTGATTCCTGGCGCTTCACGAGCGTGTTGTTGTTGGCCCTGCACTCATCGGGTCAAGCGGCGGCCCCAGAGTTTCCGAAGGTCATCACCTTATCACAAATGGTCCCTCCCCGCCCATGTCCCGGGAACAACTGTCTCTATGATCCAGCCGACTATAGCACCGGCTATGAGGTTGGCATAAGTGCCGAGCAACGTCTTGGAGAGGTACTGGCCACCGGAGACTTTGACAAAGACGGTCTCCAAGACTTGGTGATGGGAACGCCCAACTTTGGCTCAGGCATCGGACGTGTTCAGGTGGTCTTTGGCAGTCTCTCAGGTTGGGAAGAATCTCTCTCCGACGTGGAGACAACCTTTGTCAACATCTCCAGCAAAAGCACCACGATCATGGAGCTGGGAAGCGCCCTTGCCGTAGGAGATCTCACGGGTGATGGAATCGATGACGTGGTCATGAGTGCGCCCTCGGGAACAGCGCCAACTGTCTTTCTGCTGCCGGGCCGCACAGCCCGATGGGGAACCACCAGCATTGACGTATCCTCGAGCAGCTTGGTCATCAGCATCAGAGACAAGTCCATCACCAGTAACTTAGGAGTCAGCCTCGCCATTGGAGATATGACCACACTCTCCAGCGCTTCAACAGATGGAAAAGCCGATCTCTTGATTGGAGCTTCTTCCCAAGAGATGGCAATTCTGGTGGCCGGACCCATCACCAGCAGCTTAGATCTCAGCTCTGATAGTCGCACCATGCGTTTTATCTCCACGCGGGGTGAAGAGCTGGGCAAGATGGTGCAGTTTGTGCCAGACCTCGACAAAGCCGGAGTGCCAGAGCTGGCCATCGCGGGCCCCAACAACAATAATGGAAGTGGCAGAGTATACCTGATAGAGGGTCGCAGTCTGAGCACCTTTATGGGCTACGCTGAGTCCAACCTATTGGACATCTCTCAAGTCAGCTTTACTCGAAAACGTGTCTTTACCCTCAGTGCCAAGTACAACGGCAACAATGTGGGGCGCTTTGGAAGTGCCATGCAAGGAGGGGTAGACTTTAACCGAGACGGCATCCAAGATCTGCTCATCGCTGCACCCGAAGCACCTCATGAAGAGCTTAGTCTTCCCAACGTGGGGCGGATCTATGTACTGCAAGGAACATCCAGCACAGGGTCCGCCGGCATCTACGGGACCAGCAGCACCACCGTCAACAGCACTACCTCCCCATCCTTTCAAGGAACGAGCTCACAGGAGTATCTTGGCGCTCGTCTCTCTCTTGGAATTGATAATGGAGTAGACTACCCGTTGATTTTGGCCTCCACGTATCTGAACCTCAACACGCCCCCCGGTGGCGATGGAGGGTTCTGGCTCTTATCCGGTCGAGTCAAGTCATCCCTGACCAATATGATGAAACCCGATGGTTATCTATTTTTACCGGAGGCCAAGAATGAACAGCTTGGTTTGAGCCTTCTCTCTGGACCTCGCTTCGATTTAGACCGAGATCTTTTCAGCGAAATTGTTGTAGGAGCACCGGGTTATACCTCCGACCTGCTGGGGGAAATTGGCAGACTCTATTTTATTCGAACAACCGATTATATCGACAATGATCTGGACGGACAGACCGAAGCGAAGGGCGACTGTAGCGATAGTAATAGCCAGATTGCGTATCAGATCATCAATGAAATTTGCGATGGTCTGGATAATGACTGTGACAACTTAGTAGACACAGATGACAGCTCCGTCTCCGGCTTGGTGTACCGCTACGCAGATGCGGATCGGGATGGCTATGGAGATCCAAACCGCTCTTTTTATGGCTGTCCTGGGAATATTCCCAAAGACTATGTCAGCAACTCCAGTGATTGTAATGACCAAAATGGTTCAATCTCTCCCGGGGCTCAGGAGCAATGTGACGGGTTGGATAATGACTGTGATGGGGCAATCGATCTCAAAGACAGCAGTGTCCTCAGTGTAGAGGTTTGGCCAGATCGAGATGCAGATGGTGCGGGAGATGAAGACGCTATTTCGGAAAAAAGCTGTCCGGGTGACGTGCCAGCGGGCTTCAGTACGACCCACGATGACTGTGACGATACACGCCCGGACGTCTCCCCTGAAGCGGCAGAGATCTGTGACGCATTGGACAACGACTGTGATGGCTTGATCGATGACGAAGACTCAGATGTCTATGGCAATACACAGGGCGGCCAAGTGACACTCTATCCCGATCAAGATGGTGATGGTTACGGCGACGCAGATGCTCCAGCCGGGATCATCTATCGCTGTAGCGTGGTTGTGGGATATTCGATCAAGGGAGGTGACTGCCAAGATCAAGTCAGCAACATCTATCCTGACGCACCAGAGGGAACGATCTACAGCAGCACGCTGAGCTGTTTTTTCCCAGACGGTCAAGACAATGACTGTGATCAGCTTGTGGACGAGAGCACTTGTGAGAGCGATGACGATCAGGACACCTTGAGCGAGCTGGAAGGAGACTGTAACGACACAGATCCTACCATCTACGAGGGTGCTTCTGAGCTGTGCGATGATATCGATCAGGACTGTGATGGTGATACACGTAATGAATTCGACCAAGACAATGATGGTTACGACGACGCGAGCCTGTGCCCTCTCGATGTAATGGCAGACTGCAATGATGCCGATGCCACGATCTACCCGGGTGCCCCTGAGCAATGTAACGGGCTCGACGATGATTGTTCGTTCCCGGATGGCAGCTCGTCTGAGCTCAACGAAGCGGATGCCGATGGAGACGGTGTTTTTGTGTGCGCAGGAGACTGTCAGGATCAAAATGCCAGCATCTATCCCCACGCACCTGAGCTCTGCGATGGCGTAGACAACAACTGCAATGGCGAAACAGACGAGGTTTTTGATTCGGATGGAGATGGGAGCTCACAGTGTGTGGATTGTGATGATAACGACGCCTCTGTGTCTCCAAGTCAATTAGAGCTGTGTGATGACAAAGACAACGACTGTGATGGAACACCTTCTGAAGAGGAAGTCGATTCAGATCTGGATGGTACATCTGTATGCGAGGGTGATTGTGACGACAACGATCCCACTCGTTATCCCGGTAAGGATGAAGCAGCAAGCTGCAATGGCATCGACGATGACTGTTCGGGTGAAGCAGACGATGCGCTGTATTTTGATGGTGATCAAGATGGATTTCTGAATGCTGAAGCATGTCAGGGCCTCTCTGACGCATTAGATTGTAATGATCAGGTTGAAACCATCTATCCGGGAGCAGAGGAAGTGGCAGGGGATGACATCGATCAAGACTGCGATGGAGTTGATCTTGCCGCAGAAACCGAGGCACCATTATCACCCTTGCCAGATGTCTTGGTCGTGGATGGTTTGGGATGCAGTTGTTCGCAGCTCACATCTGAGCCCTCCCGAGCGCCGCTGGGCGGAGCCATGCTTCTGCTCGGGCTCATCGTGCGCATGCGTACCCGTACCCGTACCCGTACAGATGAGCAAGTACGCCCGCTCGTGAGCGGAGCCTCGAACGCATGACCGTGGTTTTGGCCGCTGTGTCATCGGAGTGCCACCAGATTATGAAGGTCCGCCAAGTTTTTCTCGTCATTTTCCTGCGAGACTGACCTTCCATTCTGACCCTATCTTCTGCCACCGGGATATGTTATACTGAGAGCAGAAAACAGGAGACAGTACGCTTGTGCGTCCTGCCGCCCGGGGCTTGTGACCGGCCCCGCTCCATTGGCTTTCGTCGAAAGCCTGCCCTTCTCCAGTGGATGGTTTCCCGAGAATGGATGAACGTTTGGGCAAGTATATCCTGCGCAGGCGGCTGGGTGCCGGCGGCATGGCCGAGGTGTTTCTCGCCGAGCAGGTAGGTCCGGGTGGGTTTGCCAAACAGGTGGCGCTCAAGCGCATCTTGCCCAACCTTCTCAATGACGATGATTTTATTGCCGCATTTGTCAGCGAAGCACGACTGGGCGGGCAGCTCAACCATCCCAATATCGTGCAGACCCTTAACATCGAGGAGGAAGGTGATAACATCTTTCTCACGATGGAATATGTGGACGGCATCACCCTTTCCCGCTTCCTTCGTTTTCTTGCCACGGAAAAGCGCAAGCCTGATCTTTCCATCATGTTGGAGATCGCCCGACAGATGACGGAAGCCTTGGCCTATGCACATTCCGCCTGCGACCTGCGCGGACAGCCCCTCAAGATGGTACACCGGGATCTGAAGCCCGAAAACATTCTGATGTCGAGTCACGGTCAGGTGAAGATCACGGACTTCGGCGTGGCAAGAGCAGAATCCAACCTCAACCATACCGTGGTGGGCAATCAGATTAAGGGGACCGTGGCCTACATGTCCCCCGAGCAGGCGATGGCCTTGCCCATCGATCACCGAGCGGACCTTTTTAGCTTTGGGGCCATGCTCTTTGAGATGTTTACATTTGAGCGCCTGTATCCGTCGGTAAAAGGATACCAGGGCATCCAGCTCGTGCAGAGCTGGCAGATCTTCTCGCGTCTGCCCCTACTCAACGAGCTGCCTGCTGCGCTCAAAGAGCTGATCATTCACCTGCTGGCACGCACCCCGGCAGAGCGTCCCGGCAGTGCCGACGAGGTGCGACGTGAGCTTCGTAGCCTGATCTCCTTTTATCCCCTGGATATGGCAGAGTTTACCGATCTGCTGCGAGAAGCCATCAAGTCCTTTGATGTGCGGTCTAGCCGGATGGGGGTCAACGTGCTGGGTGCCCCTTCGGCAGATGGCCCAAGCCCAAAAAAGGACCGCCTCTCCCATTTTGCCCAGCTTGCCGCCGAAGACCGGCGCGAGACCATCGACATTGCGCTGTCCAACATCTTCAATGTTTCTGAGGTCTTGGAGCTGGATCCAACGGGTGTCGGTCCCGCAACCAATCGAGTGGATCTGGCAGCGCCGCCGCTCCAGAGCCCGCCCCTCAACCTGGCAGCCCCCGTTGTCAAAACGGAGCTGGCAACGACACAGCAGGCAATACCAACAAAACTTGTCTTGCCACCGCCACAGGCACCGGTGTCTCAAGCAGGCGTCCAGAAGAGTGCCCCGCCCCCCTCTCAGCCCACGCCCCTTCCGCAGTCGCTGATGGCAATGCCTGCTGCCTTGCCCCCCGCTCAGCCGACACCCCTTCCGCAGTCGCTGATGGCAATGCCTGCCTTGCCCCCCTCTCAGCCGACGCCGTTGCCTCTTTCTGTGCGCACCACACAGCCGACCCCATCCGGCGTTGCCCAGATTGCGAGCCAATCCACGACGCTCAGCGGCAACACTCCCATCGTAACGTCCGCTCGCCCAGCGCTCACCCCAGCGCCTGTTGGCAATGTTTTTGCAACGCCATCGGCTTCCCCATCGGCTGCGTCCACTTTAAACGTGGGCACAAGCGCCCCACTCCTCCAGGCTCCAGCCTCACAGGGGAGCGCTCCACTTCGAGCCGCCACCGATGGCACTCGGCCTTCCCTTCAGGAGCTGATTGATCTGGAGGACGAGCCGTTTGTGCCTGCTGGGGCCCCTCTGCGCGACCTCGACGACGATGATGACGGCATCGACGAGAGTGCTTCAACCGTCTCCGTTTCAACTCAAGTGCATGCTCCGACACGAGAGCCGCTCAGCCCCGTCCTGACCTCCGCCCGTCCCGCGCTTCAGACGCACATGGTCGCATTGGCGGGCGAAGCCGTGACCCTGGCACCGGCAAATCCTCCGCCGTTGTTGGACTTAGAGACCTCTGAAGCCCCCGGAGCGTTTCGCGATCTCTTGGATGAATCTGGCAGCAGCTTTCGGGAGCTGTTGGATGAACACTCGGAAAGTGCGCCCCTCTCGGGCTTTTTGCGAGAGCTGGACGATGAAGAGCCCTTCCCGGATACGGCAGCACTGGATGGATTCGGCACCTTGCGAGGGCCAGCGCCTCCCCTGGCCAATCCCGTCGAAACCGAGCGTGTTGTAACCCCTGCGGTCGCCACACCTGGCACATGGACCCCGGGACCGGTCGTCGCGACCGCCCCCTCAATGGTTGCCAGTACTGTATCACCCGCTGTTACGACACCTGTGGCAACTCAGAGCGCCCCATTTTCATCGTCCGCACCGGCTTGGCAAGATGACGAGGGAGACTCAGAACGTACCACCTTCTTGACCCCCACCTCAGCCACAAAGGGACAGGAGCTTGTTTCACCTGCACGGCTGGCACTCCATCCCGACGCAGCGGAAGATACGCCGATTCCGGTGTTTAAGGCGGGTTCTCGCACCACACCGGCAGCACCGGCAGGCTCTAGCTCGGGAGCATTTGCCTCCAGCTCGTTTGGGGCCCTTCCCCCCACCGCGCAGATCTCTAGGACGCCACCGCCGGGGATGGTGCCCGCCGATCACGCCTTGCCTCCGGGAAAGTGGGTGGCAGGCGGGGGGACACCGACGGATCCGCCACCCCTGAGGGATCTGGACGATGAGCCAGATGAAGGATTGGCAACTCGAGTATTGACGCTGGGAAACTCGCCATCGCTTGGGGGGGTTCCCGTTGGCAATTCGAGTGGAGAGCTGACCTCACATCGGCCTGCCTCGCCGCCCACCATGCAGCTTCGACTGCCTCCTCAGCCCGTCGCTGCTTCCCGAGACGATGAGGATGACGAAGAAGGAGGTGCCAATGCCACCGCCTATTTGTCGCTCGGCGACATGCACAATATGGTCCAGCATGGCTTGGTGATGTCTCAACATCAGGCGCAACAAGCACCGACGGCGGCCACGACTCCGTCGAAGGCCCCGCAGCTCCCGGTGACGCGCCAGACCTTGCCTCCGACACCCGTGACACCGGATCCATTTGAGCAGATGTCTCAAACGGCTGCCGCCTCACGCGCGCCGAGCCCTCCCGCTCCCGCAAAGGCTCCCGCTCCCGCGAAGGCTCCCGCCAGCGATGCCGGCCCCTCTCCGGTGTTGCTGGGAGCAGGTGCCCTCATCTTGGTGGCGGTTGCAGCTGCTATTTTGCTGCTCTGAGTCCAAACGCGAAGGTTCAGAGGGCTCCGCCCCATGTTTTCTCGCGCCTTTTCTCGCGCTTCATTCTCCCCCCTTTTTCTCGCCCTTTTTCTCGCCTGCTCCTCTATTTTTGTGTGCCATGCCCCTCCATCAGGTCGCGTCTTGACCATTTTGGCTGAGGAACGTCCCGACTCCGGTGCCGTCCTTGCACCGCAAATTGTGCGCACACGAAGAACACTGTATGCTATCTTTCCGCCATGAGTTAATGGCCCTATCCCGTCATGGCCTCCATTCTTGAGGAGCCGGATTTATGTCTCAGGATAAATCGCCTTCCGAGCGCAAGACGGCGAGTAAGTCTGTCACTGGTGAAGAGATCATTCAGCAGCTTGTTGAGAACCTAGACGCCAGCTTGGAACCGCTGCGTTACTCTGTGCTGGTGCCCGGGGTTTTTGACGTGTATCTTCATGCCAAAGATTATGAAAAGTTGTCGGGCATCTTTTCGACCATCAAACAAGAAGCTCGACGCGCCCTTGAAGAGCACGTTGCCTCCCTCGCGCAGCCCCCTGAGCGTGGTGGCTTATTCTCTCGAAAGGTCAATACTGCTCAAAAAGAGTACAAAAATGCGGCAGGTGGGTGGTACATCTCCTTTTATGAAAACGGGGATGCAGACGTCCAACCGGGTGATATTCTCATCGACAGTCGTTTGACCTTGCCACAGACGCAGGAAGTAGAAGGCGGAAGTATGACCCGCCGGATCTCTACGCTGCGACGTGGGGGGGCAACAGAAGTCATTGCAGAGCAGCGACTTTCAGCAGCCGCTCAACTTCCAGGCAATCGAACGGGGGTTATTCGACGGCTCGAAGAGCTGCCGCCGCCTGTTGGCCCGCTTGTATCCCCTCGCCCGACGGGTGCGGAGCATACCTTTCAGGGTCGAGCGCCTCAAAACCCGTCATCCTCCTCACAGCTTCGATCTCCTCAGTCAACACCTGTCTTTGATCCCAAAGTGACCACTGAACGTCGGCCACGAGAAGGCCGCGCCCGCCTTTCGTATACCAGCTCGACCGGACGCATTGAGTTTGTCATCGACAAGCCCGAGGTTGCGGTGGGACGAGGGGGTACGGGTGTGTGGGTGGATCTGCGCCTAGACGCGGCAGCGGATGTCTCGCGCACTCATTTTAAGATCCGCCGTGACGAGCAAGGGCGCTTTTTCATTCGAGATCTGTCTGCCTACGGCACTGCGGTCAACGATCATCGCCTGCCCAGCAGTCTGGAGCAACAAGGTGAGCGTAAGATTGACCGGATGCGCGAAGAGCTGCTCCCGCCCCGTGCCAAACTTGACTTGGCAGGGGTTCTGACCCTTGACTTTGAGGTGCTGTGAGCATGAGTGGGCGTATGTCACTACGGATCGGCGCTTCAACCCACCCTGGTTTGGTGCGTGCGCACAACGAGGATGCGTATGTATTGAGTCCAGAACATGGATTTTTCGCCGTCATTGACGGTATTGGCGGTCAAAATGCGGGAGAAAAGGCGGCTGCGCTGGCTCAACAAGAGCTTCAAGCTCGCCTCGAGCGCAAGGTGGGCACTCTTGAGCAAGCATTGCGTGAGGCCATCACCACCGCCAACAACAAGATCTACCAAGCAGCTCAGCAGGATGCACGCATGGCAGGCATGGCGTGTGTGCTGAGTGTTGCAGTCATCGAAGGCAACCAGCTTTATCTTGGCCATGTTGGAGACTCGCGAGTGTATCGCGCCCGTGGCAAGGAACTCGAAAAACTCACCCACGATCATTCTCCGGTAGGCGAACGAGAAGATCGGGGAGAGCTGAGCGAGCTAGAGGCCATGCGCCATCCTCGCCGGAACGAAGTCTATCGAGATGTGGGCTCCGAGCTTCACGAGACGCATGATGAGGAGTTCATCGAGCTGATCCAGACGGAGTTTGAGCCCGAAGACGCCCTTGTGTTGTGCAGTGACGGACTCAGTGATTTGGTCACGCATCAGCGGATTCTTCAGACATTGCTGCAACATACACAAGATCCACAGGCGGCAGCGGTGGCGTTGATTCAGCTTGCTTTACAAGAAGGAGGCAAAGACAACGTCACCGTCATCGTGGTGATGGGCGCACTTTTTGGTCAAGAAAGAGGCCGTTACAGTCGAGCAGATGAGCCCACCCACCGACTGGGTGTTATCGCCGGAGCCCTGGATGGCCAGAATCCACGGCTGTCGGGTGAGCAAACCGGACGCCTCCCCGGACAGGAAGAAGGCCCCACGCGCAACTTTAAGGTGATCAGCAACCCCCTCCGCAACACCCGCGAGCGTATGACCGGGGAGCTGAGTGCTACTGGGCGGTATGCTAAGGGTAAACCCGTGGGCGGCGAGTCTTCCAGTGATGAGGCAGAAAACCCCAATTCAAACCCACGTTTACGCGATGCAGATGATGAAACGACCGGAAGACGTGCAGGACGGCTGATCCAGCTTCCCGGTGCCGCTCAGTCCGGTCGAGCCGGTGCCTCCCCTTCTGAGCCTCGACGTTCCGGGATTCAATCCAGCCTCAAACGACC
The DNA here is from genome assembly GCA_046075485.1 of Myxococcota bacterium. Classification (GTDB taxonomy): domain Bacteria; phylum Myxococcota_A; class UBA796; order JAJRTE01; family JBJTQF01; genus JBJTQF01. The sequence goes on along the minus strand of JBJTQF010000194.1, from coordinate 7,010 downwards.
GTGGCTGAGCACGTTGCCCGGCTGGGTGCTCCCGCTGATGCTGATGGTGTTGGTGTTGGCCTTTATGCTGGGTTATGCCGTCAAAAATTTGAAACAGGATGACAAGTCTACCACCCCGGTCCAAGCGCCCAGTGGTTGGAAGACAGTGGAGGTGGAACGTGACGCATCCCTCGAGGAAGCGATGAAAAATGCAGCACCCGGCACCATCTTGCTGCTCAATGGCGGCGCGCACACAGAAAAACTGGTGCTGAAGAGTGACGTGTGGCTGCTCAACGCGGGAACGGATCCGGTCAAATTGACAGCACCGGCAGGCGCACAAGAGGCCGTGCTGGGAAACAGGGTGCGTAATGTGGTCATGTTTGGTTTTGAGATCCTTCCAGCAAAGCCTTTATCTGGTGAGCCCCGCTTAGAAGTGGGCATTCGGCTGACAGATGCTGAGCTGATGCTGTTCAATACCTCGTTTGGAGAAGGCATCACGACGGCGCTCGATGTAAAAACCAGCACGCTCATTCAGTATGGACTGCGTTTTGGCAAGGATGTAGAGGGAACTAAATCTGAAGGTAACGACTCGCGTTCTGAGAAGCTGTTCTGGTCACCTCCTCCTTCACCCGAGACGGGGAGTACATCACCAGCCTCTACGGGTTCAACCCCAGCGGACGCGCAGGGAGCTGGCACTGGATTCAAACCGACTTCACGACGCTGACCCATGTAATCGATATCCCTTCTTCACCTTCTAGGGAGAGGAATCAACGTGGCGGTATTTAGTGCATTAGGCCCCTATAAGATTCTCCGTCGCCTCGGAAGAGGTGGTATGGGTGATGTATATCTTGCCGAAGATACCCGCAAGCCGGAAGCGGATCCCAATCGGCGTATCGCCCTCAAGGTGATGCACAGAGATGACGATCCCAGCTCATCTGTCGTGATCCAAGCCGAGCGACAAGGGGCACAACTTCAGGCCCGCCTCTACGCCATTGAGACCCGAGTTGCCCGCATCAATTGCTACGATATCATCGAGGATACCTTCTTCATTGATATGGAGTATATTGACGGACGTGATCTCTCGGAGGCCATCAAAGAAGGCCCCATGAAGCTGGAGCTGGCCCTGCACATCGCGCACGAAGTAGCGGATATTTTGACCCGATGCCATACGCTGCGATTTGAGCATGAGACGGTGGATTCTCGTGGGGTGATCCATGGAGATATTAAACCTCGTAACATTCGACTCGGCACGGATGGACGGGTGAGACTGATGGACTTTGGGATTGCCAAAGCCCTCTCGATGACCCGCAAGCTGACCCGCAATGAGTTTGGCAGTGTCAGTTACGCCTCCCCAGAGCGGCTGGAGAATGGCCAGGTCGATCTACAGTCGGATCTCTGGTCTCTTGCGGTGGTGTTGTACGAGATGTTGACCGGTCGCACCCCCTTTGAAGCAGAGAACACCCGCAAGATTGAACAGGCCATCTTACAAGGTGCCGTGCGTATTCCATTGCCCACCGATACTCCCTCAGAAGTGCGTGCATTTTTGAGCAAAGCCCTGGCCCTCAAAGCGGAAGGGCGTTATGCATCCGCCAGTCATTTTAAGCTGGCCCTCAAAGGATTGTTAAATCAGCTCAGACAAGGCACGACCAGCGCGGCAAACGAAGATCTCCAGAAACGGGCCGCTTATGCCAGCAGCTCGACTCAAGAGACCGCCCCTGTTTCACGTCCTGCAAGCACCGACCTTGAGAACATTGCCACCGTCAAAGTGGCCCCCGTGACCCGTCCGACACTTTCTCCAGAGGGGCCGGCAGAAGAGCAGACCCGCCGCACCACACGCCCCATCGAGACCTCATCAAGTCCAACCCCACTGTCGTCGTCGTCCGACTCAGCACCGCTCAACAGTCCCCGTATGGAGAGCGTCTCCCCCCAAGCTGAGCAGGATGAGGCAACCCGTAAGACCTTACCTCCTAAGAAAAAAAGGAGCTGGCTTAGCAGTCGAGAGGATACAGACGTTGTCATCAATCGAGAGGAGACAGCGCCAGTCGCCCCCCCCATTCATGATGCGGCTGCTCTGCCACAACAAACAGCGGAGGCGGGCACCCTTCAGCAGATGAGTCCGACAGAACCGGTGGCGTTGGCCGAAGTCGAGCGGGTTTTCCCGCCTCCCTGGCTCTCGTATGTGGTGGTGATTCTCACCCTTTTTGGCGGTGGTTATCTCGTATTCTATGAGCGGGGACTGGAGCAGGACTCTGAGCAGCTCAAACGCTCGATACAGTCCAATGATATCCGATGTAATGTGGCATTTCAGCGTTATGAGAAGCTGCTTCAAGCCAGCCTTCTGGGCTCCGCTGGAGGCGATCTGAAAGCCCCATTAGAGTCACTCTGTCGGGCGGAGCTGGAGATTCTATTTACGCGATACTACGATCTCAATCCCAAGCTGGATAAGGATGACTGGAGTGATGCCAACCTCTCATCCAAACACTTGTTGACCTTAAATGCCTCACAGGAGTATCAAGCCTGGGAACAATATACGGCTGGCCAACGACTACGCATTGCCAAGAAATTTGACGAGGCCGTGGCCGTATTAGTGCGTGCGTCGGAGCTGCACAACTTTTGTGATCCCTTTCTCGCGCTCATGCATATGTATGCGTACAGCGAGCGCAAAGACCTCTCGCACTTCATGGCGGCACAGGAGCAAGCGGCATCACGGGGATGCAGTCAGCCCAAATATGCCATCTGGCAGGCAGATATTCAGTTTGATACGGCTGAACAGAAGCTCAAGGAGGTGGATGCCAACGCCGACGATGCCGTCAAACTTCAAGCGTATCAAGAGACAAAGGCTCTGTATGAAGCTGCTGTCTCCGTGTATCGACAGAACCTCAAAATTGGGAACTCCAAGAAGCTGGCGCGGGATGGTGAGAAGCGCATCAAGCAGCTTCAAGGGAAGATCCATGAGCTGGAGTCCCCCATTGAAAACAACTTCAACTACTACGAGCAGCTTCAGCTCCGGTGAGCAAAACCGCCCGAGAAGTTGGCCATCCATCTCCCACCTTTCCCCCCTTCTCATCGTTGAGGCATGATTATGGCAGTGACCGTCAGTCGTCGCGAGGAGCGCCAGCTTAAGCATCAACAGCTTAGCGATAGGAGACCTACCCGCTATTGGATGGCATTGCTGATCAGTCTGCTGTGGGTCAGTGCCTTTACGGTGGGACTGTCTCAGCACACCCTGAGCACTCGATTAGAGCGAAGTGCTTCCCAAGAGAGCCAGCCTCCCCTTCCCTTGTCGGCTTTGACGTCCCCTGAAGAGCTGTATCCGGCTTTGCTGGCGCTCTATCCACGCGGCGGAGATCAACAGCTTGTAGCGCAGAGTCTGCACTCGTTTTTGCAGGCAGAGGGAGGCCCCTCTCGGCTGACCTCCCTGGTGAGCTTGCGCGCTGCGAGAATTCCGGCAGAACTTATAGACAAGACCCCGGACGCTCCCGAGCTCAAGCGGGCGCTCAGCGTGGCACGTCGGCAGGCCCAAGACCAGAAAGCAGAGCCTCCTTCTGAAATTCCGGCCTTGAGTGGCAATCAGCTCAGCATTTTACGGCTTCAGCTCATGGTGCGGACCCCAGAAGAAGTACGCCGCATGCTCTGGACCTCCACCTTTTGGGTTATGCTGGGATTTTGGTTGCCACTGGGTATGTGGTATCTGCGAAAGTTGAGACCCGATCCGTGGTTGCTGCCTCTCGCCGGGGCGCTCTCCGGGCTGGGATTTACCTTGATGGTGAGCCTGCGGGATCCTTTACGAGAGACCCTGCTCTTTCCCGACTTTGCCACCGGTATTTTTGTGGGGAGCCTGCTGCTGACGGGGCTGAGTCTGGTGGATCTTCAGACAAGTGAGCTGCGTCGGCTGAAGTTCTTGCCACTTCTGGGGGCTGTCCTTCTTTCTCTGGTCTTGCTTTTGTTTGGCAAGGGACCGGGGAAGAGTGACGCACTGGTGAACTTACATTTGGGTCCGTTGGTCGTTCAGCCAGTGGAGGCCATCAAACTTTTGGTGGTTCTCTTTCTCGCAGGTTATTGTGCCAGTCGCTGGGAGCATCTCCGAACCCTCTTCACCTCCTCCGAGCAGCTTCCGGGACTGGCCCGTCTGATCAGGCTCCCCCGGCTTCAAGACGTGTGGCCGGTGCTGGCGGGTATGGGAATTGCCATTGCCTTCTTGTTTCTACAGAAGGACATGGGGCCTGCGCTGGTACTTGCCTGGACATTTTTGGCGTTATACTCGGTCGCGCGTGCGCGAGCAGGGCTGGCCCTTTTTGGTATCGTGCTCTTGGTTGCCGCATGTTCGCTGGCCTATGCGCTGGAGACCCCTTCTACCATCCATCGGCGCATCACCATGCTCCTACATCCGTGGGATAACCTGCTGGCGGGAGCCGATCAGCTTGCACTGGGGCTCTGGTCGGTGGCGGCGGGAGGTGTTACCGGAGCTGGGCTGGGTTGGGGGGAGACCGCACGGGTTCCGGCTGCTCACACCGACTTCATCTTGGCAGCGGTGGCCGAAGAGCTGGGATTTGTGGGCCTGCTCAGCGTGCTCGTCCTCTACGGTCTGCTCTTTTGGCGATTTTTGCGCATTGCACGGCGACTGGAAGATCCGTATGCCTTCTTTTTGTTGATGGGGTTGGTCTCATTGCTGACCGGACAGCTCTTCCTGATTGGTGCGGGTGTGTTGGGGATCTTGCCTCTCTCTGGCGTGACGACACCCCTGCTGAGTTATGGCAAGTCTTCTCAGTTAGCGGTCTTTGTCATCCTGGGCATGGTGGCCTCCCTTTCTGGATTCGCAGACAAGTATGGAGCCTCCAGCGCACCGGGTGAAGGCCAGGCCCAGACGGGTGCCGTCCCCTTTCTGGGTGGCATGAGGGTCTTAGCAGCGTTGGGTCTCATGCTGCTGAGCACTCTGGCGGTGAGGGCTGCCGATCTTCAGCTTCGTCAAGCCGATGCCCTGATGGTGACCCCGTTGCTCACGTTACAAGCGGGCGATGAGCTGGGTTTTGTGCCCAATCCGCGCCTGCGCGCCCTGGCGGAGCGCATCCCACGCGGAAACATCCTGGATCGAAATGGTCTGCCCCTGGCAACTCGAGGACCGGACCTGCTGGAATCCAGCCGACCCGCCATCACCGCACTGGGCGTCAACGCAGATCAGAACTGTCCCGAGCGTACACGCCGCTGTTACCCTTTTGGTGGAATGACCTTTCATCTGCTGGGAGACTTGCGAGAGCCGGTCAACTGGTCCTCCTCCATCACCGACTTTGCCGAGAAAAAATACAATGTGAAGCTCCAGGGTTTTGATGATAAGCCGGAAGTGGTCTCGCTGACCCATCCGCGCACAGGCAAGCCGATCAAAGAGCTGAAACGAGACTATTCCGCGCTCCTGCCAGCCTGGTGGGTACATGATGACCCCACTGCCCCCGAGCTGAAGGCCCTGTTGGAGCCAGATCGGGATCTGCGTCTCACCCTGGATATGAAGGTGCAAGTGGCGCTGGTGAAGGCGCTCGAAGACGCCCTCGATCCGGCTCGAAAGGAAGAAGGAGAGCTGGACATCACCCGAGCCGCCGGGGTGGTGATGGATGCGCAGACGGGGGCCGTGCTGGCGTTGGCCAACCTGCCCTACCCCCAGCAGCTCGGCTCGAGCCTGCGGTTGTTGGCCCCTGAAGATCCAGCGTTGATGGATCGGGCGCGTTTTGGGGTTTACGCCCCTGGCTCCACCTTTAAGCTGGTCACCGCGATGGCCGCACTGCGTGTTAATCCAGCCCTGGTGAGTAAGACCTATGCCTGCACCACCCTCTCGGATGGCCGTGCGGGGATTCTCTTGCCAGGAAAGAGCCGCCCGATCCGAGATGACAAAAAAGATAAGGCTCACGGGAACTTAAGCCTGCGTCGAGGCATTGAGGTCTCGTGTAACGCCTACTTTGCGCAGCTCGCCGTGGAGGGCGTCAAGGCTGGGCCACTGCTTCAAACCGCCCACTTTTTTGGCATCAAGACCAGCCGAAAAGATAAAGGTGACACCCGCGAGGCGGAGCGCATCAAGGCACTGGATCTGTATCTGGCACAAGCAGGTTTTGGGCAAGGAGAGGTGGAGGCGTCGCCGCTGGAGATTGCCACGGTTGCAGCCACCATTGCCAATGGTGGAAGGTTGGTGAAGCCTACATTTTTGGCAAGTGAAGCACTGGCATTTCGGGAGCAGCTACAGGGACGACAAGATACCGACATCGCTCAAGGACAGCTCCTGCCAGGAGACCGTGTGTTAACCGCCGCTGATGCCAGTCTGTTGGCCACTGCCATGCGGGACGTGGTGAGCACCGGCACCGCTCGACGTGCGCTCGGGAAGCTGAGCATCCCAGTCGCCGGAAAAACCGGTACTGCCGAAGTGGAAGGCAAACGTTCTCATGCGTGGTTTATGGGTTTTGCCCCTTACGGAGACAACGCGGAGCTAAAACTGCCCGGATACGAAGCCCCTCTTGCGTTTGCCATCCTGGTTGAAAATGCTGGGTATGGAGGCCGATATGCCGCTCCTGTGATTGGCAAAGTTCTGGAGGCCCTCTTGCCTCCCGCCCCCAGCACTCCGGAGACCTCCAACGAGAACCCAATTGCTCCCACCAAGGCCAAGCCTCCGAAAAAGTGAGCGACATCCGACAACAGCCGTGTAAAATCAGCCCATCACCTGAGGAGGACCGCATCACATGGGCATCTGGGACCGATTCCGCCAGCTTGAGCAGAAAATTGAAGAGCTGATCGATCCATCGTTAAAAGAAGTGGAGACCCCACCAGCCCCTCAGAGCCCCGCTTTGGTGCAGACGGCGCCTCCGAGACCTGAAGGTGGACAGCGGCCCCTTCCGGCAACACCCGCTTCGGCAACACCTGCTTCGGCAATAGCTGTGGCGGCAACACCTGCTTCGGCAATAGCTGTGGCGGCAACACCTGCTTCGGCAACACCTGCTTCGGCAACACCTGCTTCGGCAATAGCTGTGGCGGCAACACCTGCTTCGGCAACACCT
>JBJTQF010000193.1:0-19274 GCA_046075485.1 Myxococcota bacterium | reverse complement strand
ATCGGCGTCATCGGTCAGGTAATCGATGATCTTGCCTTTGCCTTCGTCGCCCCATTGGGCACCCACTACAATCAAGCTGGGCATTTTTGATGTTCACTTATACGGAGGTTGGACCAAAAGCGGAGGTCATCGACGGAGGGTGATCACGCCCGCCTGAAGAAGCTCGACCAGGATGCGCATGACGTGGAGCTGATCCAGATGCGTGCTCATGGTATAGAGGTCGTCGAGGGAAACAACGCCGTCAATACGAGAGTAAATATACCCTCCCACTTCGTCCAGCTTCAGATTAAACAGATCGGCGGCGCCAGAGGTCAGCTCGGGAATACCATCAGGTGAACCCAAGATCTCTTGATAGCGGGTCAAGAGGGTGCTGATGGCCTCCTCCAGAGTCTCCACGGCACCCGGGAAGCTGCGGTTTTTGTCAATCAACACGATCAGAAGCTGACGTGCGGCTTCAGCATTGCCAGAGGCCAGATTTTGACGGGCCTGCTCCAGAAGCTCACCCGGCCCCTGCTCCACCGGAGGCGGTGGCGGCTCGACACCCGCTCTCACGGTACGGCGTCCACCCCCTGGAGCCGTAACAGTCGAATCCTGCGGCATACTGTCGATGATGCCCGTGGCGGGGGTGACTTCTCCCATCCAGTCCAGAGGCTCCCAGCTATCCCCTTCGACCGGCGGCGCATGGCCCGCCATCACAGGCCGAGGACTGGGGGCGAGGGTATCTTCATCGTCTTCGGGGGCTTCAACCCAGCCACTACCGCTGGCTCGAGGGGCGTTGGCATCACTGCCCGTCTCCACCCCCCCGCTCTCTTCTTCTTCCACCAGAAATCCAGTGATGGAGACCGTGTCCACGCCCACGGCTTGACTGGTCTCGTCGTCGTCGTCCGGCCCCGCCGCAATGACCTCAAAGTCGTCGTCTTCCCACGGCAACCCGCTGGCTTTGGCAGCTTGACGCGCCTGCTTGAGCTGCTCCGCTTCGCGCGCGCGCTCTTGTGAGGTCAGCTCCATGTCCGTCGAGCGCAAGTAGTCTTGCAACACGGCACTCTGCGGGTCAAGCTGAAGCCCTCGACGCCAGCACTGGCGGGCTTCCAGAATCGCGCCTCGAAAAAAATGGAGCAATCCTTCTTCAAGGCTGTGGTTCACATCCACGGACTCAGTCATGGTGATCTTCCCGATTTCAGCTCTATTCTGGGTTGGAGGAGGTGTCGCCTGCTCGCACAGGCGGGACGCTGCCCTTCTGCGGTGGCATCATATCATGAGGCAGGCTCTATCGGCTAGTGTTCGTGGTGCCTTCTGTCAGGAAGTTCAAGGTAGGGCTCGGCCCCCAACGGTACGCCTCAGCCACTCACCAAGCCCTGCAAGGTGGAGAGCTGACGCTCCAGCTCTCGACATGCGGTCTGAATGCGCACCACGTCTCGAGCTTCCAAAGCCTTTTCAGCTTCGGTCAGGCGCTGCCGGAAGGCCAACACGCCAGAAGCCCCCAACAGCTTCTCTGCTCGAGGCAACAGCTTATTAAACTCCAACATCACACTCTCGAGACGCTGGACTGCGCTGGCCTGCTCGTGATCCACTCGCTCTTTGACCGCATAATGTTTTTGCTCATCAATCATGCGGTTCAGCTCATCTTCGTCGAGTCCACCGGCATAGGTCACAGTGATCGACTGCTCCTTGCCCGTGTCGCGGTCGCGTGCGGACACACTCACGATGCCGTCGGCATCAATGGAGAAGTTGACGTCGATCTCCGGGGTGCCACGCGGCAGACGCCGAATGCCGGTCAGCATGAACTCGCCGAGGAGCTGATTTTCTTTGGCCACGCCACTCTCGCCCTGCAACACCACGATCTTGACGGTGGTCTGGTTGTCGTTGGCGGTGGTAAACAGATGGCTCTTTTGGGTGGGGATGGTGGTATTTCGCGGGATGAGCACGCTGAAGTTGCCTCCAGCGGTAGCAATGCCCAAAGACATGGGGGTGACGTCCAGTAAGAGCATATCGGACTTGTCACTGACCAACGCATGGGCTTGAATGGCCGCGCCGAGGGCGACCACTTCATCGGGATGGACGCCCTTCGAGGGCTGACGGCCAAAAAACTCCTGAACGCGGCGCTGGATCAAGGGCATACGGCTCTGCCCTCCCACCAGGATCACTTCTTCGATCTGCTCACAGGAGAGGCTGGCGTCCCGCAAGGCAAAGGCACAGATCTTCATACAGCGCTCGACCAAGTCGTCTACCAACATCTCGAGGCGCTCACGGGTTAAGGTGGCGCGCAAATGTAAGGGTTGTCCAGCGCGTGTGGCAATAAAGGGCAAGCTCACTTCGCGGGTGGAAGAAAAACTCAGCTCACACTTGGACTTTTCGGCTTCGTCTTTCAGACGCTGCAAGGCCATCTTGTCTTGTCGGAGATCAATGCCGTGGACCTGAAAAAACTCGTCGGCCAAATAGTCGATGATGCGCCGGTCAAAGTCGTCTCCCCCCAAAAACGTATCCCCTGCGGTGGAGAGCACTTCAAAGACACCATCCCCAATCTCCAGGATGGAGATGTCGAAGGTGCCACCTCCCAGGTCAAAAACAGCCACTTTTTTGTCTACGTGCTTTTCAAAACCATAGGCAAGGGCGGCTGCGGTGGGCTCGTTGATGATGCGCAGGATGTCAAGGCCCGCCACTTTCCCCGCATCTTTGGTGGCTTGACGCTGGCCGTCGTTAAAATATGCAGGCACGGTTACGACGGCTTGGGTGACGGGACTGCTCAAGTAGTCTTCGGCCACTTTCTTGAGCTCCGCGAGAATCGCCGCCGAGATCTCGGTCACGGCGTACTCTTTAGAGCCGAGTCGAATGCGCACGTCGTTGGTGGGCCCGGCGACAATTCGATAGGGACAGGTCTCAAGGGTGCGCCGCACTTCGGGGCTATCAAAAGGCCGCCCAATCAGCCGCTTGGCGGCAAAGACGGTCTTCTCAGGATTGGTCACCGCTTGACGCTTGGCGACGTGTCCCACCAACCGCTTGCCATTGTCGGCAATGGCAACAATGGAGGGCATGGTCTTGTAGCCACCCTTGTTGGGAATGACCACGGGACGCCCGCCATCGTACACGGTCACGCAGGAGTTGGTGGTGCCGAGGTCAATCCCGATGACTTTTTCCATATTGGAAGCTCCTTCTCACAGTGCCGCTTTCAGCCGCTTCAGCGCACGCAGGGCGGTGTCGTGGTTCTTCTCGAGGCTGATCACTTTTTCGTACTCACGCAATGCATTACGCGGCATGCCCACTTGTTCATAGGCTGCTGCCAAGCTTAACAGGAACTCCAGATTGCGGGGTTCCAGGACCACGGCCTGCTTCAGATTCTCCATCCCGGCTCGGCGCTCGTCGGCCACATCGAGCTGCATCTTGCCAAGCTTATGGTAATACTGCGCCTTCTTGGGCTTACAATCCACCGCTTGTTTATACTGCTGCCGGGCACCCTCCGTATTGCCAATCGCCTCTTCTTGTAACCCTCGCTGAAAGAGCTGATCGGCCCTCACTTCTCCGTAACGCCCATTGGCTTGTTCCAATAGCAGCCGAATCTCCGGGTTGCTGGCGTCAAATGAAGAGGCGAGCTGAAGATGGCTGACGGCCTGCGCGAGCCGGCCGTTGTCGAAGGCTTCTTTGCCCAGCTTGAGATACTCTCTTCCTTTTAGCACACGTCCAGCAAGCTGCTGCTGGAATTTATCAAGAAAAAGAGGATTTACTCCCGCCGGTGAGGTCGGGGCTCCCTGGCTCGGTGGAGCAGAGGGCTTAGGGGGTTGCGCTTTGCTCCCCAACACCGCTTCAATAGAGATCTCGTGCTCCACCGGGCGCTTCCGCTGACTCTCTTCAATCAGGTTCCGGTCGTAGGCCGCTCGTAGGCTGTCGTCGTTGAGGGTGTTGTAGGCGCGTGTGATCAGGTCGAAGATGCCTTCGAGCTTATCTTTATAGCTCCCAAGCTGCCGCCGAAAGTAACGATCCGGATGATACTCTTTGGAGACGGCATAATAGTTTCGCTTAATCTGAGACTTGTCCGCCGTATTGGGCAAATTTAAGATCTCGTAATAGGTGAGCTTTTTCAGTCGCTCATATGCACGCTCAATCTTGATGCGTTCTACTTCGCTCAGCTCGCTCTCAACTTGTTCGGCCATAGGTCTCTCTCCGACGCATCTCACAAGGGTGGTCTTGGCGGTGTCGCACCCATCAGCGCATCACCGGGGCAGCCTGCTCTGGGACTTCATCCTCACTCACACGGCCTCACTCACACGGCCTCACTCACACGGGGGTCTTCGGAAAGCCTCTAGGCGTGCGGGTGCGCTTTGTCATACACTTCCATAAGCCGCTCAATGGCCACATGGGTATACCGCTGGGTGGTGGAGAGGGAGGCATGGCCCAACAGCTCCTGAATGGAACGCAGGTCGGCTCCCTCGGCCAGCAGATGGGTGGCAAAGGTGTGGCGCAAGGCGTGAGGCCCAATCTTACGCAGAATGCCCGCCACCAGTCCATATCGCTTGACATGGCGATCCACACTCCGAGTGGTCAGCCGTCCGCCGCGATAATTCAGAAAGAGGGCTGTCGGATGAAGGGGCTCTTTGACACCCAGGCCCCGCACATCCAGGTAACGCTGGATCACTTCCACCGCCGGACGTCCCACCGGCACCAGGCGCTCCTTTTTGCCTTTCCCTCGCGCCCGCACGAGACGCTCGCTGAGGTTGATATCAGCCAAATCGAGGCCCACGAGCTCGGAAACCCGCAGGCCCGAGCTGTAAAACAGCTCCAAGATGGCCAAGTCTCGCACACCTAAGGGGGTGCTGTCGTCGGGCATCTCCAGCAGCTTCACCATGTCGTCGAGGGTCAAAAATGCGGGCTGCTTCTTGGGCAACTTCACCCGATCCACCAAACGCGCCGGGTTCTTTTGCACGCGCCCTTCGCGCTGAAGATACTTATAAAAGCTCCGATAGGCGGACAGCTTACGAGCCATACTGCTGGGCTCCAGCTCGCCAAAACGATGGGCCAGAAATGCACGCAGGTGAAGATATTCCAGGTCGGCCCAGCTTGTCACACGCCGACGCTGAGGCTCGTGGGTCAAAAAACTCAGGAGCTGTTCAAGATCGCTGAGGTAGTTGCGAAGGGTATGCTCGGAAGCGTCTTTTTCTATCCGCAGGTAACGCTCAAAATCGGCCATGTCTCGACGCATGGCTTCTAAATCAAGCGTTTGCTTTGGCGCTTCAGGCTGTGCTTCGGTTTTTTTACGGGCCACCGGTCGTTCCTCCCGCACGTCCCCTATTCCGCCGCTGCTGGCTCAGTTGAAGAGCAGTCGCCACTCTTCATCGTAGATGCCATAGTCTTCGTCTTTCAGCTCAAACTGCTGCTCAAAGATCACAATGGCGGCCACCTTCTTGAGCTGGACCACCGAAATTTCTGGCTGATTCAGCACCATCAGACGGTTGATGATGTCTTCTTCCATCCTCTCGTCCACCACGCCTCGCTCACGCAAGCCCTTCAGAAATAGATGGGCAGGCTCTGTCATCTCGACCACCACGTCTGACTGCTGCTCGCGGGTGCGAGCAGCGCGCCGAGCGGGTCTTTTCAAGCGAGACTCTTGCGTGCTCATACAGCTCTCCTCTGACGCACGAATGCTCCGAAAAGGGGTCCATTTCCACTGCGCGGGAAGATGAACTTATTCTTTACTATACCACAATGCTTGAAAATTTGGATTCTTTGTGTGCGAAGGAATAGGGAGAATGGGTAGAGGCTGCGGACCTGATAAGCTGGAAGCCACCTCGGTGCGCTTGGGAATTTGACCGAATCCTACCGGCCAAACTGGAGGCTGCTTCGATGCGCCGGTAGGCACTCTCCGGCTTCATCGAAACGTGCGCGTCTTGCATCGTTCATACCGGCCCCCCGGTATCTGCTGGATCCACCCCCCAAGCTCCAGCTCCAAGAGACGCTCAAAGAGCTCATGCAGGCTCTCGTCATGCCCTTGGCTGAGTTGCTCCAGGCTCTGAGCACCGTGTCTCAGACGCTCCCATACACTCAGGGCGGTCCCCTCCAGGGGCGGCGTGGGCTCTGGCTCACAGGTGCTGCGCTTCAATGGCAGGGGCAACTGAAGACGTAGCTCTTCCAAGATGTCTTCGGCACTGGTGACCAGCTTGGCACCCTGCTTGATCAGCCGATGTGGGCCGACACTCAAGGGGCTGCTGATCGGCCCCGGCACCGCAAATACTTCCCGATCTTGCTCCAAAGCATAACGCACGGTGATCAGGCTACCACTGCGCTCTCCTGCTTCGACCACCACCACGCCCAGGCTCAGGCCACTGATGATGCGGTTGCGGATTGGAAAGTGCTCCGGTCTGACAGGGGCGAGAGGGGCCAGCTCACTCACGCAGCAGCCGTGATGGCACAGCTCCTGAAAAAGTCCTCGATGTTGAGGCGGATAGTCCTGCAAAATGCCAGTGCCAAAGACGGCGATGCTCCGCCCCTCGGCTTCGAGTGCGGCTCGATGGGCCGCCGCATCAATCCCCAAGGCGCCTCCCGAGATGATCCCCAGACCGGCTTTGACCAGTCCTCGGCTTAGGTCTCGAGCCACATGAAGGCCATAAGGAGATGCTTGGCGCGCACCCACCACAGCCACCAAGGGCAGGGAGAGCGCTTCCGGCATTCCACGCACCCATAGTCCGGCTGGAGGACGCGGCAGCTGCTTCAAACGCGCTGGATAGGCGTCCTCCAGGTAGGAGATAAAACGACAGTCCGCCATGAGCGCTTGCTCAAGCTGACGGGCCACGTCACTCCAACGCAGCTTTTCAATTCTGTCTTTTTGTAAATCGGTCAGGCGAAGGAGGGTGGAGGCGGTTTGAAGGTTCTGGAAGAGCGCGAGGGGTGACCCCAAACACTCTAAGAGGTGCTGAGGGTGGAGGGGAAGGCGTAGGCCCGCTAAGGCAACCCAAGCCAGCTCCTCCGTCGGAGAGGATTCTATTTTCATGCCTGTGCTGGTGTGCAGCTCTCAGTCAAGCTGCGTGGTAATGTAATCTCCGATTTCAATGACGCCACTGGCTTCGGTGATCACGGCTTTTGAGACAAACTCTCCAGGCTCCACGACGACGACCCGACCCACCACTTGATAGGGCAAGGTCACGTCTTTGGTGCCCACACGCCAGAGCCCTTCAACACCATCACCTTGCCGCACGACGTAGAAGACTTCGCCTGGAGAGACGTTGTCCTGTTCGCCACGATCAATGTAGATGATGTCGTTGATGCCCAAGGTTGAGGTCTCTTGGTTGAGGCTCTCGACGATATAACCTTTGAGCTCCTTCGAGCTACGCTGAATGGTAACGGTAAAGTCCACCGGCTCCCGCGCAGTCACCAAGTTTCCTCGACGAATCTCCGCATACGAGCGACGGATGCGAGCAGTGGCGGCAAAGTCGTTGACATCAACCACTTCAACTTCACCCAGGGTTCGGTAGATGGTGCCCAACACACGCCCTCGGAAGATCGGGTGAGGCACGCTGTTTCGCACAGGCTCATAGATGGTATAGACATCACCACAGCTAACGTCTGCCATCCTGTTGAACTGGAGGTATACCAAGTCGCCTTCTGCGAGCAGCTCTTTGGCAACAGGGGCTTTCATCACACTGCCCAAGGGAGCAAAACCCTGCTCTCGAAGGAAGCCGGTGGAACGAATGGAGAACTTTCCAGTCCGCTCTAAGAAAGGCACCACGGGACGACAAATGCCATCGCTGCCGTTTCCGCTGGAGGAGGTGTTGCCCGCGACTTCGACCAGCTCTTCGCCGGAAGCACTCCGACCTGGACCGTTGCCTTCAAGCTCCATGCCCGGGATGCGCACGTAACTTCCGGGGCTGAACCGTAAGGTATTGCCCGGATAGATCAGGTGAGCGTTGCCGATATAGGGGTTATACGACCACAGGGTCGGCCAGAAGAAGGAGTCACCCCAGAACTGCCCCGAGATCGACCAGAGGGTATCACCATTCTGGACTTGGTAGCCGTCTGGTCGAGAACCTCCAGAGGAGATCGCCCCTACAGGAGCCGTTTGTGCGCCCACTCCATCTTGGGCCAGCGTGGTGAGAGGCTGCGTCAACAGGCAGCCCATGAGGGCGCACACTTTCAAATGAACAGACCATGACCGTGTCATGCCAGCTCCTTACGTCTTCTCTATGCGGTGCGGATCGTTACCATCGTCCTTGCATTATAACGGATCAAACCCTTGTGATGTCAAGGAGAAACCTGGAAGGATCTTCGGAAGCCCGCCAGGATTTTCATGGGGTTGTCGAAGCATTACTCTTGTGCAATCATGGGCTTAAGCTCTGATCGTGCGGCTTTTAGACGCTGTAGTTCCCGCTCGGCAGCGGCGGCGTTGTCGTAACGTCCGATCCGTACACGATACCACTTTTGACCACTGACTTCGGCCTCCACGCGATAGGCGGAGAAGCCCTGGGCGGTGAGCTGCCTCACCAGCCGATCTGCGATGGCAGACTCCGGATAGGAGGACACTTGAACGGCATAGGCACCCGTTCCTTTACGGGCTTCAGGTGGCTGGCTGCTTTTTTTGTCGGCCACTTTTGCGGGCGCAGGGGTAGGCGCGGATGGCTTGGCCGAAGGACCGGCAACCTTCTCTTCTGCTATGGCGGGTTTTTTGTCGCTCTTAGGGTCCACTTTGGACGCCGAAGACTCGGTCTTGGAGGGGCTGGTGGGCTTTGCGCTCGTCTCCGGATTGGCAACGGTCTCCGTTTTGGCTCCAGCCTCTGCCTTTGTTGTAGACTCCACCTTGTTCGAGCTGGCGGCGGCGAAAGGCCCGTCACTCTTAGGGACTCCTTCGGCTTTTGCAGCGGTGGCGGTGTCGCTGCTGGTCTCGGCTCCCCCCTCTTTTTTAGGTTCAGCTCTGACGGGCTCCACTTCACCCGGAAGAGGGGCTTCGCCTTGTTCACCGGTTCGGTTTGGCAGGAGCTGATTAAACTGGAGGGAGAGGTTGCCACTCTGATCCTGGCCTTCTTCGGCGGCGCGGGCCAAGAGCTGGGCAACGGTCTCATTCTGAACGTCTGGTGAGAGCAGGGGATCTTCGACCACCGCAGGAGGCGGCACTTCTTTTTTACCCAGAGAATAGCCCACGCCAAAGGTCAGGCCGAGCACGATTAGCCCTCCTCCGACCAAGGCATAGAGCTGCTGCTGGCTGAGCGTTAGGCTCTGTTCTTCTCTGACTTTATCAAAGTCGCGCACAGTGGCCTCCCACAGTCCGGTACTGCCGCCTAATAGTTCAGAAGCTCAAAGTCGGTCTCGATCACTTCTGCGAGGTTCAGATCTTCAATGAAGGTCAGGATGTTGTCCACCATGGAGTTGACATGTCGCCGATCATTGCCTACCACGGCCAAACCCAGCTCCGCCCGGTTGTGAAGCTCGAGCTCTCCTACTTCGGCTAGGGCAACGTTGAACTTGCTGCATGTGCGATCTTTCACCTGGCGAACAACACTCTTCTTCTCCTTGAGAGAAAAAGCGGAGTGAATGATCAACACCACGCGCGCGACACCAACAACCATAGACATGAGGATTCACCCAGTGGAGGAAGATGGGGGCGTGATGGCACGCCCCGAGGTCAAGGTTCTTGAGGTCGATTTTACAAGGTGGGGGCGATTTCATCCATGGCGAAGGCTTCGATGACATCGCCTTCCTGATAATCGTGGAAACCGTCGAGGGCGATACCACACTCAAAGCCCTGCAACACTTCACGCACGTCGTCTTTACCACGGCGCAAGGAGCCCAAGCCACCTTCCCAGTGCAGCTTACCACTGCGCATGAGACGGATCTTGGAGTTGCGATGGATTTTTCCATCGGTGACGATACAACCCGCGATGTTGCCCACCTTCGGAATCGAGAAGATGGCTTTGACGGTGGCATGTCCCACCACCCGCTCTTGCTGGACCGGACGCAGCATGCCCACCATGGCGCGCCTCAGCTCATCCAAGGCGTCGTAGATCACGGAGTAAGTCTTGATCTCCACTCCGTTCTGCTCTGCCACCGAAGACGCATTGTTATCAGGCTTCACGTTAAAGCCAATCACAATGGCGTTGGAGGCGCTGGCCAACATGACGTCGCCCTCGCTGATGTTACCGACGCCAGAGTGCAAGACGGTCGTCTTGACGGCGTCGGTAGACAGATCCCGAATGGCTTTGGCAAGGGCCTCGAGAGAACCCTGCACATCCACTTTGAGAACCAGCTTAAGCTCTTTGGTCTCACTCTTCTGCATCTGGCTGAACAACTCCTCGAGGGTCACTCGAGCGTTGCGGGCCATGTTCTGCTCACGGACTTTGCTGGCACGCTTTTCGGCGATCTCACGGGCCATGTCGAGGTCGTCGAGCACGGCCAAGGTGTCACCGGCTTCGGGCACGTCGGACAGACCCAGGATCTCCACAGGAGATGCGGGACCAGCTTCTTTGACCTGCTTGCCTTTGTCGTCGAGCATGGCACGGACTTTGCCGAAACGAGAGCCGACCACCACGACGTCACCGATACGCAGGGTACCGGCATTCACCAGCACCGTCGCCACAGGACCACGGCCTCGGTCGAGCTTGGACTCGATCACGGTGGCGCGGGCTTGCCGGTTCGGGTTGGCCTTCAGCTCCAGCACTTCGGCTTGCAACAGGATCAGCTCCAGCAGCTCTTTAATGCCCAGCCGCTGCTTCGCGGAGACCTTAGCGTAGATGGTGGTGCCACCCCACTCTTCGGGCACCAGCTCATGCTCTGCAAGTTTCTGCATGATCCGATCCGGATTGGCACCCGGCTTATCGATCTTGTTGACCGCCACCATGACCGGCACTTTTGCTGCTTTGGCATGGTTGAGGGCTTCGAGGGTCTGAGGCATTACGCCGTCGTCTGCTGCCACCACCAAGACCACCACGTCGGTCACCTGAGCTCCACGGGCACGCATCGAGGTAAAGGCTTCGTGACCCGGGGTGTCGAGGAAGACGACTTCGCGGCCATCTTCGAGATGGACCTTGTATGCACCAATATGCTGAGTGATACCACCTGCTTCTTTGCCGGCCACGTCTGTATCGCGGATGGCATCGAGCAAGGTCGTCTTTCCATGGTCTACGTGGCCCATGATGGTGACCACGGGAGGCCGATGAATCAGCTCTTCCGGGGTATCGGTGGCGTCCAAGAAGGTGCCTTCGTCGAAGGCGACGTTCTCCACTTCATAGCCAAAATCGGCAGCAATCAAGGATGCGGTGTCGTGATCGATGGGCTGGTTGATGGTGGCCATCACGCCCAGCTTGATGAGCTTCGTGATCACGGCAGGGGCTTTCACACCCATGCGATGAGACAGATCGGCGACGGTAATGGTGTCTTCGATGCGAATCACCCGCTTGGCGGCCTTCGGCACGGTGATCTTGGGCTTGTTCCGCTCCTGAATCTTATCCCGATCCTTCTCTTTTTCTTTCTTGCCACCGACTTTGCGCGCCTTGCGGAACTGGGTATCACCCTCACCCGAGACGTCACGACGCTGGACCACCTCTTTTTTCTTGGCGACCGGCTTCTTCACGCCTTTGCTGGCTCGGAATGCCTCTTCTTCGGCTGCGGAACGCCCCGGGACTCCCCGAGGAGCGGTCGCAGACCGGGTGGATGCCTTCTCTTTGCGGCGATCTTCGTTGGCAATTTCTTTGACGGTGGTCACGGTCAGGGCCGGAGCACGGCGCTGCTGGTTGTTACGCGCAGCGGCCCCTTCAGCCCCTTCTCCTGCTTCTACCACACCTTCCAAGACTTCTTCACCTGCGAGCACCACCGGCGCAGGTGCCACTTCCACCCGCTCGACACGCGGAGGCTGGGGTGGTCGCACGGGGGGACGGCTATCCCGCACAATCACGGCACGGCGCTGCATGGGCACATGTCCACGCTCTTCGGCCAGTACATCTTCAATGGACCGCGTCTCGGGAGAGCGGCCTGATGAACGAGGTGCTTCTTCAACCGACCCAGAGGGGGCGGGAGGCGGTGCAGGCGGACGGGAGCGCGTATTCTGAACCTCTGGTGCCGGTGCATCGCTGGCTCGACCTTGACGCGGCGGATAAGGCTCACGACGAGGAGGCTGGCTCTGAGAGGCACCTCCCTGTCCACCTTGTCCACCCTGCTGTCCTCGATAACCAGAGCCGCCACCAAAATCTCCCTGGCGTTGGCCTCCACGGTCAAAGCGCTGGCCCTGCTCACCACTTACACCGGCATTCCCACCGCCCGAATGAGGAGGACGAGCTCCCTGCTCCTGACGGTTGCCATATCCGGAGCGGTTGCCCTGGTCGTTGCGATAACCACCACCTTCCGAACGGTAACCACCTTGCTCAGAGCGGTATCCGCCCTGATTGTCTCGGTGCCCCCCCCCTTCGGAGCGATGTCCCCCTTGATTGTCTCGGTGACCACCGCCTTCGGAACGATGTCCCCCTTGATTATCACGGTGACCACCACCTTCGGAGCGATGTCCTGCGTGATCCTGACGTCCCCCCGCTTGTTGGGAGCGAGGCTGCGAATGGGGCGCACGCGCTGGCTGAGCCGGACGCTGGGGCGGCATGGAGATAACGCGGGCTTCGTTGGGATTGGAAGTCGGCGTTGCCACAGGCGCAGACTCCACCACACGCGCGGGAGGCGTCACCGGCTCCACGCGGGCAGGAGGTGGGGTCACAGGCGGAGCGGAGGGCTCAACCCGAGGGGCTTCGGCCACCACTTCGCGAGCGGGCTTCTCCACCACGGGTTCCGGCTTGGGCGGCTCAGGGGCACGCTCCACCACGGGTTCCGGCTTGGGCGGCTCAGGAGCACGCGCAACGACCGGGGGCAAGACCGGTGGTGCAGGAGGTGGGGTCACGCGAGCGGGCGCGGTCTCCACGACTTCGGCGCCGCCGTCAAAACCCTGTCCAGAGGGGGAGGCCCCCAAGGGCTCATCGCTCTTGGGTGAGCGCCGTCGAACCAGCACAGTACCTTTCGTGGAGGTAATCCGCTGCTCGGAGGCTTCGCCTGAGCGGTCGTCTTTCTCCTCCGACTTGGGCCGGGCGGGGTTGCGGGGATTGCGTGAGCTCAGCTCACTCTTCACCCGTGCATTGATTTTGTCGATCAGATCACTCTTTCCCATGTTTCCCTGGCAACTCCCTGCAAGGATCGGATCCCACACCAACGGCGCAGGACTTCGGAGGTTCTCGTCCGGGGCTCCGCTACCGACTTCGGACTTAGGACGTTAGGCGCTCAAGCAACACAAGATCTCGCTTAAGGCCCTCGGCAAGAGGACCGTGCTGGACCGCTCCTGCCGCTCTTTCACCTTTCCCCAGCAGCGCTCCCAGGCTTTCCCGTGTTAAACCCAGGCGATACTGCGGAACTTCATGCCGACGACATAAGGCCGTCAGCTTATCGAGGCTCCCTTCGGAGAGGTCGGATGCCACCAGCACACAAGCAGCTCGACCACTGGTCACGGCTGCTTCGACACTGTCAGCGCCCGACGCTATCCTCCCCGCCTTTTGGCAGAGGGAGAGCATATACTGAAGGTGGTGGTTCACCAAGTGCAAGGCGGAGTCCACCACTTCTGCACCGGTCTTCACACCACTATTTTCATGTAGGGCTTTGCCAATCCGCTGCTTTTTAACAGCCAAGTCGGCACAAGCTCGAGTTGGACAAAGATAAGCGCCTCGCCCCCCCTTCAGGGCTTTGATCTCCACCTGAAGGCCCCCCTCCGGGACCAAACACAGGCGGATAAAGGCGTCAGGCTGAGCACGAAGGCCACACGCAATACAGGTACGGCCTCCGTCTCCTCGCTCCTTCGTAGGACGCTCACGCCGAGGACGTGGAGCGGCAGGACGGTCTGAGAGGGCATCTGGCTCCGCCGTCCGCGCGGATGTCGGCTTATGATTCGCTCCAGACCGGGGGGTCTGGGAGGATGAAGCTCGCATCAAAACCTGCTTTCCTAAGCTCAGCTTTCGCTGGGGGCGGCAGCACGCATGCTGATGACCGGCTCTCCGATCAAGGACTCAGCAGAACGCACAACGCGCTCGGCACGCTCCGGGTCCATGCCCAAGAACTCCACCATCTCTTGGGGTTCGGCACGGGCGATGTCGGAGACGGTACGATACCCGTGTCGCACCAGAATTTCTACCAAGGTTTCGGAGAGGCCGTCAATGCGCTTGAGATCTTCGCGGGCTTTGGCGTTCATCTCCTGCAAACGGCTCTCGCTGATGATGTCGATGCGCCAGCCGGTAAGTTGGGCGGCCAAGCGCACGTTCTGGCCTCGACGTCCGATGGCCAAGGAGAGCTGGTCGTCGGGCACAATCAGCTCCATGCTGTGTGCTTCTTCGTCGATCAACACCTTGGTGACCAAGGCGGGGGCAATGGCGTTGCACACAAACTTTGCTTGGTCAAAGCTCCAAGGGATGATGTCGATCTTCTCACCCCGGAGCTCCTGCACCACGGCTTGCACGCGGGAACCCTTCATACCGACGCAGGCGCCCACGGGATCGACGTCGGAGTCGCTGGAGGCCACGGCGATCTTGCTGCGCTGTCCGGCTTCTCGGGCCACGGCTTCGATGCGCACGATGCCTTCAAAGATCTCCGGCACTTCCATTTCAAAGAGCTTACGCACCAAGTTTGGATGGGTGCGGGACAGAATAATCTGCGGGCCACGGGAGGTCCGCAAGACATCCAGCACATAGGACTGAATGCGATCACCGGGCCGATAGGTCTCGTTGGGCACTTGTTCCCGGGCCGGAAGGATGGCCTCGGACTTGCCCAGATCGACGATCAGGCCACCTTTTTCAAAGCGGCGTACCATGCCGGTGATCAGCTCGTCTTTGCGATCTTTGTACTCGTTAAAGATGTACTCTCGCTCAGCGTCGCGCACGTACTGGAGCAACACCTGCTTGGCGGTTTGAGCGGCAATCCGACCAAACTCTTCGAGGTTCTTTTTGATGCCGAGCATGTCACCGACTTCGACACCTGGATCAAGCTCACGGGCTTGGGTGAGCGGGATTTCGGTCTCGTCATCTTCGAACTCTTCGACGACGGTCTTAAACTCGAACAACTCGACTTCGCCCAGCTCTTCGTTGAAGCGGGCTTCGACTTCGATGTTGGGTCCAAGCATCTTCTTAGCGGCGGCCAGAATCGACTTTTCGCTGGCGTCAATAAGGGCCTCACGGGGAAGACCCTTTTCTTTAACAATCTGCTCAATGGCTTGCGCTAGCTCGGACCTCATGGGTTCCCTTCCTCCCTCACTCACTCGAAGATCGCGATGAAGCGGCTGGCTTCATCGTTTTGTTCAACCTCACCGGTATCAGTTGCTGTCTGAGGCTTCTGCTGAGGAGGACAATTCAGGGTCGTCCTCGTCTTCAACATCCAGCTCGACCGCCGGGCCCTGGTGAATGGCGTTAGCACGCTTCAGCAGGTCGGCAAAATCCGGCTTGAGGTTTGCTTTTTGAAGCTGATTCAGCGGAAGGGACACGCTGCCCTCCCGCCCCATATCCAGCGTGATCACGCCGTCTTGAACGGTGTGAATTCGGCCAGTAAAACGCTTGCGCCCTTCGACGGGCTCCAGGGTTTGCAGGAGGGCTTTTTCGCCCACGTAACGCAGGAAATCACGCTCTTTCACCAGTGGCCGATCCACACCGGGAGACGACACCTCCAGGTTAAAATGTCCCGGCATGAGGGCTTCCAGGTCGGCAAGGCCCTCGAGCTGATGCGTTACGCCCACACAGTCTTGAAGGGTCACGGTCCCAGGGGCGTCGATGCGATCAATACAGACCCGCAAGATGGCTTGGCGCCCTTCGGTGCCTTGCTCCATCACCACCACTTCAAGTCCCTGGGGAGCGATCAGCGGATTGATCAGTGCTTCAACTTCGGCCAAACGCGCTCTGAGCTTGTTTTGTCGCTCTTGCGCAGGCATGAAACCCTTTCCCACGACCATCCTTTCATGGTGATTCCAACGAGCTCACGCTTAAAAAAAACTCGCTGCATCATGCCACCCGGTATTACCGCCTGCAAGGGAAAAATCGTTCACGACGCCTCTGGAGGCCGCCAGGACATCAAGATCGCATCTTCCGTGGGCTGACTGTAATACGCACGCCGCACGCCCATGTGCTGAAACCCATGCTTTTCATAGAAGCGACGGGCCGGCTCGTTTGAGGCCCGAACTTCCAGAAAGATCACCCGCATGCCAGACGGCAAGGTCTGAGCACGCAGCGCCTGCAATAAGGCTTGAGCATACCCCAGTCGCCGCACGCTGGGATGAACCGCCACTTGATGCAGCTCGAGCTCGTCCAGCACCAACCGGGCCAGCACAAATCCCAGCAAGGCCTGACCCGCTTCAACGACCAATCCCACCGCATGAGGGCCCTGAGTGTCTTCCCGTAAGCGGTCCAAAGACCACGCATCTTGCGGAAAACATAGGCTCGCCAAAACAAAGAGCGCAGGCAGATCCGCCTCCGTCACCGGCCTCACCACCGGAGATTGAGACTCTGCTTCAAGCGACTCCTGCATCGACACAACTCCCACCCTCACCCAGCGGACTCAGGCTCCCGCTCTCGACACGCGAATGCTCGAAGCGCCAGCTCTCGATGCGCCTCAACACATCAGGTTCGTGGTCTCACCCCGAAGCAACGACGCATGAGGCGGCGAATACGCCCACCACACATCCTGCCTTCGCGCAAACACCCAACGCATAAGCAAAACGCTCAGCAGCGGGCGCTTCCTCTCTCTCGATGGGCAACAGCAGGGGGTCAACAGCCGGGGGCTCAAGACGCACTACGAAAGCGCAGACGAGGGAGGAGGACGGTCGAGAAAACGATCCGGAGAAGGCTTGGCCGAATAAATCGTCGTGGGAAGCGCCCGTGGCCCGCTCATTTCCCGACTGTTTTAACGTACCAAGCTGGAGCAGCATTGGACTGAAGTCTCTCGCACCTTCAAACACGAGTCATCATACTTGAGAACGGTGTTCTTTGTCAAGTTTCTCACGGCGGATAAGATACAAGAGCCAATATTTTATGGCAGCACCTCTCGGGAGGGCACCTGAATGGTGGCGCGCTCCCGCAGCTCATCCGCCCAACGCAAAAAAAGAGCCCGCTGACGCTCCACTTTCAGACGCTGCAACGCCAATGAACGCCCTTCTTCTTCGGTTAACCCCAGCAGCTCGGGGCGGAGGGTCTCAAAATACTCCTGGGCCTCCTTCTCCGAGATGCGCACCGTTCCCAAGCGCACCAAGACATACGCCTGAATACGAAGCCGACGGGCCACCCGCTCGCGCAAGAGCTCCTCGCTCATGGACAGCTTCTCAAGCACACTCGACCAGCCAACGTCGCCTCCCCACTGCGCTTTGAGCCGCTCCAGCTCCTGCTCCACCACGGTGCGCGAGAGACGAACCCCAGAGCCAGCACTCGATGCTTCGTAGAGCAGCTCCTCCAAGATGGCCCACTGCTCCAGCTCCGCCGGGGTCTGCAAGGATGTGGCTTCACGAACAGGCCAGCCCGGATTTCCGTCGTACAGCCTCAGCACACGCTCAAATAAGAGCAGACGACTCCGGGTTAAGGGCTGGCCGTTGACCACCACCACAATCCGGTCCAAAATCACCGCACTGCTCGAGCGCCCCGAGGTCTGAGCCACCAGCTCGGCAGGCTCCAGGAGTCCACATATGCTCAAGCAAAAACTCAGGATCCAGCCCCACACACCCTGCCGTAGACGCACGCACGCACGCGCAGGCAGGCACGCACGCGAACGCAGGCGCTCAGGCAGGTACGCACGCACGCACGCACGCGAACGCACGCCCTCCCCCACGTACACACGTCGCCCGTGAAGCCCTCTGCTCCAGGACAGCTCCAGGGACAGCGGCAGCAAACGCTCCAGGAGGCTCATCGTGGAATCACTCCATACCAGGTCTCGAGGGTGACCATCAGGATGTTGCAGCAGGCATGGCAGAGTGCTCCGGCCATCACGTTGCCCGTCTTTTCTCTCAGCCAGCCAAATAGCAACGAGGGAAAGAGGATCGCAAAATGCCACCAGCGCAACGTCACCAAGGAATGCCCCACGGTAAATAATAAGGTCGTCCACAACATCGCTGGGCCCACCCACACCCCCAAGAGCTTCCACGGCTTCGGATAGAGCTGGTTCAGCCGCGACTGCATATATCCTCGGTAAAAGAGCTCCTCGGGCAAGGCGACAAAAAAGGCATGGTAGGCCACCACGTCAATCCAGTAATCCTGCGGGAGCCGCCCCACCGGCTCATACCCCAGCCAGCCCTGATAAAGATGGTTGCCCAGCAAAAACGGCGGCAGGATCAACGCAAATACCAACAGGTTCAGCTTGAGGGCCGGCCAAAGCTGCCCCAACTCCAGGGTTAAGGCAAAATCCGCCGGATGTTCACCCCGCCGCTCCAACCACAAGGTCGGTAAGGCCATAAACAACAATGGCACCACCACCAACACGTCCGGCGGCAAGCTCAAGCCCTTCTGAAGGCTCACCACCCCCCGAATTAAGAGGAGGGTGACAACATATAAGCCCAGCACCTCCGCCCAAAGGACACGCGGACTGCGGGTTGCAACGTTTCCGGTCATGGTGAATCTCATTGAAAGCTGTTGCCCGAGTTTAACCGGGGACGCTAGAATATAAAATGAGTCTCCCCCGTGTGAAGACTTCATTGTGGGATTTTGCGTCAACACGGACGCTGTTGCCAGAAGGTGGTCATGCCGCAGAAGCTGTTTCCCGCGCGTTTGTCGTTTGTGCTCGATCATCCCGTCCGTCGATGGCTCACCCCACTACCGGAGCGGCTGCGCTCGCTGGGCGTATCCCCCGGCATGACCGTGCTGGAGCTGGGATGCGGCACCGGCTTCACGCTGCCCGCCCTGCAAGAGCTGGTGGGGCCCTCGGGTCGGATCGTGGGTCTCGATCTTCAGCCTGCCCTGCTCGAGAAAGCCCGCCAGAAGATCCAGCCCGGGGCGTCGGTTGAGCTGCGCGTGGCCGATGCCACTCAGCTCGAGCTGCCCGATCAGAGCGTCGATCTGGTGCTGGCCTACTTCTCGTTTCATGAGTTTACCGACCGAGCCGGCGTGGTGCGCGAAGCTCGGCGCATCTTACGAAAGGATGGACAGTTTGCCCTCTGGCAACCCCATCTGGTGGTCGATGGGTGGCGAATGCGCGGCTGGGAAGGACTCTTCTGGGGTCAACAGTTTGAGCTGCTGGAGCGGATCGAGTCCCCCCTCGGTCGCGGTTTCCGCTTTAAAGCGGTCGAAACCCCACGCGGCTCTCGCCTGCGCCCGCCTGAGCTCGCC
>JBJTQF010000192.1:0-2524 GCA_046075485.1 Myxococcota bacterium | reverse complement strand
TCCTCTTCCTAAATTTCTTGGCTTTATCGTGCGGGTGAGACGCTGCCAGTGCCGGGCACCCAGCTCACAGAATGGTAAGACGTCATGCGGTGCTGCTCGGTCTGAAGTTCTTCCAGACTGAGCTGAGCCTCTAACTTGGTGGGATTACCGAAAGGAAAACCATACTGACGCGGCATCTTCTTGCCAACCGCCCCCAGCGTCTTCGTCAAGCTGACACCCTGACTGAGCAGCGCCAAGTCGATCAGACGATTGGGCCCCTCCCCTCCGGTCAGCGCGGCCTTCTGATTGCTGATCTGGATCGCCTCACTGCGGACCCCGATGGTGCCATTGAGGGTATATTCTCGCCAGAACGGAGGCGTTCCTACATACCAGAAGCGTGTGACCGCCTCATAACCCGTCTCCTGGAGCCGGAAAGCCCGCAGATCCACGGTGATAGCCCCCTTTGGATCGGGATCTCCCGACGTATTAAAGCGAGACGGCAGCCAATCCTCCGCCAGCCAGACCTTCATCATGTCCGTGAGGGTGTTCTCACCCACCGAGAAGGCCATATCATTCTTTCGCAGCGAGCGACTAAAGACGTCGAAGCGGACCTCAGGCGGCGTGTTGAGGTTGAGATTTAACCCAAGCTGAAGCTCCCGCTCAGGGGCCGTGACCGTGCGAAAAACCACCTCATTGACCCCGAGCTTGGAGTCTGGGATCACCAGCTCTTTCATGGAGAGCAGCGCAAAGGTGTTATAACCCGGACGCTTGAGCGTCTCCTTGAGCTGAGCGCGAACCGCAGCGGTCACCAGCATATCGATGCCCGGAATGGGTGCCTGCACCTCGATGCGCAAGTCTTTATCCGCGATGGGATCGAGCTGCACGGCGATGCTGGGGATGCCTCCCGTCTGAGTGGCCAGCAGACGCCCCTGAAGGGTGAGACCTCCCTTGAGTGCCGTGCCCTCAAATGAGCGCGCACTCGAAGAAGCATCCGCCGCGAGCTGCACCGCAAACTTGCCGACAAACTCCGCCGAGAGGGTGACACATTCCGCACACGCCGGATTAAGCCGGAACGAAGGATTGAGCGCCCGAACACTCGGACGGAGGGTGAGCGTACTATTAAAAGGAGGGACCGTGACCTGGACGGGGGCATCGAAGGTGGAAGGCACGATCTCTGCCTTCAGGAGCTCCCCCATCGCCCGGTTTAGGAACGACTCCGAGAGCCGAACCCCCAGATGAAACGGGCGCTCGGGCGCAAAGCCCTTCTGGAGCGAGAGCGGCTGTTTACGAGGCGTGACCACAAACAAGGCAAGTGGCCTCAGCTCTTCATGCTCGGCGATGATCCGCTTGCCTGAGCAGGCGCTCAGCGAGAAGAGCAATCCAGCCGAGACCAACAGCGCTTTTCCCTTTTGTGCGCCTGCGTAAAAAACGGAGCGATCGCTCTTTTTCTGCATCTGCGGCAGCTCAGATGGGATGGCATTGGACGGCATGCGCTTGCCTCAACATTTCACAGAGCGTCATTTCACAGATCGTCGTTGAGAGACTCCTTGAGCACGGCGCTGGGCTTAAAGGTGAGCACGCGGCGATCCGTGATGGTGATTTCCTCACCGGTCTGAGGATTGCGGCCCACGCGGGGCTGCTTCCGGCGCACCACGAAGTTGCCAAAACCGGAGATCTTGATCTTCTCGCCCTGCTCGAGGGTCTCTTTGATCGTCTCGAACACCATCTCAACCAAGTCAGCGGCTTCCTTCTTGGAGAAACCCACTTTTTCATAGATCGCTTCTACGATGTCTGCCTTCGTCATGACACTACTCCCGATTGATCCAAAGTATGAACGGATGCGTAACCGATGGGGAAACGTGAGCGCAGAACTTATCCAAGTTTGGCGGCGTCGTCAAGCATCTCACGCATGAAACTCATCGAATATGAACGGAAATGCTAGAAGTCTGGTCGAAATGGTCACAATGGAGCCTGCTCAGTGGGGGGCGGAGAGTCGAAAGAGGCGCTTGAGCCATGCGCCGGGCTCTCGATCCGAGGCTTGGTTGAGGATGCGATGAAAGCGCTCCGGGTCGTCCAGCCGCACGATCTCCACCCCCATTCCCCGGGGGGTATGATGGTTGATCCAGCGCACCACCGCGTGACCTTCGATGGGGGGCTCTCCTTCCACCACCTCCAGCGAAAAGGCAAAGCGGGTGAGCAACGAGTAGGGCGTGGTGGTCTGCACAAAAAAACCCCGATGGCTCAGATCCAGCGTGATGGTCTTGAGCAGCTCCGTACACCCCAACGCTTTGCAGCTCACGGTGCACTGAAACGCATATCGTGCATAGGTTCGGCGCTCCAGTCGCACTGACGATCACCACGCCGCCCGGCGCGGCGAAGGCGTTGACGTGATCGCTGTCGTTCACGCCGAAGCGCCAAGGCAGATCGGGCCGTTCGGACTGGCTCGCCACCCAGGTGCCCACGGCGTTCACGTAGCGCTGCAAGTCCCCATCGTCCACCAGGGGGCGAGCGCCCAGCAGCGTCTCGGCCACCCCGCGGCCCATGG
>JBJTQF010000191.1:0-1177 GCA_046075485.1 Myxococcota bacterium | reverse complement strand
GCGTGGGGCACTAAGTGGCGGTTGTATGTGCTGAATGAGCGCGACAGAGTCATTTAGAGCGGAAAAAATGGCATAAAGCCTTAAAGGAGCAGCGTCATGGCCTCTGGAAAAGAGGGACCGACCTATTATATGGCGGGAGATGGCGGCTACGGCGGAAGTGGATATGGAGGCGGTATGAGTGCGCGGGGCGCGGAGGGTGGAGGCTCGGGGTTGAGCGTAAAACGAAAGGCGAAGGAGTCGCGGCAGGAGGATGCTGCTTCATCCGTCGGTGAGCTGGAGCGGGTGGCATTAAAACCGGTGTCGTTGAAGCGGGCGGAATCAGGACCGGTGGCATCAGTACCGGTCGAGTCAGTGCCTGTGAGCCTCGCGCCGGTGATACTGGAATCGATGGCGTTTGTGCAGCCGGAGGGCCTGGAGGAAGCGGAGCTTCCGCCGCCGGTGATCCCCGAGTGGCGGTTGTTTTCGGGGGAGCGTCTCGAGCTGGACATGATGTACCAGCTTGAGGGGCGTTACACGTTGGAGGCTTTTCACGCACTTCAAGAGCGGCTGGAGCTGCTGGAGGGGGTGATAAGTCGGGTAGAGCTCATCGATGGAGACGTGTTTGTGTCAACCTCAGCGCGTGAACCGCATGCAGTGGCGATCTCAAACTTGATGATATCGTTATCGTTATGGGTGAGAAGACAAAAATTGGGGACGGTGTATACGGTTTTTGGGTTGCTGCTGGACCCGCAGACGGAAGTGATACCGGATCTATTTTATGTAACAGAAGAGGAGCTTGCGCGGTGTGAGGAGAAGGGGGTGAGGGGAGCGGCGTCGTTGGTGGTGGAGGTCTTATCACCTTCGACGGCGCATGTGGACCGGAACAGGAAGAAGAAGAAGTATGAGGAAGTGGGGGTGGGAGAGTACTGGCTGGTGGATGTGAAGCGTCAGCAGGTGGAGGTGTGGGGTGGGAGCGTGGTGGGGGAGGGTTGGAAGCGGCGGTTGTGGCATGGAGAGGACGTGCTGACGACGGCGTGTTTGCCGGGCTGGAGTCTGCCGTTGGCAGCGGTATTTGACCGAATGTGGGTGCATGAGGATCCGGAGGCGGTGGTGATAGCGGCGGGGTTAAATGCGGCGATAGAGGAGCAGAAGGAGCGTGTGGCGGCGCTGGAGGCGGAGCGCACCCGTGCAGAAGCCG
>JBJTQF010000190.1:0-24003 GCA_046075485.1 Myxococcota bacterium | reverse complement strand
GGCCTGCTGGCTCCGCTCAAGGGCGTCCAGCTTCTGCATGTAGACCTCGCGTGAGATCATCCCCTCCTGAAAGAAGGACTCAATGGACTCACGCCAGCCTTTGAGTACACCCTGCTGCATTCCCTGCTGCATTCCCTGCTGCAAAATCACACGCTCTTCCATTGCCGTCAAAAATCGACGACTCGGGCCTCTCGGCTCAGGTTGCTCTTTCAGCTCCATATGGGGTAACTCCTCTGCTATGGCTCCCATGATGCGCTCCGCTTCTGGACCCTGCCGCCACACAAAGTCCAGCGTCTGCTGCGGATACGGCCCATCACCGACGGACGAGAAGCATAAAACTCCATCAACACCAAGCCCGTCCCCACCAGCTCCCCCAGCATCCCCGTAAAAGGCGGGAACGCCGGACCCGGTCTCAATACCACATCCCCATAACTCGCAATCCGCAGCTCCGACTCCGGGATCATCTCCCGACCCACCCCAAGCTGCATAATCACCGTCTTCGCCAATGTGTCGTGCGGCTTAAACTCCACAGTAGACCTCCTCAAATCCTTGAGTGGTCACTGTATCCAGCCCCGCCGGGAACGACAAGCAGTAAATTCAGTCAAGCTGAAATTTATGGCACACGGACACCGCTACACTCAGGACCAGCAAGAATGAACAGCCGTCGAGTCAAAAAAACACTTGCACTTCGCGAAATCTTCGCCTATCCTCACGACGCTGGACGGGAACCTCCCTCCATACACAGCCTCCTTCGCTCCCTCCTGGCCTTACACGGGCGCTCTCCTGCTGGAATCCGCGTTGAGCCAAGCCCAGCAGCTCGGCTTTCATGAGCTGGTACTCGAGACCGCCTCCGTTCTCAAAGAAGCCATCCAGCTCTATCAACGGTACGGATTTGAACCCTACCAGCCCAGCCACATGGCATCTCGCTGTGATAAGGCATTCCGCCGCCGCCTCTGAAGCTCAGCGCCGTCGGGCGAGAGACCCTCATCCCTCAGCCAGCGGCGGATACCACCAGCTCTTACGCTCCCCGTAGATGTCCCAGTGGACGTGTTTGGGCTCCCGAAATGCTTCGAGCCCCTCGATGCCCAGCTCCCGCCCATTTCCACTCTGCTTCATGCCCCCAAAGGGCCCCCCGATGTTGTCCACCAGCGGCTCATTGATCCAGAGTGAGCCCGCGTTCAGCTCCCGCATCGCCCGCTGCACCCGCCGAACATCGTGGGTGTATAACCCCGCCCCCAAACCATATACCGAGTCATTGGCCAGGTTCAACGCCTCCTCAAACGAGCGGAAAGGCATCACCGCGATCACCGGGCCAAAGGTCTCCTCCCGCATCACCGCCATGTCATGCGTACAGTCCGCCAATAATGTCGGCGGATAAAAGAACCCCGGCCCCTCCGGGATCACCCCTCCCGCCAGCAGACGAGCCCCCGCCGCCACCGCCTCCTGCACCTGCGCATGCACCCCCGCGCGCGCCGCCGCACTGATCATCGGCGTCACCTGCGTCTGCGGATCAAATCCCGAGCCCATCCTCAACCCCTTCGCACAACGGGCCAGCTTCTCGAGGAACGGCTCGTAGATAGACGCCTCCACATATACCCGCTCGATGCTCGTGCAGACCTGGCCGGCATTCAGATACCCCCCCCACGCAATGCCCGGCACCAGCGTGTCCAGCTCCACATCCCCACACACAATGGCCGGATCCTTCCCCCCCAGCTCGAGATGCAGGCGCTTTACCCCCGGAATGGCCAGCCGCATCAAATGTTGGCCCACCTCCGTACTGCCCGTAAAGGCAATCAACGGCACCTGCGGATGCCGCACCAAGACATCCCCCGTCTGAGCGCCTCTCCCCGTCACCACATTCACCACCCCCGGCGGCAAGTGCGAGAAGGCATGCGCCATCAGCTCCAGCGTCGCCAGAGGGGTCTGAGAAGCAGGCTTGATCACCACTGTGTTACCCGCCGCCAACGCCGGAGCCAACTTCCAGGCAAGCAAGAGAATGGGGTAGTTCCACGGCACCAAACACCCCACCACTCCATACGGCACCTTGATCACCAGGTTGAGCTGCTCCGAAGGGGTCGCACTCGGCACCACCCGCCCATTCTCGTGACGCGCCAGCTCCGCGTAATAGTCAAAGACCCGCGCCGACCACTCCACGTAAAGCGCATTGCGCACATGCTGACGCCCGGTCTCGTGGGTGAGCACATCCGCCAGACGGGGTGCCACCTCCCGGATGCGCTGCGCACAGGCATGTAGGAGATCCACCCGCGTATCCGCTGAAAGGTCTCGCCAGGCCGGAAATGCACGGGCCGCCGCCTCCACCGCCACTTCCACATCCGCTTCACTGGCGGCAGGCACTCGCCCGATCTCCCGCTCCGTGGCCGGATCCACCACCGGTATCCAAGACGACGATGACGACGCCGTCCACGCATTGTTGATCCATAAACTGCGGACGAAGGCTTCAGTGAGCGGGGGCATGCATCCTCCAGAAGAAAATCCACCGGCGCCATGCAGGTGGGCTGGTTCAACCAAGTATCTCATTCAGCTTACATAGGGATGAGGTCTCTCGCGACGCATTTTTCAGCTCATGTTGAAGGCTCCGCGCCGTCCACACACCCTCCGGGAGAGCTCCCACAGGGCCTCGAGCGCCCGCTCCAGAAAGCACTTGCAATCCGAGGCTTGAGTTCCCATCATCATCTGACATCTGTCAGTCTCATTTTGTGGAGGGTATGTTGTTTTTTCTCCCATTTAATCAAAAGCCTGCCATGCGCGCTGGATTTCCTGTGGTCGGCGGTGGATGGCCCCTTCTCGGCCACTTCTTCCGCATGAGCCGCGACTTTCTCGGCTTCATCCAAAAGGCCGAAGCTCAACATGGCAAGCTCTTCTGGGTCAATGGGGGCTTCGGACGAGACTCGCTGGTGTGTACCGCCCCCGAAGCCTTCAACGTGTTTCGGAGCAAAGCGCTCAACTCGGAGTCCTTTAGCCTGCTGGCCAACGACTTTTTAGGACAGTCGCTGGTCGTTCAAGATGGGTCCAAACATACGCGCATGCGCGGTGCCATGAACTCACCCTTCACCCCCAAGGGTCTGGGTGGCACGGAGCTCGGCCCCATGATGGCCGAAGTCATCGAACAAACCGTCGCCCAGTTTCACGAGGGCCAGACCCTGCGCATCCTCCACACCACCCGCGAGCTCACCCTCAGCGTGCTGTTCCGCATGATCGGCGCACCCGTCGAGGAGCTCGAGGAATGGCGGCACCACTACGAAGAGTTTATGATGCTCATCGTTCCGCCCAACATCAACCTGCCCGGATTTCCACACTACCGAGGGCTGAAGGCCAAAAAATGGCTGGACCATAAGCTCTCGACGCTGATCCAGCGGGTGCGCGAAAACCCTGAGCCCGGAAAGCTGCTCACCCAGCTCGTACAAGGCAAAGACGAAAAAGGCGAAGGTCTCACCGAGCAAGAGCTGCTCGACAACCTCCGCCTGCTGGTGCTGGCCGGACACGAAACCACCGCCTCCACGATGGCCTGGATGGCCGTGGTGCTCGGACGTGAGCCCGAGATCTGGCAAAAACTCGTTGCGGAGGCAACCGCTGCTGCCGAAGTCCCCCGCGTCCCCAAAGCCTTACGCGGATTTCCCTACGCCGAAGGGGTGTTTCGTGAAGCCCTCCGGCTCCACCCTCCCGCCATCCAGGACGGACGCCGAGTCCAGGCGGAGTTTAAGCTGTGTGACCAGCTCATCCCGGTGGGCACCGACATCACCGTGCCCATCGTCTTCTTGTCACGTCATCCCGAGCAGTATCCCGAGCCCAACCGCTTCAACCCCGAACGCTGGGTGGAGAAACAAGGGGCCATCGAAGCCCTGGAGCTGATCCAGTTCGGAGGAGGCGCTCACTTCTGTCTCGGCTACCATGTGGCCTGGATGGAGTCCGTGCAGTTTGCTGTGGCACTCGCCCGCCAGCTCAGCGCCAAAGGGCTCCGGCTCCTGCACGAAGGGCCTTACCCCCGCTTTGAGTACCTCCCGCTGCTGCACATGCCCAGTAAGACCCAGGTCCGCATCGTCAAGGCTTAAGCTCAGTGACAGGCATGGTCTGAGAACGAACCCTCCACCACGCCCGAGGCTTGACCCTCAGCACCTTGCTGAAACGAAGCTGCCGATGCGCCGAGCGTCTCCAGCTTGCCCATCACCGTGTAGAGCCCCGCGCACACCAAAAGCAGCGCCGCCACCAGCGGAAGTTGCGCCCTCAGTCGGCCCGAGAGCCGCTTGACCACCATCCCCAGCGTGGCCATCGCAGGCAAAGTGCCCAACCAAAACAAGGCCATCATCGACGCACCTGCCCCCGCTGAGCCCGCCCCCGCTGCCGCCCCTACAAAAAGATAGAGCCAGCCACACGGCAGCGCCGCCGAGAGTAACCCCACACTCAACGCCGCTCCCACCCCGGGCCTCGTGCGCAGGCGCGCGTACAGGGGCATCACCCGCGCGCTCAGACGACGCAACGGATTGGGAAACGTCCCCACCCGCTTCTGGAGCACCGGCAGGGCCTGCACCAGCGTATGCAACCCCCACAGCACCATCCAAGCGCCCGCCAGTCGAGCGGCCACCGCTTGAAACGACAGCAGCTCTCCCGCGAGGTTTAATCCGGCTCCCAACATGCCCGCGAGAGCTCCCAGCACGGTATAGATGCTCAGCCGTCCGAGGTTATACGCCAGGTGTGCAGTCCACTCTGGGCCACGCTGCTCCTGACCGGCATAAAGAGTGACCAAGCCGCCGCACATCCCCACACAATGAAGGCTTCCCAATAGACTGGCTGACATCACCGAGCCCACCATGACCGCATCCATCTTCAGCGGACCTCCAGCCGAGGCTGGTCTTGGTAGACCTCTTGACCTCGGCTCAACGAGAGCTGCGCTTCCCACAGCCCTTTGACGGGCACGGGCACCGAGACCTCATATTGTCCTGGCCCGACCCCTCTCAGGGTGAGCGTATGATGCAAGCGGGCATCGGCGGGACGGCTCCACACCACCTCCGCATTCGACAGGTTCACCGGCTGATCCTGCCCGTCTCGCACCGAGAGGGTGAGCTGTGCTTTTCCATCCTGAGCGGGCGTCACCTGGACGGAGGTCTTCCAGCCGAGCGCACGGCTCTGACGGATTGCCGCTTGGTGCGCATCCCAAGCGAGGGCTTTTTTATAAGCATCCGGCTCTGGCGCAAAGCCGTTGTCTCCCAGCGCCGCCGAGAGCAAGATCCCATTAAACAGGGCCATCAGCCCGATGAACCCTGCGATCATCCCGACCCATTTTTTGGCGTGCGTATCCATGAACGAGCCCTCCTTTGGGCGAGGCTTTGAAGCCTTCAAACAAGCGCCAGCCGATGTGGGGTGAAGCTGGCTTTGATTCCGAGTGGTCTGGGCTCCCGTCAGTGTTTGGGGCCGAGAAAGTTGAAGCTGGCCTCATACGTCTCGCCGTCGCTGTCGTGGATGACAAACTGGAGCGGGCGGCTGTCTCCGGGCACCAGAGCGGGGGGCAGCATGACGATCACATCCGTCTGGCCGATCTCACCCCCTTGAATCACCAGCGGCGAGAGTGGCACCACCACCTGGATGCCTTCACCTTTGGGCTCCACCAGCTCCAGGGTGTAGGAGCGTTCCTCGCGGAGCTTATTGCTAATCTTGAGGCGCAGGTGGTTGGAGATACGACCGTCGGGCAGCTCGGTATAGGGCGCTTCTACCGCCCGGAGCAGGCTGACGGTCGTATCCGCTCGAGTCTCGAGCTGATACGTGAGGGTGCCGATGAGCACCAAGAGCACCGCAGCATAAGCGAAGAGCCGAGGGCGCACGATTTTTTGGGGCTGGCCTTCGAGCTCCGCCGTGGTGGTATTGCGGATGAGTCCACGGGGTTTGTGGATCTTATCCATGACCTCATCACAGGCGTCGATGCACTGGGTGCAGCCGATGCACTCGAGCTGGAGCCCATTGCGGATGTCGATGCCGGTGGGACAGGTCTGCACACACAGCTTGCAGTCGATGCAGTCACCGTGGAGCGTGGTCTCTCCTTCTTTTTCTTTCTGGAGCTTTCCGCGAGGCTCTCCCCGCTTAAAATCGTAGCCAACTCGGAGCGTGTGCATGTCCATCATGGTGCCCTGGAGTCGTCCGTAGGGGCAGGCGATGGTACACATTTGCTCGCGGAACCAGCCGAAGTCGAAAAGAATCAGCCCGGTGACACCCGCCATCACCAGAAACGAGAGCGGATGCTCAAAGGGTGAGCGGGTCATCCACACAGTCAAGCGGTCCACGCTGACGAAGTAAGCCAAGAACGTATGAGCCATGAGCATGGCAATCAGGGTAAAGAGAACCCACTTGAGCCCTTTGCGCAGGAGCTGCGGGAGCTCGTAGGCGTCATCAAACTTACGTTGGGCGTTGGCTTGGCCTTCCAGCCAGTTCTCGATGGGCCGGAAGACAAACTCCATATAGACGGTCTGAGGGCATCCCCAGCCGCACCAGATGCGGCCAAAGAGGGCGGTGGCCGCCACAATGGTCACCGCCACACTCAGCAAAAAGAGCGCCAGAAACAGGGTATCGGTGGCCCAGAACTGTGTTCCAAACAGGGTAAAACGTCGCGCTGGAATATCCAGCCAGACCGCAGGCATTCCATTGATGCGGAGATGAGGCAGGGCGGTATAAAGCCCGACCAAAAACACCGCTACGGCTCGACGAGCCTGCCAATAGCGACCTTCGGAGCGTTTTGGATAGACCCACTTACGACCGCCGCTTTCGGTGGCCGTCGCGTAGGGCGTTGGAGGTAACAGCTCTGGACGAGGATGTGAGGACATAAGACACCTATCCCTATTTTCTGGCGCTTCAGCGTAGACGTGGGAAGCTCGACGGTTTCAGTTCATCCCCAGCACGGTGCCTTGAGGGGCTTTGGCGTTGGGGGGGTTGGTCCCTTGAAGGGTGTGGATGTAGGCGACCAGGGCGTCGATCATCTCGGGCTTGAGTGAAGCGTCCCAGGCGATCATGCCTTTTTCGGGCACTCCCTTGGCGATGGTGTGGCGGATCTCCAGCAGCTTTCCGCCGTGGATCCAGGCGTTATCGGTGAGGTTGGGGCCGACTCCCCCTTCGCCGAGTGCGCCGTGGCAGGCCATACAGGAGGTCATGAACTGGGCCTTCCCTTTCTCGAGCGCACCGGCATCCTGGGTGAGTGCGGTCAGAGATTCTTCGGTGGCTTCTTTCATCAGCTCCGGATGGGCCTTGAGATAGGCTTCTTTGTCCTGCGCGGCCTGATCCAGCTCTTGAGCCAGGGCGAGCTGAGGAGTGTCGATGTTCAGCTTGTAGGCCAGCAGATAATACGGTGTATAGGCCAAGCTGAAAAACACCGTGGCATAGAAGACCGCTTGGAGCCAGAACGGCGGAGGATTATCGTACTCCTCGATGCCGTCGTAGGCGTGAGGGCGTAACACTTCGCCCTCGATGTAGATATTCTGCTCTTCAGAGGTTTTATTCTGCTCTGACATGACGTCCTCCCGGCTCAGTCATCAAGGGGAAGGCGGGCGGTCTCTTCCAAGACCTTTGAGTCGGTCCTCAAGACCCTCACCGCCATCACCATAAAGATGGAAAAGAACAGCACCAGTGCGAGCTGGGGCCAGAACGAGATCTCCACACTGCCGACAATTCCGCTGAGCATGATTACCTCCCGGCCACCGGCTTGGGTTCATTCTTGATGTCGGTGCCCAGGCGCTGCATATACGCGATCAGGGCCACGATCTCTTTGTCTCCGAGATCCGGGCGTTTTTCGGCGGCGAGGGCCTCCCCCATTTTGTCGGCTTGGGCTTTGGCGAGCTCGGCGGCCTTATCCATTTGTTCGGCGGTGTAGGGCACCCCAAGGGCGGCCATCGCTTCGACTTTGGCCTTCGTATGGCTCAGATCCAGCGTCTTGGTGTACAAGTGTGGATAAGGTGGCATGATGGAGTCCTTCGCGATGGCGCGGGGATCTTCCATATGGCGTACATGCCACATATCGTTGTACTTGCCACCCAGCCGGTGGAGATCCGGCCCGGTGCGTTTGGACCCCCACTGGAAGGGATGGTCATAGACGAACTCGCCGGGTTTGGAGTATTCGCCGTACCGTTCGACCTCCGCGCGGAGGGGCCGGACCATCTGGGAGTGGCAGTTGTAGCAGCCTTCTCGAACGTAGATGTCGCGGCCTTCCAGCTCCAGCGGAGAATAGGGCTTCACCG
This sequence comes from Myxococcota bacterium, assembly GCA_046075485.1. Taxonomy (GTDB): domain Bacteria; phylum Myxococcota_A; class UBA796; order JAJRTE01; family JBJTQF01; genus JBJTQF01. The sequence goes on along the minus strand of JBJTQF010000190.1, from coordinate 15,772 downwards.
AGGCGATGGTGGGCACATTCGACTTGATGAGGAAGGTGGGCACAAACTCAAAGGCGGAGGCCACCAGCACGGAGACTGCCGTGAAGACCGCAAAGCGCATGGGGGTTCCTTCCAGCTTGCGGTGCCAGCCAGCGGAGGCGTCTTCGTGATCCACACGCGCGGGGGCGGAGGCTTCTTCATCGGGAAGGGTCTTGGGGGCGGCCATCACGGTGCGGAGCACGTTGTAGCCCATCATCAGCATGCCGACGAGGAACAGTGAGCCACCGACGAGACGGATCCAGTAGAACGGCATGATCTGTTTAACGGTTTCCACGAAGTCCGGATACATCAGCCGACCGGTCTCATCGAAGGCGCGCCACATGAGACCCTGGGTGATGCCGGCCACCCACATGGACACCACATAGAGCACGATGCCGATGGTCCCGATCCAGAAGTGCGCATTGGCCAGCTTCCAGCTATGCAGCTCGGTTTTCCACAGACGTGGCACCAGCCAGTAGAGCATACCGAAGGTCACGAAGCCGTTCCAGCCGAGAGCGCCGGAGTGAACGTGTCCCACGGTCCAGTCGGTATAGTGCGAGAGGGAGTTGACGGCCTTGATCGAGAGCAGGGGGCCTTCAAAGGTGGACATGCCGTAGAAGGTGCATCCGACCACAAAAAACTTGAGCACCACATCGGAGGTGACTTTATGCCACGCGCCGCGCAGCGTGAGCAGACCGTTGACCATGCCGCCCCAGCTCGGAGCCCACAGCATCAAGGAGAAGGTCATGCCCAGGGTGGAGGCCCAATCTGGCAGGGAGGTATAGTGCAGGTGATGAGGGCCTGCCCAGATATAGATGAAGACCAGCGACCAGAAGTGCAAGATCGACAGCCGATAGCTATAGACGGGACGTTGAGCTGCTTTGGGCAAAAAGTAGTACATCAGCCCGAGGAAGGGGGTGGTGAGGAAAAACGCCACGGCGTTGTGACCGTACCACCACTGGATCATGGCATCCTGCACACCGGAATAGGCGGAGTAGCTCTTAAACGCCATCACGGGAAGGGCGGCGGAGTTCACCAGGTGGAGAATCGCCACGGTGATGAGGGTGGCCATGAAGAACCAGACCGCCACATACATATGTTTTTCGCGGCGATTCCAGAGGGTCATGAAGTAGTTCACGCCCATGACCACCCAGATCACGGTGATGGCGAGGTCTACGGGCCATTCCAGCTCTGCATATTCTTTGGCTTGGGTGAATCCCAGCGGAAGGGTGATCGCTGCCGCCACGATGATGAGCTGCCAGCCCCAAAAGTGAACATTCGAGAGGGTATCATTCCACATCCGGGTCTTGAGCACCCGCTGAGTGGCGTAATACATGCCCGCGAAGATGGAATTGCCGCCAAAAGCGAAGATGACGGCGTTGGTGTGCAGGGGCCGTAGCCGCCCGAACGACAGATATTCTCCCAGGTTGAGCGGCCAATAAGCGAGCTGGGCGGCGATGATCACACCCACCAGCATGCCCACGATGCCCCAGATGATGGTGGCCAGGGCAAACTTGCGCACGACCGCGTCGTCGTAACGAAAGGTCTCAAGCGTTGATGACATAAGAGCTCCAGAGTTGATAGAGCGGGCTGTCCGTTCGCTGAAGCTGGCTCAAGCAGTGACGGAGAGTCTCCCCCCGCTGGCACAGATACCGCGAGAAAAACCAGACTGTACAATCCGACTCTGCCTGGATGCTCCAGGGCAGAGGGAAGTCGAGGGCGTCACAGGGGGGCACCAAGTAGGGGCCATCCACGGCGGTGTGACGTTCAATGGATGTGGGGGTGTCTTCTTGGAGCAGCTTCAGCCGCCCTTCGACCAGCAGAAAGGTGCCACGGGGGAGCTGGTGTTGATACTGGAGCACCTGACCTTCTCGATAGGTCAGTGGCTCCACGCCCAGCCGCCGAAGGGCTTCTTTAAGCTCTTGCGTCGATGAGACTTGGGTAAGGTTTTCAAGTGGGTGCATGCGGACCCCCTGACGTGGGCAATGGAGGCCGACCCATCCGGTCTCCATTGTCCTTGGTGGATGGTCCTTAATGTACGCTGCTTCTCAAAGGGGGGGGGTGATGGGCGTCAAGGGCTCTGCTGCGGAATATCAAGCGCACCGATGATCCTCCGCAAGTCGCCACTTGATTTAGATCAAGTAATGCACTTTTATGCCTTCTCGGGTATAATGTTTCTGTTTACAACGCAGTCACAATCCTAAGACTCCCTGAAGCGAGGATGGCGTCATGGCGCAAGCACATCCCCCGGATTGTCTTCACTGTACCAACCGCAAGGACTCGGAGTGGGGCAGTCTCTGCCAGCATGATCTGGCACTGCTGAATCAGGCCAAAGTGGTCAATCACTATCGAGCTGGCCAGGTGATCTTTTACCAGGGCAATCCCCCGTTGGGCATCTACTGCATCGAGAAGGGCACGGTGGTGCTCCGCAAGTCGGATGTGGAGGGGCGTTCGGCCATCATCCGGGTTTTGGGGAAGGGGCAGACGTTGGGGTATCGCTCCTTTTTTTCGCAGCAGCCGTATGGGAACTCTGCGGAAGCGGCCACGGACTGTACGATCTGCTGGATCGATAAGGCGGTGGTGAATGACATCGCGGCGCGTAATCCGCAGGTCATCCTCGACTTCATGAAGCACATCTCGCAGGATCTCCAAGACGCAGAGGAGAACTTCTTACGGGCGGCCACCCTTTCCATTCGTGCGCGGATGGCTCATTTTCTGCTCATGCTCAAGGATAAAGACAGTGATGTGGACGATGAGGGTCGGATCAGCATCACCTTGAGTCTTTCTCGCCAGGATATTGCTTCGATGTTGGGGACCACACCGGAGACCGTCGCGCGTACTGTTCGTGGTCTCACCGACGACAAAGTGGCGGTTTTTGAGAAACGACGGGTGCTGATCCCGGATCTCGACCGCTTGCTCGACGAAGTGGAGTGTGTCTCCTGAGTGCTTCCTCTCTTTTAAAATCCGATGTTCGCATCTCTTTTGAGCAGGTGGGAGGGGAGCCCGCATGGGTATTGCTTCAGCCTGCGGATGGTCCTGTCTGGCGTGTGAGCGTCGAGCAGTGGGCACGCCTGTGTCGAGGGCAGGTCATACCGGAGGCGGGTGGGGCGTCTGATCCGCTGTGGCAGGAGGCATCTCAGCGGGCTTTGCTCTTGGAGGGGCGCTTGCCGGAGGGTCTTCGTGCTTCAGCTTCCGCTCAGGTATCTCTGGCGGAGCCTGGGGAGCCTGGGGCGCAGGCAGAGCCTGGGGCGCAGGCAGAGCCTGAGAGCTCATCGATGCCGGAAGGGATATATGAAGCGCCGTTAACTTCTCGTTGGCTCACGCGGGCGGAGCTGGAGGTGTTGGAGCTGGTATCACTTCCCGAGGCGCGGTATCGGTGTGAGCAGTGTGGGGAGTCATGTCGAGCGGGCTACGAGGTGGGGGTGTTGCCGCCGCTGAAGGCGGAGGCGCTGGCGCGTTTTGTTCCGCCGGATATCCGGCTGGAGGTGGGAGCGTCGGCGTGGCAGCTTTTGCATCGGGAGGGGGCCTGTGCCTTATTGGATCCGGTGTCGAGGGGCTGTTCAATCCATGCGGCGTTGGGGGCGGAGCACAAACCACGGGCCTGTCGTGACTTTCCGTTGTTGTTGAGCTTATTGCCGGGGGGGGTGTTGCGGTTGCATCTTCAGTGGGAGTGTACGCGCTTGCATCGGACGGGTTTGGTGGGGTCTCGCTGGGAGGGGGATCATCTGGAGGGGTTACTATCATCGGAGCGGGAGGGCTGGGAGGTGGTGATGCCTGCGGCGGTGGTACCGGTGGGGGATGGGCGGCTGATTTTGTTGGATGCTTATTTGGGCTGGGAAGCGGAGCTCTTGGGGTTGATGGAGCGGTGGTCTCCGACGGTGATGGTGCTTGCCTTGCCGGAGCTGGTGGAGGCCATCAGTCGTCGTCGGGAGGGTCTTCGTGAGCGGATGGAGGAGATCTTAGCGGACACGGCGGAGCGTCCGAGGGAGTTGTTGGAGGAGCTGATCCTGCGGCTTGCGCCCTTGATTCAGGTGTTGATTCGGCAGGGGGAGGGGTTGGAGTCGGGTTTAGGGTGGCTTGCGAGGGTGGATCGGCGGCGGGTATATCGTGCGTTTGTGGCGCGTCAGCTTCGGCAGTGGCAGGCGGGGGGGCTCCCGGTGTTGGAGCATGCGCGGGGAAACGAGGGATTATATGGAGCGTGGTTGAGGAATCGGGTCTTTGGGTTGAGTTTGTTGAGGGCTCCGACATTGTATGGGGGTGCTTTGGAGCTGGGGTTGAGGTACATGCTGGCGGTGAATGGGATGGAGCAGCCGCCGGAGGTGGAGATCGAGGCGAGTGCTGGGGGGGTGGCACAGCGTTGTTTGGTGGCGGTTGAACATGCGTTGAGGCAAGAAAATCTCATGCGTGCGTATGCGAGCGCCCACGAGGTGTTGGACGACGCAGCCCCCTTCGAGCTATAGCCAGCTTCCCTCAAAAAAACAAAACATGGGTAAGGGGGGGGAATCTTTGGAGGGAGGGTTGGAGGGGACGGTGTCCTCTAAGCAATCCGTCACCCACAAACAAAAAACCAAACACGGGTCAAGGGATGGAATCCCTTGCGGGTGAGTGCCGGGGTGATGCGTTTAGGGGGTGGATGACACTTCGGGGAGTCTCTCAAGAAACAGCGTTTCCAGTGCTGCTGCCGATTGTGCGGTGGCGAGCTCTTCCACCAGTGCCTCGAGCAGCTCAGGCTGGCGAGCGCCTTTCACGCGCGTTTCCACTGTAGAGGGCACCCGTCCGAAGCGACCTCTCCAAAAGAGGAGGAGCATCTCCCGGAGGGATTCCAGTCGGCCTTCCCGCTTACCTTCCCGCTTACCTTCCCGTTTCCCCTCGCGTTTGCCTTCGAGTTTACCTTCGAGTTTACCTTCGAGCTTTCCTTCTCGTTTCCCCTCGAGCTTGCCTTCGAGCTTTCCTTCCCGTTTCCCCTCGAGCTTGCCTTCGAGCTTGCCTTCGAGCTTGCCCTCGAGCTTCCCTTCATCGCGCAGGCGTCTGGCCCATTCGTCGTAGGTGATTGCGGCGTACATGGCGGCCTCCTTTTCGTCTCTGTCTAACGCAGGACTTTCTATCTGAATAATACGCCATTTCATCAGGAGATGCAGCACTGGCTTCCGCAACGGCTCATCGGGGCCGAGTCTCCGCACCTCCTCGATGGCCCGTCTTAAGGTCGGACCTTTCCCCATCAAGCGTAACGTCAGGGTCTCGGGAACCTCTGGGAGCTCGTTGAGCACCACCACCCCCAGCGGAAACAGCTTCGCCATCAGATAGACGCCGGGAGGCCAAACCCCTGCCTCCCACCAGTCCGCACCTGGAGTCTGTTTATACAGCCCCGACGCTTGACGACAGCCGAAGTCTTGAAGCAGGTCCGACGGAGCCGACGGCGAGATGATCCACAACGGCACCCAGGGCATGCTCACCCCTGGTTTGGCCTCGGACTGGCGCTGCTCCCGATTCTGATGGAGCTGATGCCATCCCAGCTTGGCCGCTCCGTTTTGTAAGTGCTCCCGCTCCAGCCCTCGACGGTACGGCTCAAAGAGCGCACGCTCAGAGACCAACCGTCCCGCAAGTCCATACAGCGCATGCTCTTGAGGACTTAACGTGCCTCGCGCTTCAAACGTGATGTCCACCTTCAGCGGCTCCGCTGGAACCTCTACACCCGCGAGGGTCTCCCCGAGGGGCTCTAATACCGTCTGAAGCAGGGACTTGGCAAACTGATCGTGCTTCTCCCGGGTCATGAGCATCACTACTCCTTGAGAGGGCCAACGCATGAAACGCACGGTATAAACGAGAGGAGGGGATGATATCGGCAGGCCCACATGCACACGCGGAAAGGCATTCGCTCAGGAGTAGATGATCCCTCTTAAGGGTCAAGGTATACACAATTAAAAAGAGTCGCCATCAAGAAATGCAAGGGACACACACGAGAGGCACATGATGGCAGCGCCCTCTCTGCAAAAATTCCCTTCAAAACAAGATTCACCGAAATACGTCGAGCACATCAGCCTGTGACCTCCACAGGTCGAAGGGCATCAGTTCTTGAGCCAGAAGATCCATTGTCCATCCGCCGTCACCTCTGGAGCGCCCAGCACGGGCTCCAGCAGTGCGCGATAAGGCCACGCCCCAAATGGAGGCGAAGGCAGCTCCCGATGCACCACCACCGCTCGATAACCCTGCGCCCTCAGCATCCGCTCGATCCGTTCTTCCTTTTGAGCCTGAGTCAGTCGGCGTAGCCGCTCCCGCGCCGGAGAAGGATGTCGAGCCGGGAGCTCAGGGTTCTCATGAGCCAGCGCCACCAGCCAATGCCCCAGCGGATCCTGCAACAGACCCGGAGCCCGTTCCGCCTTTACATCTACCCGATACGGCACAGGCCGTCCATGCAGCGTCTGCTCATACAGATATCGACACGGGAGCATCGTATTATAATGTCTGGCAGGCAGATCCAACACCGCTCCTGCCTCACGCGCCTCACGCAGTCGAAACGAGCTCTCGGCATACCGGGCCGAAGCCGTTGGCAGAGGCCAGGGCCCTGGTCCCAGCAGGAGCAGCTCTAACATCAGCGCCCCGAGCACCCCCACCCAGAGCACTCGCCCCCATCGTCCCAGTCGGAGCTCAAGCCGATCCCATCCCAACGCCGCCAGCGCCCCCAGACAGAGCAGCGTACTCGCCACCAGTCGCGCCGGATGCGTGATGCTCATCAGCCCCAGCCCGTGAAAGAGCGTCGCAAACGGCAGCGCAAACCGATGCCCCTCGATCACCAAAAAATCCCCGTGTACGAACAGATACGGCCCCAGCGCCAGCACCGCAAAAGCCAGCCCCATCACCCCCAGCCTCAGCGTCATGCGCGCCCGCGAGTGCCCGAAGCTCCCGCCAGCCAGCCCGAGCCCGATCCAGCCCAGGTAGGTTGTGTGAAGGAATCGCTCGCCATATTCCCGCCAGTGATCCGGCTTAAAGTAGTCGCCCGGCATAAAAAAGCTGAGCAAATCCGTCGCATTGTGTCGGAGCAAAAAGCCTGTGGTATCCGGCATGCGTTGGATGATGGCGTCCTGCCCTTGCAGCGTCCACAGAAACGCTCGGAGCAGCGGCGCTGCCACCAAACCCGCCGCCAAACCCGCCGCCCCCACATGCAGCCCGGCCTTCGCCCATCCCCAGCCTCGAGGCCGTTCAAACAAGAGCCCCCACAGCAGCAGCCCCACCCCTGCCATCCCGATGGCCAGCCCATAATACCAACATGCCACAAACGCCAGCCCACTCAGCCCGCCTGCCAGCAGGCTCCAGCCGAGCCCTCCCCGCTGGAGCGCATGCAGTATGGCCGCCAGCGCCAGCCCCAGCCAGCCCAGGTTGAGCACCTCCGTGATCCCGTTGTGTGTCTCGCAGCGTAGAAACGGACTGAAGAGCAACAAAAATCCCGCCAGATACCCTGCGCGCTCCGAAGCGCCTGCCGCACGCGCCACCGCATGGCCACTCATCCCCGCCAGCCACAGCTCAAAACAGAGCACCAGGTTATACGACGTCGCCAGCCCCAGCAGCGGCTGAAGCGGCGCACTCAGCACCGCATTGAGTGGATCAATAAAGTAGAGCCTGCCCCCCGTGGGATGCACCAACAAGTGTGTCTCCACCGGGAGCACACCTCGCTCGAGCAGCGTCTGCCCCACCCACCAGAAGCCCCAGATATGGTTCCAGACATCCACCTCTGGATGCCCGAGCAAGCGCGTCGAGAAGCTCAGCGGGAGCGGCCAGACCAACAGCAGCAGGCCCAGCAGGTAGACCCCGGCACGCACCAACAGCCGCTGAAATCCTGCCCACAGCGCAGCACCGTTCATCCCACCGTATCCAGTCTGGTCGGATCCCCCAGCCGCTCAAAACCTCGCTCCGTGCGCGTAAACACATCCTCAAAGCGGAAATGATGCCGGTCGAGCCAATATTCCGGCTCCAAGCTCCACAACCCTCGGTCCAGCGGTGGCGAAAATCGACGCAGCGGCAGACATCCCTTGAGCCGATGCTCCAGCCATTCCTTACGCTGGCGGAGCTGTGCCTCCAGCGGCCTCACCGGATACGGCACCGCCACATGATGCCCCAGCGTATGCGGAGCGTTGAGCAGCCGTCCCCCTTCTTTTTCTGCACACGCACGCGCGAGCGCATACGCATTGGCCTCTGTTTTGCACTGAGCAAGATTATCCAGCCAGTTTTGCTGGATTCGGCGGGCCGTCTGGAGATAAAACCAGTGTCGTCCTTCCTCCCCAAAGCGGAGCGGACGTGCAAAATCTCCCACCACCTCTCCGACCCGCACATGCACATCCACCCCCAGCAGCGAAGGCAGCCGGAGCCGAGTCGGTCGCAAAAAATTGGGGCGGATCCCGGAGGGAGACTCTCCCAAACGGAAACGGGCGGGCTGCGCGAGGGTGATGTTCTGGACACGCGCCAGACTTGCCAACTTTTCTTGAAGCTCGACCATCCCCATGCCTTCCGCGAGCTGAGGCTGTAGCGCCCTCAGCAACGAAGCGGCCTGTGTCTGAGCGGTTTCGAGTGCTTCTACGTATTTCCAGTCGATCATGGCGCATGTTCTCCGCATTCCGCATCTGCTGGTGTCTGGCATGGTCATCATATCCAGCTCCATGCCTGGGGTCAATCTCGCCGGGAGCCCCTTGACGCGCACGTAAGGGCGTACATCCTATCCGGCGGGCATGATCGGCGCGCAGCGCGTCGGTGTCCACATCCACCGCTTCTCAGGAGTTGTCCCATGTCTTTGACCGTTGGATCCTCTGCACCGGCCTTTTCGCTCCAGGATGATACCGACCAGCTCCGCACCCTGGCCGATTTTGCTGGCAAGACCCTCGTCCTTTATTTTTATCCCAAAGACGATACCCCCGGATGTACCCGCGAAGCCCAAGACTTCCGTGACCTTGCTGAGCAGTTTTCGGGGTCCAACGCCGTGATTGTGGGGGTCAGCAAAGACAGCGTGGCCTCTCATCAGAAGTTTAAGACCAAGTATGGCTTAAACTTTAGCCTGCTCTCCGACCCCACCGGCGGCATGATTGAGGCATATGGCGTGTGGAAAGAAAAGAATATGTATGGTAAGAAGTCGATGGGCATCGAGCGCACCACCGTGGTGATCGACCCCAGCGGCGTGGTCAAGCAGGTCTTCCCCAAAGTGAAGGTCGATGGCCATGCTGGAAAAGTGCTGGCCTGCGTGCGAAGCTGACGAGTGCCCGAGCCTGATCGGTGCCCGAGCCTGATCGGTGCCCGAGCCTGATCGGTGTCCGAGCCTGATCGGTGTCCGAGCCTGATCGGTGCGCAAAGCTGATGAGTGCGGGAGCCGCTCGCCGTGATGCCCCGCTCCGCGACACAGGATTGTTATGACGACCTCCAGAGAGCCTTCCCTTCCGCGTGGCATTGCCCCCAAGACCTTGCTCGAGCTGGTGCAGAGTACGGCACCGTTTATGTTTGCCCCTGGCTGGCTCGACCGACATGTCCTCGAGGCCCCGGCGCGAGCCCCTCATTTGGTGCGGTTGCTTCAGGTGTATGCTCAGCTTGAGGCGGGACAGGAGCCCTCCTTGAGTCATGGTGCCTATTTTGCCTTGTGTGTGAGTGCGCATTTTGCCACCGTCACCACCCTTGTGCCGACCGACGTGGACAACCAGATTCGACAGAAGCTCTGGCCTGCTTCGCTTCCGCTGGAGACGGCCCTGGAGATGAAGCGGCTGGTATTGGAAGCACGAGGCTGGGACATTCAAGCCCTCTCTCGGCGTGTGGTGACGGGCCCGGAGTCTGGCCTGAAGCTCACCGGTCATGCCGGTGAGTGGTTGACCATTGCCATCCCTGCTTATGCCACCTTAAAGATGCGCAAACATCCAGAAGCTCAGGAGGTGGCCGACGCCGTGCTCGACGAGCTGAAGCTGGAAGCAGCGGTTTATCGTGAGTTTAAGCGTGCTCGGAATGGGGTGGGGTTATTGTGGGCTGCCACCACCATTGCTCACAACCTGGGAGACCTGGATCGGGTGCTCGACGCATGGCAGGTGCCTGCTGCGGATCCGCTCTTTCGCAGGGTGTATCGGGTTGGACACGAGGGCCCGGAGCGATTTGAAGGCACCCTCATCGAAGCCGGCCAGCTCAACAAGGCCATGATGGCGGTGGAGAACCATCGTCATTTGCCGTTGCGTGCGCCCCGTTGCCTGCGGCGTTCTGAAGATTTCCTGTTGCCCATTGCGCCTTTTTTGGATGCGTGGGGGGCGACTGTCGCGCGTCATGAGCTCCTGAGCTTTGAAGAGAAGGCCGAAGTGGTGGGCGCGTTGGTGGATGGTTGGGAGCGTCTCAACCAGAAGCCGGGGGGCCCGGTGGGATATGCTCGAGCGCTCGCCGGTTTGTTGGAGCAGGTGCCGGGGGGTGAGCAGGCCGTTTACGCCGAGCTTCCGGCTCGATATGCCCGTGTGCTCAAGAGTGGTCCCTTGCGCAACCAGCTTGCTCAGCCGCGCAGCCGATTTGAAGAGCAGTGGGCGAGCATGGCCCTTCGTTTTGTGAGTGGTAAAAAACCCTGAGCCACGGTGCCGCCTCGGGTGTTTAGCCCTCGGGTGTTTAGCCCTCGGGTGTTTTGTCGGAGGGTGTTTTGTCGGAGGGTGTTTTGTCGGAGGGCATCGCCAGGCTGAGCCCTCCTTCTTCGGGTCGAGGTTCCGTCAAGCTGAGCCCTCCTTGCTCGAGCGGACCAAACTGGAGGATGAGCTCCGCCAGAAGCTGCTCACCGCGTGGTTTGAGTGTTTCCGGCGCTTGTTTGAGCCAGCCGTAGAGTGCTCGACGGGAGCTGGCGTCGCCACACACCGCCAACGTCTCCAGCAGAATCGGAAGCAGATGTGGCGTTTGGAGCTGCCCCAGCAGTGGATTGAGCCTCACGGCGGCCCGTCGGTCTGCGAGCTTTTGCAGCAGGAGCAGGCATTCTTGGAGTCGGTCGGGAGGGGTGCTGCTCTGACACCACGCCAGCAGGCCCTGGAGCGCCAGAGGATTGGGCACACGCTGGAGACATGCCAGTGCTGCTGCGAGGGTCTCCGGTCTCTCCAGGGCCACACAGATCTGGGTCCAAGCGGATTCTGACTGTCGTTCTGCCAGGGCTTCGACGGCTTCGGCGGCCCAGGGCAGGGGTGCTTCATGGACCAGACAGCTCAGCACACCTTCGCCATCGGCCCCGAGCAATCGTGCGGCCTCGAGCCGGACGCCCCAGTCTTGATCTCGGAGTGCTCCTTGGAGCTGAGTGCGTCCCAGCTCGAACGGCGGGGGTGTTTCTTGCAATGCAAGCAGCCACTGACGACGAACCCCTGGATGGGGATCGGCCAGCCCTCGGGCCAGCAGTGAAGGAGACAGCACCAGCGACAGGCTGAGCGCGCCCTGGAGCGTGCGTAAGATCCCGAGCAGGCGTGCCAGCACGGTCGGAGAGGGTGGAGCCCCTTCCAGCCGTCCCAACATCTGACGTCCTTCGATGTGGAGCTCGACGATGCCAGCCTCGCGGAGCTGGATGAGCTGAGAGCGCACGTCTGCGGTGAGATGTGCTCGGCCCTCGAGCGTGATCGCATGGGGGGCGCGGAGCCAGCCATCGAGCCGTTCGTCTCCGAGCGGCACGGGGGGATCGGTGGGGGAGCGGCTGGCCCGGAGGGTGAGTGTGAGGGGCGTCTCGGAGACCAGCCGTAGGAGCAGGCCGGGTTTTTCTTCGGAGGGGCCGAGTGGCTCCAGCGAGACCACTGCACCGGGCAGGAGCCGTCGAAAGATCCGGCGGGGGGGTTGGGTTCCTTCGGCTTGCATGAACGGAGAAAAGCCGGGGAGCAGCAGCAAGCGTTCGGTCTCACGCTGATGGTGTTGTCGGCGTGCCAGCACCGCACTTCCCGAGAGCAGTCCGCTGCCGAGGGTCAGCAACAGGAGCTGGGTGGGGAGTCCTAAGCCGGTGTCGTCGGTGGAGGGCATCCCCCCGGAGAGCCCTTGCCTGGCCACGATGAGCCCGAGACTGCCGAGCATCAACCCGAGCACAAACACCAATCCAAATATGCGCGCTTCGGAGAGCATGTCAGGCTCCAGGCAAAAGGCCAATGGCTGGACGAGGTCCGCCTTGAGCGATCAGGGTGGTGCTCAGAGACCGGCGAAGGGGTCATCCTCTTCGTCGCTGTTGAGGGCTGCGAAGGGGTCTTCTTCGGGTTGCTCATCGAGGGCCGCGAAGGGATCCTCATCCTCGGAGGCGCTGCTGCTGTTATCCGAGCTGGCGTCATCTGAGCTGCTGCTGTCATCTGAGCTGCTGCTGTCATCCGAGCTGGTCTCCTCTTCTTCGGGAGGAGCGGGGGGTTTTTCTTCTTCCACCCCGAGCCCTTTATTGATGCGGTTGGTGCAATCGACCGACACTTCGGTGGCGAGATCAAATTGATCGCAATATTGGACGGGCAGCTCAACGCCGTCGTCGAGCTTGAGCGAGACGATGAACATGATGCGGGGGCCGGTGTCCATTTGGACTCGATCTTTGCGGATGTGGATATACTTTACAATCTCGGGATTGACACTCACACCATTTGGCAGCTTTACCAGCATGGGCAGTCCTCCAAAGCGCTGGGAGAGGGTCTCCCTTCGGCTGGACACATATCCGTCGTGCCGAGTCCGCGCTGTGTTTCCAGGACTACCGCAAAAGTCTGGATTTTTTGTGGAGACGGGGAAATCTTCTTCTCCACGCCCTCAGATTGGGTCGATACCGGGAGCTCGTGCGTGCGTGGGCAGGTGGGTGTGGGTGGATGCGCTGTCCTTCTGTAAGGCTGGGAGGGCTTGAGTGCTCAGCGCAGCCCGTTCCGATAGAGGTAACTCTGAAGGCGCAAAACCTCCGGCAAAACAGGATTCAGCCGTGCAGCCTGCTGAGCCAATCCCAACGCTTCTACCAGACGTCCTTGAGAGACCCTGAGCCAGCCCTGCATCACATACAGCTCTGCCTGTTCCGGTGCCAGCTTCAGCGCGGAGCTGATGAGCTGCTCCGCTGCCTCAGACGCTTGCGCCTGCCAGAGTCGAAAGCCGAGCTGTGCTGCCAGACGGCCCTCAAACCGGCTCTGGAGCTGCTCTCGCAGTCGTGTGATGGCCTCCGCATCGTCCAGGAGGGGCGAGAAGACCCGCAGCACTTCCCCTCGAAACGGATCTCCCACAGGAAGTTGCTCGAGCAGTACCTGTACCTGCTCCCGCGCGCGTGAGGGCTGACCTTCCAGCCGTGCTTGCCAGGCGAGCAGCCAGTGCATCACCGGCGAAGGTGTTAGCTCCGACTTCTCCAGCCTCTGTTTCTGCGCCTCGAGCAGCTTCTGGAGGGGCTCGAGCATGCCGTTCTCCACCAGCGGCATTCCTTCTTGCCACATCGGATCTGAGGAAAAAGAGGGAGGAGCGCCCGCCGTTGTTTTGGTGTCCGCCGTTGTTTGTGCCAGGTGTTGCTCCAGCTTAAACCGCTTGAGCCGCACCAGTCGCAGCGGATCGGGATCGAGCAGCTCCACCTGACGATACACCCGGAGCGCCAGCCGAGGCAGCGAGAGCTCCAGCAGCCAGTCTCCCGCCTGCTCCAGGGATGCGCCATAGAGCAGCCGGCCTTGTCGATCCTGTCTCCAGCCATCCGCCTGTTGGAGCCGCACCGCCTCCTGAGCCCAGTGCGCCAGGGTTTGCTCAAGACCGCTCAGCAGGGGAGTTCCGGGCTGGTCCAGCAGCATAAAACGAGCGGGAGAGATCCGCAGACGCTCCGCGAGTGGCAACGGCAAGTCCAGCCCCACCAGTCCCACCTTTCCCAGCCTCAAGGCACGCTCGAGCTGGACCTGGAGCTGCTGCGCCTCCACCAGCGGCGGCGAGACCGGCAAGGGCCACTCGAGCGCCTGCCCTTGTCCCTGCGCGAGTGGAGGTGGCAAGCGCATCCCCTGGGCGTTCTCGGAGGTATAAGGTGAGAGCACCTGCACATCCGGTCGAGCGTACAACACTCCTTGTTGATACCACACCGCAAAGGACGAGGCATCTGAGCCAACAAAGAGGCGCGCACCGGGCTCCAGTCCTCGCAGCAGGAGCTTTCCCAGACGCTGCTGACTGTCCTGAGCCGCCAGTGAAGGCTGAGGCCACGCCCGCGAAGCCGGAATCAGCCCCAGACTGAGGGTGAGCACAGCCACCACCGCTTGACGAAGCCAGCGCGTCGAGAGCCGCTGAAGCAGCCCGTGAAGCCACGTCAGCAGCGAGAGCCACCCCACCCCTGCCAGCAGGCCCAGGAGCACCAGCGAGAGACTCAGGTATCCCAATGCATCCGGATTGTCGGGAAAAAACACCGTCTGCCCCACCGTCGCGCTGAGATTCCCCACCAGCAGGAGCATGAGCCCTCCCAGCAGCCGCGTCTGCCGACGTAGCCGGAAGATGCCCAGCCCTCCCAGCAGCAGCAGCGGCATGCTCCAGAGCTGTACCGCCAGGGCCACATGCAGCTCCAGGTTGTTGAGCACATGCCGAAGCTCGAGGTGCTGAAAGCTCCGCTGATACGCACGGGCCGTCACCACCGCATAAAATCGCGCCCACGAGTCGGGCTGACCCCAGCTCAGGAGGGCACCGGCCTCCGCACGCAGGGGCAAGAACAAGTAGAGAGAAGCCGTCAACCCGCCGATCAGCAGCAGCGGCAGCCACGTCCGGCGAGGCGGCAGGCCCACCAGTATCCCCAATCCGGGCAGGGTGAGCACCACCAGCAGATGGTGGTTGCCCATGCCCAGCCCAAGCACTCCGGCGAGCGCAAAATACATCCGGACATCCGGCTGACTGGGCGTCTGTTGCTGTCTTCTCCAGAGGCTCAACGCGAGCCATAGCCCTGCCATCACCAGCAGCAGATGCAGCGCATAAACCTCTGGCCGATGGGCCTGGAGCCAGAGCGGTAACGAGAGCCCCACGCTCAGGAGCAGAAAGGTCTCGAGCACCCAGAGCTGAGGAACGGGCAACGGAGCGGTGGATGCGGCATCGGTCGAAGGCTGGAGCGGACGAGCGTCAAGCAGCAGGTGTCCACAGCCGATGATCAGCCACAAGACACCGAGGGTCAAGAGGCTCGACATCCACGCCAGCCGGGTCAAGAGACTGCCGACAGGAAACAACGTGCTGAGAGCACCAAGCTGACTGAAGAGCGGCTGACCGGGTGGATGCCCTGAGCCCAAGACCGCTGCGGCGGTGGTCAGCTCTCCGGTGTCGTAGTAGGTGGGTGCGGTGGCACCCGTCCAGAGGTAGATGCTCCACACACAGAGCAGGAGCATCACCCGCAGCCGATGAGGATTTTGAAACACAGGGGAGGACATGCGGGCACCGGGCCCTTTTCTGTTGAGGGGACATCCAGAAGTGATGATGTTATGATAACGCACCTGAGGAAGAAAGGCACTCCGAGAAGTTTTTTCAGTCTCCTCCAATTTTTTCCTGGACACCCTTTAAACTGTGCATTACTGTAAAAATATTACGAGCGTTGCACACATGCTTTGCTCAAAATAGTTTTGATGAATGGTCGGTACGGTTCAAGAAGCCAGACAGTTCCCCCCCCCCCCAAAAAAGTCTGGTGGCTGTTCAGTATCGACCACCCTTTTTTTTACCTTCCCAGTTTGTTTTCCTCTGCTTGAACTTCCCCCTACCGTCTTATGTGCTTGAGCCGCTCCTGCTCACATACGCGCGCGCGCCCCTGCACACATCCGCACTCCCCTGCACACCTCCCCACCCCCCCTCACCCCCCCCCCCC